>JABDHL010000045.1 GCA_012972825.1 Chlorobiaceae bacterium
TGAAAGCTGTAAAGCTATAATTTTGCTTTGTTGCCTTTCTTTTTTGTATTTCTGTCCTTGAAAGAGGTACCGTTTTTCGAATAGCTCAGTTTAGGTTTAATAAACTGTTTATGAACAAGGTGTGGACGGTTTCCGCCCTTTTCACCATTTCGCTTGCCCTTTATGGTATTGATTTCAGTATTTTCGGCAATCTGAGGGAAATATCAGCCAGCTTTCTCGGCAATCTCGCCTTCCTGCCCATTTACATCATCGTCGTCACGCTTCTCTTTGAAAGGGTGCTCAGGGAAAGGGAGCGCCAGTCGGTAATGAGAAAACTGAACATGGTCATCGGCGTCTTTTTCAGTGAATTCGGCAACCGCCTGCTGAAAGAGTTGTCGGAACACGTTGTCGGAAGCGAGGAGCTGAAAAACCGCCTGCATATGACCGGATCATGGAAAAAACAGGATTTTGACGCAGCGCTCGAGTATCTGCGCCGAAGCAACCCGAGGATCAGCATCGATAGTGACGCCCTCCCAGGCCTGAAGCAGTTCATGGTCGGAAAACGGAGCTTCCTCCTGAGCCTGCTGGAAAACCAGAATCTGCTTGAGCATGAAAATTTTACTGACCTGCTCTGGGCAACGTTTCATATTGTTGAAGAGCTCGGGGCCCGGGAGTCGTTCGATCGTCTTCCTCCGAGCGACAAAGAACACATCAATGGCGATATAAAGCGGGTTTTCGGTCATCTGATCCGTGAATGGGTACTCTATATGCAGCATCTCAGGGAGGATTATCCCTATCTTTTCTCTCTGGCGGTTCGTCTC
The DNA here is from genome assembly GCA_012972825.1 of Chlorobiaceae bacterium. Taxonomy (GTDB): domain Bacteria; phylum Bacteroidota; class Chlorobiia; order Chlorobiales; family Chlorobiaceae; genus Chlorobium. Next base: position 801 of record JABDHL010000045.1, read on the forward strand.
AATCCCATGATCGACTCGCCGGATCCTGCGGTGTATCAGGACTGAATTGACAGGATGTTGACTATATTGAGAATGACATATCTGTTATAAAGTATTATGATGTGGTTTAATGCAATAACTCATGAAAATGTTTTGAGTTACAGGTTTATGAACATAAAAAAAATCGTGTCTGGAGGGCAGACAGGCGTAGACAGCGCAGCTCTTGACGTAGCTATTGAATTTGGTATTCCTGCCGGCGGTTGGGTTCCCAAAGGTATGCTTAATGAATACAATAAGATAATAAACTCAGATTATAATATTCAGGAAACACCTTCGTCAGATGTCAAACAGCGTACTGAATGGAATGTCAGAGATGCTGATGCCACGCTTATTATTTACAGAAATCTGCTCATGGGAGGAACAGAGTATACGCGTCAAAAAGCAATTATTAATAAAAAACCATATTTACTAATAAACCTGTCATCATTATCATTTTTTGAGGCTGTTGATACAATTTCTAATTGGTTTTCTAAAGTTGATGGCACAATTTTAAATATTGCGGGGCCGCGAGATTCTGAGGATATGAATATGTATATGGATACAAGGAAATTATTATCTTCAGTTTTTAAAAAAGTTAATGGTACATGGAAAAGATGATCTAATCTGTTAAAATGACTCCTTTTATCAGGCAAGTCGATCGAACCTGCTTTTCAGTACAAGGCATGGCATTATCTGCACAGATAAAATCTCCGCTAACCTTCTTCAGTCATCTTCCCGGCAAGCATAACCCTCGACTCAAAATCCAGCAACTCAAGCAACGCAGGAGTCCAGAGTCCGTTTTCGCCCGTCACATCCCTATTGGTGAAAAAGACTGTTTATGGAGCAAATGACAATACCTTGTCTCCGGATTGATTCGCAGGTCAAAAAAATATCTTTTATATATAAATAAGTATTAATGACCCCATGCTCAGAGAGGCAATATCAGATTTAACGTATATGTAACATAGTTTCAGTTGTCAGAGGCTTGAGTAATGAGTACACTGTAATGTTATTCATCAAGAGGTTGTGCGGATACGATTCATGTGATTATCCTTACTGACAAACCAATGAACGAGAGCAATCATGTCAAACGAAACGGATGAAAGCGAAGTATTTTTACTTCTGGGAATTGAAGTGAAGAGAGCACGGCTCGGATGTTGAACACTGGCTTGAGGCGGAAGAGTGGATGAAAGATTGAGAAAATTATTTTCATCCTGCTTTTCAATAAGGGTGTATGAAATCACTCATCTTTTATTGCAAGCTTCCGGTTGACGCATCAGGAAAGAAAATAAGATATTAAAGGATTTTAATGCATGCCATCCTGAACTATTGACAACCCGCGTAGGTTCACCTGTATATAAAGTAAAGCCAGCCCTCAAACGTAACAACGTAACAGAGCATAAACACGAAAACGGAACAGATAATACAAAAAAAGGCTTACCAATTGGGAGATACAGCTATGTTGGACAAAGAAATGCTTCTCAGGTCACTGACAGAGTGGAACGAAACCCGCAGGGCAAATCCTGGATTTGAGGTGGACCTGAGAGGAGTAGACCTCAGTCGGGCATGTCTCCACGGAGCCAATCTCTGCAATGCTGACCTTCGCGGGGCGAACCTTATCGAGGCCAACCTCAGCGGTGCAAACTTCTACAGGGCAGACCTCAGTGGCGCAAACCTCCGCAGGGCTATCCTCCACAGGGCAAGCCTGATTAAAGCCAACTTAAGCGATGCAAAATGTACTGAGGCAAATCTCGATGCAGCATGCCTCCATAGGGCAGATCTCTCCAGATCCATCCTCACTCAGGCAAACCTTCGGGGAGCATACCTCATTGAAGCAAATCTCTCCGATGCCATCCTTAAGGGGGCTATTCTCCATGGGGCAGACTTTATTGAGGCTGATCTCCAGAGGGCACAACTCACGGATGCAAACCTCCACAAGGCCAGTCTCCACTGGACAAACCTCAATGAGGCTAATCTTATGAGAGCCAACCTCCAGTATGCAAGCCTTTTCGGGGCAAGCCTCAAAAAAGCGAACTTCAAAAAAGCGAACCTTCATGGTGTCGACCTCACTGAGGCTGACCTCACTGATGCTGTCCTCACCGATGCAGACCTCAGCCTGGCTAATCTTATAGGAGCAAACCTGAATGGCGCCGACTTGAATAACACCAATCTTGAAGGGAGCTCGTTAGGTAACTATGAACATGATAAGATAACAGCTGAATAATAGGCAATTTCAAACGATGTGACTTACGTTTCACCATAAACAAAGGATCATCTTATGCCCTTCGAACTGTGATGCATTGGATCATAGGTTACCCTTACAGGACTTCACCGTCAGATATGGATGAGAGTATTAAAAGAGCAGCATTCCGCCCCAAAACGAACCGATTATGAAAAAGGGCATCTGGAACGAAATTGTTTACCGTCTTCAAGACATAGGCATCAGAGAAGACAACTCAGCCTTTTACACCCTGCACTTACAAACGGATTACGATAACAACCTCAGCTCATTGGAGTGGAACAATCTCATACAACTCCTTTACGATGAAGCAGAAAAGCACGGCCTGGATGAAACTTTTAAAAACGCATCTATAGAACGAAGCTATAATGAGCATTAGTTTCCATGATGCAAACAGAGATTCCGGATATCAAATACTGAAGGATGCAGCCTTGGCTGCTTCGTCTGAAATATCGATGATTTCAATGAGTTTTTTGTTTGAATCTTGATGTTTTTTATGAAGTATTGGATGGGTTGAAACGTCGTGTGATTATTCTAATTCAGAAGGTTATGACCACCCCTTCATGAGGAGCGAGGCTCAGCTGAATTATCTGGCCAGTATAAAGAAAATCATCTTTTTTATTTTCGGCAGCGGTACTGAGGATGTTCAGTTGTCCGGCAGCAACCTGTTCAAGTGCAGGATGCCGGAACTCTATTGCTTTGGCTGAAGCGCTGAAATTGGCGAGCACAAAGGCATGTTTTTCTGTTGTAAACCGATGAAATCCGAAACAAGATGAATGGTGAGCCGTGCTTACGTCGAGCAGTTCGATTTTACCTTCTTGAAAGACCTGGTTTTTCTGAAGAATAAAAAGTTTTTTATAGAGTTCCGCGAGATCTTTGTCGCATGGTTCGGGAGCCTGGGTGATAAGCTGTACAGGGATTTTCAGTCGGAAGCCATCCATCTGGTCCTGATGGATGAGGTGCATGCCCGGGGTTGCCAGAAGTATAAGTGCAGCAGCTTTGTTGTTAAGACCGATTTTTTCTGCAGCCCTTGGTTCGTCATGGTTTTCGAGAAAGCGGCAGAGATGTTTCTGGTAATCCCATTGCTCTGCCAAATGTCCTGTAAGTTCGTCTCCATTAACGGGGGAACTGCAGATATGGTCGTAAAAAGGTTTGTCATAGGTAAAGTCAAATCCCAGTTGCTGGAGTTCCCACTCCTTGTTCCAGTAGGATTCGGCAAGAAAGAGAAAGTCGGGGTGCTGGTGTTTCACTTCGGCAATAGCGTCGGCCCAGAACTCTTTTTTTTTGGTACCCCCGAGGCTGCTCCATGTGGTATTGAAAACGTTTTTAAGAATCAGCATTGCACCCCCGCATCTGACAGCATCGCAGAGTGAACTGATACTTAAAAGGTTATCAGTCATCATCCGGTGTGTTTCAGGTTTTGCGTAATTAAGCTGGAGGGTGTCTGTCCAGGGGGCAAAATTAGGATCTTTGCCGTAGGCGAGATATTGTCCCCGGGTGTATTCGAAGGCTGATTCCAGGTCGTGACTTTGTTCGTTTTTCGATACTGGAATAAAGAACTCAGGGTGGTCAGGCAGCAGTGTGTTGTCAAGGGCAAGATGATTGGGTATAAAGTCGAGCATAAGTTTTATGCCGTACGAATTGAGCTTTTTGCGGAATACAAAAAGTTCGTCTTTGCCGCCTAACGATTTGTTGACCGTATATGAGTTGATTGAATAAGGAGATGATGCTATATCGTCGGGCTGTGCCTGTGGAATATGTTCAAGGATTAAGCTTCGAAGACCAGGGTGAGAAGTTGCAATTGCATTGCTGTACTGACTTGGTTCCCATACTCCCATCAGCCATATCAAATCAAAACCGCAGTTTGAAAAGAAGGTGAACTCCTCATCGGGAATATTGCCGAGGGTTATTGGATGGTTATGGTATTTACTAAGTTTTTTCAGCCAGACTCTTGTGTTGATTTCATAAACGAGGGGAAACATTATGGGTCGTTTTTTTGTAATAGTTTGCATGTCAGATATAGCCTGAACTATTCGACAAACAACAGAAAAGTGGGTAAAAAATACCGCAAAATACTACATTAAAAGCAGTTAAGTTCAGCTGACAAGACGCGATATTTATGCAACCCTTTCCTCAGAATATAGTCACATCAGAGAGTACACAACAAAAATATTTTAAATACATTGCCGCTTCCGGAGCGTTTCGGGTTGTTGAGTTCAGGACTTGAATACAGAATCAATTACTGTGGAGCGCTTACAAGTTTTATGGCAAGGCAATCGTGAATGAATTTTTCACCTGTATAGCTTGTGGTGTTTCTTCGTACAATATGCCAGTCATTTAATAGATAATTGTTCCCTTTGGAGATGACTGTTATCAGGTTTATATCTTTTTCTGCAAGCCTGGAAAGTTCGATATTCTGGGTCAGAACAACAGGATTCATGTCAGGTACCACTACAACCATCAAAGCTTCGATCTGCATCCCTTCCTCGTGCATCCCACCTGTAGCTGCAGCTTTAGTTAATGTATCAAGCTGGATCATTCGCGCTCGATAATTTTTTGCATCACCACTCATTGCAAGGTGGGCTATATCAAGAAGGTTATTCCGGATGGCATTTAAATCCTGTATTGTTTCAAGGCCCTGATACTGAGGATTGTTTTTTAACACTCTCACAAGGGCAGATACCTCCTTGAGATATGCGTTCCGTTGGTTATCAGGCACGAAAAACATGATAATCATATGTACCAGAGGTTCGTCAGGTATCCCATAATCAATCCCCTCCATGCTCCATCCTATGGTACAGCTTAAATCCCCGTCATAATTAACTCTTGCATGAGGACATGCCCATCCTGCTATCAGCGAAGTGTTTGATGTTTTTTCATGGGACAGCACGATTTCGACAATATTGATTCCTGATGGAATTGATGGAACCGCTTCGAGCATAGTTCCAAGAAACTGCAGAGCATCGTTCTTGTCATGGCTCGTTAATTTAACCATACGGCCATGCTCAATTGCCTCCAGAATACTATTCAACATATCAGTTACCTCCAAAACGGTTGAAGAACCAAGATTTAACGATATGTCCGATAAGGCCGTATGAAAGTAGGAAACCTGCTATCCAGATAAAATAGCTCAATGGCAACGGAACCATACCGAACAACGAGGCAAATGGAGAATACGGCAGCCATACAGCAACAGCGATTACTGTCAGGGTGGTCAATAATAATGAAGGAGATGCTCGACTTTGGAGGAAGGGTATTTTTCCTGTTCTGATGATATGAACAATTAAAGTTTGTGTCAGTAGTGATTCAACAAACCATCCTGTCTGGAAAAGCTGGACTGCATATGTTTTTCCAGCTGAACTTACCGTCAGGTCAAGAAATGACCGGCAATTGAAAACAAACCACATCAATGCGAACGTAGCATAATCAAAAATGGAACTGATCGGCCCGATGAAGGTCATAAACCACTTAATATTGCCGATATCCCATTTACGCGGTTTCGCAATCTGTTCTTCATCAACCCGATCTGCAGGGATACCTGTCTGCGAAAAATCATAGAGGAGATTGTTCAGGAGAATTTGAATCGGCAGCATGGGAAGGAACGGCAAGAGGTAGCTTGCGCCAATAACACTGAACATGTTTCCGAAATTAGAACTTGCACCCATTCGGATATATTTGATTATATTTGCAAACACTCGCCGTCCTTCCATGATCCCGTCATTCAGCACCAGCAAGCTTTTTTCCAACAGTATAATATCTGCGGATTCCTTCGCTACATCTACTGCGGTGTCGACCGATATGCCAACATCTGCGGCCCGAAGAGCTGGAGCATCATTAATCCCGTCACCCATATATCCGACAACATGACCATTCTTTTTAAGGGATTGTACAACCTGTTCCTTCTGCATTGGTGAAAGTTTAGCAAGGATGTCCGCTTCGGCTACACTCCTGTCAAACTCATCCGAACGCATTTTTACCAGTTCATCGCCTGTAGCTGCCATGTTAACCGCAAGACCAACATCCCGGCATATCTTGCGTGTTACCAATGCATTGTCGCCCGTGAGAATCTTTACTCTGACGCCTGCTTCTTTCATGCAGATCAACGCTTGTGCAGTTGAATCTTTTGGTGGATCAAGAAAGGCGATATAACCGAGAAGAATCAGATTTTTTTCTTCTTCATGAGAAAAATGTGTTTTATCTGGGGGGAACTCATTGTAAGCAATGGCAAGTACACGGTACCCGTTGCTATTCAGGTTGGCAACCTCTTCAAACAGATCATCTTTGATCATACCGATCAAGGGATAGACCTCATCATCAATCTGGTATCGATCGCAACTTGAATAGATCTCCTCTACTGCGCCTTTACAAATCAGTACATGATCAGCTTCATAGGCAACCACGACAGACATACGTCTGCGCTGAAAGTCAAAAGGCAATTCATCAACCAATGTACAGTTCACATCAACAGCGAACTCCTGATGTTCAAGTACGGCCCTGTCGAGAAGATTTCGCAATCCGGTCTGAAAAAAACTGTTCAGATATGCATATCTCAAAACATTCTCGCTCTCCACGCCCATAACATCAACAGCAAGTTTAAGAAGGACACAATCCTGAGTAAGTGTTCCTGTCTTGTCAGTACAAAGAATATCGATGGCCCCAAAGTTTTGTATTGCGGAAAGGTTTTTAACAATGACTTTCTTTTTCGCCATTGTCAGCGCACCTTTAGCAAGATTTGCTGTCACAATCATTGGCAGCATTTCCGGCGTTAACCCAACGGCCACTGATAGACTGAAAAAAAGCGCTTCCAGCCAGTTGCCTTTACTGAAACCAACAATCATGAAAACCGCAGATACCATAATCACCATAAACTTGATCATCAGCCAGGTAAATGAGCGGATTCCACGATCGAAGCTTGTTTCGTCACGCTGCTGGTTTAGTCGTTCAGCAATTGCTCCGAAAAATGTTCTGCTGCCGGTATTTACCACGATAGCCCGAGCGGAACCGCTGCTTACACTGCTACCCTGAAAACAAGCGTTGCTCAACTCAAGAATCGAAAGGTTTTCGTCGATGCATGGGTGAGCGTTTTTTTCTACAGGCATGGTTTCGCCAGTCAGCGATGCCTGACTGACAAAAAAATCTTTTGCAGAAATCAGTCGCAAATCCGCAGGAATAAGCGATCCCGCCTGAAGTTGCACAATGTCACCGGGAACAAGATTGACAAGAGAGATTTCCAGCTCCTTTCCGTTGCGAATAACGATTGCATGCGATTGCACTCGCTTTCCAAGGGAGTCTACTGCATTTCTCGACCTCTTGTCCAGTACATAGGATATGCCTATACTCAGTACTATCATGGCACTGACAATAGCTGTTGATTTCAGCTCTCCTATAGCGGCTGAAACAATGGCAATAAGCAGTAGCTGAATTATAAGCGGACTCGAAAGCCTATGGCCGATATCCTGAAGAAAAGATGGGCGCTTAGCCAGTGATATTTCATTTTTGCCGAACTTTGTCGTTTTCTTGTTTACCTGGGCGTCATCAAGACCATCTGATCCGCTACCCAGCATTTGCAGCACCTGGTTAACAGTGCTCCTGCAAAGTTCCAGGAGGAGTTTTTCGTTTTCTGTATTGGCGTGCGATTCTTTCGCTGCTGTGCGAATATTGGAGTAAGGTATTTTATTATAAAACGTTCTGAACATGATGAAAGCATTCATCCGGGGTGAAAAGCAATAAAATTTTGTATAATGAAAAAATAGGCAAAATCTGCTATTTCTTACCTTTTCCCTTGATCTATAGAGAAGCGTTCACGCAACAGTTTGATAAAAAAACCAACTCTCAACGGGTGATTTGTTCTCAGTCTCAATATGGGAAACAACTACTTCACTGCTTGTTTACCGGCTTTCTTGGCTTGCTGAGAACTATGTGGGCAGGTCTTTAACCGTCATTCCGGGTAAACGCATTATTCCATACAGCGAAAGAAGTTCAGCCGATGTTGAAGGTGCTGGCGCAAAAGGGGCTGAAGCTCTATTTGTTATTGGCTGGTTTCGGTAAGGATTACGGTTTGACTTGTTGCTGAGCGCTTATCTGTTTTTGTGTATGACCTGTTTTATTATGGAATCATTTGCTGTGAAAGGCTTAATTATAAATCATCACGGGAATCCTTGTGCTTGACAAGTTCACCTGTCACAAAATAGATAACCTCCTGCGCAGTCTTTGATGCATGGCGTCAGAGTCCCTTTTTGCCCGTCACATCCTGTTTGGTGAAAAAGACTGTTGCTGGAGCAAATGACAATGCCTTGTCTCCGGATTGATTCGCAGTTCAGACAAATATCTTTTTATATATAAGATAAGTATTAATAAGCCCATGCTGAGCTAGGTAATATCAGATTTAACATATATGTAACATAGTTTTACTTGTAAGGAGCTTGAGAAATTGGTACAATGTTCTGTTATAAATCAAGACGTTGTGCGTGTAAGATTCATGTGATTTTTCTTACTGACAAACCAATTAACGAGAGCAATCATATCAAACGAAACTGATGAAAGAAAAGTATCCGGGCAGGAACAGAGCGAAGAAGCGATCAGACTTTCTGCGTATTACCTCTGGGAATTGAAAGGAAGTGAGCACGGCTCAGATGTCGATCACTGGCTTGAGGCGGAAGAAGCTTTGAAAGACTGATATTTTATACTATTGATCATTCCAAAAGGCCGCTCTCCAGGTGAGCGGCTTGATTTACCATATTCACGAGTCCGACAGCCTTGGATACTTCTGTTCCAAGCACGCTAAGCATCATCAATAAAAGTCCAGACTCAATACTGAAAATGCAGTGACTTCAACTTCAATTATTTTATCAGAAGAACGAATTGACCTGCGAGTTTTCTCCCCATCAACCTTGAATCTCTCTGGAATATATACCCCGAAGCTTTGCTTCAAGGATCCTTTATGTGACTTTTGACTTATTGTTGGACAATAGTGATATTATCATAATATTATCGTTGCATCTTTATTCCTGTTCGGTTGTACCATTGATCTTCTCCACATGGTAAAAAAACAGCACAGTATCAGACCCGTTGCCCCTTCAGAGCTGCGTTTCCTTGCTGAAGAGCGCCTGCAGCACCATCAGCTCACCACACCCGATCAATCCACTTCACAAGACGCCATGATGCGGATGGTCCATGAACTGGAGGTATACCAGGTCGAACTCGAAATGCTGAATGAAGATCTCATGCAGTCACGGGATGAACTGGTTATCTCCCGGAGCAAGATGGCGGAAAGTCTCGAACGCTATACCGAACTTTACGACTTTGCGCCGGTTGGCTACCTCACTCTTGCTCCTGATGGCCGGATACTCGAAGCTAACCTGATGGCATCCAGTATCCTTGGAGTTGTACGCACTCAATTACGGGATAATAACGTACAGAATTTTTTCATTCCCCAGTCTCTCTCTCTTTTCAAAACAATGCTCGATGCTGTTTTCATCCGGAAAGAGCGCGGATCATGCGAGGTTATGCTTATGGTTCCTGACCCACAGCACCCTCAAGACCACCATGACCCGTCAGCACATACCGTTCGCCTTGATGCTGCAGTCAACGATAATGGTCAGCAATGCCGCGTCATTCTTTCCGATATAACCGAACAAAAGCAAACTGAAACCAAACTCCACAGGCTGACTCGCGCACTTCAGGCAACTAATTATTGCAATCAGGCACTGATTCATACCACCAATGAAATGGAGTTACTGCAAAAGATATGCAGCATCATGGTTGAAGTCGGCGGCTACCGCATGGCATGGGTTGGGTATGCCGGACAAGGCGAATCAAAAAACGTTCGCATTGTCGCTCAGGCAGGCTTTGACGAAGGATACATCAAGTCAGCCAGTGTGGCAGATTCTTCACTTGGTCAGGGTCCTACCGGCACGGCTATTTGCAGTGGCGAGCCATGCATCATTCGCGATATTCACAAAGAGCCGAAGTTCAAGCCTATGCTATCTCAGGCACTTGAGCGAGGGTATGCCTCAGTGCAGAGTATACCGTTGAAAACGGATAATACGGTCTTCGGGGCCATAACCATATACTCAGCACTGTCCAATGCCTTTGATACCGAAGAAACAAAGCTTCTCACTGCACTTGCCGACAACCTCGCCTATGGAATCACGACGCTGCGAAACCGTGAAAACAGAGAACAGGCGGAAATTGCACTGCTCAAAAGTGAGCGTAATTTTCGTTCCATCACTGAACAAATGGCAGATCAGGTAATTGTTACCGACTCCATCGGCACATTAACCTATGTTTCCCCTGTTGTTGAGAAACTTTTCGGCTATCTGCCATGCGAGGTCATCGGCCACCCCTTTACCGACTACATGGCAGAAGAAAAAATCCCTGAAGCTTTACCGGTATTCATCAGCAGCCTGCAGCAAAAAACAGAGAAACAAATTTTTGAAGTCAAGTTAAAGAGAAAAAACAGTTCACTCTTTGACGCAGAAATCCACCTGCAATATTATCAGGATCAGGATATCTCCGGAATGATCGGCTTGATTCGAGATATCAGTGATCGTAAAAAACAAGAACGCATTCGTCAAAAATACGAACAGGCAATACTGAAAAGTAAGGAACGCTACGAAGCAGCCATTGATGCTGCCCAACTTGGAACCTGGGATTGGAATGTTCAGACCGGTGAAGTCATACTTAATAAACGCTGGTTCGAAATCGTAGGATATACAAGAGAAGAACTTGCCCCAGTGAGCATTCAAACCTGGAGAGATCTGTCACACTCTGATGACTTCAAAGCATCAGCAGCCATTGCGGAACAACATTTCAACGGTGAAATAGAGCATTATAAATGCGAATGCCGGATGAAACATAAAAACGGTCACTGGGTATGGGTGCTCGATCGCGGTAAATTATTAGCCAGAACACCAGATGGCAAACCATTACGCATGCTCGGTACGCATAGCGACATCACCGATCGTAAGCTGGCTATCGATCAGCTCAAAATATTGAGCGCCGCTGTAGAACAAAGCCCGGCAGTAGTTGTGATTACGGATGCTCAGGGTACTATAGCCTATGTCAACCCGATGTTTACCGAACTCACCGGATATAGTGCAGAAGAAGTTAAAGGCAAAAATCCACAGATTCTGCAATCAGGTCTGACGCCAA
>JABDHL010000046.1 GCA_012972825.1 Chlorobiaceae bacterium
AGTTCGCCAAGCTTCCCGTCAGGGAGCTGAACGCGGGCGTAGCGTTTGTCGAGAATGCCTTTGAGCTTCGGGTTTTCTGCCTCAATCAGGGTAAGTGCATCGTCGATACGCTTGCCGATATCGGGCTGCTTTGCCTGCGCACGAAGGGTTTCCCAGCGTGCCGGTTCCGGTACCCAGAAGACGTTTGCCTCTTTGTAGTAGTCGCGATCTTCCAGCTCTTCCTGCAGGAGGCTGGAATCGGAATTGTCGAAGAAGTAGTCGTCGCCGGTATCTGAAAGGCGCCGTGTGAGTTCGGTGCGGTGGGTCTGAAAGGAGTCGGAGATATACTTTACAAAAATGAGGCCGAGTACAATATGCTTGTATTCGGCAGCGTCCATGTTGGCACGGAGTTTATCGGCAGTGGCCCAGAGCGTTTTTTTAATGTCGTCGATCATGAAGTGGTGAACGGTCATAAGGTTAACCAGCGGCTCGGATTCTCAGGGCTTAAAGTGCTCGCACTGCTGTAAGATATTATTTACAAAATAATTGCTTGAGATGAAAGAGGGAGGAGAAAGAGAGTGCTGAGTTTCGAGTGCTGAGTGCCGAGATAAGAAGTTGGCAGTGGGCAGTTGGCAATTTAAATCAGCTGGTAGAGTGCGGAGTTGTTCAAAACTTGCCGGACAGTTCCCTGAGTCTGCTGTAGGGCGGTTCGAAACACAAACCAGTAATACACCCATTTACAAATCATACGCTTTACACAAAGATGTTGGGGTTCAGGACTCACCCCAACCTACGAGCAGTGTTCAATTGCTGGTCAGGGAATTGTGTCGAAGTTTACCGGGAATGAGGGTTCGATGTTGTTGTTGCTGTCGCGGCCTTCGGGCATGGTGTGGATGCCTGTGGGGAGGGTGTTATGGGTGGCGATGTAGTCGCGGAGATAGTTGGTGAGGCGGTAGTAGCCGCTTGGTTTTCCGGTGGTTTCGAGCAGTGGCTTGCCCTTTGCCCAGCTTTCGACGATCTGATCAGCTACTGCCTGGTTGGGGTTTTTCTGGGTATTCATCAATGGGGTTGAGGTTAATTTTTTGAGAAAATGCTTGCCTTTCTGTAATAAAGACAATAAATCATTGAGCTCCATGGTTCACCCGAACGCCTCCTTGTAAAGGCGCGTTGTTAATCTCGTACACTTTCCGGGCGAGGAGAAGAGGGTGGAAGTGTTATTTTGTAATCCTGCAAGGGTGAAGTATATTTTCGGGAGAATAGTGATGCAAGAGAGAAATGAATACATTTGACTTGAGGCCTATATGTACGGTATCGTTTGATAAGGAAATTGTAAATCAGAAAATAGATAATGCCTGAGATAGCAAGATTTTACGGAATTTTGATAAGGATGTACTCAGAAATCGATTCTCCTCATCATAAGCCTCATTTTCATGTTTATTATCAGGGATCTCAGGCTGTTTTTTCAATTGATCCGATTGAGACCATCGAAGGTTCATTAGCGGATAGACAGCGTCGATTGGTTGAGGCGTGGGCAGAAATTCATCAGCTTGAACTAATGTCAGATTGGGATTTGTTACAGGCGGGTAAAGCACCACTTCGAATAGAACCGCTGCATTAAAGAAATAAGGGGAGGGATTTACGATGAAACATCTAATGAAAAGGGTTACAGCCGTCGAAATATTGGGGAATAGCTTTTTCTTAAGGGTGCATTTTGATGATGGCACCATTAAGAATATTAATGTTGAGCCTGTTTTGTATGGCGAACTCTATGGTCCTTTGCGTAGAAAGGAGCTTTTTGATAAGGTTACTGTTGATGATGAGGTTGGAACTCTTGTTTGGCCCAATGGAGCAGATTTCGATCCTGACATGTTATACCTTTGGGATGACTACGTCGATGTTTTTGCAACCCAACTGAAACATGCTGATCAATCGGGCCGGAAAGTCAGCGAGTGCGCCTAAGTGCGCCGACCCCATCGCCAGCGTTTTGCGCTCAACCCCCGCATCATTTCAATTTGTCTTCATCAATCTCCGCCCCTTCCCGTTAGCTTCTGTAACCCCTCATGTATTGTTAAAAGGTTTCAAAGAAAAATAGTGGATGGGTGAAAGCTCGTTATAAAGGTAAATGAGCAGTATATTATATCTATACAGCTCAGTGTATTCACGATAAAAGGAGAAGACTATGTTGACATTTAATCTGATGACTGTTCTGCTTCTTTTGGCAGCATTTCTGGCTTCGTCGGTTAAGATTCTCAGAGAATACGAGCGGGGAGTGGTTTTTCGTCTTGGGCGGATTATTGGTGCAAAGGGGCCTGGGCTTATTATTCTTATTCCCGGGATCGATAAAATGGTGAAGGTTGATCTTCGAACGGTAACGCTCGATGTTCCACCGCAGGATATTATCACGCGCGATAACGTATCGGTGAAGGTCAGTGCTGTGGTCTATTTTCGTGTGCTTGATGCCATCAGGGCTATTGTTGATGTTGCGGATTTTCATTTTGCAACCTCCCAGCTTGCGCAGACCACGCTTCGAAGCGTGTGCGGGCAGGGTGAGCTTGATAATCTGCTTGCTGAACGGGATGAAATCAATGACCGGATTCAGGCTATTCTTGATAAAGATACAGAGCCCTGGGGAGTCAAGGTGAGCAAGGTTGAAGTGAAGGAGATTGATCTGCCTGAAGGTATGCGCCGGGCAATGGCCAAACAGGCCGAGGCGGAAAGGGAACGTCGTTCTGCCATCATTAATGCGGAAGGGGAGTTTCAGGCTGCCCAGCGGCTTGCTGATGCTGCAGCTATTATCTCAGGGACTCCCGCCGCGCTGCAGCTTCGCTATCTGCAGACGCTGAAGGATATTGCAGCGGAAAATAACTCTACTACTGTGTTTCCCATACCGATGGATCTTTTCAGGCCATTCTTTGAAATCAAGCCTCCGGCACCTTCTCAGACAACTTAAACTCATTCGATCATGTTCAAGATTCACGCTATTCTTTGTCCAGTCGATTTTTCAGATGCATCCAAAAAGGCGATACGGTATGCTCAGGAATTTGCGGCAAATATGGGAGCTTCTGTCTATCTTTTGAATGTTGTGGAACCACGGCCTATGGCGGTTGATGTATCGCTCAACTATGTTCCTTTTGAAGCAGACCTTGAAAAAGCGGCAAAAGATGATCTTGAAGTTATTCTTCAAGATTTTCATCGAGTCGGTCTGAGGGCTGAGTATGGTGTGGTCATTGGTAATCCTGCTGACTCGATCCTTGAACATATTGACATGTTCAATGTCAATCTTGTTATTATGGGCTCTCACGGGAAAAAAGGACTGAGTCGCCTTATTATGGGCAGTGTGGCCGAGACTGTTGTCCGCAAAGCAAATTGTCCTGTGCTGATTGTAAAATCGGAAGAAAAGGAGTTTATCGGCGAGGAATAAAAGCCTCTATCAGTTTTCTTGCACCGCTGAAAGGGCTTATTTCTGTGGAAAGCACTTGTCGTTCGATGATCTCTTTCGAAGCAATGACGTCAGGGTGTGAGAAGAACTCTTTTTTCAGCATCTCTTCAAGCACGGTGTAAAGCAGGCTGTTCAGCTGCTCGCGTCGTCGAGTTTCAAGGATATTCTCTTTGCGCATTGCTGTGAAAAACTCGGAAATATTCTCCCAGACCTCCTTGATACCCTTGCCGGTGAGGGCTGATGTGAGAAAAACCTCCCGTTTCCATACCGGATGTTTTACCGGCAGCATTCTGAGCGCTGCTTCAAATTCCGCTCTTGAAATGGCGGCAATGCCGGATTGATCGCCGTCGGTTTTGGTAATTGCCACAGCATCGGCAATTTCCATGATACCTCGTTTGATGCCCTGAAGTTCGTCACCGGAGCCCGGCAGCATCAGCAGCAGAATATAGTCGACCATGGTGTCCACAAGCACTTCCGATTGGCCGACTCCTACGGTTTCAACAAGAATGACGTCATACCCTGCAGCTTCGCACAGCACAATGGCTTCGTGGGTTTTCGGCGATGTTCCGCCAAGGTAGCCCGAAGAAGCGGTTGGTCGTATGAAGGCTTCCTTTCTGGCGGCAAGTTTTTCCATGCGTGCCTTGTCGCCGAGGATACTTCCTTTGGACTGACGGCTGCTCGGGTCGATGGCCAGCACAGCCAGAGTAAGTCCCTGGTTGATAATCAGTTCACCCAACGCTTCAATAAAGGTGCTTTTTCCTGCCCCCGGAGCGCCGGTTATGCCGATGCGTAACGATGATGTTTTTTTTGTAATGCACCGGTCAAGAATTTCATGCGCTTTTCGCTCATGCTCTGGTTTCAGCGATTCAATCAAGGTAATCGCTCTGCTCAGCATGTGGCGGTCGCCATTCATGATGCCGTTGACGACGGTATCGACGTCCGGGTCGTGATAGGGCTTCAGTCGGCTGTGAGTTTCACTGCTGCTCATTGATCAAAGCGAGCAATAAGCTGTTTAAGAATGTTCGCGGCAGCTTCGGCAATAACGGTACCAGGTCCGAAAATGCCGGCGACACCTTTTTCATAAAGGAACGCGTGATCTCTTTCAGGAATAATTCCACCGGCAATGACAAGGATATCCTCTCGGTGTTTTGCTTTCAGCTCCTCAATGATTTTCGGTATAAGGGTTTTGTGACCCGCAGCAAGGCTTGATATGCCGATAAGGTGGACATCGTTATCAAGGGCCTGCTGGACCACCTCTTCAGGAGTCTGAAAGAGGGGGCTGATATCGACGTCAAAACCAATATCAGCGAATCCTGCAGCTATGACTTTTGCGCCACGGTCGTGTCCGTCCTGTCCGACCTTGGAAACCATGATCCTCGGTTGGCGGCCTTCAAGCTTGGCAAAGGTGTCTGCAAGCTGTTGAGCCTCTTTAAAAAGTATGTTATCCTGCATCTGTGACATATAGACACTGGTGTTAAGCCTGGTAATGGCGCGATATCTTCCGAATGTTTTCTCGCATGCTGAGGATATTTCTCCCAAGGTAGCTCTTTTTCTGGCCGCATCTACAGCCAGTTCAAGAAGATTGCCCTCTCCTGAAGCTGCTGCATCCTCAATTGCCCTGAGAGCAAGAGACGTTTCTTCACTGTTTCGTTCAGCTTTGATCGATGCAAGGCGCCTGAGCTGCTGCTCAAGAACAAGTGTATTGTCCACTTCCAGCAGTTCAATATCAGTTTTGCTGGTGGTAGTGTATCCGTTAACGCCGACAATAATCTCTTTCCCGCTGTCGATACGGGCTTGCTTGCGGGTTGCGGCCTCCTCAATCTGCAGTTTTGGAACTCCCTGTTCAATAGCCTTGACCATACCTCCTGCGGCTTCGATATCACTGATGATCTTCCATGCTTTTGCCGCAAGCTCTCCGGTCAGGTATTCCACATAGCTTGAGCCTGCCCATGGATCGATGCATTTGGTTATATCAGTTTCTTCCTGAAGGTAAAGCTGAGTGTTTCGTGCAATTCTTGCCGAAAATGGAGAGGGAAGTGCAATGGCTTCGTCGAGTGCATTGGTGTGCAGTGACTGTGTGTGGCCGAGCGTGGCTGCCAAAGCCTCAAGACAGGTTCGTGTGATGTTGTTGAAGGGATCCTGTTCCGTCAGGCTCCATCCGGAGGTCTGGCAGTGGGATCGGAGCATCAGGGATTTCGGGTTTTTCGGGTTGAACTGCCCGACAATTTTTGCCCAGAGCATTCTTGCCGCGCGCAATTTGGCTATTTCCATGAAATAGTTCATGCCAGTTGCCCAGAAGAAAGAGAGGCGCGGGGCAAACGCATCGATGTCGAGTCCTGTTTTGAGGCCTGTACGAATATATTCAAGACCGTCGGCCAGAGTGAATGCAAGCTCAAGATCGGCCGTAGCACCGGCTTCCTGCATGTGGTAACCCGATATGCTGATAGAGTTGAACTTCGGCATATGGCTGCTGGTGTAGCGGAAAATATCGGCAATAATCCTCATGGATGGTTCAGGAGGGTAGATATAGGTGTTGCGAACCATGAACTCCTTGAGAATATCATTCTGAATCGTACCGCTCAGCTTTTCAGCCGCAACTCCCTGTTCTTCGGCTGCGACGATATAAAAAGCCATGACAGGAAGTACCGCACCGTTCATGGTCATCGAGACAGAGATATCACCGAGGGGAATCTGGTCGAAGAGAATCTTCATATCTTCTATCGAGTCGACAGCTACACCGGCTTTACCGACGTCCCCGATGACTCGTTCGTGATCTGAATCATAACCACGGTGGGTTGGCAGATCGAAGGCAACTGAAAGGCCTTTCTGGCCTGCAGCAAGATTCTGACGGTAAAAGCGGTTTGATTCCTCGGCTGTTGAAAATCCTGCATACTGTCGTATAGTCCATGGCCTTGTGGTATACATGGTGGAGTAGGGTCCTCCAATGTAAGGTGCAAAGCCGGGTGCAAAGTTCAGGTGATCAGCCTGTTCGAGGTCACTTTCATGGTATATGGATTTGATTCCAATGCCTTCTGCCGATGGCCAGGCTTGAGGTTGAGCTTCGCAGCACTCTTGACTGGCTGCTGCATTGGAAGAAAAAATATCAATGGCTGAAAAGTCCGGTCTCATTTCACTCCGGTTTTATGTTGAAAGGAGGTCAGCATGTCAAGGACGTTGACGCCAGTGTAAACAAAGCTGTCAATGCCTGCATCGAGGAGTTGATCATGTTCTTTTGGCGGTTTGCCGGCCATGACCGTGATAAGGCTGGGTTGTAGAGTGCGAAGCCTGGAGGCGATTGATGCCGCTGCTGGTACGGGATCTTTTTCTGCCACGCAAAGGACAATAATGTCCGGTTGACTTTGCAGTGCGGTGATGTATGAACTCTCTGCATCAGGAAGAGCCGATCTTCCTGCAATCTCAAAACCTCCGCACTTGAAAAAGTCTTCTGCAAAAGCAGCCTGCCTGAAACTTACTGCGGGATCGCCCAGCATCCAGATGAAGAGTGACGGTGTGCGACCGGATTTTTGGCTGTAAGCCAGTGTTTTAAGACGCAGCAGCTCATACCCGGCAGTTTCATTCCCTTCAGGTGTTGTTGAAACTCTCCATTCAAGTTTTTCCAGGTTCTCAAGCTGTTCGGGTGTAAGAGGCCATGGATATCTGTTGACGCCGATAAGAGTTTTTTTCCGGTTATCGAGGGTTTTGCGCCGTTTTGTTTCAGCGTCCGAAATCATTGCCTGTATAAAGCCGCTCTTTGCAGCTTCAGCTGAACCGCCCCGGGCTTCAATCTCTTTAAAGATTGTCCAGGCAGATTCTGCAAGGTTTCTTGTAAGGGTTTCAATGTAGTGAGAGCCCCGTGCCGGATCGATTACCCGGTCGAGAGAAGCCTCTTCCTTGAGAATAAGATGAATGTTGGCGGTAATTCGCTCAGCAATATCAGGGTTGACGGAAAGTCCGGTATCAAACGCTCCAATCTGCAGCGTGTCGTAACCGCCGAGCACAGCTGAAACTGCTTCAGTTGTCTGTCGGAGGACATTGGTGTAGGGATCGAGCAGAGAACGGTTTCTTTCAGATGTTCTGGCAAAAAGGGCAGGAAGTGAAGTCGCTGATGCCCCGTAAGCTTTCAGAAGATGCCCGAGAAGGTAACGCAGGGTTCTTGGTTTTGCAAGTTCAGTAAAATGGCTTGATCCGACCGGAAGGATGATGGTTATGGCTGACGCAACAGTGTCAGCTGGAAGACCAGCTTGAAGATACTGATCGAGACAGTCGCTGACTCCGGCAAGTGCCAGTGCAATTTCCTGCACGGCAGTTGAGCCTTTTTCGTGCCAGGGAATGGTATCGACTGTAAGAAGTCTGAAGTCTGATAGTGATGCTCCATACGCAAAAAGCTGAGTATCCTGCACGGTTGAAGCTGAAGCGGTCTCGACAAGCAGCCCGCCGCAATTATCGGTAAACCCCGTGATGGTAAGGAGGGTGTTCAGAAGTTCAGCAGCAGGGGGAAGGTTTCCGGAAAAGTATACAGCTGCAGCAGAAAGTTTAATCCCTGTAAAGAGTCTGATGAGATTTTCAGGTGTACAGAGCGCGGGGTCAGTGATCAGGAACTCAATTGCATCAGCATCCAGCCCAAAACTGTTCAATGCAGCCTGGTTGGCGGATTCAGGGTCGAAAACAGTGATTTGCCGGCAATTTTTCCATCTGTTGGATGGTTTATAGAGTGGTATGTCAAGACGTCGGGTTTCTTCTTCATGGCTGTACCAGGGTTCAAGAGTAAACCCATCCGGCGTTTGCCAGACAATACTCTCATACGGTGTTCCCTTCAGCTCGTCGATAACCTTTTTTTTCCAATCCTCCCGGGTGACCGCCGGGAACTCATGAAAGAGAGAATCAGGCAATTTATGCTTCCTGCTCTTCAAGCTGGGTTTGTTTAATCCTGTATTCATTGAGGATTTCAGTGATTTTAAATTTAATTTTTGAAGGCAATGCCGTTCTTTCAACAAATCCCTTCTGCTGCAGCCACCAGGTTGTCTGGAAGTCTCTTGTTGTTGCTTTCCCTGTATACTGCTCAATGACACGTTTACCGGAAAATCCGATGTTGCCGGCATTATGCTCAAAAAGTTTGATTCCCCTCGATGCGATACCGATGGCCACACCTCCAAGCGTAGGATCAGTAATAATGGAGATGACAGGGAGACCGGCTTTTTCAACACTCGATATGGCAACATGCAGTTTGGGCAGACCGACCATCGAAGAACATCCTTCATGCATTCTCGCACCGCCTCCTGTAGCCTGTACAATAAGTGGTACTCTCTGCCTGATTGCGGCCTTGCTTGCCCGCCAGATTTTTTCTGCAGTAGTCATGCAGAACGATCCTCCAAGGAAGTTGAAATTGGTAGCGCAAAAGACGACAGGTTCTCCCTGAATTGTGGCATCTCCGGTTATAAACGATGCTGCAGCTCCGGTTTTCTGTTGTGCCTCATCAATTTTTTTCCGGTAATCGGGAAATTTAAGGATATCCTTGTCGACAATGTAACGGGTGTCTTCATGTTCCTGGAATGAACCGGGGTCAATGATCAGATCGATGTAGTCATGGGCGGTGAGTCTGACATAACGGTGTCCGCATGTTTCGCAAACAAAATTGTCGCCGAGCAGTTTTGAATAAAGAATCGGGTCCAGCACCTTTTTGCCTGTTATGTTGTGGCAGTTTTTATGCCGGGCAACAAAAAGAACATTCTCGGGTTTAGGTATGAAGAATGAAACAGGTTTTTCGAAAGCAGTAATCTCTTCTTCGGAGATGGTATTCCACTGGCCGATTTTTTCCCAGCGTTCCATTCTTTGTGCAAAGATCTGCTCTTGCGGTATTTCGCTCAGCTTGTCTAGCCACTTGACCATTGATGTTTTGAACGATTGAAGAGCAGACTCGCGGTAATGGTGTGCCGGCCCTTCAGGTTCTTCGATAATTTCATCAATAATGCCGTTTTTCAAGGCTTTCAGGGCTGTTATCTGTGAAATCTCCGCAGCGAAACCGGCTTTTTCCCTTGTGCGGAACAAGATGGATGAACAGGCTTCAGGCGAAATAACCATGTAGGTTGAGTATTCCATTGCCAGAACAACATCGCATCCGGTCAGGGCAATGGCACCTCCGCTGCAGCCCCGGTTAATAATGACCGATAAGGTTGGAACCGTAGCTTCGGCGAGTAATTGCATGCATCGCCCTATCTTCCAGGCGATACCCCCTGCTTCAGATTGTTCGGTTGGATCAGCACCAGCCGTATCAATCACTGTAATGATGATGCGGTTTTCCTGTTCAGCAATTTTAATGGCCTCGTTCGCTTTTTCAAATGCCGCCGGTGTTGGCATACCCTGATTCCATTTGTGTATCTCAACAGGATTTCTCATCAGTTTGCGCATGAGCACAAAATCAGATGTCGGGCCTGATTGCTGGCCGATCAGCATGACAGGCAGAATCTTTGATCCATTGCGCAGAATTGCCCGGTGAGTCTGGATGATGCAGCTGCCGTAAAGGTCGTTCTGCAGACACTCTTCAGCGGCTTCAAATACTGTCAGGTAATCAAGGTGTTTCGGGCGTTCGGGGTGAAAGGAGAGTTGATACTTTTCGTATTCGGTAAGCTGTTCAATACTCTCGCGAGAGTAACTGAAGCCCTCTCTTTTTTCAAAAGGCAGATAAAAATGTTTCACTGGTTACAAGCTGCTTTGTCTCGATTGGTTAATGCTTTTTCTGAGCAAACTCAATAAGTACCCTGTTTGTCTCTTTTGGATGAAGAAACATGATTTTTTTTCCGCCTGCCCCCTCTTTTGGCAAGCCGAGTGGATGAATGTTAACAGACGCAAGGCGTTCCGTTTCTTTGTCAATATCGTCGGTTTCAAGCGCTATATGATGCATGCCATCCCCGTTCTTTGCAAGAAATTTGGCAATCGGGCTTTCATCGCTCAATGGCTCAAGAAGTTCGATTTTTGATTCGCCAATGGTAATAAATGCCACTCTGACCTTTTCAGAGTCAACCTCTTCAATCCTGATTGTCTCAGGGTCGCACCCGATAACGTTCCGGAACGTATCGAGTGCGCTTTCAAGGTTCTGAACGGCAATAGCTATGTGGTCAATTTTTTTGATCATTTGCCTGTTGCCATGGTTGATTTTGATTTTTCCTGTGCGTAGCCGATTGTTTGAAGTACTGTTGTTATCTCTTCGAGAATCATAGGGTCATCTATCGTCGCCGGCATGGCATACTCTTCGCCGTTGGCAATTTTTCTCATGGTGCCGCGAAGAATTTTCCCTGACCTGGTTTTCGGCAGGCGATTGACAATAACGGCGCTCTTGAACGAAGCAACTGGCCCGATATTTTCACGGACGTACTCGATAACATGCTTGATGATGAGGTTATGAGGAGTTTCAACATCATTTTTAAGGACCAGGAAGCCGAGCGGAACCTGTCCTTTCAAGTCATCATGGACGCCGATAACCGCGCTTTCAGCAACATCAGGATGTTCGCAAAGCGCACCTTCAATGCCGCCGGTTGAAAGTCTGTGGCCGGCAACATTGATAATATCATCAGTTCTCGACATGATATTAATGTAGCCCTCTTCGTCGATGAATCCGGCATCACTGGTCTGGTAGTAGCCGGGGAACTCCTTCATGTAGCTGTCAACAAACCGGTTGTCTGCTTTCCAGAGGGTCAGCATGCAGCCTGGAGGGAGAGGCAGTTTTACGACAATATCTCCCATCTGTCCAGCTGGAAGCTGATGCATATCTGCATTGATGACCTGGACATTATAACCGGGAACCGCCCTTGATGCTGAGCCATACTTGACCGGACCGGGTTCAATGCCCTGACAGTTCGCAGCAATTGCCCATCCGGTCTCTGTCTGCCACCAATGGTCGATAACCGGTACCTTCAGTTTCTCTTCAGCCCATTTTACCGTGTCGGGATCAGCCCGTTCTCCGGCAAGAAAAAGGGTACGGAAATTTAAGAATTCGTAGTTCTTGAGATAGGTGCCGTTCGGATCTTCCTTTTTGATTGCTCTGAATGCTGTCGGTGCTGTAAAAAGGACCGAGACGTTATATTCGCTGATGATTCTCCAGAAGGTTCCGGGATCGGGTGTACCCACCGGTTTACCTTCAAAAATCAGAGTGGTGCAGCCTTGAAGAAGAGGGGCATAGACAATATAGGAGTGGCCTACAACCCAGCCGACATCGCTTGCCGCCCAGAAAACCTCTCCGGGTTCCACGTTATAAATGTTTTTCATGGACCATTGCAGAGCCACCATGTGGCCGCCGTGATCGCGAACGATGCCTTTGGGCTGACCGGTTGTTCCGGAAGTGTAGAGAATATAGAGGGGGTCGGAAGATTCAACAGGGACACATTGTGCAGGTTCCGCGCCGAGAAGTGACTGGTTCCAGGTCAGATCCCGCTCCTCATTCAGTTCTGCCTTAAGCTGGTCTCGCTGTTTGATGATGCAGATTTCAGGCTTGAAGTGTGCCAGTTCAATGGCGAAATCAAGGAGACGTTTATAATCGATAATTTTGCTGTGTTCAATACCGCATGATGCCGAAATGATGACTTTCGGCTTACAGTCATCAATGCGTATGGCAAGTTCATGAGAAGCAAAACCTCCGAACACAACGGAATGGATTGCCCCGATTCTTGAGCAGGCAAGCATGGCGACAACAGCTTCGGGGATCATAGGCATGTAGATGATAACCCGGTCACCCTTGCGTACTCCTCTTGACTGCAGGGCACCGGCGAAAAGTGCCACAATATCCCTAAACTCACGGTAGGTATAGCGTTGCTTGGTACCTGTTACCGGGCTGTCATAAATAACGGCTAACTGGTTGCCGCGGCCTTCATCAACATGGCGGTCAAGGGCATTGTAGCAGGTGTTGGTAATCCCTCCTGCGAACCATCGATAAAAAGGGGGGTTGTTTGTATCCAGAACCTTGTTCCATTTCTTGTACCAGTGAAGCTTTTCAGCGGCTTCTCCCCAGAAAGCTTCAGGATCCTGAATTGAGTGCTGATAGACGGTATTGAAGGACTGCGGCATACGAGTGACCCCCTGATAAATAATTGATTTAATGAAAAATAAGGGAGGGTGGATTAGTAAGAGAACAACAGCTGGCGGTAAGGTATAAGAAGAGCATGAACTGCAATGGCTTTTTTGTTTTAAACCTGATGTTAACAAAAAATATACATTCGAACAATGATCATTTGTTAATGGAAAGTAAGATGTTGTCGTATGACGTTCGGTGAAACTGATATGTCCGATTGCTGAAGAGAGGTATGTATGCCGGCGCAAGGCAGTGCATGAACCTGAAGGCAGGGATGGAGTGCATCAATTATTATTCAGGTATATTTTGTTGAAGTGGCCTGAGTTGGCTGAAAAGTTTGAAAAAATCATTGATAGAAAGCGCTTCGGCCCGGAGTGTGAGAGTGTTGCTGTCAACCGATTCAAGAGAATAGCTCCCTTTTAAATTGTTCAGCAGGGTTTTGCGACGTTGATGAAAGGCGGTACGGACAAATCGGCTGAATTCTTTCTGGTCATTCATCTTGTCCTCTTTTTTCGGCGTCATGCGGATCACTGCACTGTCTACCCCGGGCTGTGGTTTAAAGACCTTGCGCCCGACTTTGAAGAGGTAGTCGACATGAAAGGATGACTGCATCTGGACAGCAAGGATTCCATACTCTTTTGTACTTGGTTTGGCAACAATTCTCATGGCAACTTCATGCTGCATCATCAATGTTGCTGAAACAAGAGAGTGCCGGTGGTCAAGAAGTTTGAAAAGGATGGGCGTTGTAATGGAGTAGGGGATATTGCCGAGAACTCTTAACGGCTTTTTTTCTGCAAGCGGCTCAAGATCAATTGCAAGGAAATCGCCCTCAATGAGGTTCAGTTGCCGGTACTCTGTACGGATGAATTCAGAAAGCTTCCGATCTTTTTCAATGACGGTAAAAGCAGGGCAGATTTCATTGATCTCCCTGGTCAAAGATCCGAACCCGGGGCCGATTTCCAGGATGTTGTCATCAGGGCATGCTCCGGAGGCGGAGACTATTTTTCTTGTAATATTACGGTCGGTCAGAAAGTTTTGACCTAATTTTTTTTTCGCCGCGATTTCAGTATCCTTATATTCAACTTTTGTCATGAGGTGTGGAATTATCTAAAAGCTTAGCCGGGCGGAAGTAGTTTTTATAATTTAAGTTATTCTGGAAGTAATGGAAGAAAATATCATCGGGGCCGCGGCGGCGCAATACCTTTCGCGTGGAAACAAGGCTACTCGAACCGGATTTGGCGATGCTTTGCTTGAAATCGGTCGGGAAAACAGCGCTGTTGTAGCGTTATGCGCCGATCTGACAGGATCGTTAAATTTGAATTTATTCCGCGATGCTTATCCTGACCGTTTTATCCAGACGGGGATAGCTGAAGCCAACATGATCTCCATGGCAGCTGGTCTTGCTACAACCGGGAAAATACCGGTTGCCGCAAGTTTTGCGGTGTTTGCCACCGGTAGGGTTTTTGACCAGATCCGCCAGTCAGTCTGCTATTCAAACCTCAATGTCAAAATTTGTGCGTCACATGCCGGTCTTACACTCGGAGAAGACGGCGCTACCCATCAGATTCTTGAAGATATCGGGCTGATGCGTGGTCTTCCGAGAATGACTGTAGTCGTGCCCTGTGATTACAGCGAAACTGTCCGGGCGACAAAAGCTGTTATAGAGCATCAGGGTCCCGTCTATCTGCGGTTCGGAAGACCGAACATTCCTGATTTTTCGCTTGATGAGGACGGATTTGAAATCGGCAAGTCGATAGAACTTCATCCCGGAAAGGATGTCACCGTCATAGCCTGCGGCATCATGGTATGGAAAGCACTTGAAGCTGCCCGTATTCTCGAAAAGGAGGGTGTTGGCGTCAGGGTGATCAATATGCATACCATTAAACCTGTTGATACTCTGGCTATAGTGTGCGCCGCCAACGATACCGGTGCCATTGTAACTGCCGAAGAGCATCAGATTTATAACGGTCTTGGCGATGCTGTTGCCAATGTCTGTGCCCGCAATATTCCCGTGCCTATTGAGATGGTGTGTGTAGAGGATCAGTTTGGTGAGTCCGGCAAAGCTGATGATCTTCTTGAAAAATACAAGTTGACAACAGGAGATATTCTTGAAAAAATTTATCTGGCTCTGCGCAGGAAGAATTGATGTCACGTTCTTTGCAAGGAAAAGGATGACAGGGAATTGACAATTTTTTAACGCAGCGGAGTCTCAAGTAATGACAATGCCTAATTTTGGTGATATGATGAAGCAGATCCAGCAGGCTGGTGAAAAGATGCAGGATGTGCAGAAACAGCTTGAAAAGCTCGTAGCCTACGGAGAGGCTGGAGGCGGGATGGTAAAGGTCAGTGTCAGCGGAAAGCAGAAAGTGCTCAGTCTCGTCATTGATCCTGATATTTTTGATGACCCGGAAATGGTTCAGGATCTTGTGCTTGCCGCTGTGAACAATGCGCTTGACGAGTCTGCCAGACTTGCTCAGGAAGAGATAGCCAAAGTGACTGGAGGAATGATGAATCCTGCCGATCTTCTCAAGAACCTGAATCTCGGTAAATAGCACTCCATGCATTATACCTCACTCTCTATTGAAGCTCTTATTGACGAATTTGCAAAACTTCCCGGTGTCGGTCGCAAAACCGCCCAGCGTCTTGCCATGCATATTCTTCACGAGCCGAGAGTTGAGGCTGCAAAACTGGCTGACGCCCTGCTTGAAGTGAAAGACAAGGTTATCCGCTGTTCGGTATGCCAGAATGTTACCGATAGAGACGCCGATCCCTGTGCAGTGTGTTCCAGCAGGGCTCGTGACCGGTCGGTAATCTGTGTTGTTGAGTCTCCGGTAGATATGCTCGCTTTTGAAAAAACAGGCTACTATAAAGGACTCTATCATGTTCTTCATGGTGTCATTTCGCCGCTTGACGGCGTAGGACCCGATGATATCAAAGTTCGCGAACTGCTTGCCCGGATTTCCGCCAGTGAACCCTCTGAAGTCAAGGAGGTTGTCCTTGCACTGAATCCAACCGTTGAAGGCGAAACCACAGCCCTCTATCTCAGCAAACTTCTCAAGCCCCTCGGTATCTTTGTAACAAAAATAGCACGGGGAATACCGGTAGGAGCGGAGCTTGAGTTTATTGACGAAGCAACCCTTTCACGTGCCATGGAAGGTCGTTCAGCTGTTTAGCAATTCTCTTTTAATTCCACAAATAATGAGTTCAGAAAAAAAGTCAGTCCTGATCCTTGGCGGAGGCCTTGCCGGTTTGACAGCAGCCAAGCGGTTGACAGATAAAGGGTTTCAGGTTAATGTGCTTGAAAAACGAGAGATTTTC
Organism: Chlorobiaceae bacterium; assembly: GCA_012972825.1. Taxonomy (GTDB): domain Bacteria; phylum Bacteroidota; class Chlorobiia; order Chlorobiales; family Chlorobiaceae; genus Chlorobium. Next base: position 15,795 of record JABDHL010000046.1, read on the forward strand.
GGCGGGAAGGTCTCTTCATGGAAAGATGAAGAAGGTGACTGGATTGAATCCGGCACCCACTGCTTTTTTGGGGCGTATACCGTGCTCTATGATCTTATGAAGGAGATCAAAACCGATCATGCCGTGTTGTGGAAAGAGCATCAGCTGACCTACACCTTAAATGGTGGGAAGCGTTTTACCTTCAATACATGGGATTTACCCAGTCCCCTTCATCTGCTGCCGGCGATTGCAAAAAACGGTTATTTTACTCTTGGGGAAATGGCGGCTTTTTCGAAATCGCTGATTCCTCTTGCCCTGAAAAAAAACATGTATCCGCCTACCCAGGACCATCTCACCTTTGCTGAATGGGCCGAACAAAAAAAATTCGGCAAACGTCTGATGGAAAAAATGTTCCGTCCGATGGCTCTTGCCCTGAAGTTTATTCCTCCGGAAGAGATATCAGCCAAGATTATCCTTGATGTTACCGAGACCTTTTACCGTCTTCCGGATTCCTCCCGTATGGGATTTCTGAAAGGAGCCCCCCAGGAGTATATCCATCAGCCGCTTCTTGACTACTCAGCATCGAAGGGTGCGATCTTCAAGAACAGAACTGCGGTTGAGGAGCTGCTCTATGACGGAGGCGAAATAAAAGGAGTACAGTTGCGCAATGGTGAGATTCTGGCTGCCGACTACTATCTTTGTGCACTGCCGATCCATAACCTGAACAAGGTGCTGCCCGTCAGCCTGAAAAAACACGACAGATTTTTCGGGGGGCTTGATAATCTTGATGCTGTTCCTGTCATTTCCGTACAAATATGGTACGATCGCGAAATCGTCATGGACGACAATGTGCTTTTTTCTCCCGACGGGGTTATTCCGGTCTATGCAAACCTTGCACGAACCACACCAGATTACCGTGCACTCAGGGGTATGCCCTTCAGCGGTAAAACACGTTTCGAGTTTTGCGTGGCACCTGCGAGAAACCTCATGGCTCTTTCGAAAGAAGAGATTATCCGTCAGGTTGATCTCAGTGTTAGAAGCTGCTACCCCCAATCCTCACAAGGGGCTCAGATGCTGAAAGCAACAATGGTAAAAATTCCTCACTCAGTCTATGCTCCCATTCCTTTCATGGAGCAGTACCGACCGACCCAGACAACCCCGGTTCGCAATCTTTTCCTCGCCGGCGGATTTTCACAGCAGCTCTATTACGACTCCATGGGAGGGGCAGTGATGAGCGCAAATCTCGCAGTGGACGGTATTGTAAAAGAAGCCAACTTGTAAGAATAGCTGATGGAGACTCCGAATTCCCGTTACGTATGCAAAGCATCAATCAATTAGAAAGGTGTCCTGTGGCAGGAACTTTTTTCAGCCCCCCCACAGTGATGATATCGCTTGAAACGCTTATGAAAAGTCCATGGCTGAATTTACAATTCGTCTAAGTCAGCATGTTCCAATGCATCATGTTTAATTTCACCACATTCTTTGAACCTTCCGCACCAGGCCTTATGATCAACTTCTGGCCAGCCCCCTTTATTAAACATCGCTTTAAAGTCATCGTCATGCATGTCGGGCTGCTGCATCGGCACCATGGATGGTGATTTCATACGGCACTGCCCCATTTCGTTATTGTATTCCGGAAATGAGAAAAAGTGCTCACAAGCTTCACAAGCTATTTCCATAATATCACTTCTTGTTTTTTCTGTTCAACGTATACCTCAAAACAATTCCTTTTACTGCCTTGAGTGCTTGTTATTGTTTTTGCCCTTGATTTGTTAATGCTCCTTTACCGGAGGCATCAATCATCCGACCTTTTGTTGTCATGAGTGTTGTTCAGTCGAAAGATCAAGGAATATTAAGCTATATATACATACCTAAACTGAGCTATTCGAAAAACGGTACCTCTTTCAAGGACAGAAATACAAAAAAGAAAGGCAACAAAGCAAAATTATAGCTTTACAGCTTTCA
>JABDHL010000047.1 GCA_012972825.1 Chlorobiaceae bacterium
CGTATCGTTTTGCATACGACACCCATATATTTATGAGCGGTGTTCTGACTGATAGCTTCATCATCCAACAAATAAACCTTGAACCGCTCCACCCATGCAGTACTTAGTTTATCAAACGGTATAAGGCCACCTGAAAAGGATATGAGCTTTCTCAGTGTGTTCGTTTCAAGTGGATAGTTTGTCTTCTCTATCGACGTTCTCAGGTACTCGATAAGGTCACTTGCTGACATGGCTTTCCGGTTAAACAATCCTGCGGGGTCTACCAGCCAGTCTTTTTCATACTCACGTCGTTTATCTTCAGCTTCAGCCTTTGCAAGATTGAACGCTTTCCGGTTTTTGGGATTCCCTTGTATCCCAGTCTTTACAGAAAACCGTCCAAGTTCACCGTGATAAACGTCAATATAGAAGGCGACTTCACCACCGGCCATTTCCCGTTCCCTGATCTTTACACCCATACTTCACCGCCTTGTAACTTGAGCCTGTAACTGTTCCAAACAAGATACAAAACATGCAGTAATTAACCAAAGGGAATAATAAGTGATAACAAGAGGTAAGATGAAAAGACAATTGAATAATAAGCAGTTACGGGATAATTTAACAACTCATGAAATACGTTAAAATACGCTACTTATGAAATCGGGCACATCGTAGGGGTGATACTCCTGGATATAAGCCTCAAGGTCACTGTACCGAGCTTCTGTGGTCTTGATATAGAGAGCGACTTCACTCTCTTTCTGCATTGCTCCTTCCCATAGGAAAAAGCTCCTGATATCGGCCATCTGCACGCAGGCCGCGAGACGATTGTTCAGAATCCCGTCCGCAAGGCTTTCAGCTTCCTCCCGGTCAGGAGCGGTCGTCATAACCATGCAATACCTGCTCTCCATGCTCTCAAACAATGTAATGTTCACAAAACGATAAGCTCTTTACTAAAACCCTGCAACGGAGTAACGCCATGCGGGCCCATCACCACCGTATCCTCAATACGCACCCCGAATTTGCCTGGAAGATAAATACCGGGCTCGATGGTAAAGACCATATTCTCCTGCAGCACATGCTCCCCTTTCGGGCTGATCCGGGGCTCCTCGTGCACCTCAAAGCCTACACCGTGGCCAAGACCGTGACCGAACTCTTCGCCGTAGCCATGAGCGTTGATGAAGCCGCGAACCTCGCTGTCAAGCTCTTTAGCGGTCATTCCACACCGCGCCGAAGCTATACCCAGCTCCTGCGCCTCCTTCACAATTCGATAGACATTAAAGGCCTCGCTGGAAACATGACCAAGCGCAACGGTCCGTGTCTGGTCGGAAGCATACCCTTCATAGATGCATCCCATATCGATAACTATCAACTCTCCCGCCTTGAATGCAGCCGTTGAAGGCCTGGCATGAGGCATTGCAGAGCGAGGCCCAGCTGCAACGATAGGGTCAAAAGAGTCTTTTTCGGCTCCAAACTTTTTATGCTGAAAAGAGATTTCGGCTGCAATATCAAGTTCCGTAACAGATTGAGAGATCATGGGCAGGACTTTTTCAAAAACAAGCTCGCTTATTTCAGCGGCACGGCGCAACTTCACCAGCTCAATCTCATGCTTGACCATTCTGAACTCATCGAAAAACGTATGAACCGGTATTATCCTCTGTTTACCATGAAACTGTTCAATCAACAGAGTAGCTTCATGCCAGGTGATATTATCAGACTGGAGGGCAATGGTGTCGCCGAGATGATAGCGCCCTGACCCAAGCTCTGCCGCAAATCCATCAGCAGCAATAACCACTTCAACCACATCAACCTCTCGTGCCGCCTGCTCCTTATATCGGAAATCAGTAAACAACAAGCTTTTTTCGCGCGTAACGAGCAGCCGCCCGCTTGAGCCGCTGAAACCGGTCAGCCATCTGATAACAGAAAGATCGGTAACAATACAGGCATCGAGTGACCAGCTCATCATTTTCCTGAGAACCATCCGTAGAGCTTCTTCCCTGAATGACGATTTCTGCTTGCTCTTCATAAGATTAAAAATATTCCTTCAATTTACGGTCTATCCGTAATCAGCCTTTTACAATACAATCAATTCTTCTTATTATTTACATCTACGAATATTCGCACACATTTGCCAATCAATTCAATCCATGCCGCAAAAGAAGTTACTGCAAAAGTTGCTTGAAGGAGAAAATTTTTCAGAGGAAGAGATGACATTCTGCATGAACAGCATTATGGACAGTCATTTTTCAGAGATAGTTATTGCTGCAATGCTTGCTCTCCTGCAGAAAAAAGGGGTAACCCCGACTGAAACTGCCGGCGCATACTACAGCCTTATGGCAAAAGCCAATACAATCGTGCTTGATGACGATGCTGTCGATACCTGCGGCACCGGGGGGGATCATGCAGGGACTTTTAATATTTCAACGACCGCATCAATTATTGCCAACAGTGCCGGTGTCAATATTGCCAAACATGGAAACCGTTCCGTAACAAGCAGTTGCGGAAGTGCTGATGTTCTTGAAGCACTCGGCTTTGCTATCGATCTGCCACCGGAAGCGACACAAAAGCTGTTTGAACAGACAGGATTTGCCTTCCTTTTTGCTCCCCTCTACCATCCATCCATGAAAAAGGTAGCCCATATCCGCCGCGAACTGGGCATAAGAACGATCTTCAATATTCTCGGCCCACTGATCAATCCTGCACGGGCTAAACGCCAGCTTGTAGGTGTCTTCAATCGGGAACTTATGGAACTCTACACTGAGGTGCTTCTGCAGACAGGAACCCGGCACGCTATGGTTGTTCATTCAATGACTGAAGAGGGCATTGCACTTGATGAACCGAGTCTCAACGGGCCTACGGATATTATTGAAATTCAGAACAGCACTGTCACCCGGCATACAGTTTATCCCGAAGATTTCGGCATGACCCGACATGCCCTCTCGGAAATCCAGGGCGGAAACAGGGATGATAACGCTCTTATTATCCGCAATATCCTTGACGGCAGCGCTCCTGCAGCTTACATTGATGCCGCCCTTTTCACCACTGCAATGGCCTGTTATGTTTCAGGAAAATCACCCTGCATCAATGATGGTATTCTTTTGGCAAAAGAGGCCCTTGAAAGCGGCCATACCGGTAAAAAATTTAATGAGATTCTGAAAATAAACGCTGAACTCTCTTCACGATACAGACTGGCTATAAACTAAATTCTTATCTTTTTGCCAAAAAACTTGTATACTAACTGCCTTGTTTTACAGCCTAAGAGAGAATCATTATACCCATGAACGGACGCGAAACGCTAAACCCTGAAATGCATCAGAGCATCAGCGAAAAGCTTCGCTCGTCCGGAGTGAGCGATTCAAGACAAAAAGCCATCCAGCAGGCTCTGGAGAACGTCAACAAGCCGGGATTCAGGATCGAGCCCTCTGCAATCCTGCCGCTTATGAAACCGGTCACATGGTTCCCGCCCATGTGGGCTTTTGCCTGTGGTGTGGTATCGACCGGCGAAGATATTGCTGCAAACTGGTCTATCCTCCTCAGAGGTATTCTCCTCGCAGGACCTCTCATGTGCGCCATGTCGCAGACCATGAACGACTATTTTGACAGGGAGGTTGACGCTATTAATGAGCCTGACCGACCTATCCCTGCAGGCAAAATATCAAAATCGGCCAGTTGGCTTATTACCTTTGCACTTATCATTACAGGTTTTCTTGTCGCCCTCTCCATTCACCCTTATGTTGTCGTCATTGCTTTTGTCGGTGTACTCATGTCGCACGCCTACTCGGGCCCGCCAATAAGGGCTAAAAGAAACGGCTGGTTCGGCAACCTTATTGTCGGCCTTGCTTATGAAGGCGTCGCATGGCTGACAGGCTGTTTTGCCATTACTCAAGGTATCCCTTCTCGGGAAACCATTGCACTGGCCATTATTTTCTCACTTGGTGCACACGGCATCATGACGCTCAATGACTTCAAATCAGTTGTCGGCGACAATATCCGCAGGGTCGCTTCAATTCCAGTTCAGCTCGGTGAAAAAAAAGCCGCAATGCTTGCTGCCGTTTTTATGGATGCCGCGCAACTGGCCGCTATCACCATTCTCGTTCTCAAAGGTTCCAGAACGACGACTGTGATTGCTCTGATTCTTCTGGTCGCACAGCTGCCCATGCAGAAAATCCTGATTGAAAATCCAAGGGAAAAGGCTGTCTGGTACAATGCTTTCGGAACACTGCTCTATGTTTTATCCATGATGGTTTGCGCTGTCGGCATCCGGCCCTGAAACAATAGGTTTCCAGTTTATAAAACTATTGTTATATTCCGATTCGTTTTTTTAACACCAATTGATTGCACCATGTCTAAAGTTTGTTTACTGACCGGCAAAAGACCTAAATACGGCAATACGGTATCCCACGCGAACAACCATGTCCGTACCCGTTTTGAGCCAAACCTCCATACCAAAAGAATCTGGATCGAAGAGGAGAAGCGGTTTGTAAAGGTTAAGCTTTCAGCTAAAGCCATGAAAATTATCGCTAAAACCGGAACTGCCGATCTCGCCAGACTGGTCAAGTAAGACCTGGGCAACACCGGCTATAAAAGATTATTCACTCTCTTATAAAGGCTCAATCATCCATGGTTGAGCTTTTTTTTGTCGATGAAAAAAAAAATAATCATATACACCGACGGAGCCTGCAGCGGCAACCCGGGAAAAGGCGGGTGGGGAGCACTCCTGATGTACAGCTCTTCCATCCGTGAAATCTCAGGATTTTCACCTGCCACAACCAACAACCGCATGGAGCTCACCGCAGCAATAGAAGCACTCGAAGCGCTCAAGGAACCATGCGAGGTTCACCTCTACAGCGACTCCAGCTATCTTGTCAACGCCATTAATGAGGGATGGCTGAAACGCTGGATGGCCAACAGCTGGAAAACCTCGACCAAAAAAAGTGTAGAAAACATTGATCTTTGGCAAAAAATTGCGAAGTTAATTAAATTGCAGGACGTTACCTTCCATAAAGTAAAGGGCCATAGCGACAACCTGTACAATAACCGCTGCGATGAACTGGCACGCCAGGCTATCAAAAATAACTCTTAATCAGCTGAAGTATGCCAAGGAATCCAGAACCTGAAGCAACACCCGAAAAACGCTCACTGAAAAAAGGTGCAGGACTTCTCTTGTCAATCAGCGTTCTCGGTTTTCTCTGCTTTCTGGCCATTGTTTTCTGGATCAACTACCCGAAACCCCGGCTGCAGCCTGAACCCCTAAGCCCCGAGCTTAAAACAATTGTTGATCACATTCCAGGAAAAACTGATGCCCTGATTTACATTGGGCTTAAAGATATCCGGCAAAGCAGCCTCTGGCAGAAGATCATTCCTGACTCCCTGAAAAAGGCACCACTGTTCCAGCCTAAAGGCCAGCTCAACACTCTCATGAAAGCTGCGAATATCAATCCCGCGGTCGACATTGATACGCTGCTGGTCAGTTTTAAACGCCATGGGTACAAAGAGCAGGAATATCTGGGAATTGCCTGGGGCCCTTTTTCGCAGAAACTACCTGACTCCTTTCTCCGAAACAACAGCACTGCGTCTGAAACAATCGGTGGTTATCGGTGCTACTCACTTGACAGCACCCTCTGGCTCTGCCCGCTCAGCCCAAGGAAAATGGCACTCTCAAACAACAGAAAAATGTTGAAAGAGTTCCTCCTTCCGACCGGCAGCTTCTATCAGAGGGACTCACTCACCACAGCGCTTATCAACAAGGCCGTCTATAAATCACATCTCTGGTTTGCTCTCCCATCCGCAGTCTGGACAATAGGAGCTCTCCAAAGTCTCACCTCAGCAAATCAGGATATCAAAAGCCTTGGAAATCTGAACAGCATACAGAACCTGGCCCTCTCTGTAAAATTCAACAATGGTATTGAAGGGCAAAGCGAATGGGTCTATGCAACACGAAAAGGAGCTTATTTCGCGTCAACATTCCTGTGGGGGGCAATTAAACTTTCGGAACTTTCAGGAACGCGAACAGGCGGACAGACCAAACAACTGCTTAAAAATATCGAGATAGAGCAGAACCTTGAATCAGTCATCATTCGTGCCAATCTGCCCATTGAATTGTTTCAACATGCCCGGCAGAAAGAGTAGCCTGCGGCAACTCAAGGGGTATCACGCATGAAAAAAAGTGATGCTCCTTTCCACAGCACCCGCAATTGCCGCCCCGCCATAACCATTTTGCCCTGCTGTTTGTGCAAAAGATCAACAAGCTTCTGAAGCGTCTGATTGTCAACAGGTGTATCCATATCCTGTAACGCCCTCTTGAAAACCTCTTTCTGCTCAAAGATCGTCAGCCGCTGCAGCGCATGGACGTCAAGCTTTCCGTCATTGAGCGTCAATCCGGGCTCGCGCTCAAGGAGGTTCTCGAAATAAAGCTCAAGAAACTCTTCAAGCTCACCTGCCTGTTCTGACAGCCTCTGAAGCGATGGCATGAGTTTATGAGGAAAGCGCTCCTGAATCAGCGGAATAACACGATTCCTGATAAAATTCCTGTCATAGTCGTTGACAAGATTGCTGGTATCCGTTCTGCTCCCAATACCTTTTTCCTTAAGATATGCGGTAATCTCAGCTTTTTGAAAGAGGAGCATAGGCCTGATAATTTTACCATGACGGGCTCGAATGCCTTTTAAGCCAGGCAATGATACTCCTCTGAAAAGATTAAAAAGAATTGTTTCAGCATTGTCATTGACATGATGGCCGGTAGCAATCCTGGTGAAGCCCTTCTCCTCCATTACCTTCTCAAAAAAAGTGTATCGCAGCAATCTGGCGCTCTCCTCTACAGACTTCTTCCACTCCCCTGCATACTTCAGGGTTTCACACTTTTCGACAACACACTCCAAGCCGAATGACAGGCAATGATCCCGCACAAATTGTTCTTCAGCATCACTTTCCTCACCCCGAAGCTGAAAGTTGCAGTGAGCTACTGCCAGTTCACAATGGAGAACAGGCTTTACTGCACAGAACAGAGAGAGCATAGCCATCGAATCAGGCCCTCCTGAAACAGCAACAAGAACCCGTTCACCCTCTTCTACCAACCTCCTTGTTCTGATCTGCTCAAGAAACTTTTTTTCCAACACATTCAATTGCTCACAGCTCTCCTTCGATACTGAAAATTAACTTCAACGAGATAATGCTGACCGGAATTGAAAAAAATTGAAAAATATTTCCACATTCTTCTCATGTACAAGATAAATAATTAACATAAGTGGAGTTATCATAAAAAAACGATTATAAACCTAAAGAAATGTTCACTTCTTACGGCAACAGCACCATGACTAAGGTTTTTATCATAAGTCTCCTCATCAGCGCAGCCGCACTGCTTATTCCTTTTTGGCCCAGGATAGTTTTTCTGATTACTGCCGGCACAGCAATCCTGTTTACTCTCTATTTTTTCCGCGATCCAAACCGGAAAATTCCTGACGAAAACCGGACTGTTCTGGCACCTGCCGATGGTAAAATTCTTCTTGTTCAGAAGCATGACCACCAGGGCAGCGGTAAATCCTCAACACTGGTCAGTATCTTTATGTCGCCATTCAACGTTCATGTCAACCGAATACCGATCAGCGGAAAAGTCATCCATCTTCGATACTGTCCCGGTACATTCCTGATGGCGTTCGACCCCAGGAGCAAGGAAAGCAATGAACAAATGGAAATAGGAATTGACAATGGAGAGATCGAGGTTTTTTTTAATCAGGTATCCGGTTTTTTAGCAAGAAGAATCGTCTGTGCACTCCATTCCGGTGAAACTGTCCAGGCAGGCGAAAGGTTCGGTATGATCAAGTTTGGCTCCAGGGTCGATCTCTTCCTTCCTCCTTCACTATCGATACTGGTTAAACCAGGTCAGATAACCCGCGCAGGAGAGACTATTCTTGCCCGATATTGAGCGAAGGCACCAACGCCATGGTTTCCTCTGAAGAGTAGGTTTAGGATTGCATATTGCTTATATAATTTGAGCGTTATCTTGTTAACTGAAAGTGCACACCAAAATATCCGGCCATGCTTTTCAGCCTTTATATCAAAAATTACGCGCTTATCCAGGAACTTACAATTGAGTTCCATCCTGGATTGACCATTATCACCGGTGAAACCGGTGCGGGAAAGTCCATTCTGATAGGAGCACTGAACCTGGTTCTTGGTGAGAGGGCAAGCAGCGACCTTGTAAGGTCCGGCTCAACAAAAGCGGTCATCGAAGCGGTACTCAAAGAGATTCACTCTGAAAAGATCGACAGTCTTCTGCGTGCTGCAGAGGTAGAAACAACTCCTGAGCTTATCCTCCGCAGGGAACTTTCATCGGGCGGACAATCACGCTGCTTCATCAACGATACACCAGGCACGGTGGCACTCCTTAAACAGGCTGGAGATGTCATTATTGACCTGCACGGACAGCATGAACACCAGATGCTGCTGAATACTGAAACGCACGAAACCCTGCTTGATGATTTTGCACGAAGCGCACCAGAAGTAACCGCATACAAAGCAGCCCTTGCAGAGCTTCAGGAATTGCAGCAGCAGCTGAACAGACTGAAAAAAGAGGCTGCAGAGATTCACGATAAAAAAGATATAGTGGATTTCCAGTTGAACGAGCTCAACTCTCTTGACCTGAAAAGTGGAGAAGACGAGAGTATCGATACCGAAATATCCCTGCTTGAAAATGCCGAAGCCCTTTTCGGTCTCAGCACGTCCCTGAGTGAGCTGCTTTACGACAACGAGCACTCCGTTTATTCCTCTATAGCTTCAGGAGTGCAAATCCTTGAAAAACTTGCCAAGATTGACAGACGCTTCGATATACATCTGGAGGAAACCCGAACGGCAAAAAGTATTATCGATGAACTTGTTCGCTTCACCCGCAGCTACCGGTCAGATATTGATTTTAACCCCGGCAGGCTCGACTCACTGCGGGAACGCCAGCTCAAACTCCAGCGCATCTGCAAAAAGTACGGACGCACACTCTCCGGACTGATTGATCTGCAGAACGAGCTTGATGCAAAGATTGCATCAGAGATCAACCTTGAAGAAGAGTTGAGCAGTATCGATCAGCAAATCACCCTGCAGAAAGCATACCTGTCAAGAGCTGCGGAAACTCTTTCCGTAAAACGGCACCAAGCTGCTCAGCATCTTGAAACCATCATACAGCAACAGTTAGCAGAACTCGGCATACCGGACGCAACCTTTATTGTCAGCATAGCTCATGAGGAGCAGGTTGAGGGTGAAATCTCAATCGAAGGAAATAATTTTGCCGCATTCAGCAGCGGTTATGACAGGATTGAATTCCTTATTTCTGCCAATCCCGGTGAAAAACCAAGACCGCTGGCGAAAGTGGCATCCGGTGGTGAAATTTCAAGGATCATGCTTGCCATGAAAAGTGCACTGGCCGGATCAGACAGGCTCCCTATCCTTATTTTTGATGAAATTGATACCGGCATCAGCGGTCGTGTGGCAGAAGCCGTCGGCAAAAGCCTGAAAAAACTTTCACGCCTGCATCAAATCATAGCTATTACCCACCTCCCTCAAATCGCTGCCATGGCTGATCTGCACCTTCAGGTTCAAAAATCTCTGCAAAACGACAGAACCGTTACCGAAGTGACTGCTCTTGACCATGAAAGCCGACTGCAGGCTATTGCCCGACTTATCAGCGGCAAAGAAATTTCAGCCTCATCACTCAATCTCGCCGCTGAACTTGTTGCTGCCGCAGCATCAATTTAGAACGAAAGGTAACGGGCACGAACAGGCAATATTGATAAACAACCGATTATCACTTGCTGTTCGATTACAAGATTAAAATTATTCAACATGGCATCAAGTCCAAGCACGGTTGATTACATCCTGGAACAAATCGCTCAGGCGGGCAGTGTTTACGCAAGAAAAATGTTTGGAGAATATGCTGTTTATTGTGATACAAAGGTTGTGGCTCTGGTTTGCGATGATCAGTTGTTTATCAAGCCGACTGCTGCCGGCAAAGCCTTTCTTGGTCAAGTTGTCGAGGGAAGCCCGTATTCCGGGGCAAAGCCGTACTTTCTTATTCCTGGTGAGAAATGGGATGACCGGCAATGGTTAACCCAGCTTATAAAAATTTCTGCGGAAGAGTTGCAATAAAGGAATGATGTGTAGCAAAAATGCGATTGAATGTTACAGTCTCACACCCAATTTTCGATCTGTAAAGCAGGTACTCTGATAAACTCTTTGACATTATTCGTAACCAAAATCAACCCCTCACTTCGAGCATGTGCAGCAATATGAACATCATGGACACCGATTGGTTGACCCGCTGTTGCAAGGATTGCCCGGATAGCTCCGTAATGCTGGGAGGCTTTTGGACCATAAGGCAGAACTTCCAGTCGGCTGCAGAAATCTTCAATCACTGAGAGGTTTTCACTCACTTTGCTACTTTTTTCCGCACCGTAAAACAGTTCTGACAACGTAATGGCAGAAATGGCCATTCGATCTGCGTTTTTGTTAAAAACATCAAGTACATCAATTGGACGACGCTTCATCGTATAAATAACGATATTGGTATCAAGCAGATATCGCAACATTACAAGGCTTCCCTCTCTGATTGTTTCTGTTCGTCACGCTCTTCCATGAAATCATCCGTCACCCTTTGCGGCCCGAGGAAAAAACTGTCCCAAGTCTGCCCAACGGGAGAAATGATCCGCTCACTACCTTTTACTCGAACCGTTACTTTTTTAACGCTGTCCGGTAACCTTACATCAACCGGTAATCTTACTGCTTGAGAGCGATTATTGATAAATACCGTACTTATAGTCATTTTTGCCTCCTGAATGGTTGGATATATAACTAGTATATAGCAAATAATTACTTTGTAAACAATCCGTTTATTCCTCAATAACCTCAAGAGTTAATATTCTGGAAAAACTTTCCGGCAATAAAATAGTCGTTCAGGCATCTTCCAGAACCATTATCCTTGAAAAAGAGTTGAAAAAATCAGGGAAAAATGAGGGATAAGGATTGATGTTCTAATTTTGAAATTCTCTGTATATTCTCACGAGAACGACAAGAGGGCTGGGAACGAGTTCTCCGATTAGAAATACAAAGACTTCCGCTAACAAGGGATAAACAAATATGTCCAGACGATACATTTCAGGATCCGCCGTTGCTCTGGTAACACCGTTCAGGCCTGACAGATCCATTGATACAGATGCTTTACGGCGACTGGTTCAGTTTCATATTGAAGCAGGAACCGATATCATCATACCCTGCGGTACAACGGGCGAGTCGCCGACACTTTCAGGTGATGAACAGTTTGAAATTATCCACACGGTCAAGGATGAGGCCAATGGAAAAATAATGATAGCCGCAGGTGCGGGCACCAATTCGACAGCACATGCCGTTGAGCTGGCACAGAACGCTGTAAAAGCAGGCGCTTCAGCGCTCCTTTCCGTCGCGCCTTATTACAACAAGCCTTCGCAGGAAGGAATTTACCAGCATTACAAGCATATAGCGGAAGCAGTGAGGGTACCGGTTATTATCTATAATGTTCCCGGAAGAACCGGATGCAATGTTGCTGCATCGACAATTCTCAGACTTGCCCGTGATTTTGAAAACATTGCGGCTGTCAAGGAGGCATCGGACAATTTCACGCAGATTGCGGAGCTTCTTGAAGAACGGCCGGAAAACTTCTCCGTTCTGACCGGTGAGGACCCGCTGATTCTGCCGTTTATAGCAATGGGTGGGGATGGCGTAATTTCTGTTGCGGCAAACGAGGTACCCTCTCAGGTCAAGAGGCTGGTCGAGGCTGTCAGGCGGGGCGATCTGGCAGAGGCCCGGACGATTAACAGCACTTACCGTGCCCTGTTCAGACTGAACTTTGTCGAGAGTAATCCGGTGCCGGTAAAATATGCTCTTGCCCGGATGGGCATGATTGAAGAGATCTACAGACTGCCGCTTGTACCTCTTTCGGCAGAAAACAAGGCTCGTTTCGACAAGGAGATGGAATCCCTGGGGCTTCTATAAATGTCAATAAAGAGTGTCAGACAAGAGCCCCAAGGTTTTCTACAAAACTGTCAAGTTCCTGGCGTGTCCGCTTTTCTGTGACGGCAACAAGCAGACCGGTTTCATCGTGGGCTGCAAGATCGTAACCGGCAAATACTTTCTTTTCCAGCATCGCAGCAATTATTGCTGCGGCTGGAACAGGAGTCTCAACCACAAATTCACGGAAATAAGGTGACTTGTACTTCAGGGAAAATCCCGGGATTTCGGAAATTTTTCCCGCGAGGTAGTGGGCCTTCTGTGCGGATTGTGCAGCAACCTCACGAATACCCTCTTTTCCAAGCAACGAAAGATAGACTGCCGCCTGAAGAGCGTTAAGCGCTTGGTTACTGCAGATGTTCGATGTAGCTTTTTCCCGCCGGATATGCTGCTCGCGTGTCTGGAGGGTTAGAATAAAACCATCCTCTCCATCCCTGTCTTTGGTCATCCCTACCAGACGGCCGGGAATTTTGCGGACAAGCTGCTGTTTCACTGTGAATATCCCGAGGTATGGCCCTCCGAAATTTTGAGCATTACCCAGCGGCTGACCTTCACCAACCGCTATATCCGCCCCGTAACTGCCAGGAGCTGCCAAAACACCGAGTGAGAGAGGATCGGCTGAAACAATAAAGAGTGCTCCGTTTGCATGAGCAATATCGCGTATAGCCTCCACCTCTTCCAGACAGCCGTAAAAATTCGGCTGCTGAACGACGACTGCAGCGACGCTGCCAGTGACAATTCCCTGTAATGAAGAGATACTGCCGACACCATCTTCAAGGATATTCTGCAGAACTGCAGTGTGGCCTGAAGCCTCAAGATAGGTTTTCAGAACAGAGCTGTTGTAGGGATGAAGCTTTCCGGCCACCACAACCTGACCACGACCTGTGACATTCATAGCCATCAAGACTGCTTCGGCGAGAGCTGTAGCCCCGTCATACATAGACGCGTTGGTGACATCCATATCATAAAGACGGCATATAAGACTCTGGTATTCGTAAATCGCCTGCAGGGTACCCTGAGATACCTCCGCCTGGTAAGGCGTGTATGCCGTGTAGAACTCACTGCGGGATGCAATGGTCTTTATGGCTGCAGGGATAAAATGGTCATAAGCCCCTCCGCCGAGAAAGCTGACATAATCGGCGGTGCTCCGGTTAGCCGAAGCAAGACCCTCAAGGAGCTTTCGAACCTGGAGTTCATCTGCAGCAGGAAAAACATTAAGGGCTTTGTTAAGGCGGATTTCTTCAGGGATGTCGGCAATAAGTTCCTCAAAGGAGCCCGCACCGATAGCCCGGAGCATCTCCTCTCGTTCGCCTGCGGTATTGACAATGAATGGCATGCTTACTCCCCTGTCAGCTGACGGTATGCCGCCGCGTCAAGCAGTGCATTGACTTCCGCCGGGTTCTCAACCTTAATCCTGACCAGCCAGCCGTTGCTGTAGGGTTCCTGATTAACGATTTCAGCATTGTCAAGCAGCGTATTCTGCTCAAGAATTTCTCCGGCAACCGGCGCAAAAAGATCGGCGACTGTTTTGACGGCTTCAACGGTACCGAACACCTCATGCTCTTTCAGCTTTGTGCCTGCTGGTTTCAGCTCAACAAAAACAATATCCCCAAGCTCTGACTGTGCAAAGTCAGTAATGCCAACCAGAGCGGTACTGCCATCGTCAAGCAGTTTAATCCATTCATGGTCTTTTGTATAACGAAGATCTTCAGGAATAGTCATGGCAGAGAGATATAGTATGTTATTTGAGGTTGCAATTGTAGTAACTGAACAGTGAGAAACAAGGTACTATTTTTTTTAAACAGCTGAAAAAAGAGAGCATAAAAATCCCTATCATTGGGCAAGTGGACGTTATGCAAGCCGCTGCCTCATAGCCTCATAGAGCAGTACCCCTGCCGTCACACTGACATTGAGTGACTCCACGCAACCAGCCATGGGAATGCGGACAACATGATCGCAGAACTCCAGCGCTTCCGGAGCCAGCCCGCTCCCCTCCATACCGAGCACAATAGCCGTAGATTTTTTCATATCTGCGTCGGTATAATTAAGCTCCGCATCCATATCTGCAGCTATAATCTGAACGTTCTGCAGATGCAGAAATTCCAGGGCGCGCACAAGGCTTTTAACCTTGCAGACTCTCATATGGGAAAGCGCACCCGCAGAGGCTTTATTAACAACGGCGTTAACAGGTGAACCCTTTCCTTCGACAAGGACAACGGCATCAGCCGCCACAGCTTCAGCCGTTCTGATAATCGCTCCGATATTATGAGGATCATCGAGGCCCTGCAGCACCACAAAGAGAGGATAGGTATTGCGGGGGCTTTGGAGCACCTCTTCCAGCGAGTAATAGGCAACCGAGCTTATAAGCGCGCAAACTCCCTGATGCTTTGTTGTTCCGGATATCAGGGAAAGTTTTTCAAGCCGGGCCTTGCCGCTTACCAGTTTCAGCCTCCTCGCGGTAATGACAATTTCCTTCAACTTGGGATGAGAGGTATTAAACTGAAAATAAATCTTCTCGATGCTCTCCGGTTTTTGCTGGAGAAGCTCAAGAACAGCATTCCTGCCATAAACAATGTTTTCGGAATGTTCAGCATCCATAAACCCTCTTTTCCTTTTCTGATCTGAATGTATACAATATAAACAGAGCCCTGTTGCGACAGTGCCTGGTATGGTGTCTGGCTGCCGACTCTCTAAAGCAACGACGAAATCTAATTAAATTTATCAAAAATCATTTTTTTTTAATATCTTTTCAGTCGCCTCGATTTGATTTCTCTGACTACGATTGAAACTTTTCAGCTTCCTCGTAGTGTTCTCATCAGTGCACTGCACGTTCATAATTCATCAATACAAATCAAGTGAGACTGCCAGTATGACCCTGATATATAAGACAATGGAGGGAAATGAAGCCTTGGCTCATGTCTCTTATCGTACAAGTGAAGTGATCTGTATCTACCCGATTACTCCGGCATCGCCGATGGGTGAATATTCCGATGGGTGGGCAGCCCAGGGAAAAAAGAATATTTGGGGAACAATTCCCAAAATCGATGAATTACAGAGCGAGGCGGGAGCTGCAGCCGCCGTGCACGGCGCTTTGCAGACCGGTGCATTGACGACGACTTTTACCGCATCGCAGGGCCTTCTGCTGATGATTCCGAATATGTACAAAATTGCCGGTGAACTGACCCCATGCGTCATTCACGTTTCGGCCCGCGCCCTGGCGGGACAGGCACTCTCTATCTTCGGTGACCATGGTGATGTGATGTCTGTCCGTGGTACAGGCTTTGCCCTGCTTGCATCAAGTTCCGTTCAGGAAGTTATGGATCTGGGACTTATTTCCGCTGCAGCAACACTTGAATCAAGGGTTCCATTCCTCCATTTTTTCGACGGGTTCAGAACCTCCCATGAGATTGCTAAAATCGAGGTCGTTTCTGATGAGATCATAAAAGCAATGATAAGCGATGAGCTCGTTATAGCGCACCGCAATCGCCGAATGAGCCCTGACGCTCCAGTCCTTCGCGGAACTTCGCAGAATCCTGACGTTTATTTTCAGGGAAGGGAAACCGTCAACAGCTATTACAATGCATGCCCCGGAATAACACAGCGATTGATGGATAAATTCGGTGATTTGACCGGTCGGTATTATAAACTTTATCAGTACTACGGTGCAGCGGATGCTGATCGCGTTATTGTACTTATGGGATCCGGTGTTGAGGCTGTCCGTGAGACCGCTGAATATCTCAACCAGCAGGGAGAAAAAGTCGGAGTCATTCATGCCCGCATGTTCCGGCCTTTTGATATCGAACGCTTTGTCGGTGCATTACCTGCAACAGTCAAATCTGTTTCTGTTCTTGACCGGATCAAAGAACCGGGCAGTGCAGGAGAACCGCTCTATCTTGACATTGTCAATGCCTTGCTTGAAGGTGTTCAGAATGGATTACTGAAATCCCTGCCGAATATTACCGGCGGCAGATACGGCCTTTCTTCAAAAGAATTTACGCCTGCAATGGTCAAGTCTGTTTATGACAACATGGCTGTGGCAAAACCGAAAAATCATTTTACAATAGGCATTAATGACGATGTTACCCATACAAGTCTTGACTATGATCGTTCCTTCTCTATAGAACCGGATGAAATGTTCCGGGCGCTTTTTTACGGTCTTGGATCAGACGGTACAGTCGGTGCCAATAAAAACAGCATCAAAATTATCGGTGAAAACACGGCGAACTATGCTCAGGGATATTTCGTCTACGACTCCAAAAAAGCCGGTTCAATCACCACTTCGCATCTGCGCTTCGGACCTCGGGAGATTCACTCGACCTATCTGATCACTGAAGCCCAGTTTATCGGATGCCATCACTGGATTTTCCTTGAGATGATCGACCTTCTTAAAAATCTCAAGAAAGGAGGCACGCTGCTTCTGAACTCACCGTATGCACCCGATGAGCTCTGGGACAAACTGCCGAAAGTCGTTCAGGAACACCTGATTAAGAAAGAGGCTAAGCTCTATACCATTGATGCTTATACAGTAGCTCATCACAGCGGCATGGGTCAGCGCATCAACACAATCATGCAGGCCTGCTTTTTTGCCATATCAGGAGTACTGCCCCGGGAAGAGGCAATTGAACAGATAAAAAATTCAATCAGAGAGACCTATGGCAAAAAAGGTGATGAGGTGGTCAAACAGAATATCCAGGCTGTTGATGACACTCTCTCCAACCTCTATCAGGTCACCATCGGCTCTGTTGCTGACAGTAAAAAAGAACTCCGACAGCCTATTGTTGGTGAAGCCTCTGATTTTGTATGCAATGTACTGGCAAAAATCATTGCCGGGGAAGGTGATGACATTCCGGTCAGCGATCTGCCAGCCGACGGCACCTACCCTACGGGAACCTCAAAATTTGAAAAACGTAACCTTGCCGATGAAATTCCGGTCTGGGATCCGGATTTATGCATACAGTGTGCGAAATGCTCCATGGCTTGTCCCCATGCCGTTATCCGCAGCAAAGTCTATGATGCAAAATACCTTGAAAACGCACCGCACACCTTTAAATCTGCTGAAGCAAAGGGTGCCAGCTGGGAAGGTATGAAGTACACCATTCAGGTAGCTCCAGAAGACTGTACGGGATGCGAAATCTGCGCACATGTCTGCCCGGGGAGGGATAAAACCAACCATGAAAGAAAAGCTCTGACTATGAAACCTCAGCTGCCGCTCAGGGATGCAGAGGTTGACAACTGGAACTATTATCTCAACATTCCTGAATTTGACCGGAGCAAAATCAATACTAAACTCATCAAGGAACAGCAGCTTCAGGTACCTCTGTTTGAGTTTTCAGGAGCCTGCTCCGGCTGCGGTGAAACGCCGTACATCAAACTCATGACTCAGCTCTTCGGCGACCGTCTTATAGTTGGCAATGCAACCGGCTGTTCATCGATTTACGGTGGAAACCTCCCTACAACTCCTTATACTACCAATTCAGATGGTCGTGGGCCTACTTGGTCGAACTCGCTCTTTGAAGATACTGCAGAATTTGCGCTTGGTTTTAGAATTTCCATCGATAAGCAACGTGAATATGCCTGCGAACTGCTGCAAAGAGTCTCGGCGGAAATAGGTGATACGCTCACGACAGAGATACTTGATGCCCGCGAGCTCAATGAACCGGAAATATTTGAACAGCGAAAAAGGGTTGCCATTCTGAAGGAGAAGCTTCGTCACATCGATACTTCTGATGCCAGAAATCTGCTCTCAGTGGCCGATATGCTTGTAAAAAAGAGCGTCTGGGGGGTCGGCGGTGATGGATGGGCTTATGACATCGGTTACGGGGGAGTTGACCATATAACAGCAGGCAACAAAAATATCAACCTTCTGGTGCTCGATACCGAGGTCTATTCCAATACCGGTGGACAGGCATCAAAAGCAACGCCGAAAGCCGCGGTTGCTAAATTTGCTGCTGCCGGTCGCACAGCGACAAAAAAGGATCTTGGCATGATTTCCATGTCTTATGGAACTGCTTATGTTGCCTCTGTCGCCCTGGGCGCCCGCGACGAACATACACTGAGAGCATTCCTTGAAGCGGAGGCTTATAACGGTCCGTCTATTATTATAGCTTATTCACACTGTATTGCCCACGGCATCAACATGTCAACCGCACTTGAAAATCAGAAAGCTGCAGTTGATTCCGGACACTGGATCCTCTACCGCTATAATCCTGCGCGCCTGCTGGAAGGAAAAAATCCGCTTATTCTCGATTCGAAAAAACCAAAAATACCGATTGCGAATTTCCTCGATATGGAAAACCGTTTCAGAATGCTCAAAAAGAGCCATCCCGCTCTTGCCGACGAATACTACACGGCTATCCAGAAAGAGGTGGATGCACGGTGGGCCCATTACGAATACCTGGCTGCACGCACCTCATTCGGTAAAGAGTAGTAGGAACACAGGGTTGAATGGACATATTCAAAACAAAGCGGGGGAATAGAAGCCTCCGCTTTGTTTTACTCTTCCGTATCATAAACAGCCTTGGAAATCGCTACTTTCTCTGGAGCTTTTTCATCTTCGCATTCATCTCATGTGCCTTCTCAGGGTTTCCGAGTTTCTCGTATGCCTGAAAAAGATGATCAAGTATTTCAGGTTCACGGGTATTTATTCCCGCTGCCTTTTCAAGGGTTTCACACGATTTGTCATACTCCCCCAACTTGAAGAGTACCCAGCCAAGCGTATCAAGGTAGCTGGCATTTTCCGGTTCGGCGGCAACAGCCTTCAAGGCAAGTTCTTTGGCTCTTGAGAGTTCTTTTCCCTGAACCGCAAGAAGATATGCAAGATTATTCATCATAAAGACATTTCCGGCATCAATATCAAGAATGGCATCATAGAGACGAATGCTTTTAGCGGGCAACCCGAGTTTATCATAGCATAAGGCAAGGATACTGCCAGCCTGCAGATACGTCTGTTTATCCTTTTTTGCAACTTGTGGCTGTACCACTTTTTCAAGAAGCAGTACCGCCTTTTTAATGCTGCCTGTCTGAAAACAGACTTCCCCTTCCAGCGCTCGAAACCTGAGAGGACGGGTCGGAAACCGCTTTATTACAATTGAAACCGTCTTCTCTGCCTGCCGGTATTCCTTAAGCGTGAGATAGGCGGCAACAAGATCCTCCCAGATATCAATATTGCCGGAATCCAGTAGAAGTGACTTCTTGAAATCAGCTATGGAAGCGGCTTCCTGACCATGCAACAGTTTTATATTACCTCTGAGCGCATAGACATTGCTGTTGTTGGGATAATGCTTATTGATTTCATCAATCATGGCAAAAGAAGGCTCTACAAAAGAGCTGTCCTGGGATGAACGCACAACAAACAGTTTTGCAAGATCAATTTTCTGTTCGAGACTTACCTGATGTGTATTGTAAAAGCGATTAAGATCTTCAAGAAAAACAGGCCGGTTATTTGACTGCACAGAGACCTCAAACAAGGCCAGCCATGCAGGAAGGAATCGGGGATTCTCATGCAGTACCTCCCTGAACGCCTTGACAGCAAGATCATACTGTCGGGTCTGCATATAGAGTTCACCGAGAGTAAGACTGAGCTTGTCTTTATCATTGCCCTGCTCAATCAACTCCATCACTGT
Source organism: Chlorobiaceae bacterium (assembly GCA_012972825.1). Lineage (GTDB taxonomy): Bacteria > Bacteroidota > Chlorobiia > Chlorobiales > Chlorobiaceae > Chlorobium. The sequence goes on from JABDHL010000047.1 coordinate 19,620, forward strand.
GCTTATTGCATCATGATAATGGAGGAGTTTTATTTCCATCAGCAAAACCTGAGCCTGGGCAGTCTTATCCTTTGGGTCAATGGCAAGAATTTCCTGAAACACAGCGAGGGCTTTTTCGGGCTGTTCGGCAGCAAGATATTCCAGGGCAAGGTAGGAGAGAGGTTCAGCACTGCCCTGTTCAAGAGCAGCAAGCTGCCGGTAGAGATCGGCAGCCCGGCTGTAATCGTGCATCTGATGAGCTATAGCTGCAAGAAAACTCAGATAATATTTATTGCCCGGATTAAGTAAAACACTTTTTTCGCTGTAGAAACGCGCGGAATCGATAGCACCAAGGCCTGCGTAAGCTTTTGAGAGGGCATAATGAATTGCGGCATTTGAGGGGTCAACTGTCAGTAGCTTCTGATAACAGTCAGCCGCTCCCCGATACTCTTCTTTGGCACACAAGAGCGTGGCAGCAACAAACTCTCTCTTTGTGGCTTCAGCAAGAGAGTCGGAAGGCAACTTCCCCGAAAGAACGGGGCGGGTAGAACATGAGGAAAGAAAAATAACAGGAAAGATCGCACAGGAAAGCACAAAAGAGAAGAAACGCCGCCGATCAAGCAGGTATGCCGATAGCTTACCGATCCTGCTGTACATCAAACAAAGGGTATTCATTGCTTTCACTACCAGTTGAAAAACGTATTAATGCCTGACGCGTTGCCACCCTTCCCCTTGTTGTTCTTGTCAGATAACCTGCCTGGATAAGGTAGGGCTCGTAAACCTCTTCAATCGTATCACGCTCTTCACCAACTGACACGGCAAGGGAGGCAATCCCGACAGGCCCTCCATTAAATTTGTTGACAATGGTTTCCATGATCTTTTTATCCATATCATCCAGTCCTTCTTCATCAATTTCAAGACAGTCAAGAGTCTTCATGGCAATAGAGCGGTTTATAAGCTCCTCACCATCTACCTGCGCAAAATCCCTGGCACGTCTGAGCAGCCTGTTGGCGATGCGAGGTGTGCCTCTTGAACGTCCTGCAATTTCCGATGCAGCTTCTCCATCAATACCAATCCCAAGAATACCGGAAGCCCTTATGATGATTCCTTCAAGAAGTTCCGGAGCATAGTAGTCAAAACGGCTGTTGATCCCGAATCTTGCCCTGAGAGGTGAAGTCAGAAGACCGGAACGTGTCGTTGCCCCTACAAGAGTAAACGGCTCAATACGAAGCTGTACCGCCCTTGCAGAGGGGCCGCTGTCAAGCATGATATCAATCCTGAAATCTTCCATGGCTGAATAGAGATACTCCTCCACAGCCGGCGGCATACGGTGAATTTCGTCAATGAACAGAACATCACCCTTTTGGAGACTGGTCAAAAGTCCCGCAAGATTTCCTGCCTTATCAAGCAATGGGCCGGAGGTTGACTTGATGCTGCTTCCCATCTCTGAGGCAATAATATAGGCGAGCGTCGTTTTCCCAAGCCCCGGTGGACCAGACAACAGGACATGGTCCAGAGCATCGCCCCGCATTCTGGCCGCTGAAATAAAGACTTTCAGATTATCGGTCAGCCGTTGCTGACCGGCAAAATCATCCATTGAGAGGGGACGAATCTGTTCATCGATCCTGGTCTCAACGGCATCGGGTGGTGTATTAAGCAGTTCTATTCTCAAAGAGAAAACTTTACAGGTTGTCAGTCATAACATTCAGAGTTTTATCCTCGGATCCGCAACGGCATAAAGCACATCGGCAAAAAGATTGCCAAGCACTATAAGAGAACCGGAAATAAAGGTATTGGCAATAATGAGCGGGTAATCCCTTGCAAAAATAGCCTCTACCGTAACCCTTCCCATACCGGGAAAAGCAAAAATAACCTCAATAAACAGAGCTCCGCTGAAAATAAAAGGCAATGAGCTTCCCATCAGGGTAATGACCGGCAGGAGTGCGTTTCGAAGAGCATGCTTGAAAATAACCACCTTTTCAGGCAACCCCTTGGCTCTTGCGGTGCGGATATAATCCTGGCGAATCACTTCAAGCATGCTGCCCCTGACATATCGGGCAATACCTGCAGCACCATTGATACTGAGCACCGAAACCGGCAACACGAGATGCCAGACGCGGTCAAGCAGAAACCCCAGCGGACCATAACTTTCAGCGCCAATCTCGTTCAGGCCTGAAACAGGAAAAACAGGAAATTTAAGAGCTAAGAGAATAATCATCATCAGCGCAAACCAGAACTCAGGCATCGAATAAAAAAACAGGGCCGTCACAGTGAGAAACCTGTCAAGAAAACTGTTCTGTCGAACAGCAGAAATAATACCGATAAGAATGCCGAAGGTAAAATTTGCAACCAGTGTCAGTCCGGCGATAGTCACGGTTACAGGCAGTGCTTCAGCAATAACATCGAAGACTGGCTGCTGGGCCCGACTGAAACTGCGTCCGAAATCACCCTGCAGAACATTGGCAAGCCATTTAAAATACTGCACAGGCAACGGATCGTTTAGGCCATACTGCATCCTGATCTGATCGGCAACATTCGGACTGATACCCGGCTGGATAAAAAAAGCTGCCGGATCACCAGGCGCAAGTCTGATAATGAAAAACGTAAGGGTCAATACCCCGAAAATCAGCGGCACGGCAATAAAAAGCCGTTTAATAATATAAATCAGCATAACACGCTATTGGGCAACATTTGCTGAAGGCCGCAGCCTCCAATCATCAACATTGTAAAAAGTACCGGAAATATTGAGTTCCTCACCCTCAATTCTTTTGCTGAATCCCTGTGTTTCCCTGATCCAGTAGAGAAAGGTGATTGGTTGATCACGATGAAGGATTTCCTGATACTCAAGCCAGTATGGTTTGGCTCCCACCTGATCCATTTTCTGCTTTGCAAGCTCGCAAAGTTCATCAATCCTCGTATTGCGGTAGCCTGCAAAATTAAAACGGCTCTTTTTAAGATCTGAGCCCCACACATCAAGAGGATCAATTTCCAGACCGATCGACCATCCTGCCATCCATGCATCAAGTTTTCGTGCCTGAAGATTCTCAAAAAAGACATTGGATTCCTGAACATCAAGCTTGCAGTCGATACCAATTGCACGAAGGTTCTGCTGAATAATAACACTTGCATAGTTTCTTCTCGCATTCCCTGAATTGGTATAGAGAACAAAGCTGAACCTTCTGCCGTTTTTTTGCAGAATACCATCCGAACCTGGTATCCAGCCTTCGGCCTTAAGCAAAGCTGACGCCTTTGAAGGATCGTATGGATGAGGGGCAATCCGATTATTATACGCCCATTTCAGAGAGGGTGAAATATCGTTATTACAGATCACGCCATACTGCTTGAGATAACCGTCAATGATGGCCTGGCGGTCAATAGCACTCGTGAGGGCAAGTCGGACGCGCGCGGAACCGAACAGAGGATGAGGTTTGAACATGCCGCTTCTCTTGTACTCTTCCTGGTCGATATTAGCCCAGCCAACATAGTCATAAACTCGCAAACCTACTGTTTTAATTTCAAGCTGATGATTGGCCTTCAAAAGAGCAGTAAAATCCTCCGGTTTGATATTTTCTACAACATCCACTGCTCCTGTCTGAAGCTCTGTAAGCCTGACGGTGTAATCAGGGACTACCTTGAAAGTAATTGCAGGAATATTGCCGGGTTTCGGAAGATTTGACTTCCTGTTCGACACAAGAACAATTTCCTGCTGCTGCTGCCAGTTCTTCAACTTATAGGGGCCGGCACCAAGAGGATCAAGATTGAGCGGTGAGTGACGAAACTCATCAGGTTTAACATCTTTCCAGCGGTGAGCGGGAAGAGGTGTCAACGAGGTATGAAAGAGTGCAAGATGTTCGGGAACAGGTTTGTAAAACCTGAAGACCAGCGTTGTATCATTTGGTGTTTCAATGGCTTTATCAAAATCAATCTTTCCCTTGTCGGCACCGATCAGCTCTGCAAGGTACTGCTGCCGGGCGCTGGCAATCACCGGATTACCATACAGTTGATAGGAAAACTTGAAATCTGCTGATACTATTGGTTTCCCGTCATCCCAGAACGCATCATTTCTGAGAATGTAGGTAAGCGATTTTTGATCATCCGACAGACGCCAGCTCTTTGCGATTGCTCCTTTTGGTGCTTTTTTGCCCTGACCCGGTGTTACTGTCCTCAATTTTTTTTCAAGAGCCATATAATTCATCAGGCCAGTCGTCGTATCAAACTCACTTTGCAGCAGAGAGGGATAGATAAGGCCAAAAATATTGCTTGAGGTAACCGTTGCTCCGATAACGGGATTAAGATAATCAGCGTCACCGAGCATGGCGATAACAAGCGTGGAATCCATGGCTGCGTTTACCTTGCCGCTCTTTGCATCACTGCCATTGTGTCGGGTGCAGGATGAGAGAGCAAGTACAGCTAATACGATCAAGAATGAACCTGCAAGTCTGAACGTTGCGGCAACCCTGTCGGAACATATTTCAATCATTACTGTCATCCTCTGATTTGTCACTGTTGATCACGTTTTTAATTCTGTCGGTCAGCGCCTCGGCTGCCACATAATTTGAATACCGCTTTAAAAGGAAATTCAGGGCAACCACCTCAATGATAACGGTAATATTTTTACCGGGAAATATAGGCAGTTGTACAAGAGGAACTTCAACACCAAGAATTTTTATGAATTTCGTATCCAGACCAAGCCGCTCATACACCATCTCTTTATCCCACTCAAGAAGTTCAACAACAACCTGTACCTCCTTGACATCACGAATTGCCCGGATACCAAAGGTTGCACGAACATCAACCACTCCAAGGCCACGGATTTCCATAAAATGGTCAATGATATTGTTTCTTTTGGCATTGAGCATCATTGATTCTCCTTTTCGATGGATCACAACGACATCATCAGCCACAAGACCATGCCCCCTTTCAACAAGATCAAGCGCTATTTCGGATTTTCCGAGACCGCTTTTTCCGACAAGCAGCACTCCAACGCCATAAACATCGACCATTGAACCATGATATTGCTGGTAAAGAGAAAACTGGTCATCAAGAAAACCTGTGACAAAATAGATGGTTTTGGTCGAAGAGAGGCGTGTAATATAGACCGGAATACCCGCCTTGGTTGCCATGTCGAGCAGAGACTGCGGGAGTTTGTTATTACTGGTAAGAATAATGCAAGGTATTTTGAATCGTACAAGATTTTCAAACACCCGATTTCTTTCCTGTTCATCAAGGTGATTTAAAAATCTGGTTTCGGTATTTCCGAGAATCTGCACCCGTTTGTAGGTAAACAAATTGGTAAACCCGGCAAGGGCAAGTCCAGGGCGATGAAGGTCACGCTCAAAAATCCGCCGCTTCTGTTCATCAACATTATTCAGACGCCGCAATTTGATATCGTGCTTCGTATCGATGGTATTAAAAAAATAGGCGACCGTTATGGATCGCTTTTTTAATCCTTTTTGATCAAAATTCATGGTATCTGCTTTCGAAGTGTTAACAAACCTCCAAAAACCTGCAGGGCGAATATCTTACGCCCTGCAGACTCTCACACGAGATGCTGTTATTGTAATTTTTCCTTGTACTTCTTGAGCTGCCTGCTCAATGCTTCAACGCAGTTATCGATAGTCTGTTCATAGGCTGCGCCAGATTCCTTGGCAACAAGAACATTCTGAGGTACATGCAGTGTTATCTCGGCAAGCTTGTTTTTTTCAAAATCATTTTTCTGATGATCCAGAATAATATGACAACTGATAATACCCGGATAAACTTTTACGAGAGAGAGCACTGCATTTCGGGCATACTCTTCTATGTCGGTATGATTATTGGAATGGCGTAAGGTAACCTTAACATTGAGAGCATCACTAACGACTGCTTTAATCATAATAACCTCCGTTGAAATAAGGTGAACATAATGAAGGAACAAGAGTCCGGTTAAAAGATTATCCGGAACCCAAAAAAGAACTATGCGTTTGGATGCGCTTTCCGATAAACCTCCTTTAAGCGCTCAAAAGTCACATGAGTATAAATTTCGGTAGTTGACAGAGTGCTGTGCCCAAGCATTTCACTGACACTCGTAAGATCTGCACCACTGTTCAGAAGATGTGTGGCAAAACTGTGGCGCAGTATATGTGGATTTTTCTTTTTTTGTTCTGAAACCGAAACGAGGTATTTTCTGGTCATTCTTTGGAGAAGCATGGGATAGAGCTTTTTGCCCTTATTGGTTAAAAAAACATACCGTACGGCAGCCGCTTCCCCTTTAGAACTTATTCTAAAGAAGTTTCTCCGTACTTCAAAATATTTTTTAAGCGCATCAATGCACGCCATACCAACAGGAACAATTCTCTGCTTACTGCCCTTTCCTGTCAGCTTCACATATCCACCGTCAAGATCAAGGCATTCCATATTCAGACCGATCAGCTCTGAAATACGAAGCCCGCTGCCATAGAGCAGCTCAAGAATGCTGCGGTCCCGTTCCCTGATAAAAGATTTTTCGAGCCCGTTTTTTTCGGAATTACTGAAGTCGGTTGCACGATCATGCAGCACTTCATTAAAAAGCTTTTCAGTCTGCTGTTCAGTTAAAAAACCAGGAACACGTCGAGGAAACTTTGGCGCAGTAATATAGGTAAACACGGAGCTTTTGATATATCCGGTTTCCTGCAGATAGCGGTAAAAGCTTCTGACCGCGGCAAGTTTCCGGGCAATTGACCGTTGCTGAACACCACGTTCGATCAATGAAACCATAAACAGCCTGACATCGACAGGCGTTACCCTCTCAGGATCAAAACCACTTTCATCATTAAGATCGAAATGCCGGAAAAGAAAGGAAAAAAACTGAACTATATCGGTTCTGTAGGCAATAACGGTATTCGATGAAAGATTGTTATAACTCCTGAGCTTTTCAAGAAAATCACTTACAGGAAGTGAGGTTTCCAGCAACAGGTTAAGAGATGAATTTTTCATGAGAGTGCAACACAGACCAGTTCCTCTTTATTTTTAAGGTAATACAAATTTTCTTTCCTGATCAGAAAATTGTTCAGAGAGGGTTTTTCGACACATTCTTCCATACAGTCTGTATAGACAAGCAAATCCTTACTCCAGACTTTAAGAGATGATTGCCATGTACCTGTCGATTCACCTTGTTCATGCAAAGCGGCAACAGTCAATGGCCACTGAAGAATACATTCACATCTGATTGTTTCGGCAACACCAAAACGGTTCATGGCAAGACGTTCTTCCGTCATCTCTTGCGTCACAAACCAGGGAAGAACAACGTGCTGGCGCTCTTCCTCCTGCACAATCTCTTGCCTTAAAGCATTGACTGCAGAACTATCGAGGCCAAGGGAACGGACGACGTTGCCTGTATAAGGATCAATGAGCAGAAAATGCCGTTCTGGAAAGCCGCCAAAAACTGAAAGCTGATAGACAAGGAGCGTATGACCAAGATTTGCAGCAAAAAAAATATCAGGCCGTGACCAAATCACACTGTCTGCCCTGAAATCAACCGCCCATACCCCCTGATGCTCCGGGCTACCAGATTGATAGGAATAGCAATAGACCAGATTATTCAGAGTCGTTTCAAGACCTACAAACCATCCCTCACCGGCTGGGACAGGATGAACGTGATCCATCAACAGATAATCATCGTGAAGGACCTTTCCGGTCATTATATCAATACAGAAAAACAGGGCCCTTCTGCCGTGAGTAAAGCGCTTCTGACCGACAATAATACCGGTTTCAGTAAACATGAGCTGCCAGATAAACGCACCACGACCGGCAGCATACCGCCAGCGCACAGAAAATGCATCATTCTTGCTCTTCATTGACCGTTCTTTTGTCTTGTTATTCTGTAGATATTCACTGCAACATCTTTCGAGCCTCCGATATACTTCCTCGGAAAAGAAGTTATTGAAAATTCATTTTCCGCTGCAAGCTCAAGAAACTGCTCTGCAAGTCTCCTTCGAGGGTCTGCAAGGTATGCGACGCCATCGGGTTTCAGGAGTTTATCAATCGCTGTCACAATAGGATGCAGGTTCACCCTCTCATAAAGCACATCTGCCGCAAACAGCAGATCAAACTTTTCACGACACTTAACCAGGCGCCAGTCAAGCCGGTCGTTTTCAAAAGTCACACTGTTTCGTAAAGAGTTATACCGCACAAAACGAAGAGCCTCAAGAGAGTAGTCTGTTGCCAGAACACTTGCGCCTTTCCATGCGGCAACAGTCGAAGCCATACCTACACCAGCACCTATCTCGATGACCCGCAGACCCTTAAGGGAAAGTTCATCAGCTATATATGACGAAAGCGTTATAGCAGATGGCCATATTTCAGCCCAATAAGGCATCTGTTCATCCTTGATGAACTCTTCCGGAGATATTCTGTCAAGAAGAGCATAACTATCACGAACACTTAGAAAACTGAAAGAGTGAGCTCCGAAGGTGTAGAGCGTTTCAGTAAGGTCATATTCAGCCGCTAGCGACTTATAAAGAAGCTGTAATTCCTGGCCATTTCCTTCAGGGGATTCATGCATGATTACCTGCAATGTATTTCAAGAAACAAAGACTTAAGCCCTCAGATCAGAGTGCAATTGTTGCTTTTAATGAATAAAAAAACAACGGAATTTTCTGTTAAATCGCTATGGATTTCTATTTTGCATCGAAAAGAAGCTCATTTACCTGTAAAAAACCGCCTGTAAAAAACGTTACATAATTTTAATTAACCTCCGTCATACGATGAAAAAAGAAATCCTTGAACTCTTCGACAATGCTTATCCCGACAGGGATTACACTATCGAAATCGTCAACCCCGAATTTACCTCTGTCTGCCCTAAAACCGGACTTCCGGATTTTGGGACCATAACCATCTGTTATGTACCTGATAAAACCTGTATAGAGCTGAAATCATTGAAATATTATTTTCTCGAATTCCGCAATGCCGGCATTTTTTATGAAAATATCACCAACAAAATCCACGACGACCTTGTCGACGCTCTTCAGCCAAGGTCACTAAGCGTCATTACTGAATGGAAAGCAAGAGGCGGAATAACCGAAACCGTCTCTGTCAACTATAGAAGCTCACGTTGAATGCTCACATCGTATAAAAAGATAAAAAAAGCCTCGGAGGATCGCTCAGAGGCTTTTTTTAAGAAAGATTGGAATATCAGAGGAACCAGCAGATATCAGAATTTGTTCTCCAGATACAGAACAATTGTTTTCGCTTCATCCGGGGTTATACCTGAGCCTGCATTGGTCTGCATGCGATTGACGACAACATCAACTTTTCCTGTTTTCTTGTACTTGGTTCTGAAAGCATCCGTTACAGATGCAAGTGTATGACATTTGTTGCAGCGCCCATCCGTAAGAGTCTTTGCGGCAGCAAAGTCAAACCCGGCAGGTACTGGATGAGTTTTGAGACCTGAAGCAGGTTTTTCCAGAAATGCAGTCAGTTCTTTCACGGAACGAATGTATTTGCCATCAACCGTTGTCGTACGACCTGTGGTTGACAATAAAATTCCTGAAGGCCTTAGCCACAGAAGTGAAAACATTACGGCAATAATGGCAATAATGCTGAGAGGAAAACTTAAAAACCACTTGTCACTGATTCTCGATGACATTTTACCGAGACCCATGATAATCAGAGAGGCACAAAATATTAACGAAAACCATCCCGCAAAGGAGCGCAATGGAGTTAATATTACTGAAATATTTTCAGCCGGCACCTTGTACCCGGTTAAAAATGACAACCCGAAAAACAGAGACCCCATTAAGACAGCCCCGCCTAATGCTACAGCAATAAGCTTACCATTTGATTTGTTGTCCATGACTGGTAATGAATTAGGTGTTAGTGGCTTACCCAAAAAATTATAAAGAAAGATAAGCATAAATAGTAAAGTTGGCAAACGGAAACCTTAAAAAGGTGTGTTATTAAATCACTATCTCATGAAACTTGAGGAGCATACCCCTCATTCAAGCCAATAAGGTCAAGGAAAGGTTACATAATTTGTAACTCACGTAATTTTTTCGAATACTGCGGAAAGTTCCCCATTAACCCGATAATTGTTTTCGCATGATAACAACAACCAGCAATATTATCGATTTTGAAAAAGCAGAACGCGATTTTCTCTTTCTTCTCCAATGCTTTCAGGAGGTCCTCCGTGACCTTGGAGAACATGAACTGGCTGACCATCTTCCCTGGCAGAATGCTGGAATACCCCTTGAAAATTATCCTAATTCCGAGCGTGCTCTTCAGGCATTTTCCATTTTTTTTCAACTTCTCAACATGGCGGAAGAAAACTCCGCTGCCCAGAATCGGCGTAAACTTGAAGCTGAAAACGGATTATCGTATCTCACCGGTCTCTGGGGTAAAACATTGCAGCGGTTTCAAAAACTTGGAATCTCGGAAACAACAATTACTTCCCTGCTGCATGAAGTTTCTATTGAGGCAGTGCTGACTGCGCATCCGACCGAAGCGAAACGAAAAACTGTTCTTGAACAACACCGGCAACTTTATCTGCTTCTGGTAAAGCGAGAAAATCAGATGTGGACCCCGCTTGAACAACTCGAAATCCGCAATGAAATTAAGGTTGTGATGGAAAGACTCTGGAGAACAGGAGAAATCCTCGTTGAAAAACCTCAGGTATCGGCTGAGAGAAGAAATGTCATTCACTACCTCTATAATATTTTCTCTGAAGTTCTGCCCATGCTTGACAAACGCCTCCTGCAGGCATGGAATGCAACAGGGTTTGATACCGCCAGGCTTTCCGACCCCCGAAATCTGCCCCGCATAAGCTTTGGAAGCTGGGTTGGCGGCGACCGTGACGGACACCCACTTGTAACCGCCAGGGTCACGAAAGATACTCTGGCTGAAATGCGTCAAAAAGCTCTTACACTTGTCCGGCATCATCTCAGCGATCTGGCATCAAAATTAAGCCTTTCAGTTAGGATCCAGGATCCTGGGGAACCACTGAGACTTCGCATAGAAAGCCTCAGCAAAAAACTTGGAAAAGCCGGATATGAGGCACTCCAGAGAAACCGTCATGAACCTTGGCGCCAGTTTCTGAACCTTTTGATCGCAGCTCTTCCGTTTGAAGCCGATACATCAGAAACTGCTATTCTGTATAGCGAACCAATCAGCTACATCAGATCGGATGAACTCCTTGAGGATCTTTCGCTTCTACGTGAGTCACTGCTTGCTGTCGGCGCCCAACATATTGCGGACATGGAAGTTACACCGGTCTACAGAATCGTACAGACTTTCGGATTCCATCTCGGTATGCTGGACATCCGTCAGAACAGCCACATTCATGAGCTTGCCCTTTCACAACTGATGACTGCTGCCGGGATGAATGGCAGCGATTTTCTGGAATGGGATGAACCCGCAAGAAGGGCCTTCCTTGACCAGGAACTGCTGTCACCCCGACCATTTACCCATCCCGATATGACGGCTGGAGTTGAAGCTGAAACCGTACTTTCCTGCTTCAGGGTTTTAGTGAACCATACCAAAAAATATGGGACAGGCGCTCTTGGCTCACTTATTGTCAGCATGACCAGAAACGCCTCTGACCTTCTTATAGTCTATATTTTTGCCAGGGAAGTCGGTCTGATGATTTCGACCGAAAATGGAGATGCCTGCTTGCTCCCTGTTGTCCCACTCTTTGAAACAATTGATGATCTGAAAAAAAGCCCTGTGATACTCCAGGAATTTCTCCGACACCCGGTTACCAAACGAAGTCTCGATTACAGAAAAAAAACAACTCATAAAAAAAGAAAGCTCCAGGAGGTTATGATCGGTTATAGCGACAGCAACAAGGACGGAGGAATTTTTTCAAGCACTTGGACGCTATATCGTGCACAGGAAGCGCTGCTTGAGGCAGGCAGACTCTGCGAAACTGATATTCTGTTTTTTCATGGAAGAGGTGGAAGTATCAGCCGGGGAGCAGGGCCGACTCACCGTTTCATCAGGGCGCAACCCTGGGGATCTTTTAATGCCGGCATGTGCTTTACTGAGCAAGGCGAAACTATTGCCCAAAAGTACGCCAACCGCATCAGTGCAGTTTATAATCTTGAACTGTTCATGGCTGGAGCTGCGGAAGTCCTTATCAGGCAACGACTGGGAGAAAAAAGAGCGCACCCCCTTGAACCTGTCATGGACATGCTATCCGATAAAAGCAATCAGGCTTACAGGAAGCTGATCGGGGCAGATGGATTTCTCACTTTTTTCCGTGAAGCCACACCTATCGATATTATTGAATCAACAAGAATAGGTTCCCGGCCTTCACGAAGAAGCGGAAAAAAAAGCCTTGAAGACCTGCGTGCCATTCCCTGGGTTTTCAGCTGGAACCAGGCACGCTTTTCACTTTCTGGCTGGTATGGTGTCGGCTCGGCGCTTGAGTTTCTGCAGAACAGCGCCCCGGAAACATTTGAGGAAATCCGAAACCGCAGCCACGTCTGGCCGCCTCTTCGCAACATTATCAGCAATGCCGACACCAGCCTGGCATCTGCCGATCTGAACATCATGCGCAAGTACGCGTCACTGATCTGTGACAGCATTATAAGGGAACGCATTTTCAGCATGATCGAATCCGAATACCATCGGACAAAAAAATATATCGAAATTCTCTTCGCCAAGCCTCTTGAAACCCAGCGGCTTAATGTCAACAAATTTATCGCCCTCCGTAAAGAAGGACTTGACATGCTGCACAATCAGCAAATCACGCTGCTGAAACAATGGCGTGAACTGCAGTATACCGGAAAACAGGAAGAGTCCGACACTCTGCTGCTCGAACTCTTTTTAACAGTCAATGCCATATCAGGAGGGTTGCGCACAACCGGATAGAAATTCGGCAATTCGGAATTTTATGTGCAGGAAAAAAACAAAATAAACGTCTGTTATACTATAATCGGGAACAATCTTGAAGCATATCAACACACAGGCAATCATGAAAATAAATATCTGGCTTATAACCGGAATTACAGGCCTATTTCTTGTTAATCACCCAGCTGATACTCAAGCTGATATCGGTATAGGTGTTGGCCGCATACACATCAATGTGGGCGATAGACCGCATTTTGTTATCGATGCAAGACCGACATTTATCTATATTCCTGAACTTGGTTATTCGGTCGCGATAGAAAGCCCTTACAATTTCATTTACTTCGATGGCTACTATTACATAAGCCGTGATGGTAATTGGTACATTTCTCCGCATTACGGAGGTCCATGGGATTTCGTCAGCATTGAGAGACTGCCCCATGCAATAAGAGCGCATCGCTGGGAAGAGATAAGACGATTCCGTGATAGAGAGTACCAAAAGCATGACCGCAAGTACTGGGAAGAAAGGAACAGGCAAGACGAACACGATCGTAAAGATGGCAGAGATCAACTCCATGAAGACAACCGTGACCGACGCAATGATCGCAATCGATAAAACGGACAGGCGTTATTTTTTTAATGATTGAATGATTCGCCAGTCACACCTAGGAAGGGTATTTGAAACAATCAGTAAACACTCATTAAACAAAAAGACCCTTATTTTCATGGGTCTTTTTGTTTTTTTAAGAATTCCATCCCAGCATATCAATAATCTCGCAGCATCATTGAAAAGCAAGGAATATAGTATTCTTACGCCATTAATGCCATAGAGCAAATTAAGATGATATAAACTTCAGCAGGACAGCAGCTGCTTACTACAGTTACAAGGACCCTGATGGCATGGCATCCATTCAGATATGTGCAACTGAGGTTACTCAACGAATTCCTTTTTCTGGATATTTGCCGGACCTGAAGAAGTCTTATATAACTTCGGAAAGGCTTATGTCTTTGAAAAATGGCCATCTAATCCACTTAATACATATCTGATTCTGAATTCAACTCATCTCAAAGATCCTGATGATGCTAATGATGAAATAGTGAAATGGATCGCAAAATTATTTTTATCCTTCTGAAATTGAATCGAGGATAATTCAGTGTCATTGAGAGCGAATATCTATTTTCTTAAAATAAATTGCATGTAGTTAATTATTTATTTACTACATTTAATTTTAATTCGCATCAAAAGGAAGAAAACATTTAAACAATTATAAATCAACGAATTATGTCTTCGACAAAACTTTCAGAAATCAAATCGAAAATAGCTGAACTTCAAAAAGAAGCAGATGATATTATCAGAAACGATAGACTTGCCATAATTAAAGAGATTAAGGACAAAATCGAAAACTTCAATATTACTATAGAAGAACTTCAGCGAAAAGGAAAAACAGCGAAATCCGCTTCAACAAAAAGTTCGTCTGTTATAAAATACAAAAAAAGTGAAACCGAATATTGGGTAGGCAGAGGCCCGAAGCCAGGCTGGGTAAAGGATGTTGAAAAAAGAGGAGAAAGTATTGAACAATATAGGGTTACGGAGTAAAAACCTTTTTATTCACATTTTTCAGATAGAGATATTTATTGAGGCTTTTTACTAAAGCCTCATTTTTATTACCTCACTCACGTAATGTGTTCTTCATACTTGATATTGGCAAAATAATATCTACGTCGTTCGGCAGCCGATTTTGGTGCACACTGATATTTTTATCAAGTTTAGGCGGATTTTTAAAGCCTCATTACAATACTATTTCCCTTCTATTTACCACAATGCCTTCAATTACCGCCTCATACTGCATGACTTTGAGATTCTCTTCAGACTTAAAGCTCCAAAACATGAAAAACAATTGAGAAAACTAACCAATATTTGTATAAATTACGTATAAATATACGAAATTATACAAATAAATTCTTATGCTTTCCACACTCAACGCTGCTGCCCTGATCGGTATTGATGCCATTAAGGTGACCGTCGAAACCAATGTGACCGGAGGCATCCCTTCATTTACTGTTGTCGGACTTCCGGACAATGCCATCAGGGAGAGCAGAGAGAGAATTCTTACGGCAATCCGAAACTCAGGATTTACTATCCCTCCAAAAAAAATCACAGTCAACCTTGCCCCTGCGGATATAAAAAAGGAAGGAACAGCATTCGATCTCCCGATTGCCATTGGCCTGCTCGGTTCGCTCCAGCTTATCACTCTCCAATTCGATGATGTACTGATTATGGGTGAACTTGCCCTTGACGGTTCGGTAAGAAGAGTTAACGGAGCGCTCCCCGTAGCCATTATGGCAGGGAAAGAACAGATAAAACGACTGATCGTCCCGCTCTCAAACGCTCCTGAAGCTGCCGTGGCAGTCTCCGCATCCCATGCAGGCATCGAAGTCTTCGGCGTCGAAACCCTGAATGAAACTGTCGCTTTAATAAGGGGGGATATACAGCCCATCCCAGTAACCGTCAATATTGCGGAATTGTTTATCAGGGAGGAGGAATACCCTGTGGATTTTTCCGATATCAAGGGACAGGGGGCAGCAAAAAAAGCCCTTGAAATTGCAGCGGCCGGCGGTCATAATGTCATTATGATCGGTCCGCCCGGCAGCGGAAAAACCATGCTGGCAAAAGGATTACCGAGCATTCTACCTCCTCTCTCGTTTGAAGAGTCACTTGAAACGACAAAAATCTATTCGGTTGCAAACCTGCTTGAAAAAGAGAGACCTCTTATGGTTACCAGACCTTTCCGTAATCCACACCATACAACGAGCAATGTTGCTCTGATTGGAGGGGGTTCAACAGCAAAACCTGGAGAGGTAAGCTTTGCTCATAACGGCATCCTGTTTCTTGATGAACTTCCTGAATTTTCCCGAAATGCCCTTGAGGTACTCCGCCAGCCCCTTGAAGAGCGCGAGGTTACGGTTTCGAGAATCTCAATCACAACAAGGTATCCGGCAGGCTTCATGCTTATTGCAGCCATGAATCCAAGTCCTGCAGGAGCACTGAAAGATTCTGACGGGAACCTGACCGCACCTCCCAAGCAGATTCAGCGATATCTTGCAAAAATTTCCGGACCACTTCTTGACCGCATTGACATCCATATTGATGTACCAAAAGTTGAAAATACCGACCTGTTTTCCAGCGTTGCATCTGAAAACTCCAAAACAATCCGCCTGCGAGTCATAAAAGCAAGAAAAATCCAGCAGGAACGGTTTGCTGTCCTGGCATCACCAAAAATTTATACCAATGCACAGATGAGTACCAAACTGATCAAAATATTCTGTAAGCTCGACAGACAGAGTTCGCAAAAACTCATGGATGCCATGAACAACATGAACCTTTCAGCTAGGGCGCACGACCGTATCCTTAAGGTAAGCCGCACCATAGCCGACCTTGACAGCTCCGAACACATTGCCATGAAGCATCTCATCCAGGGCATTCAATACCGTAACCTCGACCGCGATTTCTGGAGCTTCTGATTGTCCAGTCATCTCGGCTGCTCCTAAAAACAGTAAAGAAATCGCTTCTTCTCTCCTTATATTTGAAACTGGGTTACACATTATTAACCAATCACAGGGAATACCTTCATGAACACAAGGGGAAAATTCAGATAAACCCTGCTGCTTGCCGGCACACTTTTCACCGCAACACCCGTTTATGCAGCCCAAACAGCAGAAACCGTTGATGCACGCATCAGCCGTCTTGAGCAGGAACTTGCAGAACTCAAAGCACTGGTAAACACAAATCCTTCTGCTTCAACACCTTTGGAAATTCCGGCACAACCAGCTGCCCGCAAAAATAATGAACCCCTCAATCCCATATCGGTATCTCCCGATTCCGGCGTAAAGGTCCAGCTTTACGGCTTTGCCCGCCTTGACGCATCATACGATACTGGAAAAATAAACCCTGGAAACATTGCTTTATGGGTTCGTCCCGAAGGTCTGAATAATCATGATAACGAGTGGGACATTACCGGAACCGCCACAAGGCTTGGCCTGAACCTGAGCGGCCCTGATACCGATACAATGAAGCTTTCCGGCAATATCGAGGTCGATTTCCTCGGCGGCGGTACGGAAAACAACATGATCCCAAGAATGCGTCATGCATATCTCAAAGCCTACTGGCCGGCTTCCGATTTCAGTATTCTCGCAGGTCAGACCTGGGATGTAATCTCATCGCTGATTCCGTTTGTAGACGATCCTGCCATTATGTGGGCTGCAGGCAATATCGGTTCCCGTCATCCCCAGCTTCGTCTTACAAAAGGGTTTTCAACTGGTGAAAAAAGCCGCATTGAACTGGCAGCTGCAGCTTCCAGAACAATCGGCGAAACAAACACCCTGGCTGACACATGGAACACCGATCCGGGCAAAGACGCCAACATGCCAACCATCCAGGGAAGGATTGCATTGTCCGAACCACTTCTGGTGGAAAACCAGCCGGCCACGATTGCAGTGTCCGGCCATTACGGACAGGAGGAGTGGGACACCGATAAAACAGGAAAACATAAAACACTTGACTCGTGGTCATGCAATATGGAACTCTCCATGCCTCTGAGTGAAAAATTTACATTTGCCGGAGAATTCTTTACCGGCTCGAATCTCGACGACTACTGGGGAGGAATTGGTCAGGGCGTTAATACCATCACACTCAGCGATATCCGTTCCAAAGGCGGATGGGCTGCACTCAGATACATACCTTCCCCTTCAATCAGTCTCAGTATCGGAGCCGGCATTGACAACCCGAATAATAACGACCTCCCGCCTGGCGGAAGAACGCTGAACCAGACTGTTTTCGCAACTTTCATCAAGAAAATAACCCAGAATTTCATCCTTGGCTTACAGCTCTCAGAGTGGAAAACCGATTACAACAATGCTCCTGAAAGCAATGCAGTCAGGGCTCAGAGTTCTTTGACCTACAAGTTTTAATGGCATAAGGAGGGTACCCCACCCCCGCTGCATCAGCATTGCTGCTGGTTCGGGGGGGGGACAATTCAGCGGATAATAATCTCACAAGGCATAACGGCAAGCATGTGCAGCTGACCGGACATCATCAGCATCTCATAATAAGCCTCCATTGAACTGAACTGCTTCTCGGGAATGATTTCATGCAACAGCTGTTGTTTGATGCAAGTCGATATTCTTTCAGCTAACCCGGAATCATTTCCCTGAAAAAGATATTCCCACCATGTTTTCTGCGCAGGATAAAGCAGAAGCCTGGGGTGCCTGGCCGGATCGATCTTTGCAAGGAGCTGTGCTGCATGAATGGCATCGAAAAGTCCTCCGGTTCGATCAACAAGTCCGGCTTTCATCGCACGACTTCCTGTCCAGACCCTTCCACCGGCAACAGAGTCAACCTGAGCAATCCTCATCTTTCTTGACGCAGCAACCTTACCGATAAAATCATAATAGACCTCCCCTGACGCCGCGACAAATTTGTTGTATGCATCGCCTTCAAGCGGCTTGAACAAGGTGTTGGCATCGGCATACCTGCCTCTGGTCACAACAGTACGTCCAAGTCCGATTTTTTCAGCAAGCCCTTTAATATTGGGTTTCAGGGCATAAACCCCTATTGAACCGGTAATGGTCAAAGGCTCGGCATAGATGGTTTTTCCTGCGAGAGCTGCCATATAGCCTCCGGAAGCCGCCACACCCGACATAGAGACCACAAGAGGTTTCCTGACCGCAGCCGAATCAAGCATCTGAAGCATATCGGCTGACGCAAGGGCATCGCCGCCGGGACTGTCGATGCGCAAAACGATAGCTTTGACCTTTTTGTTTTCCAATACCGCATCAAGGGAGTTTCTCAGAGTCTCAACATCAATACCTTCACTCATTTCTGCTGCTCCCCCCACTGCTGAACGAACAATCATACCGGAAAGTGTAACCACTGCAATGCTTTCGTCACCATCACTCTTAAGAGGCCAATCAACTGCAGATCGGTACTGACCGACATGGATATACGCATCATTATCACTCGAAAGTTCCTTCCCTGTTATTTTTCTGGTCAGGGATCTCTGCAATTCCCATGATGAAGCTATACCGTCAACCAGTTTGAGCGCTTTAGCTCTCTGTGCCGACATCAGTGGTTCATTGTCCATAACCCCCTTCAATGCATCACGACTGATTCCTCGCCGCTTTGACAGGTAACCCAGATAGTTATCGAACACTTCGTCAAGCATTGCATTAATCTCTTCAAGAGACTCCCTGCTTGACTCCGTCAGAAGAAACGGTTCGATACCGCTCTTATATTTTTTCCATTGAGCCGCCTGAAAAGCAACACCTAATTTGGCAAGGGGCGTAGTATAAAAGAGCGTTTCGGCCTTCAGTCCATCCAGCAGAAGAAACCCGCCGCGTTCAATAATAATGGAGTCACATGCCGCGGCAAGAAGATAATCGTTATCCTCGGCAGAATGAATAAAGGCAGTGACCTTTTTTCCGCTTCGGCGCAGTTTTTCAACAGCCTGTCGAATTTCAGTTATTTTTGCTGGAGTTGCCTGCAGCCCTCCGATATCAAGAAGCACCTCCTTGACGCGTTTATCTGTCGCTGCGTGTTCAAGAATAAACAACAGTTCCTGCAGAGAGAGCGACTCTCGGGAAGATACAAAAGGCAGCGATGAGCTTTCATGACGAATCTCACTGATAGTTCCGCCAAGCGGGATGGACAGCACAAATCGATCAGGAAGGGTATGTGACGAGCGAAAAGCCCAAAACAATGCGCCACAAAACAATGCTGAAATGATGATGAGCCCAAGACAACTGTTGCGGAAACAGCCCCGCCTATTTTTTTGATTGTTCGTATTATTCATAGAGAAGACAACTTACCTGATGCCTGTTAGTATTGTTCAGTTCTTTAAGATTCGGTTCCTTATAGCCGCACTCAGCCTTGGCAACTGGACAGCGTGGATGAAACCCGCATCCAGCAGGAATCTGCAGAGGCCCGGGTAAATCTCCATTCAAAAGAATCCGTTCTTTCTTTGTTCCAGGTTCAGGATCAGGAATTGCTGACAGCAGGGCTTTCGTATATGGATGCTTCGGATTGGCATAGAGTTCAGTGGAATCAGCTATCTCAACTATCTTTCCAAGATACATGACTGCAACCCTGTCAGAAATATATTCAACAACCGAAAGATCATGAGCGATGAAAAGATAGGTCAAACCCAGATCCCGCTGAAGATCCTTGAGCAGATTAATGATCTGCGACTGTATCGACACGTCAAGAGCGGAAACAGGCTCATCGCAGATAATAAATTTAGGGTTGACTGCCAGCGCCCTTGCAATACCGATCCGCTGTCGTTGTCCTCCTGAAAATTCATGAGGATAACGGTTGAAATACTCACGATTCAAACCAACAATATCAAGCAGTTCATCAATCCTCTTGCGAGCGGTATTACCCCGAGTAATATTATGAACGAGCAATACCTCTTCAAGCATCTGTCCGACTGTCAGTCGGGGGTTTAACGATCCAAACGGATCCTGAAAAATCATCTGTATCTGTTTGCGAAGAGAGCGGAATTCCCGGTTGCCGAGAATGGTGATCTCCTGCCCTTCAAACTCAATCTTTCCAGTCACGACAGAATGACCCAAGCGTATCAATGCCCTTCCCAGAGTGGTTTTACCGCAGCCTGACTCCCCAACGAGACCAAGCGTCTCTCCCTGAAATACGTCAAACGAAACACCGTTGACCACGTGTATCGAAACAGGATGTCCAAAACCACCGTTCTTCGGCTCAGAAAAATGAACCCGTAGGTCCCTGACCGACAGTAATCTCCTTTGATCCTTCATCTTTGACTGAACGCTGTTTATCGTATTTTTATTATTATACTAAATAGCACCGTGAATTTACCATTAACAAACCCTTCGTTCAAGTCCGTCTTTTACCCTTGCAAACTCCTCAGACACATAGCGGAACACTCTACGTTGTTGCGACGCCGCTCGGTAATCTCGAAGACATTACCCTGCGAGCCATCAAAATCCTTGGACAATCCGGAGCAATCGCCTGTGAAGATACGCGTCGCGCATCAATTCTGCTCAGACATCTCAATATTACAGGCAAAAAACTCATCAGTTACCACAACTACAATGAGCCGAGAGCTATAGGACAAATTATTGCACTGCTGGAAGATGGCACTGATGTATCACTCATTACTGATGCAGGAACCCCCATTATCAGCGATCCGGGATATGCGCTGCTGCATGCCCTGCATGAACAGAACCTCCAGGTAATCCCGATTCCCGGAGCATGCGCACTTACAGCCGCACTTTCAGCATGCCCGCTTCCGGTCAACAATTTTTTTTTTGCGGGCTTTCTTCCCCATAAAAAAGGGCGTAAAACCCGACTTGAATATCTCGCGTCTCTCCATGTTTCTTTTGTTGTTTATGAGTCCCCATACCGAATCGTGAGGCTCCTTGATGAACTCGGCAATATCCTGCCGGATGCTCAGATTTTCATTGGACGGGAGATGACAAAAATTCATGAAGAGTACATTACCGGAACCATTGAAGAGATTGGCAGACGACTTGCAGATGGAAAAACCAGAGGAGAGTTTGTTGTTGTTGTTCACCCTGCAGAAAAAAATAATCAAACAAGAAAAGGACTATGCAGATCATCACTGACCCCGGACAGATGCAAACCATTGCCGAAAAACTGCGGCTCAACCGGCAGTGTATCGGTGTCGTCATGACAATGGGGGCACTGCATGAAGGACATCTGAGCCTTGTGAAGCTTGCGCAGCAGACCGCAGGCACTGTCATTCTTACGATTTTCGTAAACCCCAGTCAGTTCGGACTGAACGAAGACCTCCATCAATATCCCAGACCTTTCGAGCAGGATACTGCCCTTGCTAAAGCGGCAGGAGTCGATTTCCTTTTTGCCCCTGAAGCAGAAAGCATTTATCCTGAAAACTATCAGACAACCGTTGAATGCAGCGCTGTAGCCAGAGGGTTTGAAGGAGAGAGGAGACCAGGCCATTTTAAAGGGGTAGCCACCATCGTTACCAAGCTGTTCAACATCACAAAACCTCATATAGCCGTCTTCGGCGAAAAGGATGCTCAACAACTTGCGGTTATCCGCAGGCTTGTAGAAGATCTTAATATGCATATAAATATTATCGAGGCACCCATTGTCAGGGAAAAAAACGGACTGGCAGTCAGTTCAAGAAATATCTATCTCTCTACCCAGGAACGCGATGGTGCCGCAATTCTTTACAAGGGAATCCGCCATGCCGAAAAGAGGGTTGCTGAACAGGGACATAACCTTCAGGAAATTGCCGAAGAAATCGAAAAGATGATCAACGCAACACCAGGATGCCGCTCTGACTATGTCGGTTTTGTTGATGAGGCAACGTTTGAACCAGTCGAAACTGCTGAAGCAGGTATTGAGTACCGCCTGCTTCTGGCAATGTACTCAGGAACAGTCAGGCTGATTGATAACGGGAAAATCCGTGCGTGATAACCCGCGAGAGATCAAGTTTACCGGAAGAGACTTTTTTGTATTATATTTAAGAACGCGTTCATTGTTTCTGCATTGCTGCAAAGCACTGAAGTCTGCACTGAGTATGACCGGAAGCGGAAAACGTATGCATGAAAAAAACCGGACAGTATTTTTATCACATTATCACAGATTTCCATGATTATTAACAAGAAAATTGATCTCGGCCAAGGGAAGATAATCTCTATCGAAACCGGCAAATTGGCAAAACAGGCAGATGGAGCTGTAGTTGTCCGCCTCGGCGACACTATGGTTCTTGCGACTGTTGTGTCAAGCAGGAAAACACCTCCACCAAATCAGGACTTCTTTCCGCTTCAGGTTGAATACCGTGAAAAATATTCGGCTGCTGGTAAATTTCCCGGTGGTTTTTTTAAACGGGAAAGCCGCCCTTCCGAGAAAGAAATTCTTTCAGCAAGACTGATAGACCGGGCACTGAGACCGCTTTTTCCTGACGGCTACCTCTATGAAACCCAGATCATTGTGACGGTAATCTCTTCCGACCAGATCAATGATGCCGATGTGCTCGGCGGCCTGGCCGCATCGACAGCCATCATGGTCTCCGATATTCCATTCCATAACCCGATGTCAGAAGTCCGGGTCGGCAGAATCAACGGATTGTTTATGATCAATCCTGACGTCAACGAGCTTTCAGAGAGTGATATTGATATTTGTATCGGCGGTACGACAGATACCATCTGCATGCTTGAGGGTGAAATGAAAGAGATTTCAGAAGCAGAAATGCTCGATGCCATTAAATTCGGACATGATGCTATCCGCAAACTTTCTGCACTCCAGAACGAGATCGCTCAAGAAGTTGGAAAACCAAGCAGGCCCTTTGCGCCGACTGTAATTCCTGCAGAACTTACAGAATACATTCGTGGTTGTTGTGAAACCCGTCTCAAAGAACTCGCCTATACTCCGCTCAAAAAAGAAGATCGTGCCGAACAGACTGCCCTCATTTATAAAGAGTCCATAGCATCAATCAGTGAGCACTTCAAGACATCTATCAGCAGTGAAGATATTGCTGCTGATTCCTCAAAAGCACTCTTCCTGAACGCTCATATCATTGAAGAGCAGATTCATGCTGTCGAAAAGAAAGTTATGCGCCATATGATTCTTGATGATGCAAAACGCCTTGACGGCAGAGCCCTTGACCAGGTACGACCTATCAGCATAGAACTCGGGGTTATCCCGAGAGCACACGGTTCGGCTCTTTTTACAAGAGGAGAAACCCAGGCTCTTGTAACCATTACCCTCGGTACCAGTAAAGATGCACAGTCAGTCGACGACCTGACCAGCAATGCTGATAAAAAATTTTTCCTCCATTACAACTTCCCTCCATTTTGCGTCGGTGAAGTTGGCAGACTGGGCAGTATCGGCCGCAGAGAAATCGGTCACGGCAATCTTGCAGAGCGATCCATTAAAATGGTTGCCCCTACAGAACAGGAGTTTCCCTACACCATCCGCATTGTTTCGGACATTCTTGAATCGAACGGTTCTTCATCAATGGCATCAGTATGCGGCGGAACGCTTGCATTGATGGATGGAGGTGTTCCCATAAGAAAACCGGTATCAGGCATCGCCATGGGACTGATCAAGGAAGGATCATCCTATGCAGTGCTTTCAGATATTCTCGGTAATGAGGATCATCTTGGAGATATGGATTTCAAAGTATCCGGAACAAGAGAGGGTATTACTGCCTGTCAGATGGACATAAAGATCGACGGACTTGACTATCATATTCTCGAAACAGCTCTTGAACAGGCACGCAGAGGACGGCTTCACATTCTCGACAAAATGGAGGAGGCCATTCCTGAATCCCGCCAGGATCTCGCAAACTATGCACCAAAACTCACCAGCATCAAGGTACCAATTGAGTGCATCGGCATGATTATCGGCAAGGGTGGAGAAACCATCCGCAGTATTACTGAGGAAACCGGTGCTGAAATCAACATTGAAGACGATGGAACCGTCACCATTGCCTGCTCAACCACCGAAGGGACTAACGCTGCGCTTGCCACCATAAAAAACCTCATTGCCAAACCTGAAATAGGCACAATCTATGTCGGAAAGGTTCGCGACGTTCGTGATGAGCTTGGTGCTTTTGTGGAATTTCTTCCCAAAACCGATGGCCTTGTGCACATCTCTGAAATATCAAATGATAGAGTCGCCAAAGTCAGTGATCACCTCAAAATCGGTGATAAGGTCAAGGTTAAACTGGTTGATGTCCGCAAAGATCCTCGAACCGGAAAAATGCGTTTTGCTCTTTCAATAAAAGCGGCTGAACAAACGCCGGAATATGAAATGGTAAAAGAACCAACCACGGAATGCAATTAACCCCGACAAACCTAAAAAACAGTGCAGTGTTAACTGCACTGTTTTTTTTATGACCTCAGGTTCATTCGTTCTGTAAGACTCGTTGTTAGTCCCCAGGAAGTGTTGATTCCGGGAACCAACGTAATTCATCAAAAACATCATGAAGTACGAATTTTCACGCATAGAAAAGAAATGGCAGACTTACTGGCAGAAGCATAATACCTTTACCTCAAGAAAAGAGGCTGATAAACCGAAATACTATGTGCTCGACATGTTCCCGTATCCAAGCGGTACAGGTCTCCATGTCGGGCATCTTGAAGGATACACAGCATCTGATATCACAGCCCGGTACAAAAGAAGCTGCGGTTATAATGTACTGCATCCGATGGGATGGGATGCCTTCGGTCTGCCAGCTGAACAGTTTGCCATTAAAACAGGAACCCACCCGAAAGCAACCACTGAAACTAATATCAGAAGCTTCAAGGAAACCCTTCAGGCAATGGGTTTTTCATACGACTGGCAGAGAGAGATCAACACCACCGATCCCGCTTATTTCAAATGGACACAGTGGATTTTTCTCAACCTCTATGAAATGGGGCTGGCCTATATGTCGGAGGTCGACGTCAACTGGTGTGAAGAGCTGAAGACTGTTCTGGCAAATGAGGAGGTTGAAGAAAAAATTGCAGCCGGTTATACCGTTATCCGCCGTCCTCTGCGGCAGTGGGTACTGAAAATAACCGCTTATGCCGATCGTCTTATTGCAGATCTCGAAGAGCTTGAATGGCCTGAAAATGTCAAACAGATGCAGCGCAACTGGATTGGACGTTCGGAAGGAGTAAATATTGATTTTGAACTCCGCTGCCACAACCAGAAACTGAGAGTCTATACAACCCGACCCGACACCCTTTTCGGAGCAACCTACCTTGTCATTTCGCCAGAACATCCCCTTGCTGAAAAGCTGGCAACCGCACAGCAGCTGGTTGAGGTGAAAAACTATATCGGTCAGGCAAAACTGAAAACCGAACTTGAACGCACAGGGCTTCAGAAAGAAAAAACAGGTGTTTTTACCGGCTCTTATGCTATTAACCCTGCTACAGGAGAACCTCTTCCGGTCTGGATTTCTGACTTTGTGCTGACAAGCTACGGAACCGGTGCGATCATGTCGGTTCCTGCGCATGACAGCAGAGACTGGGAGTTTGCCAGACAATACAATCTTCCGATCATTGAGGTTATCAAAAGTCCGCATGATGTCCAGAAGAAAGTATTTGAAGATAAGGACAGCATG
Organism: Chlorobiaceae bacterium; assembly: GCA_012972825.1. Classification (GTDB taxonomy): domain Bacteria; phylum Bacteroidota; class Chlorobiia; order Chlorobiales; family Chlorobiaceae; genus Chlorobium. The sequence continues at coordinate 45,530 of JABDHL010000047.1, forward strand.
TGTGTCAATTCGTCCAACAGCGAAATAACGTTGGACGGACTCAGTTTCAGTGAAGCTTTTGAACGCATGGCCTCATGGCTTGAGAGAAAAAATGCTGGCGAAAGAAAGGTTAACTACAAACTCCGCGACTGGATATTCAGCCGCCAGCGTTACTGGGGTGAGCCTATCCCGATAAAGCATTACGAAGACGGCTCACTGCGCACTGAAACAAACCTGCCCCTGGTTCTTCCAGAGGTCGAGGCTTATCAGCCCTCTTCAACAGGAGAATCTCCACTGGCCAACATTTCACAATGGCTTTACGGTACCGATGAACACGGACCTTTCAGAAGAGAGACAAACACCATGCCCCAATGGGCAGGAAGCTGCTGGTACTATCTCCGTTTTATTGATCCTGAAAATAGTGAGCGGCTCATTGATCCTGACAAAGAAAAATACTGGATGAATGTTGACCTCTATATTGGCGGCGCAGAACATGCCGTTCTTCACCTGCTCTACGCAAGATTCTGGCACAAGGTTCTGTTCGATATCGGTGTCGTCAGCACAAAGGAGCCGTTCAAGAGACTGTTCAACCAGGGAATGATACTTGGTGAAGACAATGAAAAAATGTCGAAATCACGCGGCAATGTCATCCCGGCCGATCATGTTCTGAAACACTACGGAGCCGATGCAGTGCGTCTCTATGAAATGTTTCTTGGCCCTCTTGAACAGGTCAAACCATGGAACACCAACGGAATTGAAGGCATAAGCAGGTTTCTGTCGAAAGTGTGGCGTTTGATTTATCCTGAACATGAAGGTACTGCAGCTTCACTTACTGTGGAAGCATTGCCTGATGAGCTGCTCAGACGCATGCATAAAACAATCAAAAAAGTCGGTGAAGACACTGAAAATCTCAAATTCAATACGGCGATAGCTGAAATGATGGTTTTTGTCAATGAACTGCAAAAGGCTGGATGCAAAAACAGGAACGCAGTTGAAACACTGCTTCTGATGCTTGCGCCCTACGCACCGCACATCGCTGAGGAACTTTGGGAAGCCATCGGACATAACGAATCAATCAGCTCAGAACATTTCCCCTCTTATCATCCTCAATTAGTCGAAGACACGGTGTTGACTATTGCCGTACAGATTAATGGAAAACTAAGAGGCACCTTCCCTGCGCCTGCAAAAAGCCCGAAAGAACTGCTGCTTGCAGAAGCAAAAAAGGTGCAATCGGTCCTTAAATTTCTTGAAGGACAAACTATCATTCGCGAAATTGTTATTCCTGACAAATTGGTAAGTTTTGCTGTAAAATAACCACTTATAAAGTCTCTACGTGGTCCAAATATTTGGCAGAAGATTTTTTTTATGATAAAATAAGGTTCGGAAACCGTTAAACTTCGTTTCAGATATTTTTATTCTCCGCTTTAACTGCTGATTTTCTATTGTTATTGTTCACAAATACCTGTGAAGGGGGTATTCTCTTTTTTTTCAACACATAAAATCTGGTATCAATGGCTACAGACGAAACAACATCCAACACACAGCCCACCGAAACCTCGTCTTCTGCAAACGGTTCGATAAGCTCTGTTATGTCTGAAAAACGGAAATTTCCGCCCCCTGCAGAGTTTGCAAAAAGTGCCCATATCTCCTCAATGGAAGAATATGAGAAGCTGTATGCTTCTGCTGCCACATATCCGGAAGCCTATTGGGGTGGAATTGCCGAACAGTTTCACTGGTTTAAAAAGTTTGATACCGTGCTGGAATGGAACAGCCCTTATGCGAAGTGGTTTAATGGCGGAAAAACAAATATCTGCTACAATGCCCTTGATATCCATGTTAAAAGCTGGAGAAAAAACAAGGCTGCTATTATCTGGGAAGGTGAAGAGGGGAACGAGCGGGTTCTGACGTACGGTGAACTTCACCGTCAGGTCAGCAAATTTGCAAACGTCCTTAAAATCGCCGGCATAAAACCAGGTGACAGGGTTGCGCTCTATATGGGCATGGTTCCTGAACTGGTCATCGCTGTACTTGCCTGTGCACGTGTCGGAGCTGTTCACAATGTTATTTTTGCCGGATTCTCTGCTCATGCAATCACCGAGCGTGTCAATGATTCAAGAGCAAAGATGGTTATCTGTGCAGACGGCTCAAGACGCCGCGGCAGTTCCATCAACCTTAAGAATATTGTTGATGAGGCAATTGTCAATACTCCATCCATCAGAAGTGTCATTGTCCTGAAAGTAACCAATGAAGAGGTTCACATGCATAACGGCATGGACCATTGGTGGCATGATCTGATGGGTCTGGCCGTTGATGAATGTGAGTCGGTCGAAGTAGAATCAGAACATCCTCTTTTTGTGCTCTATACCAGCGGTTCAACCGGAAAACCGAAAGGTATCCTGCATACCACTGCCGGATACATGGTACACGCAGCAAGTTCGTTTAAATACGTTTTTGATATCAGGGACGAGGATATCTACTGGTGTACGGCAGATGTAGGCTGGATAACCGGACATAGTTATATGGTTTACGGCCCACTGCTTAACGGTGCAACACTTCTCATGTACGAAGGTGCCCCTAACTACCCTCAGTGGGACAGGTTCTGGGATATCATCAACCGACATAAGGTCACCATTCTCTATACAGCTCCTACAGCTATTCGTGCCTTCATACGTGCAGGAAACGAATGGGTCACAAAACACAACCTCAGCTCGCTCCGTCTGCTTGGTACTGTAGGCGAACCAATCAACCCCGAGGCATGGATGTGGTATCACAAGGTTGTAGGGCAGGAAAGATGTCCAATCGTTGACACCTGGTGGCAGACAGAAACAGGCGGCATCATGGTATCTCCGCTTCCGGGAGCAACACCGACAAAACCAGGTACGGCTACACGGCCACTCCCAGGTATCGCTGTCGATGTTGTTCATAAAGACGGGACACCATGCGAAGCCAATGAAGGCGGGTATCTGGTCATTAAACAACCATGGCCATCAATGCTCCGCACCATCTACGGCGACAACAAACGATATGAATCAACATACTGGTCTGAATTCCCCGGCATGTACTTTACGGGTGACGGTGCACGGAAAGATGAAGACGGTTATATCTGGATCATGGGACGTGTTGATGATGTTGTCAACGTTTCAGGTCACCGTCTTGGCACCAGTGAGGTTGAAAGCGCTCTTGTTTCCTTTGAAGCCGTTGCAGAAGCCGCCGTTGTCAGCCGCCCCGATGAGCTTAAGGGCAATGCCCTTGTGGCCTTCGTGACGCTGAAGGATGAATATGTAGGCGATATGAAGATGCGTGAAGAACTGCGCAACCACGTTGCAAAAGAGATCGGACCTATTGCAAAACCTGATGAAATCAGGTGGGCAAAAGGCCTTCCGAAAACCCGCAGCGGAAAAATCATGCGCCGACTCCTTCGCGAACTTGCTACAAGCAATGAGGTCAAGGGAGATGTCACCACCCTTGAAGATTTCGGCGTTCTTGAAAACCTTCGTTCAAACGAAGAGGATTAAGCCCAGCTTACATCCTGAAGAAACAATTCAAAACAGGAAGCGCAGCTGAGGCTGCGCTTCCTGTTTATTTTCTGTTTATGAGGGGCTATGATGTTGTAATGTGAAGCAGATTGAAAACTGACCCGGCCATTATTACGCGGAGCAACGTAAAATTATAGTAATCACATAGAATGGGACAGTCATTATAGATTGTAAAACCAAACTGTATGCGACTTTGGTTGCCTGTCTGTGTCATGTCTTATATCTCCTTTTGTTGGAAGATATGACTTCTCACCCTGTCCACGAAAATATAGCAAGTTCATGACAACCATGCATCAAAATCTGACGATCGGATAAAAGTATTCATGTACCCGTATTGTATTCTATTCGGATACTTCTTTGCAAGTTTTTTGTTTTCGATTTTATTCCCCGTGTCCCCTGACCTAAAACTCTTGCACACAGAGCAGAAAAGGCTCCGGAAGATTGAGGTGTGTCCCCAACCTCCCGGAGCCTTTGGCATGAGTTACAAAAGCTTCTCCTTATCAGAGCAGACCTCTATTAAGCTGCCAGATCGTAAAATTAAGAAACGAGGCAAAGCTTACCCATAGAAGGTATGGAATCAGCAGATATCCCGCAGTCGGGGAAACAGCTTTGAACTTCACTATTGTCAGCACAATCGCCAGCCAGAGCAGAACAATCACAACGAGAGCTTTCGAAGGGGAATGAAGCCCGAAAAATGCGGCTGACCAGCTGAAATTAAGCAGCAGCTGTACGCCGAATGCTGTAAGAGCACCCTTGACGTCTGTTTTTTCAGACCACTTCTCTACCACAAGATAGAGTGCTATCCCCATAAGCAGGAATAAAAGAGACCACGCGGGTGGAAAGAGCCAGTCAGGTGGGTTCCATGATGGCTTTTTGAGTATTGAATAGTACCACTCCGAACCGGGCACTGGCGTAAAGGTGCTGCCTGCAAAAGCAAATACAAAACATACTCCGATGCAGATGACCAGTTTTGGAATATTGAGTTTCATTGTTGCCGGGGTTAAAATAATCAATCACTTCTATCACTATGCATAAGAAACAGATAGTAAGGATGGATAATTCCCCTCACCACCTCTATAATTCAAAACCCCAGGCTTGTGCTTTACCGAAATATCCATTGGAATAAAAGAATGGAGTGAAATGTTATATTGATCGCGATTATAACCCTTACGGACACATATGGAAAAAAGAAGCAATGAACTGCAGTGTGCCATCAGGGCTGCACAGACTGCAGGAGCTATCACTCTTGATAAATTTGGAGAACTCTCTCAAAATGAAATCAAGGGAAAAGATTATAAAGATTTTGTCACTGAGGTTGACAAGGCCTGTGAAGCGGTAATCAGCTCAATTATCACAGAAAGTTTTCCTGATGACAGCATGCTGTGTGAAGAAGGTACCGTCATTAAAGGCGCTTCGGGTAGAACATGGATTGTCGATCCTCTTGACGGCACCCTTAACTTTATTCACTCCTTTCCTGTTTTTTCAATAAGTATTGCTCTGAAGGACTGGAATAATGAACTGATAACCGCTGTTGTTTTTCAGCCTGTTCTTCAGGAGCTCTTTACTGCTGAAAAAGGGCGCGGAGCATACTTGAACGGCAAAAAAATCTCGATTTCAAACCGCTCTGAGAAAGAGAGTTTTCTCATTGCAACGGGAATTCCGTTCACGGAGTACCACTATATTGATTCATATTTCGGGATGCTGAGAGAGATTATTCACGACACTGCAGGCATTCGACGTGCCGGTTCAGCAGCCATAGATCTTGCTTATACGGCCTGCGGGCGCTTTGACGGATTCTGGGAATACAAGCTTTTCCCATGGGATTTTGCTGCCGGCGTGCTGCTTGTACGTGAGGCTGGAGGAACGGTCACCAACTTTACCGGAGAGCAGGATGTTTTTCAAAAACAGAGTATTATTGCCGGCAACAGCATTTCCCATCCTCTTCTTCTTGAAAAAGCCCTGAAACACTTTTCCAGTAAGAGTTTGTCATAAGGAGTTTGGGAAGGTAACGACAAAAAGCCTGATTTGAACAGGAAATCGATCTTTATTATCTTGAAGGTTAAAAGTTATTCATTATTACAACTTAAGTTCATTTCCTGCATGGCATTATGAGGCAGGAGCAACGATTACATTATGCTCATTCATCAGCGCACACTTCAAAAAGAAGTTACCCTCTCGGGTACAGGACTGCACACCGGTAAAGAGTGCATGATTACCTTTAAACCTGCCCCGGTCAACTACGGCTACCGTTTTGTCCGGACAGATATTGAAAACAGTCCTGAAATACCAGCACTGATTGATAACGTGATTGATGTTCTGCGAGGGACCACTATCGGTCTCAACGATGTGAAAGTTCATACCACCGAACACGTTCTTGGCGCTCTTTACGGACTTCAGATTGATAACTGCCTGATTGAACTGAGCGGACCGGAACCGCCGGTTATGGATGGAAGCTCACACCCTTTTGCAATAGTACTGCTCGAAGCCGGATTCCAGGAACAGGAAGAACCCAAAAATTACCTGGTCATTGATGAAACAATTGAATACCATGACGTTGAAAACAGTGTCGATATTGTTGCATTGCCGCTGGATGACTTTAGAATGACGGTCATGGTGGACTATAAAAATCCAGCGCTCGGCTCTCAGCACTCGGGTCTTTTTAATCTGGAGACAGAATTCATCAAGGATTTTTCCCCCGCAAGAACCTTCTGCTTTCTCAGTGAAGTGGAAGCACTTGCAAACCAGGGGATCATTAAGGGTGGCGATATAGACAATGCTATTGTCATTATAGACAAAACTATGCAAAAAGAGGAGCTTGACGCCCTTGGGAAAAAACTGGGTATAGAGAGCGAGCATCTTGTACTAGGCGAAAACGGTATTCTCAACAACCGGGAACTCCGTTTTAAAAACGAGCCCGCCCGCCATAAACTGCTTGACCTTCTCGGAGACATCGCACTTCTTGGCATGCCGATAAAGGCACAGGTGCTTGCTGCCCGCCCCGGTCATGCTTCGAATGTGGAATTTATCAAACAGTTGAAAAAATATACCGATCGCAACAAGCTGGCCAGACAGTACCAGCACGAGAAAAAAGCCGGCGTTATTTTCGACATCAATGCTATTCTAAACATTCTCCCGCACCGTTATCCTTTTCTTTTAATCGACAAGATCGTTGAATTCAAACTTGATGAAAAAATTGTATCGATTAAAAACGTGACCATGAACGAACCGTTCTTCCAGGGTCACTTTCCGGGTAATCCCATCATGCCGGGTGTGCTGATCCTTGAGGCCATGGCTCAGACCGGAGGCATAATGATGCTGAACGGTAATGATAAGATAAAGGAGAGTGTTGTATACTTCATGGGGATCGACAAGGCTCGCTTCCGTAAACCGGTACTTCCAGGGGACACCCTTGTCATTGAAGCAACCATGACCAACATGCGAAGAAGCGTTTGCCAGTTTGATGCAAAAGCTTATGTGAGGGGAGAACTTGTCTGCGAAGCTTCCCTTATGGCTAGTGTTGTGTCGAAAAACAAATAAAAGTCTTTTTCAGAAGCAGAACGCCCTGTACTCAGAAACAGGGCGGTTCTCAACACCTGCCCACATTTCATCCACAAGTTGTCAACATTTCCACCTTCATAAGAATCAAGGTTGTTAACATTCCTAAGTTATAATTCAGGAATGTTTTAGCTCATCTATGCATTGATATTTATTTTTTTCGTATAAAGTTATCAATACTCGGAAGTCATGGATTGACCAACAATACAACAGGTATGGCAAAACTCAGACACGGTACTCAAGACCTTTATGAATTCTGTAAAACCTCACACAATAAAGAGAAAAGGAGTAGAGAAGCATAATGGACGAGAGGTATAAAAAGAATTCCTTGACAGGATAGCGCTGAAAAACGGGATGCGGCCAAACCATGGCAATAAACATCATGGAGACAAAACCAACCGCCCATTTTCCCGGCCATAGAGAAGTTGTCACTACAGAATAGTGGATTCTGACGTACGCAGCACCAATAAAAATCAGTGCATCCCTGAGAACAGCAAAAAGCACAAACCACAAAGGAAGCTGACCGATCCAGAAAAAATAAACCGCCACACTGGCAAGACAGAGTTTGTCGGCAAGCGGATCAAGAATTTTTCCCATTTCGGAAACATCATTTGTCCATCGGGCAGCCTGACCGTCAAACCAGTCGGTCAAGAGAGCAACAACCATGATAACAATGGCCGTTTTGAGATGGCCGGTATGAAAATAATAAAGAAACCAGGGGATCAATATTATTCTCAGAAAACTAAGCGAATTCGGCAGATTAAAGATACGACCTTCCATATTCAATTTTTTACAAAAACACTGTATCTCTTCACTTTAATACAACATAGAGAGAATAAAAAGTATCGAAAACGGCCAAAACTTTACAAAAACTTTACAAATGCGTCAATAATCCCGCTTTGTGAACCCTCTTTACTTTATAAGGCATATTCTGGAAAGTTGTTGAAAGATAAGAAATAGAGATAACAGTTGTTTAAAAACACAATATATTTTGCTCTTCAAAAACATAGCATTACATAGCATCATAGCATCGAAAAGTTAAGAAAAATTGCCTGTTTTTTTGGTGTCAGGAAAAAGGTTTGCTGCCAGTTGGAACGGAATCATCGCCAACTGGATTGTTACCGGTTACGCTGTAAAGTGGTTGACTGCGAATGGGGAAGCAAAAACCCCTGTGGAGCCCCCAAGCTTTTACTTGTATTTTGATTTCGTCAACTAAAGAGAGTGGTTTCATGGAACTTCTTTTTATCCTGTTTTTTCTTGCCATCCTATGGTTTTTCTTCAACAAGAAAACTCCCACAAAAAAAGCAGAAAAGAACCCCTCTAACAATAATTCAGCTCCACTGCCGAAAATAATTATTGATTATGGAAAACGAAAGCCCGGACAAAGAAAACAAGGGCCACCTGTTGATACGTTTGAAGCAGAAAAAGAGAGACTTCGCCAAAAATTCGAAACAGAACCATCAGACGGTGATGTTAAATGGTCTCTTTTGAATAAATCTATAGCAATGCATGTAAAAGAGCAGCAATGGGGGCTTTATCGTAACGACTTATTCGATATGGCTGAGATTTTAAGAAAAGAGTCAAAAGGATTAAGGGCTTTAGACAAGTATTTTGAGGTTTGTTATTTAGACCTTAACGGGCCAAACAATATAGGAATATCTGATCCTGATATTCTTGCAGAGTTTCCGCCCTTCAGCCCTGACAACATATTTCTTGCCCCATTCGTTACTGACCGTATTAAGCGATTGACGAAAGAACTTTCCCTTGATTTTGATAAAGCTAAATCAAGATTTATTAAAGTTGCTTCAGGGATGGAAAAACGGCTCAAGCTTCCCGTTAATTCAGATATAGCATGGGAGCAACTAAGAGCTGAGCTTCAGAAATGAAAAACCCCGGTGGAGTGCCGGGGCTGGATATTCTGATTAAATATTGAAAGTTCAGAATTGTATCGGGATTTTCATTTCATGACTTCCGCGCCATATAGTTAATATAATTTTATCACCGTTTTGCACGTTTGACAAGGCATCACCAAGCCCTGTTGTTATTCCCTGCACTTCTTTGTCATCAACATACAATACAATATCGTCAGGTCTCAACCCTTGCTTGTATCCAACCCCGCTATATGGAAGCGTAACAATGACAACCCCTTTTGTGGCACCAAGAGCATCAATACTTGACAGGAGTTTAGCGACCTCTGGTTTTGCTCGAAAACTATTTGATTTCGCTGCAATGCTTGAGGAAATGACAGACGTCGGGAGGTAGTTTACATCTAATTTTGGCTTTTCTGTATTTGATTTATCAGAGGGGGTAACTTTGTTATTTTCTGGAATCGCTGAGACTGGGAGATTAAGATCAAACTCAGTGTATTTCTGGTTGTTTTCATGATTAATTATTTCAACCTTGTTCAGTCTTGCAGTAAACATAGTAAATAGCCAACTCATCTCGGAAGGGCTTGTAACTGTAGGGGAAAAATGATTAAACCATTTGAGGACATATTTTTTTTGGTTTTTATACAACTCCGTTGTTATATGAAGCCTACATACTCCTTTTGATAAGATTTTTTTTGCTCCTTCAGGAGAAACCTGAATCTGAACCATCCTCAATTGACTGTTCTTGCTTACATCCAATCTCCTGACTGGCTGCTCCATCTTTCTCGACCCTGGCTTAGCGAAAGCTGTAACTGAAGGAGAGGCTCTATCGTCAAAACGCAAATCTGGATTTGTGCAAATCAGAATCACTTGCTCTTCATTATGTTTTTTAACCACCTTTTTGACGCCAAATGCGTTACTGCCAACATAAGCGCCTCCTTCTGACATTTGATCATAAATTATAAACTTTGCAGCAAGGGGTGAGTCCTTAAGATTATCATCATCACTATGCGGAAACCCAAACGAATACTGATCTGCGCCAACGAGTCCAAGGGTTAAAATCTCCTTATCCGAATCGTACGAAAACTCAACAGCCCTCCCTAATGGGATATCAAGTATAAAGTCTTTACCGGCATACCCGGATTTTGCGATGCGCTCTAAATAGGCATCGGTTGTTTCAAAATCACTTTTAGCCATTGTCATTGCTGCAAATTTATTCACAAACAATAAAATATCTTTATCGGGCACCTTGTCCTTACACTCCGCCGATGTGGCGGCATTTGCTGATAGGCTAAAAAGGAACAGTACCGCCATAACCAATTTCATAAACTTCATACTGCTTCCGTTTAAATTGATAAGCCACTATCATTATACTGCAAATTGCGGCTTTTTAACACAAATTCACCACTACCCTTTTATTAAAACGTATTACACAAACCGTGACGGCTTCGCATTCGCGAACCAACTTGAACACTTGAAGCCAAAAACCTCGGCCCTGTCCGCCTTATGTTTTAACCATCTTTCATCCTCTGTCATGCCATAAACCTTCAAATGCTGGTCATCAAATTTGGCACGCAAAATAGACACTTGCTCATCACCTTTTGGCGCGTATTCTGCATAACGAAGGCCCTCACTGTCAAGCCAGTCAAGCAAGCAATACTCTCGATAATCATCTTCAGGCCAAACCAATGAGTTTTTCGGCTGATCGTCAATACAAAAAACTGGTGCTACGCCTGCCTGTACCGCCATCTCTCGAAGTGTAATCTTCCCGTGAACGAAATCAGGGTTTATTCCTCTATGAAAATATGTTTTCCCATCGCGCCCAATACAAGGGAAATCGCCTCTCTCAAATCGAATAACGTCATCCATATTATAGGCCGCGCCATCATTGCCACCGATATAACATTTTTCATTTTCATCTTCTTGTGCTTTAAATCGCCTGCAAGCCTCAGCTTCAAGGGTTTTTATTCGTGTGTCTAATGCTCTCAAAGTTTAGGGTCTTGTTCTGGTAGAAAAATTACGCTCTGCTCGTATTCCTCATTAAAATCTGCCGGTGTCCAATCTTCGTTTCTCATGCTAACACTCCAATTCTTGCCGCCTTCCTCGTAACCTCCATAACCTTTTGGTGAATCACCTATCCAAATTTTGGAGTAAACTTGTTTTTTCGGCTTTAAATGCGTCTCGATCTGCCTAACTCGCTTTTCGAATGTTGCCATTTTCGTTATTGTTTAATTGTTCTTCAAGTTTATCAATCCTTTGTTCCAACTCTGAATCTTTGATAGTGCTGGTAAGAATGTTTGAAACATAGGCTGCCGCTTTCAGGTGTATTTCGTCAATCTCTTTCTCTTCATATCTGTTCAGCAACCCCGCAAGGTATCTCCGAACATCACACAGTGTTTGAAGTCTCTTTTTGCTCATAGGGGGTATATTTCCTGTTTATCAATGTTTACAATACTTTACAGTGTTTTTACTCTACAAAAAACGATCATAGACGGCCTTCTAAGGCAAAGTTTCTACCCGCGCCATACTTTGACACGTCCTAATTTCGCTTGATAATATTGTGTTCCTCAATCCCGTCTATAATCGCATGAGCAGCGCAGCATGCACCCATAAGGAAGCTCGATACGGCAATAGCCCATTCTTTACCATCTGGCTCCCTGTGCATCGCCTCAGTGACGGCATCGAATAAAGCAACCTTGCTTTTATCAAGAATGAAATCCCCGATTTTGCTGGCTTCCTTTTTGCTACTCATGGTTCCAATGGTTTATTGTTATTTGTAAGTGAATCCTGCCTGCTTCGCCATATAGAAAAACGTGCTGAGTTTAATTGTTTTTCTGCCTATTCTTGCCGGTCTGGTCTGAAGGCATCTTGTAAACTGCCGGTCTGTCTCTACCGGTTTATATTTCGGGTGGAACTTGCTGATCTCATGGAAGTATTGCCGCCCGGCTTCGCCATATCCTGAAGCAATGGCAAAACTAATCTTCACCCAATCGTAATAAGTGCCTGTCAAGTCATAACCTGCCGCCAATATCTGGCTTAGAATCGCTTCGAAATACTGGTTCGAATCCTGAACAACTGCCCGGTCAAATGAACGCTGTGCCGGTCGCTGGGCTGGGCTGAAACGCTTCTTTCTGGAAATGAAGGCCCGCGCCTCATGGTTTCGATACAATGCAGGGTCATAACTCACGAAGCGAAGCCGGGAAACGTCCTTACATGCCGGGTCTACTTGAACACCCCATGCAGCAAGGAAGTATTGTTCAAGCTGCAAGAATGCCGCTTCATGCTGTTCCGGCTCGATCTGAACGTATAAGCTCAGGCCATGCCCTGAAACTGAAACATGTCCTGCATAAACGTAATGATCTGCATAAACGCGCGCCCGTACTACCCTGTCTGCAATGCAGGGGTTTTCCTTGCCGTCAATATCAAGATTGATAAACCCTGAATGCTGCTGAACATACTCTTTCCCTCGCCTGCCGTTAAACAGTGCGCTGGGTGCAACCGCCGGGACTCGCTTCTTTGCTTCCTTGATCTGCTCGCTGACTGTCAACGCCCGAACATCTTCAACCTGCTTTCTCCATTGCCCGGCTTGAATACCATGCAGGAAGGTTTCAATAGTTGTTGTTCCGCTGGGTGTCTGCTGAAATGCATTGCTGAACACCGATATTAACCGGCTGCCGTGGTCAGAATGGGGCATCTTCACCCCCCATCTTAACGGCATTGTAAACCTGCCCGGCTGCTATTCGGCTGTGCTGAAATCCTGAACTCAGCATCCTTTCTTTGTATGTCTTGCCCCCTACGGCTGAATAACCTTCACCCTTGCAGAAATCCTTATACTCGGTATAAAGAACGCCTGAGGGCTGTCTATGCCCGTTATGTGAAGGCTGGTAACCTGCATCTTCAAGCCATATTGCAACACTGTCGCTTTCATGCCGGTATTGCTGTAACGCCTGATCTGCCGCAGTACATGGGGAAAAATCACCCTGCTTTAACAACCTTGCCAAGCCCTCAAGTATCCAATTGAGAACGCCCGGTAATTCAGTTGAAACGATCTTCTTTGAAAGGGTGGTGTCTTTCTTTGCCGGGTCTATTGTTACGGTGAACGGAATAATCAGGAACCGCCGAAAGAATGCCGGTGAATTTTCAATCTCCCTCGGTAACTTGTTTGCATTGCAGAAAAGCCGTGCATAATCTTCCATCGTGAAAACGTCTTGATATAAGATTTTAGCTGAAACGGGCTCACCACTGGCAAGCAATTTAAAAGTATCTGAATCCGAAATGCCGCCGATCTCTGAAGAGATATTAATTAACCTGTCCTGAAGGTCTGCCCGTGCATTCTCATTTGAAGTAAGCAACTTCAAGGAATGCCCGGAAACATTTTCACTGCCAAGAACCGCCCTGAAGGTGTCCTGAAAAACACTCTTGCCGTTTGAACCACTGCCAAACAAAACAGGAATCTTTTCAAGTTTCAGGACACTGGAAGGAATGAACGCCAATGCCGCCGCCTCAGCTAAAACCTGCTGCGCTTCAGGGTCTGGCTGAACATCCTCAAGAAAGGCCCGCCATTTCGAGGCAGTCGCTGTCGGGTCATAATCGAAGGCAAGCTGATAAGTAAGAAAATCCGCCGCTCTGAACTCTCTCAACTGAACGCCGTCCGGCCCTACGGTCAAGGTTCCATTTTTCAAGTTTATGGCAACCGTTCCCCTGTCTCGTTCCGGGGCTGGAAGGTGTGCGCTTGTGTAAAATTGCTTTGTCAGGTCATCACGAAACCGGAAATATTTTGCCTCAACAAAACGAACGCCCATTTTCTCAAGTGCCTGCCCAAGAAACTGCTTCAGGTCGCCTTCATTGACTGCCTGCCAGAACGCGCCATTGTACACATAAACGCGCCCGTGCTGGGCTGCAAGCTGCCATTGGTTGGCCTTGCAAAGGTTCAATAAATGGTCAATGCCATGAACAATAAAATGTTTCTGGCCCGGCTTGCACTTGCTGATCTGCTTTTGTATCGCCAATACATCATTAGCCGCTTTCTGGCCTTCTGGGGTGTCAAGGTTTGCGCTGCCGTCTTGGTTCAATCCTTTGGCCTGCGCTTCCTTCAACTCTGCCCGAAGCTCTGTTATTTCTGGGAATGCCAAAAGCTGGAAATCAACCGGCCAAACCTGCTGAAGTACTGCCGATAATATCGCGCTGGGCTTTGGTGTGGTATCGCTCATTTACCGGCCCTCCGTTTTGACTTCACCGCGCTGAATAAATCCCATGCAATAAATGCCAATGAAGCAAGCTCAAGAACCAACGCTACATCAATGTAAATAGTCATTAGTGCCACCCCCTCGCAAAAGGAACACTCGAAGGGATACCATAAACGCAAACTCTCGGCTCAAGGCTTATGCTTGCAAAGTGCCTTATATCTCGTTCGAATTGCTGGCAATCTTGGACAATTTCGGCTGGATCGTTATAATGCGGAAGTGAACAACGCCCATTGTTTACGCCCAACAAATGCCCGTCATTGCCCTGTAGCTGCCCGCTATGGGGCTTTTTATTGTCTGGTCTCATGCTTGCACCCCTCCAACCTCAACCGCTGCCCGTGCACTCCCTGTTAACATGTAACGGTCGATTTCTACCGGGTCAAATACAAGTTTTCCAAAAGGGGAACGCCTGCCGGGAAAGGTTTCCGGCTGGGTGCAATGTTTCTTGTAGAGAGTAGCTTTTGCAATCTTCAGTCCGTGAACTTCTTTGAAATACTGAATCGCTCCCTCAGTGGAAAGGGTTTTCTGCTGCCGCTGCTGAATCGCCGGGGCTGCTTGGTGGTGTGTTGTGGTTTCAATGGTGGTCATGCTTAAAATGGATTTAGTTAGAAAGAGTTATTTCTTTCAATCCATTTTAATACATGCCGTTACGGTAGTAGAGAATTAAGAATTAAGTGCCACTTTATTTAAAACTTAATTTACAGTGCTGTTATTTTGCTCATTTTCCCATGCTCTGTATCGGTTTTTTGCATTGCTTACAGAAGGCCCGTATGTTGTATTTTTTTTCCCTGTTGCTAAATTATAATCACGTAACCACTTTTTACCGATCTCATAGAAATCTGATTCCCCTTGATTTATATCAAGAAACGCCAACCTATTTTCAGGCTCCATTAGCTTGATCTGCTCAAAACAATAATCTTCAAAGGTCGGTCTTTTGTTGTTTGCTGGCTTTTTGCTCTGTTGTAATTCAGTCTCATCCATTGCTTTATTTCGTTTAGCAATATCCCGGTCTATATGCGCTTTTAGACTCTGCTGAAACCAATAAGAACTTGCACTAAAACTTTTTTCTTCGCTCATATTTTGCCCGTTTTAAAGTGAACCTGCCGTAATACCGCCCATTTTCTGCCCGCCCAATGCTACCATGTAGCATTATGCTACCTTTTTGAAGAACCAAATATATTTGCTTTTTACCAACTGGGCAGTTTATCCATTGCTGCCGTTTTCGTTTCATCAACAACTTTGGCATAAATCTGGGTGGCCGTAATGGTGGCATGGCCCATCAATTTGCTCAGGGTGTAAAGGTCAACGCCATTCTGAAGGCTCAACACTGCGAAGGAATGCCGCCCACAATGAAAGCCAAGATTGAACGGAATGCCTGCCGCCGCGCCCCATGCTCGAACAACTTTCACGCTCCAAGCTCTACTTGGCAAAAGAAAAACCCTGCTATCTCCGGTTTCCCTCTCTTTATGTTGTTTTTTGGCATCATCAAGATATTTCAACGCCTGCGCTCCAAGAGTCAAACGTTCCCATCTTTGGGTCTTTTGCGCGTTGAAACGAATCGTTACCCTGTCGCCGTCCTGCTGAATATCTCCATCTTTTAAGGCTTCAAGGTCTGAAACTCTCAAGCCCGAAAAACAAGAAAACAGAAAAGCCGCCTTTATTGCCGGGAGGCTGCAAGGTGTCGCCTCAAGGGTTTTGATCTGCTCAACGGTCAAATATTTCAGGGCAACATCATTCTTGCCAAACTGTTTTATTTTCCTTGAGAAATCAGGTATAAGATTTTCCTCTGCTGCCCGCTTTAGAATGATCTTCAAGGCAAGCAAGTAATTTTGTTTTGTTGTTTCCTTCAGGCTCAAATCATCAATGTACACCCGGAAACGCTCCGCCCATGTTTGGCAAATATTCGCCATTGGCAACGGCTTTACTCCATTGAAATCCCGAAGATGTTTCAAGGCGTTTCTGTAAGAGGACTCACTTTTTTTTTCGTCACACATCACCTTCTCGAAATACTCAAGAAAATCATTTCCGCGCCTCTCCTTGCCAAGAAAAACCGCTGCCGGGTCGATCTTCAACTGTGCTTCCAACTCTGCCGCCCGTGCTTCAGCCTGCTGTCGTGCTTTTTTGTACTCCCTGCCTTCTGATCTTTCGGCCTGAATATCTGTTTTAACCTGCTGCCGCTGGCCCTTGAAATAAATGTCAATACTGAAGGAGACGCCGCCCTCTTTCAGTGCAATTTCACGAACCGAAACACCCATATAAACACCCCTTTTCCTTTGCAAACTTTACAGGAACTTTACAAATTCAGTGGAATATTACAGAAAAGACGGGAATAATCAAAGGGTAAAGGGGAGCAATCAAGAAAGGTTTTAAGCTCTAAGATATTGTAAAATAATCATTTTTGGAGAGGTATTGAAAAGAGGAGAAAAGGATAGAAAACTTTGTATGTGAAATACGACCTTCCACAGCTATGATTTTATTAGTGAGTTATACCAACTCTTCCAATGAAGGCAACTCATTTATCTCTCCACGGAAACTAACGGACAACCTTATCGGGTGATGCGGTGACAAACTTCGACCAGCTGCTGCCTCTACTTTTGACTTTTTCATCAGGAAGAAAAGCCTTTCGACTCTCTCCTCTATGCAAATCACACAGGGCTATACCGAGTGCATCGGTAACATCAAAAGGTTTAGGCGGTACGGTGAGACCAAGCATTCTTGTGACCATAAAAGCAACCTGCTCTTTACTTGCGGCACCTCTTCCTGTTATCGCCGATTTCACTTCACGCGGAGCATACTCATGCAGTGCGAGATTCCGGTTCATTGCAAGGGCTATAACCGCACCACGCACCTGACCCAGCTTAAGAGCAGACTGCACATTTCTGCTCAGGAACGCTGTTTCCAAGGCAACATGTTCCGGTCGAAAATCAGCAATAACGGCTGCAAGCTCATGATAAATTTCACCTATCCGCTCTGCATGTGTCCGACGGGGATTAAGACGGATTACACCACAGACGAGCACGGATAAAACGCCGGAACTCTGGCGAATAACCCCATAACCGGTATTCAGACTTCCGGGATCAATCCCGAGGACAACCATCCTCTATTCGTTTAAGCTGCTCATTGCACTTTCGCTGATCTCCATGTTACTGTAGACCGCCTGCACATCGTCATTGTTTTCAAGCGCATCGATCAACTTGATAACTTTCCGTGCATCATCGGCTTCAAGCTCTATATAGTTTTCAGGAATAAGATCAATCTTTGCATTCTCATAAGCAATAGCTGCATCGTCAAGCGCTTTTTTAACGTTTTCAAGCTCTTTGACATCAGTTATGACAGTAAAATAGTTTTCATCATCTCCGTTGAGATCTTCAAGGCCTGCATCCAAGAGTATTTCCATCAGCTGATCCTCTCCGGCAGACGATCGTGGAACATCAAGAGATCCCTTACGCTGGAACATCCAGCTTACACTGCCGCTTTCACCGAGAGAACCATTGTTACGACTCATAATGTGCCGGATATCAGCGACGGTCCGGTTGCGGTTGTCCGTAGCTGTCTCAATAATCAGTGCAATTCCTGCAGGTCCATACCCTTCATAGGTAATTTCGTCATAGGTGACACCTTCGAGCTCCCCTGTACCTTTCTTGATGGCGCGCGAAATATTATCCATCGGCATGGAATTGTCTCTTGCAGTGTCGACAGCAAGCCTTAGACGGGGATTACCCGATGGATCGCCTCCGCCCATTCTTGCCGCTATCGTAATTTCTTTGACCAGTTTGGTAAATAAACTGCCTCGTTTCTGATCAGTTACCGCCTTTTTCCTTTTAATGGTTGCCCATTTGCTATGTCCTGACATAATAAAAACTGCTGATTTATTAATCCCGATGCCCCACGTCTATGATAATAGATTTATTTTCTTTAAATAAAATCAATTCCAACGGCATTCGTGCAAGTTAACAACTAGAAAAAACAATGACAAACTTGATGACCGCCTATCAGGGAGAACCCGGAGCCTACAGCGAGATTGCCGCGCTCAGGATCGGAGAACCAAAACCGTTCGAATCGTTTGAGGAAGCTTTTGCTGCCGTTGAAAACCATAAGGTTGAGTATGCAGTCATCCCTATTGAGAATTCACTGGGAGGAAGCATTCATCAGAACTATGACCTTTTACTGCAGCACCCTGTCACTATCGTTGCCGAAACCTTTGTAAAAGTTGAACACTGTCTGCTCGGCATCCACAATGCAACAATAGAACAAGCCCGGAAGGTGCTTTCTCATCCGCAGGCGCTTGCACAATGCCGTAATTTTTTTGCGGCTCACAAAAACCTCAAGCCGGAAGTCGCCTATGATACCGCCGGCAGTGCAAAAATAATTGCAGCTGCAAATGATCCCTCAAACCTTGCTATAGCGTCAAAAAGGGCTGGGGAACTTTACGGACTTGAAATCCTGCAGGAAAACCTGGCGGATGAAGAGTGGAACATTACACGATTTTTCTGCATTTCGCATTCAGAAATAAGCAATCCGTTGCAATTTAAAACAAAACCGGACACCTCACAGCACAAGACATCCATTGCGTTCACGCTTCCCAATGAGCAGGGTTCGCTTTTTAAGGCACTTGCAACATTTGCCATGCGTGATATTGATCTGGCCAAAATAGAATCAAGACCTTTCAGGAAAAAAGCGTTTGAGTATCTGTTTTATGTCGATTTCATCGGACATCAGCATGACACGAATATTCACAATGCTCTTAACCATCTCAAAGAATTTGCAACGATGGTCAAGGTGCTTGGAAGTTACGGGGTAGTTACAGAATGAGCAGTAATCAACTTGGGTTCTTTCCTTCCGCCGATCAGGACATTAAAGTCGAAGCGATGACGCCAAACCAAAACAAGCCTGCCCTTTTTCTGCTTGATGGAATGGCTATGATCTACCGGGCCTTTTTTGCTCTGCAGCGAGCAGGCATGACAAGCCGGGACGGAATGCCGACAGGTGCGATTTACGGATTTGCGTCAGCACTCTTTAAGATTTTTGAAACCTATAAGCCCCACTATCTGGCGGCGGTCTTTGACAGCAAGGAAAAAACCTTTCGCCACGATATGTACCCCCCATATAAAGCGAATCGACAGACTCCGCCTGAAGATCTCATCATGCAGCTTGATGCGGTGTTCGAACTGCTTGAAACTCTTGATATACCGCTTGTCAAAGCTCCTGGCTATGAGGCAGACGATCTTATCGGTACTGCTGCCCGAAAATTCGAACACACTTGTCAAGTATACATTGTCACACCGGACAAGGATCTTGCCCAGCTTGTACACGATGGAGTAAAAATCCTCAAGCCGGGCAAAAGCCAGAATGAACTGGAACTGTTCGGGAAAAAGGAGATCACGGAACAATTCGGGATACCGCCTGAACTGTTCACCCAGTTCCTGACGCTGACCGGCGATACCTCTGACAATATTCCGGGAGCAAAAGGGATAGGGCCTAAAACAGCATCAAGCCTGCTGCATAAATACGGCTCTCTGGATAATATTTATAAGCATCTGGATGATATTTCTCCAAAAAACCGCCAAAGCCTTGAAGAATTTCAGCCGCAACTCGATCTGATAACCAGACTGGTTACCATCCGCACCGATTTGCAGATTGATGTTACCCTTAAAGAACTTGAATGTGGTGTACCGGACCAGACAAAACTGTTATTATTGCTGCAGAAGCTTGGGCTTAGAACCATTATTGCCAGGCTCCCTGTTGTGTTCAATGATTATGTGCTGCCTCCTTCAGCTGATGCACCATTGCATGAGCACCAGACCGATCATCCGGACGACAAACAGCCTGGGCTTCGATCACCGCAAATCGATGCTGACTATGCTCTCGTCGATACATCAGAAAAACTGAATGAACTGGTTCTCTCACTGAAAAACGCTAAACGAATTGCTGTCGATACGGAAACAACAAGTCTGGATACGTTTGAAGCTGAACTGGCCGGTATGTCATTTTCAATTGAAGCAGGGAAGGCCCGTTTTATTTCGTTTAATAAAGACGCTCTTCAAAGAGTGAGTACCCTTGATATATTAAGGCCTGTCCTTGAAAATCCATCAATACTGAAAACCGGGCAAAACCTCAAATATGACATTCTCGTCCTGAAAAAATACGGAATTGAACTCTCGCCGGTCGGATTTGACACCATGCTAGCAAGCTATGTGCTCGACCCGAAAGAACAACACAATCTCGATGACCTGGCAGCTCGTCATCTCGGTTACAGGACAACAACCTTTGACGAACTTGTCGGAACTGGAAAAACAAAACTGAATATTTACGACGTTGAACCAATAAAGCTCTCTGACTATGGCTGCCAGGATGCGGATCTTGCCCTTCAGCTTGAAGAGATGTTCCGCAAAAAACTCGTGAAAGAAAAAGAACTGCTCTGGCTTTGCGAAAATATAGAATTTCCCCTTGTCTCCGTCCTTGCAGCAATGGAATACGAAGGCATAAGCATCGACTCCAAAAGTCTTGAAAAAGCCTCTGAAGCCGCCACCATAGAGCTGAAACTGCTGACAGACAAGATTTATGCGGCAACAGGCTCTGTCTTCAATATTGATTCGCCGCAACAGCTTGCACATATCCTGTTCGATGTGCTCGGTCTGCCGCCAAAAAAAACGACCAAAACAGGCTTCTCAACTAATGTCGAAGTGCTTGAGGCGCTGGCTCCGCTTCACCCCGTTGCAAGTGACCTTTTGGAGTACAGGAGTCTTCAGAAACTGAAAAACACCTATATCGATGCTTTACCTAAAATGGTGAATCATCAAACCGGCAGACTGCACACTTCCTTTAACCAGCATATCACAGCCACCGGCAGGCTCTCATCTTCTAACCCGAACCTGCAGAACATCCCTATCCGCACAACGCTCGGAAAAGAGATTCGCAGGGCATTCATACCCTCTTCTTCCGAAAAATGGCTGCTCTCGGCAGATTATTCCCAGATTGAACTAAGGATTGCTGCAGAAATCTCAGCCGATCCTCAGCTTCTTGACGCATTCCGAAACCATGAAGACATACATACCGCAACCGCAAGAGTGATTTTCGGCACGAATGAGATTGACAGCGATATGCGACGCAAAGCAAAAGAGGTAAATTTCGGGATACTTTACGGCATCATGCCTTTCGGCCTCTCAAAAAGGCTCAATATTTCCCAAAAAGAAGCGAAAAACATTATCGACACCTACATCTCAAAATATCCCGGACTGTTCGATGCACTTCAACATATTATAGAAACCGGAAGAAAAAATGGCTATGTGTCGACCCTTCTTGGAAGACGCCGTTATATTGCTGATCTCAACAGCCGGAATGCAAACCTGAAGAAAGCAGCCGAAAGGGCTGCCATGAATACGCCAATCCAGGGCACAGCTGCTGATATCATTAAATGCGCCATGATCCTCTGCAGTCAGCGTATGCACGAAAAGAAAATGAAATCTATCATGCTTCTGCAGGTCCATGACGAACTGCTCTTTGAAACCACTGATGAGGAAAAAAAGCCGCTTTCAGTCCTGATTGAGAAAGCAATGATTGATGCGGCAATAACTTGCGGCCTGAAGACAGTTCCCGTAGAGGTTGACACAGGCATTGGAAAAAACTGGTTTGAAGCCCACTAATCATTGATTTATAAAAAAAAGTTTATTTATATTTGTCCATCATTCACGACTGCCCATTTTAAGGCAAACAATCCGGATACTGCATGTCTTCAACAAAACAGTTTATTCATCTGTCTGGATTCGTCAGAAAAGAACATCTTCTTTTCTGCCTTGCTTTCTTTACTTCTCTTTTGTTGGCGCCATCAACAACTCTTGCTGAACATAAACAACCGGAAGATATCTGTCGGGTAAGCTCTACCGAAGGGCTGCTGTCAACTACAGAACAAATGATTGAGCAACTGATACTGCAGATTGATCGCCAGAAAGAGAACACCCATGAAAACGGTGAACTCGCTGACAATCCCAATCCGACCTCTTTCTTTTCCAGTATCCCCAATATAAGGCCTATCGGAGGCCCGATTACCAGCAGTTTCGGCCTCCGAGTACACCCAGTCTATCATGTTCCCCTTTTTCACACTGGAATAGATTTTTCTGTGCCTGAAGGCACAGGAGTGCAATCTACAGGTGATGGAATTGTAGCTTTTTCAGGCTACGACAAGGGATATGGGCAAAAAATAATTATAAATCACGGTTATGGGTATAAAACCGTCTATGCCCACCTTTCAAAATCGCTGGTACGCCAAGGCCAGAAAGTACAACGCAGCGAGATCATTGCACTTTCCGGAAATACCGGTGTATCTACTGGCCCGCACATGCATTACGAGGTTCACAAAAACAATGTCATCGTCAATCCTACCGCTTATTTCTTTGATGGAGCTGTTACGAACAAATTCATTACTAAACAAAACGCTGAACCTGAAGAAAAAGACAATAACTCTTAACCTGAATAAACCAATCGACGCAGTATGTACTGGAATTTAGATCTCGCCCGTTATATAGCCGACGCTCCATGGCCCGTCACAAAAGATGAACTGATTAATTACGCAAACAGAACAGGAGCGCCACAACAGGTCATCGAAAACCTGACGGACCTTCCTGAAAGCGATGATATGTATGAAAGCCTTGATGAAATATGGCCTGACTATCCTACTGACGAAGACTTTGGCTACAGTGATGAAGAGCCATTACTATAGGAAAACGGAACTCGGATCAGTGTTTTTTTTTTAGCTACTCCCCTCTTTGCCAGGGCAAAAGCATGTGGTCTTATTGCTTTTCTTCTGCTCTGTGCTTTGCCGGCATATAGTCAGTCAGACAGTAACGGTGTTGATCCATCAACGAATTCACCTCATGCTGGCAAAATCAGCTTCATGGGCAATAAAGCTATCAGCACTGAAGAACTCAGGCAGGTTATTGCTACATCTGAACACACGTCATTCCTGGGACTAGGCTTATTCGGAGGTGCGCTTAAACCCTTCAATCCGGAGGAGTTTGAAAAAGACCTCACCCTCATAAAAAAGCTCTATACTTATAAGGGGTATTTTTCGACAGATGTGACCTCCACGATCGTCCGCAAGGGCAACGGCCAAATTCTGGATCTGAACATTATGATCCGTGAAAATGAACCATCTAAAATTGATTCACTGAAATACGAAGGACTTGAGAAGATTTCAAGGGAACTTAAAACCCATTATCTTGATCAAAAGCGCCTGAAAGTCAATGATATTTTTTCTGTTGAGCGGCTGATTGATGAAAGAAACCGTACAATTTCATTTTTCAAAGAAGAGGGCTATGCTTTTTTTCATGAGGATAGTATCCGCATAAAGGTTGATACCGTTGGACACCGTGCCGGGATCCTGTTCAAGCTGAGCCTGCCGGACCGACTTAAGTATGGACCAGTCTATGCTGTGGTGCACAACCCCATAAAGAGCGACACATCACCTGGTGAAAAAACGTTTACAAAGGATACTATCACCGGCAAAATTATAGGAAAACAGAAGCTCTCCACTGACCTTATTACCTCTGCTATTGAATTCCGACCCGGCAAGGTCACCAGCCAAAGTCTCGAACAGCGCACCTTGCAGAATTTCGGCATCACCAATATTTTTTCGTCAATTTATATCACTCCTGACTCTGTACGTGCCGGTGATCTTTATACAACCGTGCACCTTGAAACAGCACCAAGGCATCAGATAGAACCTAAATTACTGGTTGACAACCGTTATGGCTCCCTCTTTTTCGCCGGGTCTCTTGCCTACGAAAACAAAAACCTTCTGGGAGGAGCGGAACAATTCCAAACTTCAACAGAATTCGGCACCCAGGTTGGTGACAGCAACAGTGTGCTTGAAAACCTTAATCCTTCACAATATGCAAAGGTTATTCCTTATGAATTCAATCTGAAAAGCAGCCTGATCATGCCGGTTCTTAAAAAACCCGGCAACTCCTATGCAGTTACAGCCGAATACGCAAGTACCATACAGCCAGTGCTGCTTGCGACCCAGAACCTGCTGGTACGGGGCACCTATAATGCTAAATTGAGTCCATCCTCACGGCTGACGTTCGATTTTTTTGAAATCGAACTGGTTAAGAGCGACTCCCTCAGAGGATTCAAACAGCTCTTCACAAAGAATCTTGCCCAGAATATCGGCATCGACCCTGCCAACAGCTCAGCGGTCAACGCCGGAATTGACAGCCTTCTGCAAACCCATATCGACCAGACCTTCCGGCTTCGCTACAACTTCACAAACCGCAAGAGCGTTCCGTCAGAAAAGACAATCTGGAATCTTGACCTTCTTCTGGAAGATTGCGGAACAATCCCCTGGCTGATCGATAAATATGTTGACAAAAAAAATTATATCGGGTTCACCGGCAATGACCCTCAGATATTTGGTACCACCTACACCCAGTATATAAAAGTTGAGCCCGGACTCAGCGTTATTCAAAACATCTCACCAGAAAGCCAAATTGCCGGAAGAGGTGATATCGGATGGATGACACCTTGGGGAAAAGCTGAGACAACCCCTCAAGAACGGCGTTTTTATGCAGGTGGAGCGAACAGCATGCGGGGATGGCTTTTCAACGCCCTTGGACCAGACAACAGCGTCAGCAGTGCTGCTGCAAAATTCGGCGCTGACATCAAGCTTGAACTTAATATGGAGTACAGACTGAAATTTTTCAAGTTCTTCCGCCAACAGTCAGGAATAACTCTCTTTTCCGATATGGGAAATATATGGGACAGAACTGGACCTTATGCATTTAATCTGAAATCCATGATCAATAACTACGCCTGGGATGCGGGCATCGGCCTGCGGATAGGATCTCCTATCGGGCCTTTCCGCTTTGATTTTGCCTATAAACTGCGTGATCCTACTGAGACCAAACCATGGCGCATATCAACATGGAAACTCAATGACTTTACCTTCAATTTTGGTATTGGCGAAGCATTTTAATTATTTAGCGGGTTTAATCTTTTTTCACGATCAAGGAAGCATCATCATGCCACCATCATCTACCCTTCTCGCTCCATCCATTCTATCGGCTGACTTCACCAACCTCAAACGCTCAATAGAGATAGCCGAAAAAGCTGGAGCAGACTGGATACACTGCGATGTCATGGACGGAAACTTTGTCCCCAACATCACCTTTGGCCCATTCATTGTTCAAGCTATTGCGGCATGCACACCTCTCATTATCGACACCCACCTGATGATTGCAGCGCCAGACCGTTTCATTGAGGATTTTGTCAAAGCAGGCTCTCACCAGATCACCGTTCACCAGGAAGCCTGCCCGCATCTGCACCGTACGATTCAGTTCATAAAAAGCCTCGGTGTGAAAGCAGGTGTCTCAATCAACCCGGCGACACCGCTCTCGACACTCGAGTCCATTCTGCCGGATCTCGATCTGGTTCTGCTGATGTCGGTGAATCCCGGATTCGGAGGGCAGAAGTTTATTCCTTCATCTATTGGAAAAATTCAGGAGCTCCACAAGATGCGCATGATGCAGAATCCACAAATGACGATCGCCATTGACGGCGGCATAACGGAAGAAAATGCTCAGGCAGTAGTGTCAGCTGGCGCGGATAGTCTGATTGCCGGTACGGCATTCTTCAAGTCGGCCGATCCGGTAAAAACAGCAGCTGCAATCAGGGCTTTGACCAGATAACCTCACGAAGTTCAGCACTTGTATGCAGCCCTTCTCCTATCAGCACGGCATCAAACGATGCCTGCCTGATAAGAGCAACGTCGGCAGCGGTTATCATGCCGCTTTCAGCAACAGCGACAACCTCTGAAGGAATAAATGGCCGAAGATTTATTGATGTCTCAAGCTTGAGGGAAAAATCTTTCAGATCCCTGTTGTTGACTCCGATCACCAAAGCCCCCTTTTCAAGAGCTCTGTCAAGCTCTTTACGGTCATGCACTTCCACCAGTACATGCAGACCTATGCTCAGTGCCAACTGCAGATAATCGCTGAACTGACATGGATCGAGGGCTGCTACAATCAGCAGAATGGCATCAGCGCCGATGAGGCGTGACTGAAAAATCTGGGATTCATCAATAAGAAAATCCTTGCGCAGCACCGGCAGGGAGGATGAACGACTGACCATCTGAAGGTAGTCGATTGAACCCTGAAAAAAAATGCGATCGGTAAGTACGGAATAAGCTGCTGCACCAAGCTCTTCATATCGGCGGGCAATGGCAACAGGATCGAAATCGCTGACAATAAGACCACGGGAAGGTGATGCTTTTTTAATCTCGGCGATGAGCCTTAACTCTCCATCATTTCTCCTGAGCACACCGGTAAAATCACGGGTCGAAGCAAGAGATTCCTGCAGTTCAACATAGCGTTGTGAGGGTTTCTCTTTTTTAAGTTCCTGTATTTCACGCTGTTTTTCCTCTAATATCCTGGAAAGATAAGTCATAACATTCAGTCTGCTGCAGCCAATTCCCTGAGATCACTTTCAAGCTCAACAATCTGGCAGATGTTATCAAGAAACCAGGGATCTATGCCTGTAGACTTATAAACCTCTTCAATGGTTGCACCTGCCTGGAAGGCGTAACGAAGATAAAATATCCTGTCGGCTTTCGGAATCTTGATTTTTTCAAGAATATCCTCTTTTGCAAACTTTTTCTGCTGCTGTGTCATATCAAGCACATTGATGATGTCCTTTCCGTCTGACCCGAGTCCGGCACGTCCGATTTCAAGGCCACGAAGCGACTTCTGCAGAGCTTCCCTGAAATTTCTTCCAAAAGCCATAACCTCACCTACGGATTTCATCTGGACTCCGAGCCGGGCATCAACATTCTTGAACTTCTCAAAATCCCAGCGGGGAATCTTGACGACACAGTAATCAATAGCTGGTTCAAAACTGGCTGGAGTAGTTTTTGTTATATCATTAAGAATTTCGTCAAGCGTATACCCTATTGCAAGTTTGGCTGCCACCTTGGCAATCGGAAAACCGGTTGCCTTTGATGCCAATGCTGAACTCCGTGATACGCGGGGATTCATCTCAATCACCACAATACGACCGTTGAGAGGATTAATGGCAAACTGAATATTGCTGCCTCCGGTCTCAACACCGATCTCCCTGATAATCCTTATGGATGCGTCCCTGAGTTCCTGGTACTGCCGATCAGTAAGCGTCTGGGCGGGAGCGACGGTAATACTGTCGCCGGTATGCACACCCATGGGATCAAAATTTTCAATCGAGCATACGATAATCACATTATCGGCCAAATCACGAATCACTTCAAGCTCAAACTCTTTCCATCCGATCAAACACTCCTCAACAAGCACTTCGGAGATAGGACTTTCGGCAAGCCCCCTGCGCACAGCTTCATAATAGTCAGCTTTTGTCTCGGCAAACCCGCCGCCTGTACCGCCAAGCGTGAAGGAAGGCCTGATCACAATCGGAAGACCAATCTCTTCGAGCGCCTCTTTTGCCTCTTTTTCATTGCGGACAAAAAATCCTTTGGCCATTTCAAGCCCGATTTTTTTCATTGCCGCGCTGAAAAACTCACGATTTTCAGCCTTTCTGATCGCACGAAGCTTTGCCCCGATCAGTTCAACTCCGTTACGTTCAAGAATTCCGGATTCAGCAAGACTGACAGCTATATTCAGAGCGGTCTGGCCACCCATTGTCGGCAGAAGCGCATCAGGTTTTTCACGTTCTATAATTTTCTGCACATATTCCGGTGTAATCGGTTCGATATAGGTGGCATCAGCAAACTCTATGTCAGTCATAATGGTTGCCGGATTGCTGTTCACCAGCACAACACGATATCCATCTTCCTTAAGAGCACGGCACGCCTGGGTACCGGAATAATCAAATTCACAGGCCTGACCAATCACAATAGGACCGGCACCAATCACTAAAATCGACTTGATATCTTCCCGCTTTGGCACGTTTTATCCGGTGTTTAATACTTGGTAAGCTTAAAAAAAAGTAATGTACAAAATAATTAAAGAGTTTATGTTTCTTAACAGGCTAACTACTCAACCACCCGGATCTGTTCCTGGTGAAAACCTCCCGAATCCCGTCTCAGCCATGCCGTCACCTCCCTTGGCTGCGCATTCATCAGTGAAATGATCAACAGCGTATGACCTGCACGGGCAAAATCAACATCGTGCAGGGATGGAATGGCAGGAGAATTAATATGTGAATGATAGGAACCTATGATTTCCAGTCCAATTCTTCCGGCTTCGCGCTCAACATCAAGGAACTCTTTGTGGGAGATCTCAAACCCATGCTCCTTTCCATGATAGAGACAATTCCTGCATGGGGCAACTTCGTATACAATGTTTTCAATATTACCCCTGTGATCAACACTCTTTTTCCCGACAAGCAGCCCGCAACATTCATAGGGCAACTCCCGAAAAGCCTGTTCCTGAATAATCTCAAATTTACGCCGGAATAGTTTCATTGAACCACGAGTATCTGAAAAATTAAAGAGCTTTAGCCCCTATATCTGTTCTGTAATAGGCTCCATCAAAACCAATCTTTTCCACAGCACGATACGCCCGATCAATACTTTCCCTGAGGGTATCTCCAAGAGCTGTTACCGAAAAAACCCTTCCTCCTGCTGTCGTCAGCCGTCCCCCGTCACAAGCAGTTCCGGCATGAAATACCAGACAATCCTCCATTTCAGCAACCTCGTCAGCAATAGCGATCTCCCTGCCGGTTTCATAATGATCAGGATAACCGCCGGAAGCGATAACAACGGTTGCCGCTGTTTTTCTGTACATTTCAAAAGGCACCTCTCCAAGGGTTCCGTCAACACTTGCCTGAAGGGCGACCATAAAATCACTTTTTAAAAGAGGAAGCACCACCTGGGTTTCAGGATCGCCAAGACGGGCATTATACTCAACCACGGAAGGCTCACCCTGGTCAATCATCAAACCGACATACAAAAAACCAGTATAGGGATAACCTTCGTCTCTCATACCCTTAAGCGTAGGCTGGATAATCCGTTCCTCAACCTTCTGCAGAACCTCGGGAGTCACCAGAGGCGCAGGGGCATAGGCTCCCATGCCACCGGTATTTTTACCGGTATCACCATTGCCGATACGTTTATGATCCTGTGCCGGCAGAAAAAGCCTGTAGCGGGTACCGTCAGTCAGAGCAAAAACACTCGCTTCCTGACCCTGCAGAAAATCTTCAATGACCACTTCATCTGCTGCATCGCCAAAGATACGATCTTCAAACAAGGCGTTATTTACCGTCAGCGCCTGTTTTTTATCAAGAGCAATGAAAACTCCCTTGCCGGCACACAAGCCACTTGCCTTGATGACCTGAGGATAGATAGTGGTTGAAAGCTCAATATGAGTATTGGCAGAAAGAGCATCCCGAAAAACATGATAGCCGGCTGTCGGAATGCCGTGACGCTGCATGAACTCCTTGGAAAATACCTTGCTCGACTCAAGTCGCGCTGCAGCCTGTGTGGGACCGACAACCTGTCTGCCGGCACCTCGGAAAAGATCCACAATACCCAATTCAAGCGGCTGCTCAGAGCCGACAATGGTCAAATCAACATTATTATCGCCTGCAAACGCCAGCAGCTCATTCATCGCAGTGGCTTTCAGCGGTACATTACGAACCTTTCCTCCCATCAGAGCAGTCCCGCCATTTCCGGGCGAAACAAAAACAATGTCGACACGTTCACTCTTTGCTGCAGC
This sequence comes from Chlorobiaceae bacterium, assembly GCA_012972825.1. Lineage (GTDB taxonomy): Bacteria > Bacteroidota > Chlorobiia > Chlorobiales > Chlorobiaceae > Chlorobium. Next base: position 75,403 of record JABDHL010000047.1, read on the forward strand.
CCATGCAAGGGCATGCTCCCTCGCACCGCTTCCTATAATCAAAACTTTCATGGCTCTTAATGAAGGCCTGTGGTTTTTCGGCATGGTTTGTTAAATTACTCCAGTCTTTGCGACTGAAAGCATTTATATAAATCAAGAGGACTAAAATAAACAATAAAAAAAATATTCCTGTACCACAGGCCACCTCTACCGGCAAATATCATATACCTCCATGGCCATCTCACCGCTGATATCCCGCCATCTCCTCCCCTTGACATTGAAGCTTCTCTATGCAAGCCTCCGGATATCAGTGACACCCCAGTCATGGAAAAGGCAGCTTTCCGACAAAGGAGCCATCTTCACCTTCTGGCACGGAAAAATGGTTACAGGTTGGCTTCTTGCCCGGGCACTCTTTCCTGAAAAAAACATAATCGCTGTTGTCAGCCTTTCTGAAGATGGACGCACTCTTTCCGACACCCTTGAACAGCTTGAATATACCCTTATCCGAGGTTCAAGCTCCAGAGGAGGCGATGAGGTCAGGCATGCCATGCAGAAGGCCCTCCAGAGGTCAAATATTATTGTTCTTACACCTGACGGACCACGAGGACCCGTCTACCAGTTCAAGTACGGTACCTTGAAGATAGCCTCAAGGAACGGCTGTCCACTGATTTTTGCTGAAATCAGCTATGAAAATTCGTGGAAACTGAAAAGCTGGGACAAGTTTGAAATCCCGAAGCCCTTCAGCAGAACTGCCATAACTCTTCATAGTATTGATCTGCCTGCATTTGAAAGTGAAGAAGAACTTCGCATGTATACAACAACCCTTTCAAACCGACTTGGCCATGTATAACCCGTTTTCTCTCCTTCTCAGGCCTTTAGCACTGCTCTACCTCTTTAACGTTCAGCTTCGCAATAAACTTTTCGATCAGAAGATTTTCAAATCATGGAAATCACCAATTCCTGTCGTATCAATCGGAAATCTCTCTGCAGGAGGCACAGGTAAAACCCCTCTTGTTGACTGGGTGGTTAAATACTATCTCTCTATCGGGTGCAAACCTGCAATCGTTTCAAGAGGTTACCTGCGGGAATCAAAAGGCATGCAGCTTGTTTCCGACGGACAGAAGATCTTGCTGAGCAGCAGAGAAGCCGGCGATGAAACCGCCATGCTCGCATGGAACAATCCGGATGCCATTGTTGTTGTCTCTGAAAAACGAAAAGATGCAGTAACCTATATCACCCAGCACTTTGCCAAACGATTGCCCGGGGTTATCATCCTCGACGATGCATTCCAGCACCGGGCAATTGACAGAAACCTCAATATTGCCGTCATCAATACTGAAGAACCTTTTACAAAAGCAAAAATGCTGCCTGAAGGACGTCTGAGGGAACCACTGAAAAATCTTTCAAGAGCCGATCTGATTATACTCAACAAAATCACCGATACTGAAAAAACCGGGATTATAATGCGGGAGGTGGAAAAAACAGGACGACCTGTAGTAAAAGCCCGAGTAAAAACCGGAGAGCTGATATGCTTTTCAGGCACCTCTGCCTCTTCAGATGAAGCCCCTTTACCGAAAAACCTCAATGCTTTTGCATTTGCCGGTATCGCATTGCCCGAAAACTTTCTTGACAGTCTCCAAAAAGAAGGGATCACGGTTGCTGCACACCGCTTTTTCCGTGACCATGAACCCTATAGTGCAAAAAAAATAAAAGCGGTACGCCGAGAAGCCGAAAAAAAAGGACTGAGCCTGATTACCACTGAAAAAGACTACTTCCGCATGCTCGGACGTCCAGAACTGATCCGTATTATTTCTTCAAAACCCTGTTATTATATGAAAATAGAAACGGATATTTTTGAAGGTAAAGAGATACTGCAATCAATGCTGAAAGCGATTATCAACAAATAAAAAAAATTCGGATTAATAATATGATGGGGCTTCATTTCACACAACGCCGTCCGGCAGCTACTCTTTGATGATGTTTGAAATGGCTTTGAACCCCTCACCTTCAGCCACATGCAGGATTTCAAAAATAGCCATTTCGGTACTGGTCAGAGAGGCTCCTGCTTTTTCAATGCAGCGAATACCGAGCGACTTATTCTCTTCAGTTCTGGACGAGACCGCATCGGTCACCAAATGAACATTATAGCCAAACTCGAGCAGATCCACTGCTGTCTGGTAAACACAAACATGGGTTTCAATGCCTGCAACCAAAATGTCGTTTCGCTTAAATAAGCGGAGCTTCCTCATGAACTCCTCATTACCACAACAACTGAAGGAAATTTTTTCAACAGGAACATGGTCGGGCAGCAGAGCCTTAAGAGAATCGATGGTATGTCCCAAGCCTTTCGGGTACTGTTCAGTAACCAAAATCGGGACATCAAGAATTGAACATGCCCTGATCAGTTTATTGATATTCTTTTCCAGAACGACTGGCTGAAAAACACCCTGAGCTAACCGGCCCTGCACATCAATAATCAGGAGAAGCGTTCCTTTGGAAGTGATCATATCAATATCCTCAATAAAAAAAATTAGATTGAAGCCGTATTATTAAAACAAGAAAACAACATTATTGCATCTGTACAACACGTATTTCCGAACAATCTATGAATGCCGGATCCTACCGAAAAACCATCTTGCCATGGGTTAAGAAAGGAGGATTCCTCGTCGCACTTCAATTCGTGCTTCTGCTGGCCTTTATTCTTCTTCCTGTATACCCATCCAGTACCGGTTTTGAAATCTTCAGCACGGTAACCATGCTCAGATGGACAACGCTCACTGCCTGCTGGGTAGTCGCCATACTTTTTGGAACTCTCGGATCGTACCAGATCAGACACTCTTTGACCCCACTTCCTTACCCGGTCAAAGACAACCAACTTGTCACAACTGGAATTTATGCTTTGGTACGTCATCCTCTGTACAGCAGTCAACTTTTTGCCGCCTTTGGCTGGGCAGTGTTCCACATGAGCCTTTCCCATATTATCATGACTGGTTTAGGCTTTCTGTTTTTCAACTACAAGTCGTCACGTGAGGAAGGCTGGCTTACCGAGCTCCATCCTGAGTATACCGACTATGCCCAGCACGTTCATAAATTCATTCCATGGATCTACTGACGTATAACAAACTGGTTGCCGATATAATCAGGTTACTCTGACTTGCGATTTTTTTCAAAAGGAATACCCACATCCCGGGGTGCGGAAGCCCTGCCAACAAACCCTGCAAGCACAAAAAGCGTAATCACATAAGGAAGTGACTGCACAAGCTGGGAAGGAATCAGTCCAGTCTGGAGCCAGATTTCCAGGGATTCAGCAACAGCAAACATCAGACTCGCCAGAGCGGCTCCCGCTGGAGTCCATTTACCGATAATCATTGCTGCAAGTGCGATATAACCACGACCAGCCGACATATTATCAGTAAAGGTATGCTGCTGAAAAACAAGAAAAGCTCCGGCAAGAGCAGCCATCGCACCGGAAATCAGCACACCCGAATAACGCATGCGATCAACATTGATCCCTGCACTGTCGGCTGTTTCAGCACTTTCACCGGTTGCCCGAAGTCTCAGCCCGTAAGAGGTTTTATAAAGCAGGAGATGACCTCCAGCAACTGAAAAAACAGCCGCATAAAAAAGGGGATCCATGACAAGAACAGGAACGTCAATCCCCGCAATGCGTTCAGAGTTCATTGAACTTCCAAACAGGAGGCTGAGGCCAAGACGGGTAGCGCCCATGACAAGAATATTGATGGCAATACCTGCGACAATCTGATCGGCCTTCAGAGTAACCGTGATAAATGCAAATAGCAATGCCACACAGAGACCACATAAAAAAGCAAGAAAAACCCCTGCCATAGCCGATCCTGTCTGATACTGACCAAAAGCCGCTCCGAAAGCACCGACAAGAATCATACCCTCAAGGGCCAGATTAATAACACCGCCCCGCTCCGAAAAGACAGCCCCGACTGAGGTTAGTGTATATGGCACCGCAAGACGCATAACTTGCAAAAGAATAACTGCAGGCTCGATTCCCATTATTAATCGGTATGAAATATCCTTTCAGGTAGTTTTTAGAGCCGGATTTTTTATTAAATTTCAGTTCATTAACAGTAGTAAACTCCACCTGTTTTTTCGCCGCCCGCTCATTGTTTTTATTTTGTAAAGTAAAATAATTACTGCTTAAAATCATGCCAAAATCTGAGATTACCAACGAAACGACAACAAGCAAACAGTACATTTACAGTTTCTCAGGAGGGTCTTCCGAAGGTGATGCGTCTATGAAAAACCTGCTTGGTGGCAAAGGTGCCAACCTTGCTGAAATGGCAAACATCGGCCTGCCGGTTCCTCCAGGATTCACCATTTCAACCGAAGTCTGTACCCATTACTACGACAATCAGAAAAACTACCCGAGAAATCTTTTCGAACATGATATCCCTGAAGCACTCCACAAAGTTGAAGAGATTTTAGGCAAAAAATTCGGAGACCCCGAAAACCCCCTGCTTGTCTCAGTCCGTTCAGGAGCAAGAGCCTCGATGCCCGGCATGATGGATACCATTCTCAATCTTGGTTTAAATGAAAATACTGTTGCCGGCCTCGCCAGAAAATCAGGAAACCCCCGATTCGCCTGGGACTGCTACCGGCGTTTTGTGCAGATGTACGGCGATGTCGTCCTTGATCTCAAACCGACCGATAAAAAACAGATCGATCCTTTTGAAAAAATACTTGAACATAAAAAACACGAACTTGGCATAACCCTCGACACCGAATTCGAGGTTGAAGACCTTCAGGACATTGTTGCAAAATACAAAACCGCCATTCTTGAAAAAACCGGCAAAGTTTTTCCTGAAGACCCCAACGAACAGCTCATCGGCGCAATCGGTGCCGTCTTCAACAGCTGGAATAACGAACGGGCCATTGTCTACCGCAAGCTCAACCACATTCCCGGTTACTGGGGTACAGCCTGCAACGTTCAGGCCATGGTCTTCGGCAACATGGGAGAAGATTGTGGAACCGGCGTAGCCTTCACCCGCGATGCCGCCACTGGCGACAATATTTTCTATGGCGAGTTTCTCATGAACGCACAGGGCGAAGATGTCGTAGCAGGCACAAGAACTCCCCTGAAAATTTCACAGCTCAAGGCAGAAAACCCCGCCATTTATGAACAGCTCGAAGAGATCCGTTCGATTCTAGAACACCACTACCACGACATGATGGACATCGAGTTCACTATAGAGAACAACAAGCTCTTCATGCTGCAGTGCAGGGTTGGTAAAAGAACCGGAATGGCGGCTGTAAAAATTGCCTTTGACATGTACAATGAAAAGCTCATTGATGAAAAAGAGGCGCTCTTACGCATTGAACCCGAACAGCTCAACCAGCTGCTCAGACCTGTCTTTGACTTAAAGGAAAAACAGACCGCCATTGCAGAAGGCAGGCTCATTGCAACAGGCCTTAATGCAGGCCCCGGCGCTGCAACCGGAAAGATCTATTTTAATTCAGTTGATGCTTATGAAGCCGGCAAAAACGGTGAAGCCGTTATTCTTGTCCGTATTGAAACCTCACCGGAAGATATCAAAGGCATGGCAGCATCTGAAGGCATACTCACCGAACGCGGCGGTATGACCTCCCACGCAGCTCTGGTGGCCCGTCAAATGGGCAAAGTCTGCGTTGTAGGCTGCGGTGCGCTCAATATCGACTATCAAAAAGGAGAACTGCGGGTTCACGGCAACAACACGGTTCTCTCCGAAGGTGATTACATCTCCATCGACGGCAGTACAGGCGAAGTCATCGCCGGCAAAGTGGCCACCAAAAACTCTGAAATCATTGAAGTACTGGTCGACAAAACCCTTAAACCAGAAGATGCACCGACATGGCCTATCTACAAGCAGCTTATGGAATGGGCTGATAAATACCGCAAGCTCAATATCCGTACCAATGCCGATCAGCCGGACCAGGCTGAAATCGCCATTACGTTCGGAGCTGAAGGCATCGGCCTCTGCCGAACCGAGCACATGTTTTTCGGAGGAGAGCGTATTGACGCTATGCGCGAAATGATTTTAGCTGATGATATCTCTGGCCGTAAAAAAGCTCTTGAAAAACTTCTCCCCTATCAGCGAGATGATTTCTACGGGCTGTTCAAAACCATGGGCTCCCGACCGGTCACCATCAGACTTCTTGATCCTCCGCTTCATGAGTTTCTGCCGCACACCGACAGCGAAATAAAAGCGCTTGCCGGAAAAATCGGCAAATCTTTTGAAGAGATAAAAGGGCGGATTGAAGATTTGCACGAATTCAATCCCATGCTTGGTCTCCGCGGATGTCGCCTCGGTATCCTTCATCCCGAAATCACGGTCATGCAGGTGCGGGCCATTATCGAAGCCGCCTGCAGGCTTAAAAAAGAAGGGCTTGAAGTTATCCCTGAAATCATGGTACCACTCATCAGCACCGTCAAAGAGCTTGAAATTACCAGTGAAATCATCCACAAAACAGCACGAAGCGTCATTGCCGAACAAGGAACCGGTGTTAAATACCTGGTGGGCACAATGATTGAGGTGCCACGTGCTGCCATCACTTCCGACCAGATTGCCACCGCGGCCGATTTCTTCAGCTACGGCACCAACGACCTTACCCAGATGGCACTCGGCATGAGCCGCGACGACTCAGGCCAGTTCCTGCCGATCTACCAGCAGCAGGATATCTTTGCCCGCAACCCGTTTGAATCCATCGACAAAGATGGTGTGGGACGCCTGATAAGCATTTCTGCAAAAGAGGGCCGTGCCGTCAAGCCAGACCTTAAGCTTGGCATCTGCGGCGAACACGGCGGTGATCCTTCAACAGTCGAGTTCTGCCACCAGATAGGGCTCAACTACGTTTCATGCAGCCCGTTCAGGGTGCCGATCGCCCGTCTTGCTGCAGCAAGAGCCGCGCTGAAAAACTGACCCCATCTGCATAAACATTCCATCAAAAGAGAAAGGCGGCCAAAGCCGCCTTTCTCTTTTACTATTCTAATCAGAACTCAGCACTTTTTTTCTCAGCACTACTTCTTACGCTTCCTTTTTCTTGAAAAACATGCAGCCGCCTTCGGCAACCACATCCTTGCCAAAACAAGTGCCGACCCCCGGATCATCAGCCTTTTGAGTAAAGCTCTGGCAATCCTGACACTGTTTACCTTTTTCGGCTTGCTTCTGGTAAATAATTTCCATATTGAATGTTGCTTAATGTTTTGCGTTATTATCAATCAAAAACAGTATCCAGCCGACGGCTGAAACCTGACGCCAATCGGACGGATGCACCAAATATAAAGCAGAAACGTAATTGACAAAGTTTTTTTCAAAAAAAATGTAACCATAGCCTTCATCTTAAGGTTGAGCTCATCCAAATTATCAGAGACAAGCTGTTAAGCAGCCAAAAAGAGAGACAGAACTAACACTCATGGAATTCAGTCATATCAACATCAGGGGAGCCAGAGTCCACAACCTCAAAAATATTTCCCTTGATATTCCCCGCAACAAATTTGTTGTCATTACCGGCCTCTCAGGGTCGGGGAAATCCAGCCTTGCCTTTGACACCATTTATGCCGAGGGGCAACGCCGTTTTATGGAAACGCTCTCGCCTTATGCACGACAATATATCGGCAGCATTGAACGCCCTGACGTTGATTATATCGAAGGGCTTTCACCAGTCATCTCCATCGACCAGAAAAGCACGAACCGCTCGCCCCGTTCAACAGTCGGAACCATAACTGAAATTCACGACTTTATCCGACTGCTCTATGCCAAAGCAGGTAGACGCTATGATCCCGTCACTGGACAGATGCTGCAAAAGCAAAGCGAGGAAAGCATCGCTGAAGCCATTCGCGCTCTGCCACACGGCACTAAAGTCCAGATACTTTCCCCTCTGGTAACCGGCCGCAAAGGCCACTACCGCGAATTGTTTGAACGACTGCTGCTCAAAGGTTTTCTGCGCGTCCGCATTGACGGGAAATACAGGGAAATGGAAAAAAACATGCAGATAGAGCGCTATAAAAGCCACTCTATCGAACTTGTTGTTGACGGTATTGTTATCGGCCCTGACTGTGAAGAACGCCTGAAGCAAGCGCTGAAACTTGCCATCAGCATGTCGGAGCACAAGTCGACTGTTATGTGCGACCCGGTGGAAAGCGAGCTGAAAGAACTGACCTTCAGCACACGCTATGCCTATTCGGACGGATCCGTGCCGGTTGATACGCTTGCCCCAAACCACTTCAGCTTCAACTCCCCCTATGGAGCATGTCCCGAGTGTAACGGGCTTGGAGAGCTGATGCAGCTTTCAGGTGAACTGATGGTCCCCGATGCGACACTCTCCCTCAAAGAAGGAGGCATCGATCCGTTCGGCAAATCCGGAAAACGGAATCTCTGGCAAGTGATAAAAGCAATTGCCAGAGAGTTCAGCTTCACCCTCGACACCCCGATTGCTGATATTCCACCACAAGCGCTTGAAATTTTACTTAACGGATCAGGCAGCCGAACCTTTGACGTCAGCTACAGCTACTCGGGTCACGACACCATCTACCCGCAGCCCTTTGCCGGAGCACTCCCCTATGTTGATGAAATCCGGAAAAATGCCAGTACTCCCAAAGTGAGGGAGTGGGCTGAAAGCTACATGATCCGTCAGCCCTGTCCAGCATGCAAAGGTGCACGGCTGCGCAAAGAGAGCCTGCTGGTAAAATTAAATGACCTTAACATTGCAGAATCCGAATCCCTGCCTCTGCCGGAAGCACTTGCTTTTTTTTCCTCACTTCCCGAAAACCTGACAGCAAAAGAGCGGCTTGTTGCAACACCGGTATTGCATGAAATTGTCAAACGCATTGATTTTCTGCTGAATGTCGGACTCAGCTACCTTTCCCTTGACAGAAGCTCACAGACACTTTCAGGCGGTGAAGCACAACGTATCAGACTTGCCTCGCAGCTTGGTTCGCAACTCAGCGGCGTCCTCTACGTGCTCGATGAACCAAGCATCGGACTTCACCAGCGCGACAACCACAAGCTTATCGCATCGCTCAAACGCCTCAGAGACCTCGGCAACACCGTCCTTGTTGTCGAACACGACAAGGATACCATGCTCGAAGCTGATGAAATCATTGATCTCGGGCCTGGAGCAGGAGAATACGGTGGTGAAATCGTCGCACAGGGAACAGCAACCTCCCTTAATCCTAACTCACTGACGGCAAAATATCTTACAGGAACAATGCAGGTTTCAGGTAAAGGAGAGGAAAAAAATGCAACAGACAAGCAGCAATTCATTCGCTTAAAAGGATGTCGGGGCAACAATCTCCAAAACATCGACATCACCATTCCACTGCGTTCACTGGTCAGCATTACCGGTGTCAGCGGATCAGGCAAATCAACAATCATCAACGAAACCCTTTTCCCGATTCTTGCGCGTCATTTCTACCGATCCAAACTGCTTACCTATCCCTACGACAGCATTGAAGGAATCAGTAATATCGATAAGGTAGTCAACGTCGACCAGTCGCCCATCGGCCGCACGCCTCGATCCAATCCTGCAACCTATACAGGCGTATTCACTTTTATCCGCGATTTCTTTACCCGCATGCCCGAAGCGCAGATCAGGGGATACAAAGCCGGGCGGTTCAGCTTTAATGTCAAAGGTGGCCGGTGCGAAGTGTGTCAGGGTGCAGGAACCAGGAAAATTGAGATGAACTTTCTGCCCGATGTCTATGTCCAATGCGAAAACTGCAAGGGCAAACGTTACAATCGCGAAACCCTTCTGGTCAAATACCGTGGGAAGTCCATTGCCGATGTGCTTGAAATGACCATTACGGAAGCTGCAGAATTCTTTGTTGACTTCCCCCGCATTCTCCGAATCCTCTCCACCATGCAGAGCGTCGGTCTCGGCTACCTCAAGCTCGGCCAACCCTCCCCCATGCTTTCAGGCGGCGAAGCACAACGCATCAAGCTCTCGTCCGAACTTGCTAAAATACAGACCGGTAAAACCCTCTACATTCTCGACGAGCCTACCACCGGCCTGCACTTCCAGGATATCCAGCACCTGCTTGAAGTTCTGCGGAAACTCGTCGATAAAGGGAACAGCGTCATTATCATAGAGCACAATCTCGACATCATAAAAAACAGCGACTGGATTATCGATATCGGCCCCGAAGGAGGCTACGAAGGAGGGAAAATAATTGCAGAAGGCACCCCCCAGGAGATTGCCGAAATGAAACATACCTACACCGGCACCTTCCTTAAAATGGAAATGCCCAAACTCTGAAGGTGGCAATCCTATGCTTTGCAATCAGATAAATTCTTCGTAATAATCAAGATCTTTGTGGAAGGTTTCCTCAAGGGCACTCAGCGAAAAAAAAGCCGCTGCAATGCACATGCCTCCAACCAGCAAAGCCCCTCTTTCCAGCCCGAAGAGTCCCCTGCTGAACTGAAACAACATGGAAATCGGCACCACCATACCCCGAACAAGATTCGGCACCGTCGTCGCAACAGTTGCTCTCAAATTGGTACCGAACTGTTCGGCCGCAACAGTCACAAAAATGGCCCAGTAACCGCCGGCAAAACCAAGGATGGCACAAACCATGTAAAAGTACTGCGGACTTTTGCCCCCCTGAAGAAAAAAAAGTGCAACTGCACCGACCGTAAACAGCATGAATAAAAGAATGACCTTTTTCCTGCTCTGAAAAAGCTGACTTAGCAAACCGCTTGACAGATCACCAAACACAAGGCCAAGATAGCAGTACATAACCGCGTTTCCCGCGGAAACCGGCCCTGTAATACCAAGATCAACAGCAAATTCAGGGGAAAACGTAATAAGCACGCCTACAACAAACCATATCGGCACACCGATCATGATGGAGTTAATGTAGCGAAGAAACCTGTTCCGATCAGTAAACAAGGCAAGCATATTCCCCCGGCTGACCCCGGTTTTTTCCTCCATTGCCTTAAACATTCCTGATTCAGCAACCTTTACTCGAGCGACCAGAAGAAAAAGCCCGAGCCCACCACCAATAAAAAAAGCGTTATGCCACTCAAAGGCATTAGCCACGACATTAGCAAGAATAGCACCCGAAACGCCTATAGAAGCAACGAGCATCGTCCCGTAACCGCGTATCCTGGTATGCAGCACCTCCGACACAAGCGTAATACCCGCACCAAGTTCCCCGGCAAGACCAACACCGGCAATAAACCTCAATGCGGCATAAGCCGGGAGAGACGAAACAAAGCCGTTGGCAATATTGGCAAGGGAATACAGCAGAATTGAAGCAAACATAATTTTCAAGCGGCCTTTTTTATCTCCAAGCCACCCCCAGAGAATGCCTCCGACCAGCATGCCTATCATTTGCATATTGAGCAGATACACACCGTAATCGATCAGTTCCTTCCCCGAAAGTCCAAACGATTTCAGACTCGGAACCCTGACAATGCTGAACAGCACCAAATCATAGATATCGACAAAGTATCCCAGAGCCGCCACAATAACCGGCATGCTGAAAATATCACGTACCGACGCATGTTCCTTACGTTCCAAAAAAAACTCCCGGAGGGTTAAAAACCAGAAAAACGACCATTCACAAATGAAGAAAATGCTTCTCCACAGCCACAATATCATGTTGCCGTGAAGAATCAGCAGGTGCAGGCTTTGCCGCACCTGCAATCGGCGCAAGCAAATCCGGATAAATGCTGACTTCGACTCCCTGCATAATACTTTCAAAAAAAACCACAAGCCTCATTTCCCTGCCCTCTTTCACCACGACACCTTCCAAATCCTTAAACGGACCGGCAAGCACCCTGACCTTCTGACCTGCAGGGAAAGAGGTAACAGTCCCATTGACGGCATCAGGTTCCCTGACCAGTTTTTTAAGCCACTCAATATCCCTTTCACCAATAACCGAAGGTTTTTTACCAATCCCGATAAACTTCACAACTCCTTCCGTATCAAGCACATTGATGTGATCTTTACGCATATCAATATTGACAAACACATACCCTCTAAACAACGGATCGCTTACCTTTTTCTTTCTGTCGCTCCATTGCTTCCAAGTTTCAAGCAAGGGAAGAAAACTGGTAAGCTCCCTTTCAAGCAACATCTGATGCACTTTTTTTTCATGACGAGACCTTACATAGAGAGCATACCACCGCAAATTCTGAACATCAATCATACAACAGGGGACTATTTTCACTTGAAATACCGCAAAAACCTTGCATGTACAAAGACGCAAGTGTTATCTGACAGCAAAGGTAACAACTGCGTTTTATATTGCAAAACATGAGCAATCAGTCATCTCCTGCATTACAGAATGCAGCACTTCATAACAAGTTGATCAACCGATAATTACAGGGAATCACTGATATCACATTTCAGCAATGCTTTTAACTTTCCTTGTTTTTTTAAGTACATTTACTGCTGTTGAATACCCGCTCCCATCAGGCTTTTACCAACACCAGAAAACGCATTGTACCATGAAACATTATATTTCCGTTTTTTTTGGTTCTCTTCTCAGCATAATAATTCTGACTGCACCTGCATACGCTTTCAATTCATACATCAGCGGCGATGTTGGGTGGTCGGCATCTGATAACCTTAACATCAATGATCAAAATGGCAATTTATTAGTAAAAATACCCTACAAATCAGGAACAAACTTGCTGGCAGCCGCAGGTTCAAAATTTGATAACTTCAGGATTGAAGGTGAAATAGGTTATCAGCGAAAACCTGTGGATCTACCAGTCATAACCGGCAGCTCTAAAATACTTTCTTTGCTGGCAAACGGCTATTATGATTTCCATACCGCAGGCATTCAACCTTATCTCACCGCTGGTATAGGTTTTGGCTGGGAATCTCTCAGTGATATCAGGGTAGGAGGAAACACGTTAATCTTCAGTGGAGGAGTTGCAAAGTTAGCTCATCAATTAGGGTTCGGGGTTGCGATTCCAATCGTTACAAACATCGCGATTGATGCACGATACCGTTATTTTGCTATGGGAGAAATCAATGAAGCGAACCTGATCAAATATACCCCATCATACAGCTCATTTCTCCTTGGAGTGAGGGTTGGCATTTAATTGACTGAAGGTTGCAAACCGGACTTATGTTCTTAACATCATGTTGAATGCCTTTTATAAAAAACAGCTTGAAAGCATCCTTGATGATGCAGATATCAAAATAGGCGGCAACCGGGAATGGGACATTCATGTCCACAGACCGGAGCTCTACCGTCGTGCTGTTACCCAAGGGAACCTTGGCCTGGGAGAGGCATATATGGAGGGCTGGTGGGACTGTGACAGACTTGATGAGTTTTTTTACCGGATTATCGCTTCCAAAGCTGAGGATAAAATTACCCCAGCGGTAATGCTCATTGGAAAGGTGCTCAGCAAACTCTACAATATGCAGCGTCCCTCACGAGCCTTCAAGGTGGCAGAAAAGCATTACAATATCGGCAACGATCTTTTTAAAGCAATGCTTGACAAACGGATGCTCTACAGCTGTGCCTACTGGAAAGAGGCGAAAAACCTTGATGACGCACAGGAAAAGAAGCTCCACCTGATTTTTCAGAAGCTCCGGCTCAAACCGGGAATGAAAATTCTTGATATCGGATGCGGATGGGGCGGGGCGGCACATTTTGCTGCTGAACACTACGGAGTATCGGTTCATGGTATTACAGTCTCAATAGAACAGGCTGCAATAGCCCGGGAGTATTGCGCAGGCCTGCCGGTTACCATCGAAGTTACCGACTACCGAAAGCTGCAGGCGACCTTCGACCGGATCTATTCCATCGGAATGTTCGAGCACGTTGGATACAAAAATTATCGGGACTATTTCAGAATTGTTCACCAATGTCTGAATAATGATGGTTTGACTCTGCTGCATACCATCGGGGGAAACAGGTCAAGCACCAGTGTTGAACCATGGGCCGACAAATACATCTTTCCGAACTCCAACGTTCCTTCAGCCGGCCAGATCACCACAAACTATGAAGGGCTCTTTACCCTTGAAGACTGGCATGTTTTTACCCATGACGATTACGCCCGGACGCTTATGGCCTGGTATGAGAACATCGAAAGCAAGTGGCAGACGCTGCAGCCTCAATACAGCAAAGAGTTTCAACGGATGTGGCGATACTACCTTCTGAGCTGCACTGGTGGGTTCAGGTCGAGAACCAACCAGCTATGGCAGGTGCTCCTGTCGAAAAACGGCATTCAGGAAAGATACAGCATCCCGAGGTAACTTGATCAAAAAACCAAGGGCTTGCCGTTATCTACTCTAACCTCTCCCCTTCCCATTAAATAATATAGTCCATTGTTTCTCAGAATTAAATGCAATGGAAAAGAATCGTCAGACTTGATACTGATTCCCTTAAAATAATTATCAACTTCTCCTTTTATTCGAATGATGGTATTATTGCCGTATGGTAACTTTATTGTTTTTTCTGCATCGTATCCTCCAACGCCAAAATACAGTATATCCTGAGGATAAAAAGTGCTGTATAAAAAATATTTACCGTGTTTGGCAACTGTAAAACTTCCCTTATAATTTATTTTATTAACATTATCTTTTGCGAGGTATTGGCCTTTACCAATAATGAGAACCTGATCTAAATCTATAGCTTCTCCTTTCGTATTCTTTTTAAGCACTCCTACGTACTTGCAAATCGCCCTGGTATTATTATCGCGGTCGAAAGACACCGCACTGCCACTCATTACCAAATTTTTTGCAGGCTTGAATAACATCGATAAATCCGGACCTTCCGCAATTTTTTCAGGAGCAATAAAGTTTAATGATCCTTTCAGATAACTCGATCTTTCAACCAAAATACTGAATAAATCCCTGACTTCATTTTTCTTTAATGCACCTAAAACTTCACCGATTTTTTTTGGATCAAGTTTTTCTAATTTCGGATTTTTAATTTTTAAAGCGGTAATTGCATTTTTAAATAAAATACTGTCAATTTTTTGAGTTGCATCTTTTCTGAAACCACTGTCAGGATGTTTATCGATAAACAATCGATAACTTTCAACATTATTTCCCTGTTTTGCGTCTTCCCAATCATCATTCACAGAATTACAAGACTGTAACGTAAAAACCAGCAGCACAATTACAGGCAGTATATTTATTCTTTTCATTATGTATTGGATTTTAGTTCAGTATTTAAGACTTACCGAATACAAACATGTATCATCAGCATACAACAATGAAAACACAAATTGAATTATGGAGTTTTATAACTTTAAGGAAACCTGATCACTTGTCTGTTAAAGCCGCATGGAGTTACCCCGCAATAGATGTGCTGCCATGAGAGGTATCATCAAAAGAAACTGCCCGCTCACGCATCCCTCATAAATCTGCAGTCTCTAAACTCTTCAATATTTTTTTAACCCGAGCCATACTTACAGCAAAACTATCGTATAAATATAATATAAACAGGTAATTACGCAAAATATATTTACAATATTGACGTATTACCTTGAAAGTGGTCATAAGGCTCAGCCCAAGGTACCTGTATTGTTATGATGCCACGCTGATCACCCCGGCATTGTAGAATCCCCTGGCTTTCAGGTATATAGAAGGTTCATAATTAAAAAGCCCCGGCATAACCGAGGCTTGATAGAAATATCATGTTGCTGTTTTATCAGCGTCCGTAGTTATCACGCCCATGACTGTCTCCATGACTGTCTCCATGACTTGAAGAGCCCTTATCATGTCTCCCCTTATCTTGTTTTTGTGTACTCTGCGAATCCATGCAACCCGCAAATAAAAAAATCATAGCAAAAATTAAAATCTTCTTCATGATGATCTCCTTTAATATTAACAATATAACCAGACCTGTCCTAACCTTCATCATTGTCGCCCGGCAATGTTGTTTCGAATAACTCAAAAACACTACGATGCGGGCCAGCACGCGCAGATTGGCACTAAGCAAATTAGCAATAAAGCTCGACTATTACGAATATACCCTGTAATCCAATAATCCATTAAACCAGCTATAAAGCCTATGACATAAGTAATGTTGCGGCCAGTCTATCAGCAACATTACTCCAGACTGCAATAATGTACAACTGTCCTTAACAGATATTCTACACAGGCATCGACAGTCTCGGATGAAGTGTCAATGATCAGCTCTGCATCTTCGGGTACTTCATAAGGAGAAGATAACCCGGTAAAACAAGGCAGCTCACCTGAACGCGCTTTTCGATAACGCCCTTTTGTGTCCCTCTTTTCGCAGATATCAAGAGCAGCACACAAGTAGATTTCAACAAACTTCTCCGCTCCAATGATGGAGCGGGCCATCGCCCGATCCTCTCTATACGGTGAAATAAACGACGTAATCACTATCACTCCTGCATCCATCATCAGTCGAGCCACCTCAGCTACCAGACGGATATTTTCAGACCTGTCAAGGGGTGAAAAGCCAAGGTCACGGTTCAGACAATGACGAACATTATCCCCATCCAATACGCAACACATCATCCCCATGCTTATCAAGCGCCGATCTAGGGAATAAGCAAGAGTTGACTTACCGGAACCAGACAGACCGGTAAACCACAGCGTCATCGATTGTTGACCAAGCAGAGCTTTAAATAAATCAATTACCCCTTAACAACACATAAATGTATATGTTGAGTTTTTTATCGATTCTTTAACGATGCAAAGCTTATGTGATTACACCCTATAGAGATTTAATCATTTTTGCCAGGATAATAGCTTCAACTGGAATATAATAACAGACCGTAATAAATGACATACCCTCTAATTATAGAAATAAATTAGTTATGTAATTTTAAATAATCGCGCTTCAATAAGTTACTTTCTAATACGATTCGATATCATTCATTATTTGGTTTACATATTTTTCTAGCGTTTTGATAGTTAAAATATAATATATATGGTTATAGTTTGTTTATAGTCTTTTATTTGGTATTATTTTCTGGAAAGCACTTAATAAATGATAATTTTTTGTATTCTATATATTATTTTCGTTTTTTGGATTACCATATTTATTATTCAATAATAATTAACGAGCAATCACTTTTTTAAAAAAACGTTTTATTATAAAAAAATAATTGATACTCCAAGTTTTTGGACAACTAAATCCTTCCTTTGATTCTGCCAACGAAATTAATATATTAATTTTGGGTACACCTTTATTAAGCGCCTTCCTGTAAAATTCCTTACCATCACTATCTGCTTCTCTGCCAAGAATAGTCTTATATGAAGAATTTATAAAAGCGTCTCCATCTAACGCTATTAATCGGAGTACACTTATAAAATTGAGTGAACTTTTTATATTCACTTCTTGCGATAACTTATTTGTTAATTTAGAGAGAAAAGGTATCTGTGCGGAACGTTCCTTCCCTTCATCACTTATTAAAAGACTATATATAATATGAGCTTTTCCATTTCCTTTTTCCAGACAAGTTATGTAGTTTTTTAACCCAGATGGGTCTACATCTCTACCTAGGATATAACGATAGCTTTCAGTTACAAATATTTCACCTTCAAGTGACATTATTCCTTTTAGTAATTCATCATCAAAATAACAATTCTTTTTACTCTCTAAAAAAGCATATGTTTGAATCTCTTTCCATACAAAAAAACGTGATGAACCTGACTCTAACACACGAAGATAATAACGAGCTTGAGCTGGTAAACATGTGCGTTTTAGATGAGTTATAAATACATGATGAACAAATGCTTCATCAGTCAGATGCCCCAACTGTGTATCTAACAATGAGGTATCCATATCATAGTTTTTCCTTAATTCTAAATCTAATGAAATCCATCAATCTCCGTTGGATTCTTTCCAGAATAAATCCCTGTGAAATACCCTCATAGCATATCGGTATCACCCCATTATCAATCGCAATAGCAGTGTATTTATCCGATGAATGATCTCTTTGCACCATGGGTATCACAAACTTCTTCAGAGCATATCCAAGAACTTGCATATGAAATCTATGCCCTATCAATATATCCATAGAGTCTACACTTCTAATTAAATCATTTGTATTTGAAATATCATCAATATAGTGAATTAAACCCTCTGAAGATGTCCACAAACGAGCGGCAGCAATAAGATCGTTCTCAGGAGAATACGTTCTATGAATACAAAATGGTATGTAATAAAACTCTAACTCACTCCCAAATATTCTTGCTAACTCAGCAAATATACCAGAAATGTGATTGATAAACCCTTGATCTTCTTCTCTTTCAGAGGTAAAACGACTATCAGCAAAATTAATTCCAACTCTAATTGGTAAGCTCAATGGAGGTTGTGATACTTCGCGATCATTAAATAAGTTAAAAACATAATCCTTAGAAATTTCGCAATCGTAACGACCTAGCATTTTTGCAATTTCAAATGAATCTGAATCTCTTACAGAAACACTTTCCACTAGTTTGAGTAACAACCTAGCATAGTCTTTGTTTTGTTCGAAACCTTGAAGCCCAACTCGATTGAGTCTGACTGGCAGTCCTGCTAACTTAGCTTGTTGTGTTATTACAAGCATCTCACATAAATTTTGTTCAGACCAAAAAAGATTTCCCCCACCGAAATCTACCGATGTACTTTTTTTGAGATATTTCTCTGGGCAAGCCAAGAAATCAGTACGAGATATATAAGGAATCTCAAACGGTAGTAACGGTTTACCATATGCTATTACTTCAGATGTTGGTTCCGATATCAAAATAGCCTGTAACATCAAGTCTTCACCGATATTACCAGTACCAAATGCTCCAATTTTTAAAGGGGAAGTTGACATTCTCAAATCTCCAGTAAGTGAACACTAAAAAACTTAAGTATGGGCAATTCAATATTTATAAAATCCAACTGCGAGGGTATAAATGAAAACAATACATCAAGGCGGCTACTAGCTCCCTTTAACACAGGGATTTCAATTGTAAAATCGCACTTTTTCTTTGGAAGCATTTTTTGGGTAATGAGTGTCTGGTTTATATATATTAACATCAACCAATTATTATCGTCATCATTCTCAAGTTGACAAAAGATTGAAAGTACTATTTCTGAGTCGGTTTTAATAAATTCATTATGTGTTACCGAAAATCCTGCCATCTGAGATGAGAGGTAAGCTGTAAAGGAATCAAATTTGTCAAAACCAAACTTGTTAGCTACAGATTTTGGTGAAGTGCCAAAAAAGAGACCTTCTGCATCAAGAACTGAACTATTGCAACTTAATTTGTGAAACAGAGAACGAAGTGGTAATGCAATTTTTTGATTATGCTCAATACTATGCCTGCTCAAAATATGTTCTCTCAAAAAATGTCCGTAAGCATCTGCACCAAGTGAATAAGCATCCAAAATAGCAGACATGAAATGGGGATTTGCTTTACAAGTCGTCATTGGCATCAGCATTGTATCTTTGATAAATTCAATCAAGTGCATACGAGTATCAAGCCACTCTTGGTATCCATTAACACTCCCAAACCAGCCATTATAAGCCAAATCTTTTGCTTCTTGTATATTTAATTCAAAGACATTAGTTATATCTGGACGTATTAAAATCCCATTTACCCAGTTAGCTACATACTCATTATGCACTGCATCATCATTCGCAATAACAAGCAAGCCATTTGCAAAAGCTTCAAGCATTGACATTCCGATTCCTTCGGACATACGAGGTGAAAAAAATACATTGGCTCGTTTCAACGCCAAAAAGTAATCGTTCGATGTTACGCCCCAACGGGACTCTGTAACTGGGAATGACTTGACAAGATATACTGGATCTTTCAAAAGTCGGGGATTGCCATCATCAGGTGCATTGTGCACATGAAGAGTTGTTATCTGGCTCCCCAGTAATCTGTCGATTAATTTGGGGTTCAGTCCATCTTGAGGCCGTCTCATCCATAAAATGCCTCGCAATGAATCGAATTTAGGTAGTTGTGATTCTTTGCAGGGTTGTAGAAAATATTTGACCAAATATGAACGACAACCCGCAGCAGTAACCCTTTCATGTAATGTTCTCGAAAAACAGATCACGGAAGCATTATTCATAGCCATCCAATGCTCAAATGGCAAGTTCGCTGATCCATCATACATAGGAATAACAACTGTCGGGTATCCCAGGGATATAAATACTGGTGCTAGAAAATCTAGTTGCCATATTATAATCAAATCATATACGCGTGGTCCATTCAATGCTTTTATTTTGTTTTGAGACTCTATATCAAAATATTCAACATCTATCGTTTTAAAATTTTGTCTAAGCAATGCTAAAAAAAAATCACTAGACCGAGTTTTTGCATGAACCTTATGATCAATAAATAGAGTTTTCATGGTGTCATCCATTGAATAAATGCATAATCTGCATCAATAGAATAACGATGGCGAGCTTGATACATTTTAGTGATAAGAGTCGGCTTAGAAACATAGCGATATTGGAGAATTTCATTTGCAAAAGAACCAATCTCAGGTACCACAGACCCAGCACCATAATAAATAATTTGATCACAGAAAGCTGATCCAGCAAGAGCTATTACTGGAATACCTCGAGATATACACTCCATGAAAACCGCTGATCCTCGAAAAGCATAAATTGCTGTATCATATGGTAGAAGAACAAGATCAGAAAGTGAGTACAACTCATTCATTTCTTCTTCTGAAAGGGTGCTATGCAATATTTTTACCCCTGGGATCGCATACAATTGGTTTGTATATGATGTGTGCTGCAAACTGTCTGCCACAGGTAACCCCTGAACTACAAACTTTATAGATTGTCTAGGATCAATTTTTCGAATTGTGCTAAAAATATCAAAAAGGTCAAGATAACCCTTATCGCAGCGTGCGGATCCTGGACAGACTACTGTGAATATATCCTTATACTCTTCTCCCCCTCCTTCGATGATGGTTAGTTTTTTGATCATATCAGTGTGTGTCGGATAGGGAACAACGTTTACAAAGGTAGCGAGGTCAGAAGCCAAGCTATCGGCATAGCGAGGCGTCTCCGCACACAACTTTATTTTATATCCAGCAGCTAACATTTTTTTTATGTCTTTCAAAAGTTTTGGTAGCCCTGATAAGCCAATAGAGGTAGCATTCTCCATAACACCGATAAAACGAAAATATACAAAAGGTGTTTTTGGTGGTGATATTCTATACAATAATTCAAGGATAGCCATTGCGCCATAATAGTCGACACATGGGAAAAATAATGCATCATTTTCTGAAATAACATATTTTTCATATATAGTAGACATATCCTGAATCGCAAGTTCAATCATCAAATCGTAATCAGATGATAAAGAATGTGCACTGGGTATTTTATTTATAGGATCGATATTAATATGATTATAATAATAAAATTCGAATCCTCGCTCGAAACCATATTTTAATGCAATATCCTCTGGCAAACAAGTTGATGCAATAGGAATTATTGTATTATAAAAAGGTTTAGATGCCTCAGAAAAATATTTTAATCCTACAACATTATGCCCATACGGTAGGGCACAAACAGGATCGCAAATGAAAGCACGTTCTCTCATATTTTACTTATTTCAATCAACGCTAAAATTATAGAAAGCATTAAAGAGTGATCTTTTTTAATATTACACTAAATCTTATATGTGTCATAGAACAAAATTTGTAGCTTGTTTAAATAAATAAATTTCTGAGCAATTATTAAAGGTATTTGTTCATTATATTTATCGTTTGTTAAACGCAGTTACTATTTGTCATTTTTAATACCAGGTGTCAGGTTGTTCAATAAATAAATCCTTATAATCTATTATGTAATAACAGGAAATTTTTATTTTATGGAGTAATCGATTTGAAAATAAATTATTTAGGTTATTTTAGCTTATCCCTTTAATACATAAATTTACAAATCAATATCAGTTAATTTCTATAGACTTATCTAAACGTTTATAAAATTATACAGGGTAATATTTTTGAGTAATATTTTGATTCAATCAATACAACATATACCTACAACTAATTTGTATTATTTTACGTATAAAGAAACAATAGTGTATTTAATACAAAAGATTTAAATCAATAGCTGAATTTGTTTTTATTATTTCATTTTGACAGATACAACATCCTGAAGAAAATTTTCCCATTTTGGTCTAATATTATCTTGACGATAACGTAATGAAATTTCTTCCCCTCGATGACGCATGTGTTCCCGGATTGTTAAAGACTCTTTTTCATAGAGAACTTTCTTTAGTGTGTTAACTAAACTAATTTCAGAATAGGGGTCGAAGTATTCCGCAGCATCGGCATAGATCTCTGTATGCGCAGGAATATCTGATGCAATAGTAATACCACCACAACACATTGATTCAATGCCAGAAAAATCAAAACCCTCACCAAAACTGGGACATATTGTAGCTAAAGCGTGATGATAAAGTACTCTAAGATCAGAAGCTGGGACATCGCTCAGAAGGAATAGATCACCACAATCTATCCATCTATTAAATTCTTGCAATATATTTTTATAATCCCATCCCAAAGTCCCCACAACAATAAGTTTTAACTCTGGATCAAGCTCATCTTTAAGTACTTCCCATGCTGCAAGAAGAAGAGTGTGATTTTTCCTTGGTTCGATGGTTGACACCACAAGAAGATATCTTATTGATCCATTACTAAAACATTTTTTATAGAAATTCTCTTTATCTATTGTATTCAAAAACTTTGGGATAAGACCATAAGCTCTAGTCTTATCATTAAAATCACCATGTTGCCGTAATCTAATGATCCTTAAAACTTTTTTATCAGAGGAATCTTCTCGATAATAGTAATCAGAAACCATATTATGAATGGTAACAGCCCGGTCTGCAACCTCGGGAAAAATCCGAATCAAATCCTGTCTTGATGACTCCGAAACGCAAGCGAAATATGCTCCTGATTTGACATTGCTCATTAATGCATAAAAATGTGTTGCCTGATGCTTAGATTTCCCTGAAATAGTATGCGGCATAAATATTGGAAGTGCATCATGATAACGAATAACAAGGGAAGTATTTGGATGCACTCTTCCTGGATAAGGAGTTTGGCCTATAAAAACATCAAAATCCTTTGTATCTAATACTGGGTACTGTGGAGAGTTGGTATAGTGCAAAGACTTCAACCCGATCATATGCATCATATTCCATGGAATAGAGCATATTTTATAGCCCGCATTGGCAACATAAACAAAATCAGAAACTGGTAATGTTTTTGAAAAAAATGTTCGCCAAATAAAATCTTTAAATAATAAAGGATCAAAATGCGTTAACTTAATTTTATTAATACCAGTAATCATTTTCAAAACCAAATAAAACAAAAGCATTTTTTTTTCTACAATATCAAGTAAGATTTCAATCTTACTTTGATGAGATTTTTCTGCCATTGAAACTATAACTTTGGAATAACGATTGATTTTTTTTGAATTACTTATTTTTTTCCAAAAATGGTTACAATCATTAGTCCCTCTATATAATTTTTTATGGGATGTTTGAATCAATCCGTCAACTTCAATTGAATTAATATTGCATAATCCCTGAAATAGTAAACGAACTTCTTGAGGAATACCGGCAAACCCATCCAATGCAGGCCTTATTTCTAGTAGTACCTTAAGTTTCTTTTTACTCATTTCTTAAATTAAAGACTCCGTTTATTTTGTCTTAATTTTCAGTTATTAACTTAATTAAGATACCTATGATATATAATAATATTTATAAATTATATTAATTATATTTTTGTTGTTGGTGGTAATTTTAATAAAAATAAACTTTATAATATACTTACATTGCAACTTGAAAAATTTTGCAATATATTCTCTGTAAGTAATGAGATCAAATTACTTTTGTGATTGTTATTAGAATATTTATAAAATTATTTTTTTAATTTTAATAATGTACTTGCTAAAGCACGAATTGTTACCTTTTAACAATTATCTTTGTAAAAATTATAGGCTATATCAATATTAAAAAATTGAAACAATTTTCCTTCATGAACAACACAGAATCTTTCACATTGTTCCCTTATGTTCTGAATGTCATGCGAAACTATAATCATTGCTTTCTCTTTTCGTTTTTCAAACAATTCACGCTGGCATCTTTCATGAAATCGACTATCACCTACAGCAATAATCTCATCAATCAAAAAGCAATCAAAATCTACTGCCATAGAAATAGCAAAAGCAAGTCGTGCTCGCATACCAGAAGAATATGTTTTAACTGGCTCATAAAGATATTTACCTAATTCAGAAAAATCCTGAACATACTCAATACGACTATTAGCATTTACACCATATATTCTGCAAATGAACCGTAGATTGTCCAAACCAGTGAGGGTTCCCTGAAAAGCCCCAGAAAAAGCCAAAGGCCATGAGACACTCATTGAACGTTCAATAGAGCCGGATGTCGGTTGTTCGCCCCCACTGATAAGTCTTATCATCGTTGACTTGCCTGAACCATTCCGTCCAAGAATACCGATTTTCTCCCCATGACGAATTATAAGATTAACATGATCAAGAACAGTAACTTCTCCATGGCGAGTCTGGTATTGTTTTACCACGTTCCTCATACAAATCATTCTGGAATAACCTTTTTGCTGATATGCCGCTCTTGAGCAAAAGCTAAAATTGTCAAAACCAAACAAACTGTAGCCATATATAGAATATCATAGTGAGCATGAACAAGTGATCCAAAATAACCTTCACGTAAAATTTCAACACCATGAACCATTGGCA
The DNA here is from genome assembly GCA_012972825.1 of Chlorobiaceae bacterium. Taxonomy (GTDB): domain Bacteria; phylum Bacteroidota; class Chlorobiia; order Chlorobiales; family Chlorobiaceae; genus Chlorobium. The sequence goes on from JABDHL010000047.1 coordinate 100,068, forward strand.
AAACAAGGATATACTTTTGTACTGACTGAGGAAGAAAATCAACCATAAAGGCTGCTCCTGACAAAGGGAAGAGTAGGTATGCGGTTGGGTGCCATATTTTATCAACAACTTCACTCCGCTCACTGAGGCTTCCAAGCAACAACGCAAGTGAAGCTCCAAACCAAGCTATCATAAACCATCCAAAAAGAACCTTCAAAATATCCTGTGGAGGCTGCATCCAGCCAATAGAAATCCATAAAATCGAAAGCACAAAAAATGAGGTGGTTGCGCCCGCAGCCTCAAGGAGCAAACGGGCCGCAAATACATCAATGATTTTTACATTGCGATGATACATCAGCGACAAATTAGGCTCAACCGCACCAATAGTTCGTGCAGGCATATTACGCCAGAGTAATACGGATGAGTATCCAGTAACCGCAAAGGCAACAATTGGAATTGAAGAACCATGATTGGACTTCATAAACGTCCAAAGCATTGTGACTCCCAGTGTAAACAACATGGGCTCGATAAAAAGCCATAAGAAACCAATGTTGTGACGGCCATACCTTGTAAGCACTTCGCGCATCAAAAGGGCTCCGATAACCCGCATCTGAATCCTGAATGACCGGAACAAAGAGGTTTCGTGAAGCATGGGTTGCATCTGGTCAGTCATGATGTTCACGGACTCCCGCGATCAGCATGGTCAATATGCCCCAGACAACCAATCCCAAAAGAAAAATGCTCAGGATACCCCTCAACCGGTATGGCTCAATTGCTATATCTGGCTTATTCGGCTGCACAATGCGCTCAAGGTAGAGCTGCTTTCGCTGGGAATCACTCCGGGCTTGTTCCAGGGATGCCATTGCTGCGGCAAGCTGCTTGTCGGCCACTGCACGTTCCAATGCGAGAAGTTCGTATTCAACAGCTTTATTGGTGAGCGATGTGCCGCCGCCGGCCACTTTAGCCATTTCGCTCTCTATCGATGACTGAAGATTCCCTATCCTGTTTTTCAGAGCAGGCAGTTGAGGACTATCAGGAGTGAAGGCCTGAACCTGACTAAGCTGTGTTTTAGTTGCAATCAGCTCATCCTGCAGTTTTGAGATTTGCTGCAATTGCAGTCCGGATTGTTTTTCGGGATCAAATATCCCTTGTCTGTTCCGAAAAGCCGAAAGCTTTCTTGCGGCTGCTTTTGATTTTTCAACAGCGATGTCCACTTCGGAAGAGGCGAAGCGAATAAGATCCTGCCGACCCCGTTCATTGAGCCGATTGATGAATTGCTCCCCCATCTGCAGCAGCATTTCATTGATACGATATGAATCATCCGTATTGAAACTCCTGACTTTGAGCACTGCGATTGAAGATGATGTGTTCAAGTTGATTTCGACATGATTCTGGTAGAAGCGAAACAAGGCTTCAATGCTGTTATCCAATCCTAACGCATTAAATCGGCTGAAGAT
>JABDHL010000048.1 GCA_012972825.1 Chlorobiaceae bacterium
ATGCGTAGTAAATTGAGCAGCAGTGTAGTAGCATCATCCCAGGAATAACTGTGTGCCTTACGGTAGGCGCGGTCGGAGCGTTCTTGCCATTCATTTGCGGATTGTCGGCATATGGCGACGATTGCTGTAGCCATTTCTTCGGATGATTCCTTGTCCACCAGGATCCCTGTTCCATCGCCAAGTAAATCGGTTGCAGCACCAATCGGAACTGCAATGACCGGGGTGCGGCACGCCATTGCTTCAAGAATTGGCAAACCAAAACTGTCAAGTCGCGATCCAAATAACCAGATATCACAAGCGCTATAAATCTTCTTGAGATTGGCTTGCTCCGGTCGATAGTGAAATTCAGTATCCTTTGGCAAAGGCACCTCGGTTGAAGGCTTGTCAGCTCCGAAAGCAACGACTTTGAGCTCTGGAATTTGTTGGCGAGCCATTTCGCATGCGCGTATACAAACGTCAGCACCTTTAAAGTGTGCAATTGCATAGACAAAGCCAACTGTAGGCGGATATTGCTTACTTCTTGGTGGGGCATTAAACTGCGTCGGATCAACTGCATTTGGAATAACGGTAATACCCAAATTGCCAAGTTTTTCTTCTATCGTTTGCTTGAGATCAGATGAAATGGCAATTTTCAAATTTGGTAATTGTAAAGCTGCATGTACTTTATCAATGGTTTTCTGTCCAGGCAAGACTTCGTAGCCCTGAATCAAATGAACTTTTCGGCCCTTGCATGCTGGCATAGTATGCATCCAGACCGCAGTTTCCCACCAGGTCGCAATAATGATGTCAGCATCAGGCACATCGGAGGACGTGATGGCGCGAGGGCGTTCCAAAACTTTGTGTGTAATGCCGGATAACGCAATGTGGCCCGGTTGAGGTGCGGCATTATTTCTCAATTGTTGCCAATTGTTCCTTAACAAAGCTCGAACTTTATTACGAAGATTCATTCGATCTGGTGCGCAGGTAACCACCAACACCTGATGGCCTCGTGCCACTAAATGCTGCGCATAGATAGCAACTACTCGATTTCCACCAGTCAGGTTGTCGGATGGTAATAAAAAAGTTATACGCATGTTTTGACTTTACCTAAGCTTAGGAATGCATAAAAAATCAAGTCTTATACTGAACAGATGAACTCTTATCCTTTAATTGGTGTATATTAAAATCATCATGTGATATACCCATATCTGAGTAAAACAGGATATCTATACATTGCTTGATAATTTTAATGTAAAATGTTATCAGGTGGTCCTTGTGATTTTATTTGGCCATTTTCAAGTCGATAAAGTCTGTCACAGTGTTCTATAGTGCTGAGACGGTGAGCAACTATAATGATGGTCTTAGAACCTTGCAGTTCTCGAACAGCTTCCATAACACCTTGTTCTGTAGCCGAATCAAGCGCACTGGTAGCTTCGTCAAGGACAAGTACAGATGGATCGTGGTAGAGAGCACGTGCGATACCGATTCTTTGACGTTGACCGCCTGAAAGACGAACGCCCCTTTCTCCAACAACCGTATCAATGCCATCGGGGAGAGAATGAATAAATTCTTCCAGATGGGCTGCACGAATTGCATTTAAAACAGATTCTTTATTGATTTCTTCATTGGAAAGCCCAAAGGCTATATTACGAAGCAATGTATCATCTGTTAGATAAATTGACTGTGGTACGTAACCGATTTGATTTTGCCAGCCTCGTAATTTTTGCTGAATATTTTCATCGTCTACTTTTACAATACCCTGATCTGGAGGTAACAAGCCAAGCAGTATATCGACCAGAGTGCTTTTTCCCGCGCCACTTGTCCCGATAAATCCAATTGATTCACCGCATTTTATGCTAAGTGAGATATCCTTAAGAGATGGTAAGGAAGCACCAGGATATGTATAGGTAATGTGCTGTAACTCAAGGGATTTATGAAAAGATGATTGTGTTGATTTTTTTTCAGGTTCTTCAGGTGCAGTAAGTATAAGATCCTTTTGAAGGATATCAATAACAGGCAAACAGTACTTAAGAGATTGCATAACATTCAACAATCGGTTAACTGAGGGCATCAAGCGAAAAGTTACTACTGCAAAAAGCCCAAGTTTTGGAATGATGGTTTCGAGTGCCCCTCCCTGTGCAAGCATAACAAGCACAAGAGCTACCAGACCGCAAACAGCAAGTAACTCAAGCCAAAGACGGGGAAGTTGCTGCATGGTAGCGTTTAAGCGGCTAACCTTTGCACTTTCTCTATTATGGATACTGTATTCTTTTAAAAAATCGCTCTCTCTTCCAAGAAGTTTAACATCTTTAGCACCGCCCAGCCCTTGTTGTAAATGCTGAAGGCGCAACCCTTCATGGTACTGTCTTGCTTTACCCCAGCGGGTTATACTTCCTTCTGTAAAGCGGAAGAACATCCATCCGGTAAGGCCAAGCACGCATACAATGGAGATTGTTCCAATCGGTTCCACAACAAGTAGCATAAGGCAGAGGCCTGCGACAATCAATGACTCGGAAAACAACTGCATAAGTGGCGATAACACGCTGCCGGTGAAAATTGATACTTCATTCGTAACATTTCGGATTAACTGTGCCGAGTTACGTTGCAGATGAAACGCATAGGGTTGACGAAGATAAATGGTAAACAATCGCAATGAGAGCCTTGCTCCGATGTTGAAAGTAAAGCTGTTTTGAGTCCATGTAAGAAATACCAGATAAACAGCTTTTACAATATAGACACCAAGCAGCAGCAATAACCCGCCAACGACCAAGCTGTGTTGGTCTGGATTTCCGAAAAAATTGAGTAACGGTTGAAAAGCAGGATATTTTGCAGCAAAATTTTTTTGAGTAAAGAGCGATAGAGCGGGTATGACAAGACCAACACCAAGTGTTTCAAGTCCAACGCCGATAAGCATTAAAAAGAAAAGAATAATAGAATTACGATGTTCTTCCGGCAACAGGAGGCCCCAAATTTTATTAATGTTAGAAGGGGGCTGAATGTGTTTCATTGTCCGTTTATTTTTTTCGTATGTATTTGAATCTAACTAAAGATCGATATTACTGTCC
>JABDHL010000049.1 GCA_012972825.1 Chlorobiaceae bacterium
AAGGAGCATCAGGAACGCTATGAAGCCAAACTCAGTTTAGTACGAATACTCTATCAACGGCATTGGGATAAACAACGAGTCATCGACTTGTTTAGCGTTTTGGATTGGTTAATGACACTGCCGCCATGGATGGAAACACAAATCTGGTAAGAAATCGAAACTATCGAGGAGAGCAAAAAAATGCAATACATCACCAGTGTAGAAAGACTCGGTAGAGCTAAAGGCATAACGCAAGGTATTGCCAAAGGTGAATCCAGGCTTCTGAAAAGACTTTTGGAACGTCGCTTTGGGGCCTTACCTGCATGGGCAACAGAGCAGTTAAGCAATGCTTCCGAACCGGCATGAGAAGCCTGGGGCGAAGCCATCCTCACCGCTTCAACACTCGAAGCCGTTTTCAACTCCGATTCCACCCAAAAATAAATACAACACACTTCCCTGACTTCGCCAGGGAGCTGCAAGGAATGCACTTAATCCCCATCCATAGACTCAATGTTCAGGGCCAATTCATACTCATTGTCAAACGGCAGCTGCAGCTGCTCCAGATACTCAGTTACCAGCTGATTCGCTGTCATTGAGGTTCAAGCCAGTTTGCTGAGCAACGATACCAGTCAGATCAGCTTTTGCTGTTGTCGTTTGCATGAAAAGAAGAAAACCCAAAAACCTTTCGACTTGGATGCGGAACTAAAGTACTCTTCATCCAGCAGGGCTTCCCGTGAAAATGTGCCTTTTACGTTTCTTTTGTTTCTACCTTTGAATTATTTCTGTGCCCACGGAGTTGGTAAGGGATACAGCTCTTTATTTACTCGTTCAGAAAACCTGCTCATATTTCAAGAGGAGCCATCATGTCGCAACTATTTTCAACAGCCACGTTAGGATCACTTACGCTCCGGAATCATCTGGTCATGGCACCGATGACCCGTAATCGTGCCATAGACAACCTCCCGAACCAACTCATGGCTGTGTACTATGCTCAGCGGGCTTCTGCCGGTCTCATCATCACTGAAGGCACATCCCCTTCTCCCAATGGTTTAGGCTATCCACGGATACCGGGAATTTTTTCGAGGGAGCAGGTCGCGGGGTGGAAGCTCGTAACCGACGCAGTTCATGCCAAAGGGGGAAAACTGTTCATCCAGTTAATGCATGGAGGGCGAATAGGGCACCCCCTTAATGTCCCTGCCGGTGCGCGGGTGCTGGGGCCCTCTGCAGTAGCTGCTGAGGGTGAAATATATACCGATGCCGAGGGTATGAAACAGTATGTTGTTCCGCAGGAGATGAATGATGGTGATATCAAGAGCACTATCGAAGAATTTGCACACGCCGCGAGGAACGCGATTGAAGCAGGTTTTGACGGCATTGAGCTGCACAGTGCAAACGGATATCTGCTTGAACAATTCCTCCGTCCCAATTCGAATCGGCGTCAAGATCATTACGGTGGTGCCGTCGAGAACCGGGCCCGCTTCGTGCTCGAAGTCGCCGAAGCGGCGAGTCAGGCCATTGGCAAGGAGAGGGTCGGCATACGCCTGTCGCCTTACGGTATTTTCAACGACATGCCGCTCTACCCGGCTATGGAAACCGACTATGCCTATCTTGCCAGGCAGCTCAATGCTCTCGGCCTGCTCTACATCCATCTTGTCGATCACTCATCTATGGGTGCGCCGGAAGTACCTGCCTCAATCAAGGCAGCATTCCGAAAAGAGTTTACGGGGGCGCTGATTCTCTCTGGCGGCTACGATGCTGCACGCGCGGAGAGCGATCTGGCAGAGGGCAAATGTGATCTGATAGCTGTTGGAAGAGCGTTCCTTGCCAACCCGGATCTTGTCGCGAGATGGAAATCGGGTGCAGCCCTCAATGAACCTGATATGACGACATTCTATATGTCTGGAACGAAGGGGTATACCGATTACCCGGCGTTGAGTTAATAAATTTTCAGTGATGGCAAGCTATTGTTGCTGAGCAATAAACGCTCGAAGGAGAACATTTACCTGATATCAACCTCATGAACTGCAATTAAATGTAACACCTGCTTGTAGGGTGCAGCTACAACCTGATGTCGCCAGATATACAAATCTTTTGCGCTCATAGAAACGATTTTCATGAGGAAAGCCAATAGTGCATCACCGGTTATATTCGAATGTAAGGTTCAATTCCTATATTTGGAAAGGATCATCGAGTGCAGCGCTGGTCAACAGCTTAATATAGTCCCTCCGGGGTACTGCACACTCTGGTGGCTTTTTTAAGGAGAGTGATATGGATGAAGACGAATCAGTGGAGCGCTTGTGGGAGTTGGCTGAAGAAACCTTTGAAAACTCAAAGGAAAATCTGAATAGTGCCCTTGAAGCTGATTATCAGTTCAGTTTTGATGATCTTGACAAGATTTTGCCTGAGCTTGCAAAAAGGATATTCATGATGGGATTCATAACGGGCTTGGAGACACAAATCTTTGACGACGAAGAAGATGATAATGGAGAGGGGATAGCCTGATCAATAGTCAGTCGCTTTTTTTGTGCTTTATGTCATAGGCCAAGGGTAATCAGATCATGAATATGGACCATTCCGACCGGATGCTGTTCACTGTCGCAGACCAGCAGCTGCGTGATCCGGTAGGTTTCAAGAATGTCAAGGCACTCTTTGGCCAGAGTTGTGGATGAGACGGTTTTTGGGTTTGGTGTCATGACTGAACCTGCGCTGAGCGTGAGGAACTCTTTGCCGCTTTGCACAAGTCGGCGGAGGTCGCCATCGGTAAATATGCCGGTAAGACATCCGGCATCATTGATCACGGCGCTTACCCCATATCTTTTTGAGGTCATTTCAAGGATAAGATCAGTTACAGAAGCATGTTCTTTGACGAGCGGCACGGAACTGTCTTTAGCCATGATGTCCGTAACTTTTACGGTCAGCCGTCGTCCAAGTGATCCTTTAGGGTGGGTCAGCGCAAAATCTCTCTGGGTGAAATTTTTTTGCTGCATCAAAGAAATTGCAAGTGCATCTCCCATGGCCAGCATGGCGGTTGTTGATGTTGTCGGAGCAAGGTCGTAAGGGCAGGCTTCCTTCTCTATATCGGTATCAAGGCTGATGTGTGCATTCTGTGCAAGAAAAGACCGTTTATTGCCGGTCATGGCAATAATTGTTGCACCGATCTGTTTAAGTGCAGGGATGATAAAATTAAGTTCTTCCGTGGTTCCGCTTTTCGACAGACAGATAACAACATCATCCTGGCTGACAATGCCAAGATCTCCATGAGCAGCATCAGCAGGGTGAAGAAAAAGGGCGGTTGAACCGGTAGATGCCATGGTTGCTGCAATTTTCTGGGCTATAATGCCTGATTTGCCCATTCCGGAGATAATGATTTTACCTTTGCATGATGCCAGGAGCATGACTGCGTCCGAAAAACTGGTATCAAGCCGTTCAGCTATCTGTTGAATGGCACGAGCTTCCTGTTCCAGAATTGTTTTTCCGGTTTGTATAATGTGCCGGTTCAGGGAGGTTGCGTTCATGGTATCGTTTGAGATTGTTGCTTCAATAAAGAAAAGAAAATCAGTTACTCTTTTTTATAAAGTGTAATATCGGCTAAATTGGGAAATTACTGTTTGGTTTATTAATCATAACGCTGTTGCTATGAATTTTGATTCAATGAGCTGGGTTCTTGTTATGGCTTTATCTCTTTCCGTGTTTTCCCTCTTTATATTTTTGTTTTCCAGGTTTGTAGGGTATATGAAAAGAGAGCAGAATCTGGAAATAGAGTCGTTCAAAGATTCGTTGATTGACAAGGACAATCCTGTTGGTCTGCATGGCGATGAACTTGAAAAACTCAAGCAGCAGCAGGCGGAAGCACAGCGCCATCTCAAGGAGGTCATATCAAAAATACCTGTTATTCAAAAAGATGGCAGGTTTCAGATTGATGAGGAGGCAATTCGGAAGCAACGGGCGGCTGCCAACGGGTCTGAAGCTGCCAAGGGTACTGTTTAAGTTTTTCTGATTTTATTTTCTGCATGCTTTCAAAGTTAAAGCTTCTTTTCAAAGATACCGTTATCTATGGGTCAAGTACCATACTGGCTCGCAGTCTCAATTATCTGCTGGTTCCCCTTTACGCCAATAAACTTTCAACGTTTGATAATGGTGTTCAAACCATTATCTATGCCAACATAGCATTGGCAAATGTATTGTTTTCCTATGGACTTGAGACATCCTACCTCAAAGTGGTTTCAGATTCGGCACATCAGGATCAGGATGAGACACAGCTTTTTTCCACGGCCTTTCTGACTCTTTTGGTATCTTCAACGCTTTTTGCGTTATGCATTGTACTCTTTGCACCCCTTATTGCTCAATTAATCGGGTTATCAACCTCAGACTTTACGTTTGTCCGATATGCCGCCCTTATTTTATGGATTGATACCCTTCTGGTCATCCCGTTTGCAGAACTGCGTCTTAAAAGAAAAGCTCTACAGTTTGCCATTGCCAGAGTAGTCGGGGTGATTGCCGTTGTTGTCAGTGCAGTTATTCTTATTGTTCCTCTCCATACCGGCTTGCCTGGGGTTTTTATTGCCGAGGCCTTTGGTTCTCTGATCAGTCTGTTGCTGGTTATTCCTGTGTTCAGTCAGTTCAGAATTTTCTTTTCAGCTGCCCAGCTCAGAGAAATGCTGCGCATAGGATTACCCTATGTCCCGACAGGGATTGCCGGATTATTGATTCATCTGATTGACAGGAACATTTTAATCCGCATACCGGCATCACAGATAGAAAATATTTATGGTAAAGGCTATCAACCATCCGATATTGTAGGCATTTACGGCAGGATTGCCGCTTTTGGTGTTGTTCTGCAGCTTTTTATCCAGGTATTCCGTTTTGCCTGGCAGCCGTTTTTTCTGCAGCATGCCAAGGATCCCGATGCGAAACGGCTGTTCCGGCATGTGCTGAGTATTTCAACCTTTTTCACCATGTTTCTGGCCCTTGCAGCTACTTATTTTGTTCCTGATCTTGTCCGCCATCACTATGCAGGAAGTTTTTACCTGCTCCCTCCTCGATACTGGATAGGGCTTTCCATTCTGCCATGGATTTTTTTGAGTTATGTGTTTGACATGATATCTACCAATCTTTCTGCAGGCATTCTCATTACCGGAAATACACGATATCTGCCAGTCGTCACGTTTGCCGGTGCAGCGGTAACAGCATTTTTCTGCTGGTGGCTTGTTCCCGTGAGCGGAATGGATGGAGCTGCGTTTGCTATTGTTGCCGGTACGGTTGTCATGTGTCTTGTTATGACGTGGTACTCACTGAAAGTCTTTCCCGTTACCTATGACTGGCTTAAACTTTTTCTCTTGTTTGTCGTGGGTATCGTGCTGGGATGGTTTGAGTATTTTGCCGGGCCGAAGCTGCCTCAAGCCGGGGCTCTTCTTGCAGCAAAAACAGCCCTTCTTGCTCTCTATCTTGCATGTGCCATGGTGTTTTTCCGCGAAGAAGCTCTTCTTATCTCAGTGAAAGTGAGGAATAAATTCAGGCGGAAGTGATTCTCCTTCTACCGAGTGGTGCCATTCCAATCCTCTCTGACACCATGAGAGTGCTCACCCCACCGTCCTTTACCGCCATGCATTCTGCGTGTTGACATATTTTCAAGCACTGTTTTCAAACGGCCACGTTGTTCAGGTGTACAGAGTTTCGAAAGTTGATGAAAATGAAGGAGCAGTTCCCGTTCTATTGCTGCCTGATGCAAACCTATGGCCGTAACGAGTGAATCTGTTTTTTTTGTATCCGGATTATCTTTAAACGACTCCTCAACCAGTTGTTTTTTCAGTGGAGCAATAGCTTCCATTTCAGGTCTGACTTTGAGAAAATGCTCCTGCCGCAGTTTTTCGAAACTGATGGTTTGTGATTCACTGAGGTCAAGCTCTTTTGCAAAAAAACTCTCTTGGTTGAACTGATGACCAGCGTGCAGCAGTGGCTCCAGCCTATGCGTGTGCTCCAGCCAGAACGCAGTGAGCAGTGTTGCATTCAACAGGATAAGAACCACAAACGCTGAGGTGATCAGGCGTTTTGAAGTAAAAAAGTTCATAGTATCATTTTCTAATTAATGGCATTGACGTGATCAGTATCAGAAGATGGTAATCTTTTGTCAAGGCGTCTGATTTTCATTTGTAGCTGTATCTGCCGGATAAGTGCCTGATTGGTCGTAGTAAGCAAATTCATGACTTGAATAGTCATCATTCAGCTTGTCAAGCATTTCGCTGATGCCTGATGATGTCCCAAAGGTGTTCTGCTGAATTGACAGCACTGCGGCGCCAAGATTTATAATAATAAGCAGCGTGAAGAAAGCTAACCTGAAAACGAAACGATTTCCGGCAACAGCATATGACTGTTTCAATCCCGGGCCGAACTCCCGCTCAATTCTCTGCATAAGTCGAGCTCTGAAAAAATGATGTACCTCCAGAGGTTTCATTTCATCAAGCAGCTTCATGGTGTTGGCAACCCGTGCCTCTATGTTGGTGTTATGCTCTTTCATCATAAGTTTCTGTTTCATTACATCCGACGACAGACAAGAGAAAAACTTGTGGTTTCAGAAAAAAATCATTGGTGTGAGTAGTATGCATAGAGCTTGTCGTGAAGATTCTTTTTTGCCCTGTGTACGAGAGATTCGACTGCTGAGACCGATGTTTTGAGAATGTCAGCGATTTCCTGATTACTGAACCCCTCTTGTTTGCTGAGAAGAAATGCCGTTTTCTGGCTGTCGGGGAGAGTACCAAGAGCCTCCTGCAGGATTGCTGCCTGTTCGTTTCCGGCTAATGCGTCTGCAGGATTATCATTGCATGGAGCTGCAATTTCCGCTGAAGGGTCATCAATGCCGATTACCCTTTTTAATGAACTGAAACGTTTTTTTCTTTTCAAACGACGCAGGTGGTCAAGGGATTTGGTGACGGCGATTCTGTATATCCAGGTCGAGAGTTTGGCTTCTTCCCTGAACTGTTCAAGAGAGCGGAATACTTCGATAAAGACATCCTGGGCAAGATCTTCTGCATCCTCCCTGTTGAAAACAAAGCGGTAACAGGTATTGATGACCATTTGCTGGTGTTCAGCGACAAGACTTCTGAACGACTCTTCTTTTGATGTCAAACCTGATTTCTGCAATGTACTGCTTTTTGCTGCGCCTGCTCTTGCTTCCTCTTCTGCATCAGCTGTGAATTCATACAATGTGTCTTATCTCCCAGGTAACGTGGTTGAAATAATACTTGTTTGTATGACGTCAGAAAACCGGAATTCATGCAGTTGTTTGCTTAATAAGTTATTCGATTAAAAGCGAAATGACGATCTCCCTGAATTTGCAGTTGGGGAAATCGTCATTAATTGCCTCTATTTTCCAATAGGGTATCAGGCAAGTTTTGCGGCAAAGGCAAGAACCTTATCCACCTTTTCCCGCGAGTCAGCTTCGCAATACAGACGCAGTACCGGTTCAGTACCGGATGGGCGGATAAGCATCCATCCACCTTCAAAGTGATACTTATAGCCGTCGAGATTGTTGAATTTCAGAATTTTGTATCCAGCGATGTTTTCAAGATTTCCTGTTGATGCACGATCGATGATTGCCTGTTTTTTTGAATCGCTTACATGCAGGTCGAGTCGGTTATAACAGAAAAAACCATATTCATCGTACAGTTCCTGAACCAGCTCCGAAAGTGTTTTATTCCTGCGGGTCATCATTTCAAGAATAAGCAGGCCGGTATAGATTCCATCGCGTTCAGGCAGAAATGCGGTAATGCCGATGCCGCCGGACTCTTCACCTCCAATCAGGATATCATTGGTAGTCATGAGTTTGCTGACATGCTTGAATCCGACCTGCAGTTCATGCATGGTAAGATGATGCTTGAGGCATATTTTATCAATGACATCGGTCAAAGCAAACGTTTTTGCGACTTCACCCGTTTGATGCTTTTCCTCGACAAGGTCTTTGAGGATAATGGCAAAAAGTTTATGAGAGTCCACAAAAGAGCCGTTTTCATCGAGCATACCTATTCTGTCAGCATCTCCATCATTGATGATGGCGACATCGGGTTCAACCTCCTTGAAAAATTCAATAAACTCTCCTATATACTGAGGCATCGGTTCGGGATTGATTCCTCCGAAACCGGGGTTGATGCTGCAATGATAACAGCTGAGCATCGATTCATCAAACAGGCTGGTGATAATATCCTGACCGGCCCCGAACATGGCGTTATGGGCAATTTTTATTCTTGAATCTTGAATCAGGGGAAGATCAATGCTGTTTTTCAGATAGTTTACATAAAAACTTTTCATATTAGTCAGCTCGATCAGTTTTTTATCGGCTGCAATCTCTGTGAAAGGATCTATCTCTGGAAGGATATTCTCAATTTCAGCAATAACTTCCGGGTGAGCCGGTCCGCCATAAGATGCCTTCACCTTGAAGCCGTTATAAATGGCAGGATTGTGTGATGCGGTGATCACAATTCCTCCCGCGAGCTGCTTCGATTTTGTGTAGAGAGAGACAGCGGGAGTTGAAACAAAGCTGTCTGACAGAAACACCATCAGTCCCTGTGATGAAAAAACTTCGGCAGTATATTCTGCAAACTCTTTTGACATGAAGCGTGTATCGTATCCAATGCATACTCCCTTTGACTTGTTGGGATGGCCAAGAAAGTATCGTGCAGAAGCCAACGCTGCAAGTTTCAGGTTATCATAGGTATATTCTTTTGCTATAATTGCCCGCCAACCGTCAGTACCGAATTTAACTTGCATTCTTTATTGATTTTGATATAATGGAAACTCAATCAGTCTTTACTATGGCATATAAATAATAAAATACAGTTTCCCTCTCGTTCATCCAATTTTCTCTCGTTTTTGATGTCACAGAAGCTTTTTGTTTTAGCAGGTGAGGTTTCAGGCGATATGCATGCTGCCGGAGTTATCGCCCAACTGTTGAAAGCAAGACCTGATATTTCGGTGTTTGGTATCGGCGGTGAGAAACTTCGGGCGCTTGGCGCGGATCTGCTTTATGATGCATCCCAGACGAGCATTATGGGGTTTGTTGATGTACTGAAACATACAGGATTTCTTCGACGGGTTATACGTGATCTCAAAGAAGCGGTACGCAGGGAAAAACCTGTGGCTGCATTTCTGGTTGATTATCCAGGGATGAATCTGCTGATGGCCCGATTTTTTCATGATCTCGGCATTCCGGTTATCTATTATATCTCTCCTCAGGTCTGGGCATGGAAAGAGGGTCGGGTAAAGGCCATGAGACGTGATGTCGACCGACTGCTTGTTATTTTTAATTTTGAGGTCGAATTTTTTCGCAGGCATGGCATCAATGCGGAATTTGTCGGTCATCCGGTTATTGAACAGCTTGAGGAACTCTCTCTTCCTTCCAGAGACTCTTTTGAAAAGAAGCATAATCTTGCGACGGATGTCAGGCTTATCGGTCTTCTTCCAGGAAGCCGCCCACAGGAAATCGATCATATTCTGCCGGAAATGCTTAAGGCTGCCCGGTTATTGAGCAAGGAGTACCGTGTGGTATTTCTTTTCGGTCGAGCACCCCATCTCCTTGACTCCTGTTATCATGTTTTGTCTCAGTACAGGGATCTTTCCATCATCACCTGTTCAGCATATGAAGTCATGCAGTTCAGCGATCTTGCTCTGGTGACCTCCGGAACAGCAACCCTTGAATCGCTTTGCTTTGGCGTGCCGATGATTGTTATTTATAAAACGGGGATGCTTAACTACCTGATAAGTCGTCTCATCGTTAAACTCACAAATATATCACTGGCCAATATAGTGGCGAAAGGACTTGGAAGCAGTGAGAGAGCAGTACCGGAACTTATCCAGCATGAGGCTAACGGGTTGGAAATATACCGGCAGGCCAGAATGATTCTTGATGATGCGGCATTGGCTTATGCAATGCGTCTGGAGTTGCTTGCAGCACGAGATACACTGGCCAGCACTTCTCCCTCAATAAAAATCTCAGGTATCTTACAGGAATATCTTTAAACAATGAGCATGTAACTATGGAAAATGCTGTTGACTACCTCGTCGGTCATCCTGTACTGTTTGTTATTGCCGTTATCATAGCTATCATGATCCTCTTCTCTTTTTTGAGAAGAGTCATGCGATTATTTCTTGTGATAGCCTCTGTTCTGGTGCTTTATGCCGCCTATCTCCATCTCACCGGAGGTTCAACGCATGAAGCTTTTCAGCATATCGGGGTCTGGTTCAAGAACACATTCCATGTTGTCATCACTGTGTTCGGTCATCTGTTTGACTTCCTGAAATCTCCGAAAAAGTAAATTGTGTTACCTTGCGGCTGAAGAGATCGCCCCTGTAGGGCAGCTTTCTGTCACAAGAGCACGGTCAAAAACCCTGTTGCTTTCAAGTTGTTCAAGCATACGTAGGCAGATTCCGCAGTCAATGCACTTTTCCCGTTCCATGCTTATGTCGGCTTTTCGCGCTTTATAAAAGCCTGAATGTTCATGTTTTTCAACTTTTTGAAAAGGAGTGTAGCGACTGGCAAGTTCTCTAAGACGGCAATCAGTGATGGCGCTGCAACGGCATTCAAGGCATCTCTGCGCTTCTTGGCGCGCTGCATCCTCCGTATAACCCAAAGCAACTTCCATGAAGCTCTTTGAGCGACTCTTCAGAGATAATACTGGCATGGGGACTCTTGCTGCAGGAGTTTTTTTCTCGTAGAATGCCTGAGGAGCTTCATTCCTTGGTCCAAAAGAGGAATTGAAAGATTTTTTCCGGGCTGAAGGGATTTCATCATTTAAAAAGAGGTTGATTGAGTGAGCAGCTCTTTTTCCCTGCTCAACAGCACGGATTGCGATATCGGTGCCTGTTACACAATCTCCTCCGGCAAAAATCCATGGTGTTGAGGACTGCAGTGTCTCGGGATTGACTTGCAGTTCGCCTTTCTCTTCAATACCCATTCCTGCGGAATTTGCTGCTGCAGGGTCAATCTGTTGACCGATAGCCGATATTATCGTGTCTGCGGGTACCGTGAATTCTGAACCTTCTACAGGTACAGGCTTTCGGCGTCCGGATTTGTCCGGATCGCCGGGCTGCATGCGTATGGCCGTAATTTCGAGTGCGCCGTCAGCTGATCTGATAGCTATGGGGGCAGCATATTCAACAAGAATAATGCCTTCTGCAAGAGCATCCTCAATGTCTGCGGCGTTTGCAGGCATCTCATGTTTTGATCGTCGATAAAGAATAGTTACGCTTGAAGCTCCAAGACGGAGCGCGCTTCTTGCAGCATCAATTGCGGTATCACCGCCTCCTGTCACTACGACACTTACTCCGGTATGCTGCATCTCCCCGCAAGCTGCTTTACGAAGGAACTCAATACCGCTTATTACTCCTGGTTCATGTTCACCGGGAATGTTCATGCTCGATGCCATTTGTGCGCCAACAGCAAGAAAAAGGGCATCGTAGTCCTTTTCCAGTTTATGGGCAGTGATCTCTTTACCGAAAGTGGTATTGAAGCAGAACTCAACACCCATGGCAAGCAGTGTGGCAATATCACTCTCTATAACACTTTCAGGAAGTCTGAAGCGGGGGATACCGTAGCGCATCATACCTCCGGGCAGGGCGCTGGATTCAAAAACCGTTACTGCATGTCCCTTGCGGAGAAGGAAATAAGCCGCGCTGAGCCCGGCTGGTCCGGATCCTATGACAGCTACTTTTTTTCCTGTTTTTCGGGCAATCTCTGGGACAAACCGGTCGGTTCGTTCACTATCACTGTCTGCGGCATACCGTTTCAGTGCACAGATAGAAACCGGAGTGTCAATCCCGTGCCTTCTGCACTCGTCTTCACAGGGAGCCGGGCAGATTCTGCCGAGAATTCCTGGAAGAGGAATTGTTTCCTTGATTATTTTTATGGCATCCCTGTCCTTATTTGACGAAATTGCCGCAACAAAATCAGGGATATCGCATCCTGCAGGGCACGAGAGCTCACAAGGTCCCATGCAATCGCCGCTGTGTTCTTCGATGATATTCTCAAGGCTCTGATGCCTCATTGCATTCAGCGTTTCATTGTCGGTTTCAATCACCATGCCCTCCGACACGAGCGTATGACATGCTGGAACAAAACGATTTTTCCCTTTAATCTCAACAATGCACATCCAGCATGAACCTGTCTCGTGCAGGGAATCATGAAAACAAAGGGTAGGAATTTCAATGCCTGCGGCAGCTGCAGCTTCCAGAATTGACGTACCCGTCGATGCAGAAACGTGTTGGCCGTTGATGGTAAGAGAGAGTGGACTCATGGATTATTTTCGAAGTTATGCTCAATATAACGGGCCACTTTTTCAAGAAGCCACATAGGCGTTGAGGTAGCACCGCATACGCCGACATTGTCAACCGTATTACCTTGACTGTTCTTCAACCATGCATCCTTGATTTCATCAATATCTTCTATAAAGTAGCTGTGAGGGTTTGCATCTTTACAGATATTGAAAAGAACCTGACCATTTGAGCTTTTCTTTCCTGCCACGAAGATCACTGTATCGTTGGCAAGTGAGAAGTCCTGCAGTTTCTGGTTTCTGCTCGATACCTGGCGGCAAATGGTATCCTTGAACACATGCCCGGGCATGGGAAACACGTCGGTCACATCTGCAGTAATGTCTATATCACGGATTGCCATCCATGGATCAGGTTTACCGGAACAGCGTTGTGCAAAATAGTGTTCAAGATTTCTCTTCAGCTCATAAAACCCTGGAATATCCATGGTTGTCTGGGAAATGAGCGCTGTTTTTTTTGCAGGGTCAAGCGCCTTTGTCTCTTCAGGATCACTGAGGTCGGGATGTTTGATAATGACTGCGTTATTATCACATTGCCCGTTGATGCCTGTAACTTCCGGATGGGTATGTTTGCCGTATATAATGATCTGGTAGCCGAGCTTATAGAGCATCCTCGTTGTCCGCTGAAGTCTGGAAACAACAGGACAGGTTGTGTCCGTAATGGTCAGATTGTTTTTCCTGGCAATCCTGTAGGTAGAAGGAGGCTCTCCATGTGCCCTGATAAGCACCTGGGCATTTTTAAGTTCATTGAAAGCAGTTTCATCAACGGTTATAAGACCGAGCGCTTCCAATCGTTTCACCTCAACCTCATTATGGACAACATCGCCGAAAGAGTATAAACTTCCCTCTGTCTGAAGCTTTTCTTCAGCGACATATATGGTTCCCTGCACTCCGATGCAGAATCCTGATGAAGTTCTGTCGAGGTTTACTTTCACGCTGAACCGGTTTAAGTCAAAAAATCAAAAATCACCAATCAGAAATCAAAAGTAACAAGTATGGCTGCAAAAGGCAAAAGCGAAAAGAAGAACGATGCTTTTCACCGCAAAGAATGAGGGCTTGTGCTTCCGGCATTATACTTCCACCAGTTCAACATCCGGCAGATCTGAATTCATGAAAAGCTGATAGATCAGGCTGAATTTTTGAGGTAGATCGCTGACCAGCAGGTGAGGAGCAGGGGTTCTCCGGTGATGGTTAAATTCTCCTGACTCAGTCAAAAGCTCAAGTGTTCTGAGGGCGACCGCTTCCGCGGAATCGATGATGCAGATACCATGACCGATCGTTTCTTCAATGACTCGGCGAAGTATTGGATAGTGTGTACACCCGAGTACAAGCGTATCAATTCCGTGTTTTTTAATTGCTGTCAGATACTCTCTGGCGATAAGTTTTGTGGCGGGATGATCGATAAAACCCTCCTCAGCAAGCGGCACAAAAAGAGGGCAGGCTTTTGAAACAACCTCTATCTCCGGATTGAGCATGTTAATGGCACAGGCATAAGCATTGGAAGCCACAGTCGCCTGTGTGCCGATAACTCCGATCCGGCTGTTTTTTGTTGCCTTTACAGCAAGTTCGGCTCCTGCTTTCAGCACCCCGATAACGGGAATCGAGCCAGATGCTTTCTCAACGACATCAAGGGCAAGTGCAGAAACGGTATTGCAGGCGACAATGATCATTTTTGGCTGATACCGCATGAGAATGGCAATATCATCATAAGCATACTTCCTTATGGTGACCTGCGACTTCGGTCCGTATGGTACCCTTGCAGTATCGCCAAAATAGATAAGACGCTCTGACGGAAGAGCTGCCTGTATCGCCTTGACAACAGTCAATCCGCCAATTCCTGAGTCAAAAATTCCAATAGGGCTTTCTGTGTTCAATTCTTGCAAGGCTATACGTTAAAACGGAAAACAATGACATCCCCATCTTTGACAATGTACTCCCGGCCTTCTGACCGGAGCTTGCCGGCTACCTTGACTTTCTGCTCCGAACCTAATTCAATAAGATCACGGTATGACATCACCTCGGCACGGATAAACCCTTTTTCAAAATCAGAATGGATAGCTCCAGCGGCTTCCGGCGCAGCCGCACCTTTATGTATCGTCCATGCATGAACCTCTTTTTCACCCGCAGTAAAGTAGGTCTGAAGACCGAGAAGGTCATAGGCGGTTTTAATCAGCCGATCGAGTCCCGACATCGTAAGTCCTATACTTTCAAGAAATTCCGGACGTTCATTTTCGGGCAGTTCAGCTATGTCTGCTTCTGTTTTTGCGCTGATAATCAGCATTTTTGCACCAGATGCCGCTGCGATTTCCGCAACCTTTTTTGTATAGTCGTTGCCATCCGGAAGGTCAGTTTCTGCAACATTGGCGGCAAAAAGAATTGGTTTGGACGATAACAGAAAAAACTGCCTTGCCATTACTTGTTCTTCAGGCGATTGAATAATGTTTCGAGCAGGAATACCTTCACCAAGACCAGCGATTATTTTTTCTGCCAGATCGAGTTGCAGCAGGAGCTCCTTTTCTTTTTTTGCATTTTTTCTGAGTCGTTCGATTCGGCGTTCCATGCTGTCGAGATCGGCCAGCATCAGTTCAGTTTCAATGGTAATGATATCGTCAGCCGGGTCTATTCTTCCTTCGACATGTATGATGTTGTCATCATCAAAACATCGAACGACATGCACAATGGCATCGACCTCTCTGATATGAGACAGGAACTGGTTTCCAAGGCCTTCTCCCTTGCTTGCTCCTTTTACAAGACCGGCAATATCAACAATTTCAAGAGTTGCCGGGACAAGAGTCGGTGTCTTTACGACATCAGCAATCTGCTGCATACGCTCATCAGGAACCAGAACAGTTCCAACATTGGGTTCAATGGTACAGAATGGATAATTGGCAGCTTCAGCCTGTTTTGCGGTGATGGCATTGAAAAGGGTAGACTTTCCAACATTTGGCAATCCGACAATACCGCAGCGAAGTGACATAAAGAAAATATTGAAATATGAGTGATCAAAAGAAACAAGGGTTTTAACATGTAACCAATATGTTTGGAAAAAGCAAATATATTTTATAAAATGAAAGTCAAATCAAAATTCGTGTGAAACAGGAAATAGGGGCAAAGCGTATCATAATTGCTATTGACGGGCCGGCAGCATCCGGAAAAAGTACAACAGCCCGCAGAGTGGCGCAGCAGCTTGGATATATTTATATCGATACTGGTGCAATGTACCGTTCTGTCACCCTCAAAGTCCTGCAGCAGGGCTTGCTCGATGATCTACGACGCTCTCCCGAGAGCGTTTCCGATTTAGTCAAGGATATTTCAATACGTTTTGAGGGCGATCGCGTCTTGTTGAACGACAGTGATGTTACTGCAGAGATCAGGGATAACCGGGTCAGCCGTGAGGTAAGTTTTATCAGTTCACTTAAGCCGGTACGTGACATGCTCAGAGAGATGCAGCAGGAGCTTGGACGTCAGCGCGGGGTTGTCATGGATGGAAGGGATATAGGTACTGTTGTTTTTCCTGATGCCGAACTGAAGATTTTTCTTGTCGCTGATGCCCGCAAAAGAGCAGAACGGCGATATGCTGAACTTGCTGCAAAGTCACTCGATGGAGGCCAGCTGCCTGATCTTGACGTGCTTGAAGATGAAATCAGGAAAAGAGATCGTGCGGATGCCGAAAGAGAGCATGCTCCGTTAAAAAAACATATTGAAGCACACGAAATTGATACGTCGGAATTGACGATCGAGCAACAGGTCGATCTTGTCTATAATCTTGCTTTAGACTTACAGAAGGATTGCCGGTGACAGGAACGTGAGCAGATCACAGAAATTTTTCATTAACCATAAAACCGCATGCCGATATCTCTCACGGCAGGCAGGCTAACTTACAAGAGAGGAAGGAAACAATTAATGGCAGAAGCATTTAGTACTCAGGAAAAAAAGGTCAAGGAAAGACCTGCAAGAAAAAAACTCAAGTTTTTTGCGCACTACGAGCCCGCTGAACTTGCATTGATGGAGCAGCTTTATTCAAGCACGCTCAATGAAATTACTGAAGATGAGATTATCAAGGGCCGCATTGTCTCGATATCCAACAAGGATGTTACGATAGATGTCGGATTCAAATCCGAGGGCATCGTATCACTGCTTGAATTCAGGGCTGATGATGAAGTCAATGTCGGCGATGACGTTGAGGTTTATCTTGAGAACATCGAAGACAAGATGGGACAGCTTATTCTTTCAAAGAAGAAAGCCGATGTCCTCAGAATCTGGGATAAAATCTATGATTCAATTGAAAACGATACTATCATCAACGGTAAAATTATCAATCGTGTCAAGGGCGGTATGACCGTATCCCTTTCCGGAGTTGAAGCCTTCCTTCCCGGTTCGCAGATTGATGTTAAACCAGTTCGTGATTTCGACGCACTTGTCGGTCAGACGATGGACTTCAGAGTGGTCAAAATCAATCCTGTTACCCAGAACATTGTTGTCAGTCATAAAGTCATCCTTGAAGAGGCGTATGCCGCCCGTCGCGAGGAGATGCTTTCCAATATCAAGGTCGGCATGGTGCTTGAAGGGACGGTCAAGAATATTACCGACTTCGGAATATTTGTAGATCTTGGTGGTCTTGACGGTCTTGTACACATTACCGATATCACATGGGGAAGAATCAATCACCCTTCTGAGGTTGTTGAGCTTGACCAGCCTATCAAGGTTGTTGTTGTCGGCTTTGACGAAAACACCAAGAGGGTATCGCTCGGCATGAAGCAGCTCGAGTCTCATCCTTGGGAAAATATTGAAATCAAGTATCCTGTCGGATCGAAAGCTCAAGGTCGCGTTGTTTCCATCACTGATTACGGCGCTTTTGTGGAAATCGAAAAAGGCATCGAAGGCCTTGTTCATATTTCCGAAATGAGCTGGACGCAGCATATAAAACATCCGGGTCAGTTTGTTTCCCTTGGCCAGGAAGTTGAGTGTGTGATCCTGAATATTGACAAGGATCATACCAAGCTCTCCCTTTCCATGAAACGGGTCAACGAGGATCCATGGATTGCACTTTCAGAAAAATACATTGAACATTCTCTGCATAAAGGTACCGTCAGCAATATCACTGATTTTGGCGTCTTTGTTGAGCTTGAACCTGGCGTCGATGGTCTGGTTCATATTTCTGATCTTTCATGGACAAAGAAAATCCGTCATCCAAGCGAACTGGTAAAAAAGAACCAGGAGCTTGAAGTCAAGGTGCTCAAGTTTGACGTTCATGCACGTCGAATTGCACTTGGCCACAAGCAGATCAATCAGGATCCATGGGATGAGTTTGAGCAGAAATATGCTGTCGGAGCCGAAACACCTGGACAGATATCTCAGATTATCGAGAAAGGTGTTATTGTGATTCTTCCTGGAGATGTCGATGGTTTTGTTCCGGTATCGCACCTTCTTCAGGGTGGGGTTAAGGATATCCATTCATCGTTCAAAATCAGTGATGAACTTCCTCTTCGCGTCATTGAATTCGACAAGGAAAACAAACGCATTATTCTTTCTGCTCTTGAATATTTCAAGGATAAAAACAAGGAAGAGATTGAGGCATATCTGCTGGCTCATCCCAATGAGAAAAAGGAGATCGAGGCCGCTTCTGCTGAACTTGAACCCCCGATCAAATCGGGTGAGAAAAAGAGCAGTGAATTGAAGCCGGTAGAGCATTAACTCTGTAATCTCTTTTAAATAAAGCCTTCACTGTTACAGCGAAGGCTTTTTTTTTGTCCGGTCGGAATATGTATGCGGGGTTAATAGCCGTAACTCTTCAAAAGGTTGTTTTTTTTCCGCCAATCAGGACGAACTTTTATAAAAAGCTCAAGAAAAACTGGACGTCCCAGCATTTCCTCTATATCTTTTCTTGCTGCCTGACCAAGTTTTTTCAAAGCAGCTCCCTTATGTCCAATAATGATCTGCTTCTGTGTTTCACGTTCAACTATGACCGAACATCGGATAAGATCCTTTCTTGAAGGGTCTGCATCGTACTGCTCCTTGAATTCGTCAATGACTACTTCGGTTGAATATGGTACCTCACGACCGTAGAGCAGAAATATCTTTTCACGGATGATTTCACTCACAAAAAAACGCTCCGGAGCAGTACTGAGCGTATCTTCAGGATATAATGGATAATGGAGAGGAAGAAAAGGACGGATAGCTTCGATGAGCTGCGGGAGGTTATTGCCTTTCAATGCTGAAACAGAGAGGACTGCTGCCGGATTCCATGTGCTTTTGACAATCTCTTCAGCTTCAAGCTGACGGGCGCTGGTTACAAGATCGCATTTATTGAGTACAGCAATAACCTTTTTTCCCGAGGGTTTCAACCAGTCATTAAACAGTTCTTCAGCGAATTCCCGATCAAAAAGATCTTTTTTCCCTGAAAAAGGGAGCAGGGCAATAACGATATCAGCATCTTTCAGGGTAGTTCTGATAATTTCAAGCATCGATTCATGAAGTTGCTGCTGAGGCTTCATGATGCCGGGTGTATCAAGAAAAATTATCTGACAGGTATCGTTGTGGTATATTCCTGTGATTTTTTTCCTTGTTGTTTGCGGCTTAGGTGTTACAATTGAAAGTTTGTAGTCGAGAAGCTCGTTGAGCAGGGTCGACTTGCCGGCATTTGGCGGGCCTGTAATAATTGCGAAACCGCAAGCGAAAGGAGAGGTATTCATAGAACTTCTTATGAGAGGATTCGATCTGTTTACGAGAGACTATCCAAAATTACTGTCTTGCATGATAAAGAAAAAGGCGGGGAACTCTTTATCTAAAGATCGATGATTTCAAAGTATTAAAATGCAGGAAAAAATAGAGATATGAACGATCATATTCACAAGAGAGTTGCTGCAGTAACCCTTGGCTGTAAACTGAATTATGCTGAAACCTCCTCTATTCTTGATGATTTATGTCAACAAGGATGGGAGTTGTCGACAATAGATGAGGGTGCTGATCTGATTATTGTGCATACTTGTGCAGTAACAAAACAGGCAGAAAAGAAAAGCCGGCAGAAAATCAGGGGAATCATAAGAAATAATCCTGCCAGCCGGATTGCAGTTATCGGATGTTATTCTCAGTTGAAACCGGACGATCTTGCTTCAATAGAGGGTGTACATGCTATTCTTGGCAGTCATGATAAATTTCATATAAAATCGTATGACGATATCAGTGCAGGAACGATAGCATTGCCTCTTGTCAGGGTTTCTCCGGCTGCTTCTTTTGATGAGGTCTATCCGGGCTATTCATTGCATTCGATAGAGAGGTCTGACCGAACCCGCGCATTTTTGAAAATACAGGACGGCTGTGATTACGGATGCGCGTATTGTACCATTCCGATAGCAAGGGGAGGGTCGCGGTCTCTGCCTCAGGCTCAGATTATTGAGCGAGCACATTCAATGGCCACATCAGGATACCGTGAAATTGTGCTTACCGGTGTTAATATAGGCGATTATCGTTACGGCAGCCAGGTGCTTTGTGATCTGTTGCGCAAGCTCGAAGAGGTCCGTGTCAGCCGTATACGTATCAGTTCGATAGAGCCTGACTTTGTTGATGATGAGTTGATTTCACTTGTTGCAGGATCAGAAAAAATTGTTCCACATTTTCATATTCCTCTCCAGAGTGGATCAGACAGCATTCTCAAGGCCATGCGCCGTCGTTATGACAGCACACTCTACCGCTCCAGAGTGATGCAGGCGGTTGATCGCATTACTGATTGTGCTGTCGGAACTGACGTGATCGTAGGCTATCCGGGTGAAACGGAGGATGATTTTTTAGAGATGTACCGATTTCTTGATGAACTTCCCCTGGCATATTTTCATGTTTTCAGCTGTTCCATTCGGCCAGATACCCCTCTTGCCCGACAAATTGCACATCATGAGCGCTACCCTGTCGATTCGGTGGAGATTGCCCGTCGCTATGCAGAGCTTATCAAACTTGGTCGTCAAAAGGAGTATGAATTTAAGGAAGGCTATAAAGGAAAAGAGTGCATGGTTCTTTTTGAGGCCAGTAAGCAGTTAAAACAGGGGAGATTGCAATGCAGCGGCTATACGCCCAACTATCTCAGGGTGCTGGTTGAGAGAGATGATCATCAGGTCGGGCAAACTCTGTCTGGAAATGAACTGCCGGTATTGATCGAGTGTTTAGGAGATGATTTGAATTTAAAAGGGAGAGTGCTATCTTGATTTCCAGTGTTCTCATCTTCCACACCAACAACTAAATCATTGCACTCCATGCCGATTAAATCCCGTATCCGTTCGGTTCCTGACTACCCAAAAAAAGGGATACTCTTTCGTGATATTACTACCCTTATCAAGGATCCGGTCGGATTCAGACTGGTTATTGATAATCTGACGCAGCACTATCTGCTTGATGGTCTTGATTTTGATATTATTGTCGGTATAGAGGCAAGAGGATTTATTATCGGTGGAGCATTGGCCTACACGCTCGGCAAAGGGTTTGTCCCTGTCAGAAAACCCGGAAAACTTCCAGCCGATGTTGTTTCGCAGGAGTACGAGCTTGAGTATGGAAGCGATAAGATTGAGATTCATGTTGATGCACTCATTGCAGGCCAGAAGGTTCTTCTTGTTGATGATCTGCTCGCTACAGGCGGAACCGCTCTTGCTGCCGCGGCATTGATCGAAAAAGTTGGCGGGATCGTTTCTGAAATGGCGTTTATCGTGAACCTGCCTGACATCGGTGGGGAACAAAAAATACGCGACAAAGGATACAGTGTTTTCTCTCTAACGGATTTTGAAGGGGATTAACAGAGAGGTATGCTTAAAACGCTGATTGCAGTGGCAAATCAGGGAACGGCAGCTGGAGCTGCCGTTCATTTTTTACATCCATCACATCATCTTCCCCCGGTATGGCTGGCAGCTCCTTTCATGCTGCTTCTTTTGATGATCGCCACCGGTCCTCTCTTGTATTCTCACTTCTGGGAACATCATTACCACAAAGTTTCCATCGGGCTCGGTAGTATCGTTGCGTCATATTACGGGTTTATGATGGATGAGGGAGCCCATATACTTATGCATTCGCTGGAAGAGTATCTGTCATTTCTTGCGTTGATAACAGCGCTCTTTGTCGTTTCAGGCGGAATTCTTATCAGGATTGAGAGAAGGGGCAATCCCTTCGTGAACGGTGCGTTACTTTTTGCCGGAGCACTGTTTTCAAATCTTTTAGGTACTACCGGTGCTTCCATGCTTCTTATCCGGACATATATACGTATCAATGAAGGACGTATCAAGGCGTTTCATATTGTGTTCTTTATTTTTATTGTCAGCAATATAGGAGGCGCTTTAACCCCGATTGGTGATCCCCCCCTTTTTTTAGGATTTTTAAAAGGAGTTCCGTTTTTCTGGGTGATGAAAAAAGTTTTGTTTCCATGGATGATAACTGTTGTCGGTCTGATTCTGATCTTTATGGTTTTAGACAGCAGGGCAGGGAGAGGTGAGATGCCGGCACCGGAACAATCAGGAAGGGTGACCATAACTGGTGCTCACAGCTTTCTGTTCTTCGCTGTTGTGATCGTTGCAGTATTTCTTGACCCCGCGGTAATTTCCGGCGTTCCCAGTTTTCAGACTATGCTGTATCTCCCCTTCGGTATTCGTGAACTGATTATGTTTACTGTTGCATTTGTTGCTTACAAAACCGCCGATAAGGATGCGATGAAAGGCAATGAATTTAACTTTTTGCCGATTCGGGAGGTAGCCTTTCTGTTTATCGGGATATTTGCCACAATGATTCCGGTACTTGAGCTTATCGGCGCCTACGCTTCAGTCAATGCAAGGGGGCTTTCAGTAACGCACTGTTACTGGCTGACCGGAGCTTTGTCCGGAGTTCTTGATAACGCACCAACCTATCTGAGTTTTTTATCCGGGGCCTCTGGGAAGTTTGGTATGGATATCAATTCTGTTTCCGATATACAAAAATTTGCAGAAGGGGTAAGTTCCAAGGTTCACGGTGATGCAACTTCGGATATCTATCTGATGGCAATCTCACTGGCGTCAGTCTTTTTCGGCTCATTGACCTATATAGGCAACGCGCCGAACTTTATGGTCAGGAATATTGCCAGCCAGGCAAACGTTGATGTACCTGGTTTCCTGGAATATATCTATAAATACTCATTGCCGGTTCTGATCCCGTTTTTTGCTTTGCTATGGTGGCTGTTCTTTACTTGTTAAATGTTAAGTGAGCAACAAACCCTATTCACCGTCAGGTCTCAGACTTTCACTTACGGCGAGCTTGAACTCCTTCGAAATTTTGAAGGTCGGCACATTTTTCGGATCAACAATAACTTTCTCTCCAGTTCTCGGGTTTCTTGCCTGTCGAAGATTTTTATACCTGATATTAAATGAGCCGAAACCTCTGATTTCAATTCGTTTTCCTGCTTTCAAAGAATCAATGATACTTTCAAACAGACTGTCAACTACAGACTCTGTTTCGTTTTTGGTCAAGCCTGTTTTGTGGGCAATTACATTGACCAGGTCAGCTTTTGTTGTTGTGTTTCCCATGGTTATATAAAGCTTAGGTTATTGTAAGACATATAGTTACTTAAACCACAAATGAAAAGCTACAATTCCCATAAAAACTGCAAAAGCTTTCCGCAGCAGATCATTAGAGATATGAGTTGCAATTTTCGCACCAAAGTAAGCACCCGCAAAAAGTCCTGCAGCAATGATCAGCCCAATCGATATGTTTTCCAACGAAATTTTCCCTGAACGATAGTACTCAATCACCCCAAGCAAACCGACCGGTAGAAGCAGTGCAATAAGTGATGTGCCGACGGCGCTCTGTTGCGTCATGCCAAAGAAAAATACCATCGCCGGAACAATAATGAGTCCTCCGCCAACACCGAACATGCCTGAAAGCAGACCGGCACCAATGCCGAGGCCGAGTAAACCGATGATTTGCATGGTTTGTTTTTTCCTATAGTCACATTATGACGGTCTCAGGCAGGGAGCAGGCTGTCATAGCCTATAATTTCTTTTATCTCCACAGCATTGAGCGACTCCTTTTCGATAAGCACTCCTGCAAGCCTGTGCAGAATAGCGCTTTTCTCGTTGATAATTTTTTTCGCATTTTCCATGCAGGTCATAATAATATTTCTGACCTCAATATCAATCTGCAGGGCGGTTTCCTCGCTGTACTCGCGTATATGGGAATAATCTTTTCCAAGAAAAACCTCCTTGTGGCTGTCTCCGTAATTGATCGGACCAAGTGTTTCGCTCATTCCCCATTGTCTCACCATTCTGCGGGCAATATCGGTAGCCTTTTCTATATCGTTTGCCGCTCCTGTACTGGTTTCATGAAACATAATATCCTCAGCCACTCTTCCAGCAAGCGCATAGGTGATCATTGCCAGCAGGTACTCCCTGTTATGCGTGTAGCGATCTTCGAGAGGCAGGTATGCAGTAAGTCCCAGACTCCTGCCTCTTGGAATAATCGTGACCTTATGAATTGGGTCAGATCCCTTGGTATAGGTTGAAACCAGCACATGGCCTGCTTCGTGATAGGCGGTGAGTTTCTTCTGTTCGTCGGAAATAAACATGCTTTTTCTTTCCGGGCCCATGAGAATCTTGTCACGAGCCTGTTCGAAATTATCAGCGGTAATTAACGACTGATCGTTCCGAGCTGCCAGAAGCGCTGCTTCATTGACCAGATTTGCAAGATCAGCCCCCGAAAATCCTGGAGAGCTTTTTGCGAGAACGTTGATATCAACCTGTTCAGCCAATGGGGTATTGCGGGTATGAATTTTTAAAATTGCTTCACGTCCCCTTATATCAGGTTTGTCGATGGTAATCTGGCGGTCAAACCTTCCCGGGCGGAGCAAGGCTGTATCAAGCACATCCGGACGGTTTGTAGCTGCAATAAGGATAACATTCTCGCTTGTTGTAAAACCGTCCATTTCAACAAGAAGCTGGTTCAGGGTCTGCTCTCTTTCATCATGCCCCCCGCCGAGACCGGCTCCCCGGCTGCGGCCGACCGCATCGATTTCATCAATAAAGACAATACACGGTGAATTTTTTTTTGCCTGTTCAAACAGATCCCTTACTCTTGCCGCACCAACACCGACAAACATTTCGACGAAATCAGCACCCGATATTGAGAAAAAAGGAACTTTTGCCTCTCCTGCAATGGCTTTTGCAAGCAAAGTTTTTCCAGTGCCGGGAGGACCGAGAAGCAAGACGCCTTTAGGGATTTTGCCACCGATTTTCTGGAACTTTTCAGGATTTGTCAGGAACTCGACAGTTTCCTGAAGCTCTTCTACCGCCTCGTCAACGCCGGCAACATCCTTGAAAGTTATTTTAACATCAAATTCACTCACCAGCTTTGCACGGCTTTTGCTGAAGCTGAAAATATTTTTTGCCTGAGAGCCGTTTTGCCCGCTCATTCGTCTGAAGAGGAAAAAATACACCACACCGAAAATAATCCATGGAGCAAACAGGACGAAAAAGGTATTCAAAGGGCTGGTGCCTTCCTCAACCTTGAGGCGGATTCCTTTTTCTGCAAGGATGTCTGCCTGCTCCAGACTGAAAGAAGGAATTCTTACGGCAAACCGGTCACTCTGCAGGTTTGTGTTGTTGATAAGCGGGATCTGGGTGACTGTTTTAAGTTTTCCATTCAGGATAGCTGATTTATCTTCAAACGTTTTAACTGTAACTTCAGTAATAAGAGCCTGGGAGAGGAGCGATTTATATTCGTTATAGGTGATTTCAGGGTTGCCGGGAGTTGCAAAAAAACGTTGAAACACAAAAAGCATCAGCAGAACGACCATCATGAAAAAGATAAATTTTCCCTGAAACCATCCAGCCTTTTCTTCCTCGTCTTTTACCGGCTTGAATTTATTTCTGGCAGCATCTTTTCCTGACTTTTTTCGAGGATTTTCAGGCATAAAACAGGTTGAGTGATGATATAAAATGTAACTTACTACATTTAAAGTAATTAAAAGTAAAACTGCAATCGAAAACAAAAAGTTTATTGAAAAGGGCTCTCATAACAGAAAGTTGTATGCTGTATGGCAACCTCAAGATTTTCCGGTTAATCTTTTATCTTGTGTCTTCAAAAGCAGTGAGTTTTTCTTAAATTCACTGCTCTTGCCATAGATCTCTGTCAATAACAAACAGTACAACGCATATTATGTTCGGTCAAAGGGTTAGAACCAGGTTTGCACCTTCTCCAACAGGATATTTACATGTAGGCGGACTGAGAACCGCACTGTATAACTACCTGTTTGCAAAGAAAATGAATGGAATTTTCGTTATCCGGATAGAAGATACCGATCAAACACGAAAGGTAGAGGGAGCGCAGAAAAATCTTATCAAAACTCTTGAATGGGCAGGAATTGTTGCTGATGAAAGTCCTGAACATGGAGGTAATTTCGGACCCTATGTTCAATCTGAGCGCCTTGACATCTATGCTCAATATTGTCAGCAGCTGCTTGACGATAATCATGCCTACTACTGTTTTGCAACCCATGAAGAGCTGGAAGAAAACCGGCAGCTTCAGATAAAGCAGGGGCTGCAGCCGAAATACAACAGAAAATGGCTTCCTGAAGAGATGGGTGGAACCATGCCATCGAGTCAGATAAAAAAAAAGCTGGATGAGGGATCACCCTACGTCATCCGTATGAAAGTGCCCGATTATGTTTCGGTCTGGTTTGAAGATATTATCAGGGGTCCTGTCGAGTTTGATTCTGCGACAATTGATGATCAGGTGCTGATGAAATCCGATGGATTTCCGACCTATCATTTCGCCAGTGTTATTGACGACCATCTTATGGAGTTTACCCATATCATCAGAGGCGAAGAGTGGCTTCCCTCAATGCCAAAGCATCTTCTTCTCTATGAATTTTTTGGCTGGGAGCCTCCCAAGGTTGCCCATCTGCCGCTTCTGCTTAATCCTGATCGCTCAAAGCTCAGTAAAAGGCAGGGTGATGTTGCTGTCGAGGATTATGTCCGCAAGGGATACAGCAGTGATGCTATCGTGAATTTTGTTGCCATGCTGGGATGGAACGAAGGCGAAGGCAGTGAGCAGGAGGTATACAGCATGAAGCAGCTTGTCGCCAAGTTTTCGCTTGAACGGGTAGGAAAAGCAGGTGCGATTTTTAATGTTGATAAGCTTAACTGGCTTGAGAAACAGTATATCAAAAGCCGGCCTTCAGAGAAAATTATTGAAGTCATCAAGCCGATTCTTCTTGGTGAACTTGAAAAGAAGGAATCGTTGATGCCGCGAGATCTCATTACCGGTGATGCATATCTTGGACAGGTTATAGAGCTCATGCGTGAGCGCGTAGGATTTGAGCATGAATTTGTGACATTTTCATCTTACTTCTTTTTTGAGCCTGAATCCTATGATGAAGAGGCCGTTCAAAAGCGCTGGGCTGCTGATACCAATACCCTTCTCCGTGAGTTTACCATCATACTTGACTCTCTGGAGGAGTTCAGTGCTGAGAATATTGAAGCAAGCCTTAAAGAGTTTGTATCTTCAAAGGGGCTCAAGGCCGCTTATCTCATCCATCCCTTGAGAATACTGACATCTGGTGTAAGTTTCGGACCAAGTCTGTATCATCTGCTTGAGGTGCTTGGAAAGAAGACAGTGCTCAGGCGCATCCTGAAGGGTATTGATAAAATAAGCTTTTCAGCTTAGGCTGGAGCAGAACATAGGTATTGACTGCGGTATATGTACAGGGTTTTTTGCTTTTTCTTTTGGAAAAAAAAGATTTATTCCTATATTTTGCCACTCATTTAAAGGACAGGTAGCTCAGTTGGTAGAGCAAAGGACTGAAAATCCTTGTGTCGGGGGTTCGATTCCCTCTCTGTCCACACCGTTTAATGGCAGTTTCATCGAAGTTGCCTCTTACAAAGAAAAAGCATGTCCACTCTTTTTTTCCTGCTTTCTACATTTACAAAGGTATCATAAGTCATGCAAAGCATCGAGCAATGCTTCAGTGTTTGAACATCACCCAATGCAGGCATGAATATTACGACAGAGGTTGACCAGGAAGTCTGGCATGATTTGCAGGAGGCTGGAGCATACGAGTGGTGGTATTTTGATGTTGAAGACAAGGCGAGTGGGTTTTCTTTTGTTCTTATCTGGTTTTCAGGTTTTCCTTTTTCCCCATATTACACCAATCATTATGAACGTTGGAAAAATCGTATAACTGCAGAAGCTCCTCTTCCGTCCAATTACTCGGGGTTTAGTTTCCAGTTGTACGAAAACGATCATGAAATTGTTAATTTCATCAAAGAGGGAAACAATGGGCTTTTTGAAAGCAGTCGATCGGATATAGGCGTTCGTTTCGAAAAGAACTGCTTCACCTATGATGCCCTGAAAGATGAATACTCGCTCGATATTGATTTTTCATTTCCCGCCCGGCAGAAAGCAATTAAAGCATCGTTATTGTTTTCATCCTGCCGCAGGATAGTGTACGAAAAAAAAGATGGAAACAATGCAGGCAGGGTGCCCCTTCATCAGTGGCTGTTAAGTGTCCCGAAGTCCGATGTTAAAGGAGTGATTGAGATTATTGAGCCGCTTAGCGGAGCAGTTCGAACCATTCCGGTCAATGCGATCGGATATCATGACCACAACTACGGTGCTTTGCCTATGCAGGAGTACCTTGCACGCTGGTATTGGGGCAGGGCTTTTTCAGAGCGCTTCGATCTGGTTTACTATGTGACGTTTTTCAGGAATAATGAATATAAACCTCTTGCCCTGCTCCTCCTTCACGATAATAACAGCGGGAAAGTCACTGTCCTGGACAAGGTGCATTTTCGGGAGAGCAATTTCAGGCGAGGTTTTTTTTCACCCGTTCACAGCAGGGATCTCGAGTTGCAGTATGAGAATATTGGCTTGAAGATACATCACAACAAGGTGCTTGATGCAGGTCCGTTTTATCTTCGGTTTGCGTCCGATATTTCGTTGCATATAGGGGGAAAGGAATTGGATGGTATCAAGGGTATATCGGAATTTCTCAATCCGGAACGCCTCCAATCAAGATTTATGAGGTTATTTACACGAAGCCGTATCTGGCGCGATGGTGAGTCATCTCTTATGTACGACATCTATAATAATATTAAACGTTCTTTGAATTGGATAAATAGTTAAAAATATCATAAATTCAGAGTTTGTTTGGGCTATCCTGAATTGTATCCGTGAAAGTCACTGTTCAAGATAATCAGGCATGGCAAAGCGAGAGTGGCTGTCGTTGAACCGCCGGAAGGTACTTGCCTTTTGATTTGATAACAAAAAGTTTTAAAAAGGAGATAGATCGTAATGGCACAACAAGGTAATTTCAAGAGTCCGTCCAGGTTGGGCGCACTTGGAGAAGGTGCACCAGTCTCATCATCCGGTTCGGTTCCTGGCGGAAAGCCACGGGAAGAGGGGCTGAAAGGAGTTGATTTCGAGCGCCGCAGTTTTCTCGGAAAAGTTGTAGGGGGTATCGGCGCAGCTGTTGCCATATCTACACTCTATCCTGTCATCAAGTTCATTATTCCACCTACCAGGAGCGCGACAAGCGTCAACGAAAAGGTTGTGGGAAAAGCTTCTGAAGTCCCTGTCAAAGGCTTCAAGATTTTTCAGTTTAACAAGGACAAAGTTCTTGTTGTCAACGACAATGGCAAGCTTACTGCATGCAGTGCCGTCTGTACCCATCTTGGCTGCCTTGTGCATTGGGAAAGCGCAGAGAGTCGTATCGCATGTCCGTGCCATGGAGCAAAGTACAAGCAGACCGGAGAAATCATTTCCGGCCCGCAGCCTTTACCTTTAGCCTCGTTTAAAGTAAGGGTTGAAGGGGAGAATCTTATTATCGCAAAAGCTTAACCTTTAATTCTTGAAAACCAAGGGAGTCAGGAAAGATGGCTGAAAACAACAAGAACGCTTCGGCAGGAAATATTCCAGCCAAGCCGAAACCCGCTGTACCGGGTGCCGCTAAGCCGGCAGCTCCGGTTGCTGCAAAACCAGCAACGCCTGTTGCCTCCAAACCGGCACCACCTGTTGCCTCTAAACCGGCACCAGCTCAAAGTGGCGTTTATAAACCACCCGTAGACCGTCCGAATCAGAATCCTTACAAGGATTCCCGCCTCAGTCCTCTGGGTGCCTGGTTCCAGGAGCGCTTTTATGTAGTGCTTCCTGTAATCGATTACCTGAAGAAAAAAGAAGTTCCAAAACACCGCCTCTCGTTCTGGTATTATTTTGGCGGTCTTGCCCTCTTCTTTTTCATTGTTCAGATTCTGACCGGCCTGCTGCTTTTACAGTATTACAAACCAACAGAATCGGAAGCATTTGCTTCATTTGTCTTTATCCAGAAAGAGATCCCGTTTGGCTGGCTCCTTCGTCAGATCCATGCATGGTCGGCCAATCTTATGGCTCTGATGGCATTTATTCATATGTTCAGCACCTTCTTCATGAAGTCATACCGTAAACCCCGTGAACTCATGTGGGTGAGTGGTTTTATTCTTCTCGTGCTGACCCTCGGTTTTGGATTTACCGGATACCTTCTTCCCTGGAACGAACTTGCATTCTTTGCTACCCAGGTCGGTACCGAAACTCCAAAAGTTGCTCCCGGTGGCGCATTACTTGTGAGCATTCTTCGCGGTGGTGAAGATGTCAGCGGTGAAACGCTTACCCGCATGTTCTCAATGCATGTTGTTCTGCTTCCGGGTCTCATCCTTCTTCTGCTTTCAGCCCATCTGGCTCTTGTTCAGATTCTTGGTACATCAGCTCCAATCGGTTACAAGGAGTCCGGCTTGATTAAAGGGTACGAGAAGTTTTTTCCTACCTTCCTGGCCAAAGATGGCATTGGCTGGCTGATCGGATTTGCCCTGCTTGTTTATCTTGCAGTTGTATACCCATGGGGAATAGGCGTTAAAGCTGATGCGCTTTCACCTGCACCTCTTGGTATCAAGCCTGAATGGTATTTCTGGGCTGAGTTCCAGATGCTCAAAGATCTCAAGTTTGAAGGTGGAGAACTAGTCGCTATTGTTCTCTTGACCATTGGCGGACTTGTATGGGCTGCTGTTCCGTTCCTTGATCGCAGGGCATCACAAGAACAGAAAAGTCCAATCTTTACATTCCTTGGTCTTGCTGTTCTGGCATTCCTGCTCATTAACACCTATCGTGTTTATTTAGAGTATGGCTGGTAAGGTAAACGCTCTCTGCAGCAAGACAAAAGCCCGGTTTTACCGGGCTTTTGTCTTGTATCCTATCGAAAAAGAGAAGATAATATCAGGAGTGTAAACCGATTAATTCTCCTATTTCATATCCCGCAAGGAATGCCTGCATATCGATCTTTTCCGAAGCTTCGACCCAGTCAGCAATTATCGTGTTCGGTTTTTCTGTTGAAAGAGTACTCGTCGGTTCCCTCAACAACTCCTGTAGGGTCAGCCATGCCATAAGCACGCTGAAGCGATGTTCACGGAACCAGATTTTTTGATGCCTCTCATCAAATTGAAGCACTCGGCCGAGATGTCTTTTGTCAACAGCAAAGAGTGTTTGTAACAGGGTGTGCAGGTGTACCTCCGGATAATCGGGTATCAGCTCAGGCTGGTGAGTGAGCATGCAGCAGAGAAGGTCCGGCAGGTTGTCGCCGGGAATGCCGATGAAACCCTTTTCGGGATAGATTGCTGCCATCGCACTGTTCATCAGCCAGTTGTCGATAATGTTGGTACTGTCTTTTACAGTTGGTTCGACCATCTTCTGCAGCGTATCAAGCACAATCCAGTGCCTGACAATCAGAAAATAGTCCGATGCGTTCGTGCAGCTCAAGCCTAGGGCTGCCTGAATTTTTCGAGAATCAGGCTGCTTTGACAAGAGCAAAGCAAGTGACGCAGATCTATGGTAGAGTGCAGAAGCTTGTGAGGGAAGAGTTTCAGGAACGTCAAGTGGTTTTTCCATGATTTCACTGAACTGCACTGCAACCTGTTCGAGAAGTAATGCAATTGACTGTTCAAACGCGAGCGTCTCTTTTTCCTCATGCAGTTCTTGAGGTGAAGGTATGAGCTGTTCAGAGGTCAGAAATGCAGTCACTAACCGATGTAACGGAGAGAGGCTCATGGTAAGCACATCGTGTTCGATTGATTCGGTTCCCCGACCGTTGAGTTCCAATGCAAGTCTGTCATAAGGGCGGAGTCTTGAAGGGCGGACTTCACGGAACTCAAGGAATACATTGTACTTATAGCCATCCAGAGCAACCATTAGCCCATTGTTGGCGATCTCTCTGTTAGAACGGATGAACTCCATTCCACTGGCATGATCCCTGAAAATAACGAACGTGCCCTCCTGATGACTCAGGTTGAGACCGTCAATCAGTGAACTCTGCAGAATTTTGTCATCCTGTTTATACCCTGCCGATGTTTTAATCCAGCCGCTGGCCTGTTCAAAGCGGTTATTGAAGACTACAAGGGCTTTTTCATCAGCGAGACGGTTTGAGTAGGCAAATATATTTTCATTGACACTGCCCTCCGGTGAATAGACATCATAAAGGAAAAAGTGGCGTACCTCAGCAAAAAGAGGTCGCTTTTTTATGATGGGAAAAATCTCGCGGTAGTGGCGCGAGACAAGGTTATCATCCGGTTGTTCGTCATAATAGGCTTTTGCGTATTCCATGCCGTATTTTTCGGTGAAGCCCTCGATCTGTCCGTGGCCGAACATTGGAAGACCAGGCATGGTGAGCATCATTACGCATACACCAAAATATTTATCTCCTCTGCCGAACTGTGCAATGGCGGTATCTTCATCAGGATTATTCATGAAGTTGACATACCGCTTGAGGATTTCAGCATCAAACTCAAGTGTGTTCTTGATCAGGTAACGGTAATCAGCATTATCCTCTTTTTTGAGCATATGCATGAAAGCACTGTTATAGACCCTGTGCATTCCAAGGGTCCTGACAAAATACCCCTCAAGCATCCAGAATGCTTCAGCAAGCAGAAGAGTGTCCGGCACTTCCCGCTGAATGCGGTCAACTACTTCGCGCCAGAATTCCTCTGGAATAGCGGCATCAAATTCAGCCATGCTCATGGCACAGGATGAGCGTGAAGGCACCCCCGCGCTCTGGCCTTGAAGAGGAAACCATAGACGTTGGATGTGCCGTTTTGCTAGCACCATTGCAGCATCAAAACGTATGATGGGAAACATCCTTGCAACATGCAGAATCTGCTGAATAACCCCTTCACGAACATCAGGACTGAGAAAGTTCAGCTGAGCT
Source organism: Chlorobiaceae bacterium (assembly GCA_012972825.1). Taxonomy (GTDB): domain Bacteria; phylum Bacteroidota; class Chlorobiia; order Chlorobiales; family Chlorobiaceae; genus Chlorobium. Next base: position 32,512 of record JABDHL010000049.1, read on the forward strand.
GTATCATTCCAGGGCATGACCGTTCCGTCATTGCCATGATAGATGTAACGTGTGTCGCCAGTGAGGTAGTCGATCCGCTTAAAGGTAACTGCCGCATCGGAACGGTTCCAGTAGCCGTCTTCAAGGTAAATGCCGAAGCGGGAGTCGTTACTGAGGTTTGGCCCGTTATAAGAGTAATTATAATAAGGTGGTGTATACGACGAAAGAAACCAGTCGGGATTGGTTCGCACCAGTTCAGAATCCATGCCTGTATGGTTTGGAACCATGTCACTTGCAAGGCGGATACCACGAATGTTGGCTCTGTGCCTGAGGTGCTCATAACCTTCATAACCTCCAATGTCTTCAGCAATATCATATTTTTCGAGTGCATACGCAGATGCTTTTGCTTCCGGATTACCCTGTAGCTTCTTGATTTTTTGTGAAGCGTAGCTTCGCTGCCATAGTCCGATAATCCATAATGCTGTAAAGCCCCGATCAGCCATCAAGTCAAGTTCAGTATCAGGAATATCCTGTAGACGGCAAATGGGTCGACGGTAACGTTTGCTGAGCTGGTCGAGCCAGACGTAGGTGCTTTTGGCAAGCATGACAACTTCAGGCATCCATGATGAATCTGTAGAAAAGTTTGCAGGAGCGTCATCATCATTAAAAGAACTGTAGTTTGGGACGTGGGCCTCTTTTTCAAAAAAGTGGCCTTCTTTACTGTCATTTTTTTTATTGGCAATTTGCTGGAAAAAAAGGTACTTATCCTCATCCTCAATTAAATCAATAGCCTCGGGCAGCAATGTCCATAAAGGAGAATCTCCCAGCAGGCCCGACCAGTTCAGACGGATATAGCGGAGCTGTTCGAGGATAGATGAGGGAGCGTGCCGAATAGGTTCGGTAAGCAGTTCAACGAGGTCGATCTCTCCGGCTCCTATTGGACCCATAGCCTTCATTGAAGTTTGCATAGTCTGAATCAGTTTCCCGAATGCTTCTTCTCTCATCACTTTCTGATCAGTTAAAAGGTCGGAAAACTGATTAAGAGCAGGATTTTGGGAATTAAGCCAGATAAGGAATGACTCTTCAAGCAGATATTTTTTGTTGTGTTGCTGGCTCAGCCAGGTTAAGGGTGCTTCAGACCCGGCATAGATTTGCTGTGTAGGAAAGGCGCTGATAAACCGGGTCAGGTACTCCGTTGACTGCTCACTTGAAAGCTCTTTCTCAAACTTTACATAAGCGTTTTCAAGGAGGGCAGGCTGCCGGATAGTCATAGATAAGGTCATGACAGAGTGAAACAGTTCGTGCAGCAGCTTCATGCCATGAAACTGTGCCGGAAGAACTGGTTTTGCTTCTTCGCCTTTCTGTTTTTTCAGGAAGGCATTGATAATACCGGCTTGCTTTTCAGCGGTTTTAAAACTTTCCTGACTGGTATGGGGTAGAGTGAGGAACTCAGGATCGGTCAGCTGAAAAAGTTCCCGGGCATTTCGATTGACATAAAAGTGTTCTTTATTCTGAACCACTGACGGGTTATGCTGTATGGTCATAGTCGGGATGTAAAGCCCAGAAAATTAAACTTGTTGAAAACATCTCTGAAAACTTGTTGCTTTCGATAGAATCGGGACTACTCGATTTTTTAGAGCAAAGCATGTTATGTTACTTCGACAAAGTACGGAATTTCTGTAAGAAAAGTCAGACTGTCATCTTGAAGTCCTGAATGGGGCCTGAGCGCTTCTGTCAATGTACTTGGCAAAGAAAAAGGGGGGATTAATATGAAATTATTTGAGTTTGTTATCGATATACCGTTGAAGATATTTGAAACCAAGATCTTTCGCGGAACGCAGCACGTCAAGTCCGATGGTATAAAGGGCACTGTGACCCTGTGATTGTACAGCGGAATGCTCTTTCTGACCAGGTAAATCGTTTTTTTTGCTGCCCCGTAATGTTCTTGTGAGCAGCATAGCTGCAGCAAAGGTTATTCCAGCAGATTGAAACGGGTATTTTTTAACAATCTCCATTGGTGCAAGTTCCGCTTTTAGATTATCCGACAAGTGCAGAGCTCTTGACTTGATCTGTTCTTCCTTGTCGGCAATGGTGTTCTGCAGCTCTTCTATTCGTGCCTGAATGCTGTGTAAAGGCTCATTTTTTGTAGTCATTGACCGATAAAAAAAAGTTTTGAAGCAGATTTTTCAAAAGCGAGGGTTTAAATTTTGTGAAAAACACAAAGCATGAAATAAAAATCAGGCTGACAAGGAGATAACCCAGAAAAGGATGTCCAAGCAGTTCTCCTGTGAGCAATGCAAAGGTAGTGATAAGGTAGGCAATGCCGATAATCAGAATAACGCCAAGAATAACCATGGCAGATACTACCGAAATCTTTTCAGTCAGTTCAATCTTGACCAGCTCGATTTTTGCTTCTACTATTTTTATAACGTCTTCATAGGTCGACGTTATCGACTCATCAAGGATTTTATGGATTCCGGTGTGCTTGCGTTTCTCATGCGCTTGACCCGAAGCCTTTTCCTCAGGGCGATTGATCATATCATCGTCAATAAATGCCTGTTAACGCTTTTTTCTCAACAAAAGACCGAAAAAGGCTCCTGCACCGAGGGTGTAAAGTATCGCCTGGGCAGGGTTTTTAACGATGTACTCTTTAACTTTGTCGGCACTTTTTACAAGCAGGTCATACGACTCGCTCTCTTTGAAACGAGAAAATGCTTCCGCCAGAGTTTCACCTATCTCTTTGACCTGCTCCGGAATGAAGGTCTCTCGCTGCGGTTCCTGTGCCGCATCAGTTGGTTCATGGCCGTGAATAGTAACCGGGACTTCCTGTTCCATAATAGTTCCAAAGCTTATGATGAGTTTCTTTTAACCAATTTAAAAACAATATATAAAAACAAAATGGTCTTTACATTGCACTCTGTTACTGAAGAATCCTGCCCCCGTCAACACTGATGACCTGTCCGGTGATATAGTCGCTTTCAAGAAGAAAGGTTATGGTTTTAATGATATCCAGTGGGTCGCCAAGACGCTTGAGAGGTATTTTTTTAATCATCTCTTCCTCGGTATCCATCTCTTTTTCAGTGTTTACAGTAATTGTTCCCGGGGCAATACAATTGACAAGAATGCAGGGGGCATAGGTCTTGGCAAAGATTTTCGTCAGGTGCTGTATGCCTGCCTTTGCTACAGTATAGGGTGCAAAGTTGCGCCAGATAAGATTGGCTGAAATATCACTCATTGTAATGATTCGTGCTGTGAACGACTGTTTCTGCATAATCTTTACCGCTTCCTGCATGGTAAAGAATGTTCCCTTCAGATTGGTATCAACCAGATTGTCCCAATCTTTTTCTCTAACATCCGGCAGGGGCGTATTGTAAAAATTTGATGCACTGGCGATGAGAAGGTCAAGACGGTCAAACTGCTGACGGAATCCTGCAAAAGCGCTGACGATATCACTGTGTTTTGATACATCACAGCGTACCATTTGTGATTCGTTGCTTATCCAGCGAATTTTTTCAAGGGTTTGCCTTGCCTTATCTTCTGATGAGTGGTAGGTAAAGAAAACAGTATAGCCCTGACCGGCGACCGAAAGCGCGATTTCACTCCCGAGGACACCGGTTGCGCCAGTCATGAAACATACTTTTTTACCGGAAGATGCCATGGCGATAACATTTTATCTTCTTGTAGGTGATTCCTCATTGAACTGTAATGTAGGTTAAAATGTTGACTGAACGTATATCTGCTTTTTGATTAATGTTTCTGTCAGGGATGAAGAGAAACTCCGATATCCGCAGGTTTACCGAAATAGGGTGAAGAGAGTACCAGCATATCCACACCGGTTTCAGCATAAGCAGATGCGTTTTCAGCATTGATGCCTCCCGCTGCCGAAATTTTAATCTCTGGTTTCGATTGTCGGATCTGATGAACCAGCATTGACAGCTGGTCTGGTTGAAGCTTGTCTATCTGAATGATATCAACGCCTGCAGAGGCAATCATCAGTGCTTCTTCAGCGCTCTCTGCTTCCACAATAATTTTATGTTCAGGTGCTTTAGCCTTCAGTATTGCAAGGGTATCAAGAAAGCGTTCAAGTCCATCCATAAATGCTGTATGCTGCTTGAATACAAGGATTGAATCCGAAAGGCCAATCCTGTGCGGAAGAGCACCGCCTGCCATGATTGCCTTTAGTGCAATTTTTTTTGTTCCGGGAAACGATTTCCGGGTTGTGACAACCGTAATGCCTGGATTGACTTTCAGCGCGCGGTTTACTATAGTTCGGGTTCTTGTGGCAATACCCGATGCATATTCCAGGAGGTTCAGGGCTGCTTTCCATCCGGTATGAAGGCTTCCTGCAGGCCCGCTTGCCGCAAGAATGGTAACCCCGGCCTCAACAGTCAAACCGCTCTCCAGGCAGCAGGTCACGGTTGCCCCGCACTGTTCAAGAACACGTGCAGCCTCTTCCGTACAGCACAGCACCGTTGAATCACGGCTTGTAAACGTTATTTCACCCATCAGAGAGCCAATGCCAAGCAGTGATGTGGTTATATCCCCGTAAGGCACATCCTCTTCGATAAATCGCTCGATATCTCGGTCAGACAGTCGATACAGCATAATGTTTCTGCTTTTACAGGGACGTTTTATAGTAAGACAGGATAACGAATTGCAATCTTTTATGAAACATGATTCCAAGTGAGCATCATGACATCATGCATCAATATGGGATTTTCGGGATTCCAGACAGGAGTGTGTTGTGGACTTAAAGAATTCTTGGTATGTAAAATACACACTGGGGGATGTGTGTTGCAGGAAAATAAGCACTGACAGGATTTGTTTGAAGCCTTGTAATAATGGCAGACGTAATTATAATGCTTCTTTGTTCATGCGACGCTTGCCGTAAATTGCCATGAAAAGCATGCCGGTGCCAAGCAGTATTATGGTGCTGGGTTCGGGGTTATGGGCGCTGGCAACAAGACCCTGGTACGTAGTTAAATTGCCGTTTACGTCTTTACCGGGAGTGATCCAGAAGAATTGAGAGATGTCCCCGGAATGGGTATCTGCAGCATTGACGTATGTTGTGTAGAGATTTGCTATATTAGCGTTGTGGGCGTTGTAGTAATTCATATCCAAGTTATACACTCCTGCAGCATTAGACTCGTGCCAGATAGCAGCCTGTAGAGCTATTGCCTGGTCTCCCTGTCCACCAGTGCCGTATGTTGTTAACAGATAAGCAACCCTGTCAGCATGGTATACCTGATTACCATATATATTGCCTAGGGTGTTTACAGTGGTATTAGGATAATTAGCAGGAACATAGACGTTTGTAAAAAGATCAACACAGTAGAGGTAGTCGAGTTTCGTCCCGTTAAGATAAGATGTGTCAATAGAGCCGCCACCCTCAGATGTGTATTTGCCATTCACTATAGAAGCAATCTGCGAGAAACTTCCGCCTAAATCAAGGATCGCATCAGTGGCCATTGCGCTTGTTGCGAACGTCAACATTGACACTGCCAGTAACGCTATAATCTTCTTTTTCATTTTCAGTACCTCCATTGTGGTTTATTGCGTACACAACGCGCGATCTACCATTCTTCACCCTCATTTATGACAATGAATTTCAATTATCATGCCGAAAAGCTTGATAATAAGTGAATTTCAGTATATATAAGGGGGTGATGGTGGGTTATTTATATATAATACATATACTTATAGGATTATATATTATATATACAAGTATTGTTTATCAAAATACATGACGTATACAAAAGCGTTTCGTATTGTCTTGTATTGTCTCAAAAAAGAGCAATGTCTCATTTTGGGGAGTCTACGAAGAGGCCATGGCGGCTATAGCCAGG
>JABDHL010000050.1 GCA_012972825.1 Chlorobiaceae bacterium
TGAAAGCTGTAAAGCTATAATTTTGCTTTGTTGCCTTTCTTTTTTGTATTTCTGTCCTTGAAAGAGGTACCGTTTTTCGAATAGCTCAGTTTAGGTTATACTATTTTTATTAAATTTAACGATATTGTAATAATGTACGTTCTTTTCAACCCGTTCCGAGCCTATGCGAATAGGTGAGGAATTTATGTTTCTAGTCAACACACACACAACCTAACGGAGAACACACATGAAAAAAATGCTATCGCTTGCTGCAATGTTTGCGGCACTGTCATACGCATCACCGGCATTTGCTGATCTGAACTTTGGCGGGGACGCATCCGTCCGCGTGAGAGACTGGGGCGGCACAAGCAGCCCTAAAACTGATAATGTGGCCTGGCAATATCGTATCCGCCTGAATGCTGCCGCGGATCTTGGTGACGGCTATTTCTTCAAGGCTATGCTCACCGACGAAGACCCTAAAGGCGGCGGATGGCAGACTGTCGGCTATGGCAATACAGAGGTGTATAATCTTCAGGTCTCCCAGTTCTATTTTGGCCACAATTCCTCATGCGACCATTACTCCATAGGCCGTCTTCCGCTCAATTCAGCCAACAACCCTCTCTTTGATCTGACACTCTATCCTACGCAGACTTACGACATCCCGACAGCCACCATCAATCTCGACCGTGTTTTCGGCGCAAACTACGGCATGAAAGTCGGCGATGGCGATCTGAATGCTACGTTTGTCGTCCTTGACAACAATGCCGCAGGTGACACTGCCTTAAGTGGTGACGGCCTTCTGAATGATGGTTACGGCTTGCTTGCTTCATACAAATTCAACATCGGCGACGTTACCCTTGACCCGCAGATAATTACTGTACTGACAAAATCTGATGTATGGAATCAGTCGCTTACACCAATTCATCAAGGATTCAGGCCTTTTACTCTTGGAACTAACCTTGCCGTTCCCCTCGGTGGTATCAAGTTTACTGCCAGCGGCTTCTATACCAGAGGAAGCGGCACAACTCCTGCTGGCGCTTCTAATCCAATAGCACTTGGCTCAAATCCTTACGGCACTCCAAATCCAAGTGCTGGTATAAAAGTTGACTACTTCGGTGATCTGTTCAGAATCAAGGGTGAGTCCGGTCCGTTTATGGCTTGGTATGACTATAACCAGACCACTGACAAATCAACAAACATAGTTGCAGGCAATCAGGTTAATCATGTCTACACCAACCAGTTTGTCTGGGCTCAGTACAAGATAAAAGTACACGAGTCAGCGAAAGGCAGCTTTACCATTCAGCCAACTTTCCGGTACACGGCAATCAAAGATCACAACGATTACAATTCAGTAGATACAAAAGATGGTCGTCTTCGTTCAGAACTCTGGGCAACAGTGACCTTCTAAATTGCTGTCTCTCTGGTAGAAAAAAGCCGCAGGAAACTGCGGCTTTTTTTCCTTAAGCTTTATTTTCTTCTATTTTATGTCGTTATGGACATAATTCCTGAATGAAACGATTGTTACTTCAGGATTTTTAACGATATTAGAAAAGGGCCACCCGTAACAGCGTGACAAGGCAACTATGAACAAACGGAGCTAAACGGCTTTTTTACATTTTCCTTAACATTTTCTTTTCGACATACAGTAACAGCCAGAAAAATAAGTTTTTTTTGTTGCAGGCTTTTTTGTTGAATACCGTTCTGCTACCCTGCATGGAGTAGCTTTTGTACATTAAACCGTCTTATTTCCATAACTAAAACACAACAGCGGTACTATGATTACCATCAAAAAAATCATTTGCCCGGTTGATTTCTCGGGTTTGTCGCGCAAAGCGCTGCAATACGCCAACGAATTTGCGAGACTCTCCGGCGGAGAGGTCTTTCTGGTCGGTGTTATCGAGAATGATCCTACCATCAATTATTCACACGGACTTGAAAAAGAACGCGCTGATGCCGAGACACAACTTGCCTCTTTAATTGAAGAAGAGAAGATGGCCGGTATTGTTGCTGATTATGTGATTTATGAAGGATTTGCCGAAGAGTGCATCCTCGACTATGCCAAACGTCAGGAAGCAGATATCATTATTATGGGTTCACATGGTCGCCGCGGCCTGAAACGTATGATCCTCGGCAGTGTTGCAGAACATGTGATACGTCGTGCTCCCTGCCCGGTACTTGTAGTCAAGGAGAATGAACACGAGTTTATCAAGTGAGATTCTGCTGCTTCTATGCAGAAAACAAAAATCTGAACACATTTTTTTAACAATCAAAGCAAACTTTTATGGCACAAAATGTCAGAGACGTTTCCACTAACGAAGAGGTGACCAGTACACGGAGGGTTATCGCCGCGTCGTCGGTCGGTACACTCATCGAGTGGTATGACTTTTATATTTTCGGTACTCTTGCAAAAATTATTTCTGAACAGTTTTTCCCAAAAGACAACCCGACAGCCGCCTTGCTTGCCACACTGGCAACCTTTGCCGCAGGTTTTGTCATCCGGCCGTTCGGTGCACTTTTCTTTGGACGCCTTGGTGACCTTATCGGACGGAAGTATACCTTTCTTGTTACTCTTGTGATCATGGGTGGTTCGACGTTTGCCATCGGTCTTGTCCCCGGCTATAAAACCATTGGATTTTTTGCTCCGGCTATTGTTTTCCTTTTAAGACTGCTTCAAGGACTTGCTCTTGGAGGTGAGTATGGCGGAGCGGCAACATACGTCGCCGAACACTCTCCTGAAGGGAAGCGGGGTTTCTGGACCAGCTTTATCCAGACAACGGCAACCTTGGGTCTGTTCCTCGCTCTCGGCGTTATACTTATTGTACGCCAGACACTCGGTGTTGAAACCTTCGGTGACTGGGGATGGCGCATACCTTTCATTCTTTCAGCATTTCTTGTGGCAATTTCGGTCTTCATCCGTTTGAGGATGTCGGAGTCTCCGCTGTTCGTTAAAATGAAAAAAGAAGGCAAAACCTCCGCAAATCCTCTTGCAGAGAGCTTCAAGCAAAAAGACAACCTTAAGATGGTACTGATTGCACTGCTTGGTGCAACGGCCGGTCAGGGTGTTGTCTGGTATACCGGACAGTTCTATGCACTCTCATTCCTGCAGAACGCCTGTAACATCGAGTTTGTACAGAGCAACTTCATCATTTCGATAGCCCTGCTTATCGGCACCCCATTCTTTATTGTCTTCGGGGCGCTTTCCGATAAAATCGGGCGCAAGTACATCATGATGGCGGGTATGCTGATCGCTGTTATCGCTTATCGTCCTATCTACACCATCATGTACAATGACGCCAACCTCAAAAATAAGGTGGAGGTTGTTGAGAAGAAGGATGTCAAGATTAAAAATGCAGTGAAAGGCGCAGATTCCCTGATCACAACTATCACCACCAAGACATTTACCGACGGAACAACCTTCAAGGAGACTGTAAAAGCAAAGTTCCCTGTTGATCCTGCTCTTAAGGCTGCCATGTCGAAAGAGAAGCTGAAACCTGAAACCAAGAAGGAAGTAACCCTTCCTAAAGACCTGTACTACAAAATGATAGGACTTGTCCTTATTCAGGTGATTTTTGTCACCATGGTGTATGGGCCGATTGCTGCGTTCCTGGTTGAAATTTTCCCGACTCGTATCCGCTACACATCGATGTCGTTGCCATACCATATCGGCAACGGTGTTTTCGGTGGTCTGGTACCGCTTATTTCAACCCGTCTTGTTGAAGCAACCCGTCCGGGCCCAGGCCTGCCGCCTGCTGATCCGCTTGCAGGTCTCTGGTACCCTATTTTGATTGCCAGCGTAAGTTTCGTCATCGGATCGCTCTACATATCCAACAAGACCAACAACCTGGACGCTTAGTAACCAAGAACCTTTTAAATCAATTACATTATGTCAGCAATAAAAAGGATTTTCGGGATTGTCTGGGCACTGATGGGTGTCGGGATTGTCCCTCTGGTTATAAAGCAGGCAATGAAGGAGATAGCAGCAAAACCCAGTGAAGAGAACTGGATTTTCTGGTCTATTGTTATTGTCGTGCTTATGCCGATTATCGCATTCAGCCTTATTACCTTCGGCGTTTTTGCCCTGAAGGGCGAATACGATACGCTTGAAGATATCTGAATAACTTCTGCCTGTTCTTTTTTTTAAAAGGTAAAGCCGCATGGTTTATGCGGCTTTACCTTTTTTTATTTATTGTTTTTCGGTACCCTGAAAAAATATGCATCTAACAAACCCAACTGAAATGACTGATGGATAATCAGGATGCTCTTGATGAAAAACTTGCTGCGCTGCCAGCTAAACCAGGGATTTATCAATTCAGGAACTCTGCAGGAAAAATTATCTATGTCGGCAAGGCAAAAAACCTTCGCAACAGGGTTCGATCATATTTCAGAAATCAGCAGCAGCACTCAGGTAAAACACTGGTCCTTGTCTCTCATATCACCGATTTCGAAGTCATTATCACTTCTTCGGAGGTTGAGGCACTGATTCTTGAAAACAATCTGATCAAGGAGCTGAAGCCTCGCTATAATGTTAATCTGAAGGATGATAAAACATATCCTTATCTGGTCATCACCAATGAGCCTTTCCCGCGGATATTCTTTACCCGCCAGCTTAAAAGGGATGGCTCCACATGGTTCGGCCCTTATACGGAAGCGCGTCAACTCCGCTCAATCCTTGATCTTATCGGATCGATATTTCCTGTACGGAGCTGTAAATACCGACTGAACAAGGAGAATATTGCATCTAAAAAATTCAAGGTCTGCCTTGATTACCACATCCATAAATGCAAGGGTCCGTGTGAAGGACTGGTGCAGGAAGAGGAGTATCTCAGTATGATCAGGGAGATCACCCGGCTGCTGAAAGGAAAAACCTCAAGCATGATACGTTCACTCAGCGACACCATGCAGATACTGGCATCAGAGCTGAAATTCGAACAGGCGGCGGAAATCAAAGCACAAATCGACAGCTTGAAGCGCTATGCTGAACGTCAGAAAATGGTGGCAGGCGATGGACTGGACAGAGATGTTTTTGCTGTTGCAGCCGGTGAAAATGAAGGTTGCGGAGTTGTGTTTAAAATCCGGGAGGGAAAACTGCTTGGCTCGCAGCATATTTACATGAATAATACCCATGGGGAAACCGACGCCGAACTGCAGGCAAGGGTGGTTGAAAAATACTATCTGGAAACCCTTGAACTTATTCCTGATGAAATTTTGCTGCAGGAAGCGCTTGCGGTTGATGAAGAGGATGCGTTGAGGGCCTTCATCGTGGAAAAACAAAAAAAAGAATATCAAGAGAAAAAAAACATCAGGTTCATTGTACCGCAAATCGGCGAAAAAGCGCATCTGGTAGAGATGTGCCGACAGAACGCGCGACACCATCTTGAGGAATACCTTATCCAGAAACAGAAAAGAGGAGAGATTGCCCGTGAACACTACGGTCTGACAGATCTCAGGGAGCTGCTGCACCTGCCGAAAATCCCGCAGCGAATTGAGTGTTTCGATAATTCTCATCTTCAAGGCACTGATTATGTCAGTTCAATGGTCTGTTTTGAGAAGGGTAAACCTAAAAAATCGGATTACAGAAAGTTCAAGCTGCAGACGTTTGAAGGTTCGGACGACTATGCCGCAATGGAAGAGGTGATTCAACGGCGTTATGCAGGAGCACTTTCAAAAGATCTCCCTCTGCCTGACCTCATCGTTGTCGACGGGGGAAAAGGCCAGGTCAATACTGCTTATCATACCCTGAATGCTCTCGGTATCTCGATTCCCGTTATCGGACTTGCAAAACGCATTGAGGAAATTTTTACTCCCCAGAACAAAGACCCTTTCAACCTGCCTAAAACCTCTCCGGCGCTTAAACTGCTCCAGCAGCTTCGAGATGAAGCTCACCGCTTTGCAATTACTTATCACCGAACACTGAGAAGCAAGAGAACTTTGCAGACTGAACTCACGACTATTGCAGGAGTTGGAGAAAAAACAGCATTTAGATTGCTTGAGCAGCTCGGTTCAGTTGATGCTGTTTCACAAGCCACTATCGAGGAACTGAAGGCTGTAACAGGAGAAAAAATTGCAGAAGCCATTTACCGTTTTTACAGACCATGAATGTGTCCGTTCTCACCTATGCCAGTCCCTCACTATGTTTTTCTTAATAAATTCTGTTATATTTATGTATGGGTAATGTGACCGAAGGTAGAGAAACTCTTTACGATAGTTTATGAACGCACCTGATTATTTCGACGATAATTACTATAACCCCGCAGGATCTTCAGGAAAAGAACCTCCTGACCTTGATGGGCTGGATTCCATGTTTGATTCTGAAGAGCTTCTTGACCGCATCAATCAATATAACGAGGATGGCTTTGTGCTTGAGGCACTTGCAGTTGCGCACCGCCTTGAAGATATTGCACCATGCAATACTGAAACCTGGTTCCACCTCGGTAACTGTCTGACCTTGAACGGTTATTTTGATGAAGCTCTCAAAGCGTTTCAGAAGGCGGTTGTCTTCAGTCCCTCAGACTGCGAAATGAGCCTTAATCTTGCACTGGCATACTTTAACACAGGCAATCTTGATGAGGCTCTTGCAGAGCTTAAAGAGATCATTGTAGACTCCTCTATTGAAAAGGAGTACCATTACTACAAGGGAATTATTCTGCAGCGGCTTGAACATTTCATTGAAGCGGAATTGAATTTTGAGCATGCGTTGGAGATTGATCCTGATTTTGCTGATGCATGGTATGAACTTGCCTACTGCAAAGATATTCTTGGTAATCTTGAAGCAAGTACCTCATGCTATCGGAAAACACTCGATCATGATCCGTACAATATTAATGCATGGTACAACAATGGCCTGGTATTGAGTAAGATGAAACGGTACGATGAGGCGCTTGACTCTTACGACATGGCTCTGGCTATTGCTGATGATTTCAGTTCAGCATGGTATAACCGCGCAAACGTTCTTGCCATCACCGGACGTATTGAGGAGGCAGCCGAAAGCTACTTGAAAACCCTGGAGTATGAACCGGAGGATATGAACGCACTGTATAATCTCGGTATAGCTTATGAAGAGCTTGAGGAGTACAGTGAGGCCATACACTGTTACAACCGCTGTATAGAGGTCAACAATGATTTTGCAGATGCATGGTTTGCACTTGCATGCTGCCATGAAGCTCTTGAAGAGTACGAAGAAGCATTTACTGCAACCCTGGAGGCTCTGAAAACAACACCGGACAGCATTGAGTTTCTTTTACTTAAAGCTGAGATAGAGTACAATCTCAATCTTCTTGAAAACTCCATTGCGACCTATCGTGAAATAATTAGACTTGATGCGGAAAGTCCGCAGATATGGGTTGATTTTGCCATTGTTCTCCGGGAGGCTGGACAGATCAATGCATCGATTGATGCTCTCGAGCAATCACTGAGGCTTCAGCCACTTTCAGCCGATGCTCACTTTGAAATTGCCGCAGCCTATTTCGCTATGGGCGACAAACTCAGTACACTGAAGGCACTGAGCAAAGCATTCAAAATTGATCCTGATAAGAAAGAGCTTTTTCAGAGCACTTTTCCGGAACTTTATCAGCAGGATTCCATCAGGCTGATGCTCGGTATTTCATGATCACTGAGAGAGTGCGGATACTCGGTCTCATCGGCCGTGAAGTGGATTATTCATACTCTCCTCTTATCCATAATACGGCATTCGGAATACTCGGCACGCCGTATTATTATACTGTTTTCAACATCGAAGACCAAAGTCTGATCCCGGATGCCCTGCGGGGCGCAAAAGCACTCGGCATTCGGGGATTTAACGTCACTATCCCCTATAAAAAAGAGGTTGTTCCCTTTCTTGATGAACTCTCACAGGAAGCAAAATCCATTAAGGCGGTCAACACCATCGTCAACGAGCATGGTAAACTTATCGGCCACAATACTGATATTGCAGGTTTTGCATCCCCTCTTCTCCCCTATAAAGAGAGGATAACAGGGAAGCATGTCTGCATTTTCGGCGGAGGCGGAGCAGCTCTTGCAGCAATTGAAGCATTTAAACGGTTTTTTATGCCGAAAGAGATAGTGCTTTTTGTCCGTGACCTGGAAAAAGCACGGAATATCGTTGATGAAACCTGGCATGATCCAGCGCTTCCTGTCACCATAGTCAGGTCAGACGACATGGAAAAAATCAGGGGATGCAGTGTTATCGTCAATGCAACACCAATCGGGACCATAGGACGGGAGCAGGGCGGCATGACCAGTATTATTCCTCTTGACCAGGAGCTGATAAGCTCTGACCAGATCGTATATGACATGGTATACAATCCTGTTGATACACCGCTTTTGCAGACGGCTGAACGCACAGGAGCCAAAACCATATCAGGCGTTGAAATGCTGATCGGCCAGGCAGAACGCTCTTTTACTCTCTGGACCGGGATGGAGATGCCGGTTACTGCTGTAAGAACGGCTCTTCTGCATGAAATGCATAACAACAAACCTGATTATCAGCCGCACACATGAAATGGTTTTTCACCTTTATTCTTCTGGTTGTCACCATTGATCAACTGACCAAAAAACTTGCAGTCAGGTTTCTCAGAGATACCGCTCAAAGCATCACCATCATTCCTGACCTGCTTTCACTGACTTATACTGAAAACAAAGGTGTGGCTTTCGGGATGGAATTTGCGCCGCCAGCAATACTCCTTTTTCTGACAGGAGTTATTACTGTGTTTGTGCTTTTCTATGTTATCCTGTCAAAAAACCGAACAACCCTCTTTCTTATCCCATTTGCTCTTATTGTCGGAGGTGGCGCAGGCAATATGATTGACCGTGTGACCATTGGACGGGTTGTTGATTTCATCTATTTCAACCTCTATCACGGACAGGTTTTTGGCACATCCCTCTCTCTCTGGCCGATTTTCAATGTTGCGGACTCCGCCATCACGATAGGGGCCTGCATGCTGATTCTTTTTCATAACAGAATATTTCCGGAAGACAATCCCACAGAGAAAAACAATGTTTGCTGATATTCACTGCCATTTGTCTTTCCCCGAGTTTGACCAGGACAGGGAAATTGTCATAAAACGGTTGATCGAAGAGCAGGTAACTCTTATCATCGATCCGGGTACCAACCTTCCTACAAGCAAAAAGTCAATTGATCTGGCCCTGGAGTACGATTTTATCTATGCCAATGTCGGCCTGCACCCTCATGAAGCATCACTCCCTGTCGAAGAAAGCATTTTTATAGAACTTGAGGCTCTTGCAAAGTCACCGAAAGTTGTCGCTATTGGTGAAATAGGACTCGACTATCATTACCCTGACTATAATCGGCAGGCCCAGCAGGATGCGTTCCGACAGATGCTGAGAGTGGCACGAACTCTTGACATGCCGGTTGTTATCCATTGCAGGGATGCCTGGGATGATATGCTGCACATTCTTACCGAAGAAAACCATTCGGCCATGCGCGGAGTTATGCACTGCTTTTCCGGAGATATGGTTATCGCGAAGGAGTGTATACGGAAAGGCTTCAAGCTCTCCATCCCCGGAACGGTAACCTATAAAAACTCATTGCTGCCCGAAGTCATCAGAAATGTTTCACTTGATGACCTTCTCACGGAAACTGATGCACCTTACCTTGCACCTGTGCCATACAGGGGAAAGCGAAATGAACCTGCCTATCTCCCTTTAGTCACGTCTGCCATTGCGCGTATCAGAGAGATACCGGTCACTGAAACAGCTAAAGGCATTGCACAGAATACTTTTGAATTGTTTAGATTGTCAGCACCTTAAAATCGTCGGATTTTTACAGCCCGTCACTACGCAATTATTTTGAAATTCAGGCAAACTTGCTTAGGTTTGAGGCCGGTTACCCACAACATATGAAGCAACCAGAACTATAAACCATGAAAGAGATACAGTCGAGCGCTCAAGTTCAACAACAGTTTAAACCATCGGCAGAAGACAATCTGCTCTATGTTGCCATTAAATATAAAGCAGCAATTATTGGCACTCTTGTGTTGCTCCTGTGTATCGGAGGTGGAATTTTCTTCTGGATGCAACATCAGAAAACCAGTGAACAGGATGCTGCACTTCAGCTTTCGAGGATAGCTCCATTTCTTGACCATGGAGATTATAAAACCGCCATTGACGGAACAGTAACAATACCTGGCCTGAAAAAAATTTCTGATGATTATTCCGGTACCCCAAGCGGTAATATGGCGACGCTGCTGCTTGCCAATGCATATTACTCAATCAAGGATTATGATTCTGCCTTAAAGGTCTTTAAATCCGTATCTCTTGAAAACAAAGACCTTGCCGCTGCCGCTCTGTCTGGCGCAGGCGATTCCTATCTTGGTAAAAATCAGTTCGGAGCTGCTGCAGAGTCATATCAGGAAGCTTCTAAAAAGGCTGAAAACAGTGTCCTCAAAGCACAATATCTTACGCACGCCGCCGATAGTTACCAAGCTGTAAACCAGCTTCAGAAAGCATCAGAGCTTTATACTAAAGTCATCGCAGACTATCCCGGTTCAACAGGTGCGGCTCTGGCTCAGCGATCGCTCTGGAAAATTTCCGGAAAACTGAAATAACATTCTTTTACTCATTTTATTATTATAAAACCGCTTATCATGCCTGAACAGTTCATTATCAAAACAAGTCTTGGTGACATCGCCATCTCTCTTTACGACGATACTCCCCTGCATCGCGATAATTTCGTGAAACTTGTAAACGAAAAGTACTACGATGGGATCCGCTTTCACCGAGTTATCGAGGGGTTCATGATCCAGACCGGAGACCCTCTGTCGAGACATGAGGAGAAGCGCTCACTGCACGGCACCGGCGGACCATCAAACCGGATTCCTGCCGAGATCAAGCATCCCAACAAAAAAGGAACGCTTGCAGCAGCAAGGGACAACAATCCGCAGAAAGCCTCATCCGGCAGCCAGTTCTATATTAATCATGCAGACAATGGCTTCCTTGACGGTCAGTATACCGTATTCGGCATTGTAGATTCCGGTATGGATATTGTCGAACAAATCGCTGCGGTCAAAACCGATCCCAACGACAACCCTGTTGCCCCGGTAACCATAACCACCATTGTACCTGCAGTAAAGTCTTAAGGGCCAAACCATGGCAAGCATTGCTGTCAACATTCATGATATTCATGAGCAGATAAAAACTGCCTGCATTTCGGCAGGCAGACCGCCTGAAACGGTGCGTCTTATTGCTGTATCCAAAACCAAACCGGCATCACTTATAAAAGAGGCTTATGATGCTGGACAGATTGCATTCGGAGAGAGCTATGTTCAGGAGTTCATTGACAAAAGTCAGGACCCCCTGCTTGACAAGATTCCTATCGAATGGCATTTCATCGGGCACCTGCAATCAAACAAAGTGCGCTTTATTATCGACAAGGTAACCCTTGTTCACGGGATTGACCGTATTTCGACTGCAGAAGAACTTTCGAAACGAGCGATTCAGCACAATATACAAGTTGATTATCTCCTGGAAGTCAATACGTCAGGCGAAAGTTCAAAGTATGGAATGGATCCTGAAGAGGTTACTGCAGCAGCAGATACTCTCTTCCGTATGCCGAATATTACCCTTCGCGGTCTTATGACCATAGCTTCCCCTGACAGGGCAAAGGCCCGGAAAGAGTTCCGTAACCTTCGCATTCTGCTGGATTCGTTAAAAAAGATTTCCCCGAATCCAGAGAAACTTACCGAACTCTCAATGGGGATGAGTAGCGATTTTGAAGATGCCATTCATGAAGGAGCGACCATGATTCGTGTAGGATCGGCAATTTTCGGCTGGCGCTGAACAGATGGAGATCTGCAGGAGTCAATGTTCTAACATAATAAGCACTTGAAACTGATGTCAATAACCAATAAATACACCTTATCATGATCTCACAGCAGGTAAAAATCCAGGAAGCAGTTGCCTTTATCAGAACAAAAACGGAGGATGACTACCCGATCGGGATCGTTTTAGGTACCGGACTCGGGGGACTGGCTAAAGAGATAGATATCGAATTATCACTCGACTACGGGGATATACCGAACTTCCCTGTCTCCACGGTGGAAACCCACCACGGCAAGCTTATTTTCGGAATTCTTGCCGGAAAAAAAGTTGTTGCAATGCAGGGCCGCTTCCATTTTTATGAAGGATATTCCATGCACCAGATTGTGTTCCCGATAAGGGTCATGAAGCATCTCGGTGTTAAAACCCTCGGAATAACCAACGCGTGCGGCGGGCTGAACCCCTTGTTCAGAAAAGGCGATATCATGCTGATCGACGACCATATCAATCTGCTTGGAGGAAACCCCCTGATCGGACCGAACGATCCTCAAATCGGGTCGCGCTTCCCTGACTTGTGTGCACCTTACTCTCCCCGGATTCTTGAGCTTGCTGAAAAGGTGGCTCTTGAAAACAAAATAAAGCTTCAGCGGGGTGTCTATATTGCTCTTTCCGGCCCATGCCTTGAAACCAGGGCGGAATACCGTATGCTGAGAACTCTTGGCGCTGATGTTGTCGGCATGTCCACAGTGCCTGAAGTGATCGCCGCAGTGCATCAGGGTACAGAAGTGTTCGGCATGTCCATCATTACCGATGAATGCTTCCCGGATAACCTCAAATCTGTAAGTATTGAAGAGATCATTGAGGTATCAAACCTTGCAGAACCGAAAATGACCACAATCTTCAAATCAGTTGTTGCCAACCTTTAACATCCATAAAAAAGTATGATAGACGCCATCTCGTTCATTGACAAGACCCTTCGCTACCTCGACCAGCGGTATCTGCCTCTTCGAGAGGAATATGTCTCAACCAGAAGCCATCAGGAGGCCATAGAGGCTATTAAAACGCTTGCTGTCCGTGGCGCGCCACTTATCGGAGTTGCTGCAGCCTATACGGTCATACTCGGCATCAACAGTTTCAACGGAAGCAAAGAGGAATTCCCCCTGTTTTTCGGAACACTCATCGCCGACGTGGAAGCCTCACGTCCAACAGCCGTCAATCTTTTTTTTGCAACTGCCCGCCTGAAAAAGGTCTATGATGACAATTTTCAGGGTGATACTATCGAAACCCTGTTTGCAAAAATGATGGATGCCGCCCGTAAAATCCATGATGATGAAATCGCCAACTGCGATGCCATGTCGCGGCACGGGGTGGAACTGATCAAGAGCGACCTTGCGGAAATTCTGAAAACACGGAAACTCAACGTGCTGACCCACTGCAATACCGGTACACTGGCAACCGGGGGATCAGGCACTGCACTTGGTGTCATCAAGCTTGCATGGCAGGAAGGATTGATTGAAAGAGTCATTACATCAGAGAGCCGCCCGCTTTTGCAGGGTCTTCGTCTGACAGCCTGGGAGCTTGAGCAGGAAAAAATACCCTTTATCTCAATTTCTGATTCATCCTCGGCATTTCTGATGCAGAGAGGAATGATTGATTTTGGTATCGCGGGAGCTGACCGAATTGCTGCAAACGGCGACACAGCCAACAAAATCGGCACTTGTGCGCATGCCATCAGCGCCTGGCATCACAATCTCCCGTTCTACATTGCTGCACCGGTATCAACCATTGATATCACGCTCAGTAATGGAACACAGATTCCGATCGAAGAACGCAATGCAGATGAACTGAGAACGATTTTCGGCACCCAGGTAGCTACACCGACTACTCAGGTACTCAACTACGCCTTCGATGTCACTCCGGGAAAATATCTCAGAGGCATCATTACTGATAAAAAGGCTGTTGTAGGGAATTACGAGAGTGAACTGAAACTCATTGTGTAAAAGCTATATCTGGCAACAGAAAACAGTGTCTATCATTTTTCAGGCTTTTAAAAACCGGGCCGCTCAAGACCCGGTTTTTTTTATTTTCTGTCATGATTAAGCTGTATATTGTAATGACGCCGTATGTACAGGGAAATGAAAAGAGCGTTCCATTTGATTGTTCTCAAGAAAATCTGGAGGATGACATGAGTGAAACGAGTACCGAAAAATACAATTTTACAATTGTACGAGGTTTTGCTTTTTCTGCACTTTTCTGGCTTGTAATTGGTTTGATTGTCGGTCTCTGGATTGCCTTTGAAATGTTTGATCCAGCCCTTAATCTTACCCCGTGGCTCAGTTTTGGACGGCTCAGGGTAGTTCATACAAACGGTCTTGGCCTCGGATTCGGGCTTGCAGCAATTTTTGCAACATCATACTATATCCTTCAACGTCTGACTAGAACGCCCCTCCCTTTTCCCCGACTTGCACAGCTACATCTCTACTTCTTCAATACAATTATAGCCCTGGGGGCTCTGAGTCTCTTTGCTGGAATGAATACCACAAAAGAGTATGCCGAGCTTGAATGGCCTCTGGATATAGGCGTCGTGGTGCTCTGGGTCATGTTTGCCATCAACGTCTTCGGCACACTGATCAAACGGCAGGAAAAACAGATGTACATCTCACTCTGGTACATCATTTCCATGACTGTGGCTATTGCCATCCTCTATATAGTCAACAATCTTGAAATTCCCGTTACCCTCTTCAAGTCCTACTCGGTCTATGCAGGAGCAAACGACGCCAATGTCGAATGGTGGTATGCCCACAACGTTGTAGGCTTTATCTTTACGGTGCCGATACTTGCAATGTTCTATTATTTCCTCCCGAAATCAACAGGACTTCCCATCTTCAGCCACAGGCTCTCGATCGTCTCTTTCTGGGCGCTGAACTTTGCCTACCTATGGACAGGAGCACATCACCTTATGCTGACCCCCCTGCCCGAATGGATCCAGACGGTTGCAATAGCCTTCAGTATATTCCTGATTGCTCCCTCATGGGGTTCGGTGGTCAATGGCTACTACACTCTTCAAGGAAACTGGGATCAGATGCGTACCAATTATCTGGTCAAGTTTTTCATTGCCGGCATTACCTTTTACGGTCTCCAGACTATCCAGGGACCGTTGCAGGGACTGAGGACTCTTAATGCCTTTTTTCACTATACCGACTGGGTTATCGGCCATGTGCACATGGGCACCATGGGATGGGTAACTATGGTTATTTCGGCTTCATTCTATTACATGATTCCACGCATTACCAGTACGGAGCTTTACAGCGTCAAACTTGCAAACACCCATTTCTGGCTTATTCTGGTTGGCCAGTTCACATGGACCATAACCATGTGGATCGCAGGAATCCAGCAGGGTGCCATGTGGAAAGCCACCAATCCGGATGGTTCGCTGATGTACAATTTTCTTGATACAGTAACATCCCTTTACCCCTATTACAAGTTGCGGTTTGCTGCAGGGGTCATTTATTTTATCGGCATAATGATTTTTGCATGGAATCTGATTATGACTGTCAGGCAACAGCCAAGCCAGGCTGAAGCTTAAACGACAAGATCAACAAACAGGAGCTGCCATCATGGGGATTACTTCAAAACCGGTTGTTTTTGCTGTTCTTGCAGCCGTTGTCATCCTGATAGGTACCACAGTAACCGTCTTTATTCCTCTCTTCATGCCTTCGACGCAACCGGTCAGCGCCTCCATAAAACCCTACACTGCTGTGGAACAGGAGGGACGCGACATCTATATGCGTGAAGGGTGCAACAACTGCCACACCCAGACCGTTCGACCGCTGAGAACAGAGGTGCTCCGGTATGGCGAGTACTCAAAGCCGGAGGAGTTCGCTTACGACAGACCTTTCCTCTGGGGTTCGCGCCGCACAGGTCCCGATTTGAACAGAGTCGGAGAAAAATATCCTGATTCCTGGCATTACAAACATCTTGACAGCCCGCAAAGCATGTTTGAAAAATCCAACATGCCGCCTTACGGCTGGCTTGCCAAAAACCGACTCGACACTCAGTACTCGCTCAAAAAAGCAACCACGCTCGGCTATGGCTATTCTGAAAGTGATGTCCATCAACAGATTACCCAATACCGCGCAACGGTCACTGATGAAAACTATCCATCAAAAGAGAGCCGAAACAACGTCACTCCGCCAGAATTGCGGAAGGAGCTTACCGAGATGGATGCCCTGATTGCCTACCTTCAGAAACTGGGACGGGATGTCAAAAACATGGAGGCCAAAAAATGAGTTTTGCAGGTTTGGCTTACGTGCTGTTTACCGTGCTTCTCGCCATAATTTCGGGAGGAGTCATAGGGTACTACTACAATCCGAAGCGAAAGCAGAAAATTGAGGAGCCAAAACACAGAATGCTGGATGACGATAACTGATACAAGAGAATAGAGCGAAAAGGAGATGACCATGCATGATACCGGAGAACCCCTGGAAAGCCATAACAAAATCCCCAAAGGATGGCTGCTGTTTTTTTTCGGGATGATTATCTTTGTGATCGGCTATATCGTCTCCTATACACCAGCCATTTCAGGCTGGTCATTCTACAAGGAGTTTGACCGGGAGATGGCATCTGCACCAAAAACAGAGCAATCAGTTGCCGTCAAGCATTATGCTGGCGACAAAGAGGCCATAAAGGAGGGCAAAGAGATTTATGCAACCACCTGCGCACCCTGTCATAACGCTGATGCAACCGGCGGAATCGGCCCCAATCTGACCGCTGCAACGCTCAAGTTCGGTGCGACCGAGAAGAGTATCTATGAATCCATTTCCAATGGGCGACCCAACGGAATGCCCCCATTTCATCAGCAGATTGGCTCAGAAAAAATCAGCAAGGTGACAGCCTTTCTGGAGTCCCTGAGAAAAAAATAATTCGCGCCAAGTCAGGAGTCTGCCATTTTGTGGAAACCATACAGAAGAGCTATCGAAATACTACAGGCCGTCATTCTTTCTTGCCTGCCTTTTCTTGCCATCAACGGCCAGAGTGCACTCCGGTTTGACATTCCAACACTCAAGCTCTATGTTTTCGGTTCTGTTATCTGGATAAGGGAATTGTATCTCATTCTTGGGGTTGTGCTGTTTTTCCTGCTCTTCATTGCCTTCGTTACAGTCATTTTCGGAAGAATCTGGTGCGGCTGGTTTTGCCCCCAGACTGTACTGCTCGATTTGAGCCAAAGCATTGCAAAACTGTCTGGCCGAAAAAACCAGAAAACCATGCAGGCTCTTCTTCTGATCCTGCTATCTGGTCTGGTGTCCATCACCATGATATGGTACTTTGTGCCGCCTGCTGAAACACTGAAAAGTCTTTTTGTTTCAACAACAATTACATCCTTTTTTCTTGTTCTGTGGAGTGCGGTCTTCCTTGAACTGGCGTTTCTGGGACGGAGATTCTGCATTTCGATCTGCCCTTATGCCATGCTGCAGAATGCACTCTTCGACAATGATACCCTTGTTATTGAGTACGATGTTTCTCGTGACGCTACCTGCATGAAGTGTGATGAGTGCGTCAGGGTTTGCCCTGTCGGTATCGATATCAAGAAAGGGTTAAACTCGGCCTGTATTGCCTGCACAGAATGTATTGACGCCTGCCGAGTGCTCAGTGAAAAAAGAGGTATGCCCCCATTCCCGAATTACAAGGGTCGGATAGTCCGCCCAAAAACATTCTGGCTTGGAGGCACAACAGCTGCCGCTGGAATCGCTCTTATTCTGCTGCTCTGGTGCCGTCCAACCGCTGACTTTCTTGTCACCCGCGACAATGCGTCCCTGCCGTCAGGATTAAACCGCTACTCATACACCATCTATAACAATGTCAGCAAAACACTTGCTGTTGAACTCTCTTCGCCCGACAACGTCACCCTAATCGGTGAACACTCATTCCTGTTGCCGCCATTTTCTGACCTTCATGGACGTATATTGGTTAAATCAAAAAGTAAGCTTGATCGTCTGCATCTCCGCATTTCCAGTGGTGGGATTTCAATAAACAGGGAAACCGGTTTTCTATGAAGCTCTTTTTCTACATCGTCTACCCGATTTTTTTCTTTGCCATGGGCTGCGGTATCTATATCGCCTATAAGAGCGCCGACGGATTGGTGGACAGCAACTATTACGAAAACAGCAGAGGCTATTTCCAGTCAAAAGCTCTTGAAGAGAAACTTGGAATTGCAGTGAGCCGACCAGAAACACTGAAACCAGGACACAACGTCATTCGGGTCAACGCAACATCGCACGGCAAACCGCTTGAAGATTATGCCCTCTCACTCTTCATCGGCAACCTCTCCAGCACCCGTTACGACTCGACAATGTTCATGCAAAAACTCTCTCCGGGCATCTACCAGGCAACCGCTACCATTCCCTTCAAAGGAATGTGGTTTGCAAGAGTTGACCTCAAACAACAGCAACATCTTATCATCAGTAAAAAATGGTTTTTCGAGGTCAGGTAAAGGTCTTGAATGCTCTTTTCCTCTCAGCAGTTATAATGATTTCGGACAGCAGGCTCATGGCAAAGGAGAGTAATATTCACGATGGACCCAGCACTATCAAGGCAGGCAATCACATCGTAACGCTCACTATTGAACCGAGACCGGTCTGCGCTATGAAAGAGCTCACCTTCAATCTGACGGTAACACCATGCGATAAAATGCCCGACAGGCTGCTCCTCGATCTTTCAATGCCGGGCATGCAGATGGGCAAAAATCAGGTTACGCTTTTTAAAAAAAGCGCCAGCCTCTATGAAGGTGAAGGAATTATTGTCCGGTGTATGAGCAGACAGACGCTATGGCAGGTAACGATTCTCTCCGATGAATTGAACAATCCGGTGTTTACCATCAATGTCAGGGAATGAGAAATCTGGAACGGATATGGTGCACTGCGAACATTGCCTTCAGGAAACCAACAGGGCATCGGCCATTATCGTTAAGATCAGCGGAGAGGGCAAGACATTCTGCTGCAAAGGATGCCTTGGCGTCTATGAGCTTATCCACAATAACTCGCTTGATGCCTTCTACAACCAGCGGTTTGACTGGCAGCCGGGCCCTCCGGCAACTGAGGTAAAACTCCAGGCCTCGGCATTCAGCGACACAGTCACCATCACCGGCAACGAGCACCGTATTGAACTGCTGCTCTCGGGCATCCGGTGCGCCTCATGCGTCTGGCTCATTGAAAAGTTTGTTATGAAGATCGATGGTGTGGTTTCGATACGGGTCAACTATGCCACACACAAGGCAGCCATCACCTGGAGTGGTGATAAAGTGAGCCTCGACACCATTCTGCATGGCATCAGCTCCATCGGTTATCTGCCCCACCCCTGCCATGGCAACGGAACGGCCGATCTTTTTGCCCAGGAGAAACAGGATCTGCTGCTTCGGTTCGGCACGGCCGGATTTTTCTCAATGCAGCTCATGATCTTTACTGCCGCGCTCTATGCAGGATTTTTCGAGGGAATGGAGGAGCGGTACCGGCTTGTCTTCCAGCTTATTTCATGGGCGCTGGCCACTCCAGTACTTTTCTATTCGGGTTATCCCTTTCTCTCAAGCGCTCTGCGCTCGCTGAGACGGATGACACTCAATATGGATGTTCTGGTGACACTTGGCTCCCTGTCAGCCTATTGTTACAGCATTGCCATGATTATCTATGGCGGTGAAATGTTTTTCGACACCGCATCAATGATCATCACCTTCATTCTGCTCGGAAGATTTCTGGAGGCAGGCTCAAGGCTCAAGGCGGGCAACTCGATTGCCGAGATGGCCGAGCTCCAGCCGCATGAAGCGCTGCTCATTTCCGAAAGCGGTGCAACTGTCATGGTGCCTGTTGCAGCGGTGCAACACGGTGAGATGATTGAGATTATTCCGGGTGACAGGATTCCCCTTGATGGCAGGGTTGTTGAAGGCGAAGCCGAAGTGAACGAAGCGATGCTGACCGGAGAATCAAATCCTGTGCTGAAAACGGTGGGCAACGAGGTATTTGCCGGAAGCTTTTCCATGAATGGACGCCTCCGAATCAGAGTCATCGGCAATGCGGGCAACACCCTGCTTGCACAGATCATACGAACAGTGGAGGATGCTCAGGCTCGCAAAGCACCAATTCAGGGCATTGCGGACAAAACTGCCGGTTATTTTGTACCTGCAACCATTGTTCTCGCTTTTGCTACCTTTTTCTACTGGAAGATCACATCATCCAATACCGTAACCGCCCTGATGAACGCCGTCTCGGTACTCGTCATCGCCTGTCCCTGCGCTCTTGGTCTTGCCACACCACTGGCAATTCTTGTCGGCACAACAACTGCCGGAAAGAGAGGGATTCTTGTCAAAGGGGGAGATATTTTTGAGACTGTGTCAAAAATCACCACGGCGGTACTCGACAAAACCGGCACCATCACGACCGGCAAACCCTCCATGACCAACCTGCACGACTACGGCCTCTCACCATCATTCATGCAACATGTCGCATCGCTCGAAGCCGCCTCAGAGCACCCAACTGGCCGAGCTCTTGTGGCTGCATGGCAGGGTGAGCGGCTGACGGTAACACAGTTCAGGGCAATACCGGGAAAAGGAGTGTCCGGAGTGATTGAAGGAACTCTCTGGCGGGCAGGCTCGAGAGCCTTCATGGAAAATGAAAATGTTCAGATTGACATTAAACAGAATGCTCATACAGCTTCGCTCGAAGCTGAAGGCAAAACAGTAGTATTGGTTGCCTGCGGCAACAGGCTTGCGGGAGTAATCGGCATGATTGACGACCTGCGCCAGGACGCTCTTCCCCTCATTGCAGGACTGCGGAAAAAAGGGTTGGCACTGATGATGCTTACAGGCGACAACCAGGGAGTGGCCAACTACATCGCTGCAAGATGCGGGATCTCCGATGTGCAGGCCGGACTTGGACCGCTCGAAAAAGCAGCGGTGATCAGCGCCTTGAAAGCAAAGGGCGAATGCGTCATGATGGTGGGCGACGGCATCAACGATGCTCCTGCACTGACCGAAGCCGACATCGGCGTCACCCTTGGCCACGCTTCCGGCATTGCCCTTGAAAGCGCCAGCGTTGCTATTCTGAAGGATGATCTCAGCCTTATCAACACCCTGATCAAAAGTTCTTCACGATGTTTTTCCATCATCAGGCAAAACCTTGTCTGGGCCTTTTCGTATAATCTCATAGCGCTGCCACTTGCCGTGTCGGGAGTTCTGCACCCCATCATCTCCGCACTGCTCATGGTAGTTAGCTCGCTTGTTGTCGTAGGCAACTCTTTGCGGCTGAAAAAAATCTGACAAACCAACCATGAGCAGCATCTTTTACCTGATCGGCATCGGTCTCTTTGTCGGCGTCGCCGCATGGTTTCTCTTCATCTGGGCCGTCAAAAGCGGCCAGTTCGACGACCCGGAAGCACCGAAATACCGAATGCTTGACGATGACGACGAGCCTGCAAAAGCGGTAAAGCCCATAGAGAAAAAAAGCCCATGAGCAGTGCTCCACTTCTTGCCATGCTCCTCGCCGGATTAGCCGGGGGGTTCGGCCACTGCTTCAGCATGTGCGGTCCGCTGGTTGCAGCATTTTCCGTTGGTGAAACCCGGCAAGGAATACTCCACCACCTGCTCTACAACCTGGGACGAATCACCACCTATACCATTCTTGGCGCCATTGTCGGGCTCTCCGGCTCATTCCTTGTGCTTGCCGCCTCCATTGAGCAGTTCCAGAGAGCCATCATGATCATTGCCGGACTCTCCATTATCGTCATGGGACTCTCTACAGCGGAGTGGCTGCCATTGCAAAAAAAAAACAGCACATGCAACCCCGGCAACTCACTTATGCAACAGATTATGCAGCTCTTCAAGGCCCCGCGATCCCTTGGCTCCTACTACCCGATGGGAGTCGTTCTCGGTTTTCTCCCCTGCGGCCTCACCTACACCGCCCTGCTCGCCGCTGCAAGGAGCAGTATGGAGGCTCATCATCCCTTTGCCGGGATGATGCAAGGCGCTCTGATGATGATGCTCTTCGGCATCGGTACCGCGCCAGCTTTGATATTGGTGGGAAAGGTGGTGAATACTATCAGCAACCGAATGCGTAAATGGTTTTATCGGTTGGCCAGCCTGATTATGATTGTGACAGGGGTGTGGTTTGTGGTGAAGGGGTGGTGAAGGGAAAACACATTCACACACGCTCACCAAACTTTGGTTCACGATAAGCGTTTTTTGCTTTGCCATGTCCCCTTTTTCTGCTATTCTGGAGTATCTACACTCACAATTTAAATCCGAGCATCTACCGTCTATAAGAGAACATCCTATTGATTTATAATTACTTATGCCCAATCCTCTTATAAATCTCTTATAGATTCTCTTATAAGCTATTCTGTTTAAGTTTTTTCCGATTGGTCGTTTAAAACCCATTTTGGAGCTGCATCCGAGCCCACATTCTTTATCGTTTCGTTCCGTCTCAGCTCAGCAATAAGGTTGGTGATTTTCGTCTTTTTCTGCTTTTCATCGTATAAATCAGACAGTTTAGCCCAAACCAGATCTTCGATGTCTTTCCGGGAAAGTGAACCATGATATTTGATTCCCTGTATAATCCAATCAAAATACTGTTGCTTGGTAAAAGCTTTGTTTAGGGTGTAAGCTGCTTTCTGTCCAGTGGTTTGTGCCACTTTTGCCGAGATAATAATGTTGGGCTTTTTACCTTCTATAAGTCCTTTGTCTCTCAACAGCTTTAATTCTTCCTCCAATAGCGGTTTCCGTTTCTGTACTTTATCCAGGAGGATAATCTGATTTAAACTCAATTCGGGGTTTCGGGCAAGCACCCTCGCATAGTCCATATCCAGCACCTTACCGGTAAGTGTTACTTTTACCTTGTTACCTGAGAAATCGTAATCTGGCAGAGGAAAAAACCTCTCCCGCTGCACCCTGAACATCCGCTTGATACCGCTACCAATAGAATCAATCATATTGAAAGACTCCATAGCGTTAACCAGCAAGGTGTTTCTGTAAAAAGAAGGCGGCTCTTCGCTATTGATAACCTCCTGAATGCTTCCGGGAAGAAAGGAGCCTGGATTAGTAAAAGAGATATAGCCGTCTTCATTTTCAGCAACAGAAACCCTTGAACCCAGGTTATAATCCATGTGAGCTATGCAATTACTCAATGCTTCTTTGATATTCTGCTGGTCATACTGATCCACTTCATCAGGGAACAAAGTACCTTCTTTGAGATAGCGATATTTGAGATTACGAATTTTTTACAAATACCTCATCTACGGCAATGATGAATGGAGGATAGAAATGTTGGGAATCCTTTTCAATTTTTTCTTTGCTGTACAGTACCCAGCTAATCTGCGGCTGTACCGGATTCAATTGTGCCGTTGCCTCCCTGCAGCTGAAAAACAGAGATGCTGGGTTCACAAAACCGCCAATGTACTGGACAAACTACCAAAGAGCATACAGTCAAGCGCAAAGTCACTGAT
>JABDHL010000051.1 GCA_012972825.1 Chlorobiaceae bacterium
AATGAATGGCAAGAACGCTCCGACCGCGCCTACCGTAAGGCACACAGTTATTCCTGGGATGATGCTACTACACTGCTGCTCAATTTACTACGCATTGAAAAGCACGATGAAAAAAACAAATTTGCATGATTAATGAACATGTAATAAGGGAACCTCTTCCCTATGGGAAGCCATCGAAATCCCTTGATTTTATAGGTTTTGCCAAACGATATGGACTGTTTATTCTTGTAATCGGTTCTTTTCTTTTTAGCATAACAGTACCCATTGTTCTTTTGATCAGCAAACCTAACTATGAAGTTAAAGCCATCATGCGGGTAGAACCTGTTATGCCCTCGCTGATCACCTCAAGCGATGACCCTCAAATCATCAACTATTATCAGGACTATGCCCGCACACAGGCACAACGTATGATGTCTTTCGATGTTCTAAAAAAAACAGTTGAAAAGCTGACACCTGATGAAAAGGCATCAATATTTCCAAAAGGAATGCCTATCGATAATTGCGCAACCATGCTCTCTTTTATCATAAAAACCAACCCTTTATCTGGCACTCACCTTATTGAAATAACAGCATCCGGCCTCAAAAAAGAAGGCCTTGCTCCATTGGTAAATAATTTTATGGCGGTTTTTCTAGAAAAAGTTAGAAAAAACGCTGAAATGCAGGACAATGAGCGACTGGTTTTCCTGAGAAACAAAAAAAATGAGTTGACAACTGATATCAGCACCATTGAAAATAAACTGATTATCCTCACAAAAAATATTAATACAGCAACTTTTTCTGAAGGATATAACATAGCTGGAAAAAAAAACGAGCTACTGCAAGGACTTTATATCAAATCACTTGGTGAACAATTAGCGGCTAAAACTCAATTAGATGAAAAAGTTAAAGCCAATATGCAGATCAAGAGCCTTTCTCTTGAACCAATGGTAGATGACATGGTCATGAAAGACGCTTCTCTTAGTGCAACAAGTTCATGGACCTATCAGCAGCAACAACAAATGAGAAGTTCTACTGATGGATTGACTAAAAATAACCCAGACCGCATCTATATTGAAGAGCGGATGAATGCAATGCGTGAATATGAAAAAAAACAGAAGAACGAACTCAATAAAAATGCCCATAAAATTCTGTATGGAATACGTGACTTCGGACTTAATAAAGATTTGATAACTGCAAAAAGTGACTTTGAAAGAACAAAAAACGTTGTCAAGCAAGTTGGTGATGAACTTAAAAAGGCAAATGATGAGTCAATAAAAACTTCTATCGGACTTCATCTTGGCGAGTCACTTGAAGCAGAACTTAAGCATAAACGGGAACTGCTGGACCATATTGATACAAGAATTCAAGAGCTTGAGGTTGAAGGCAAAGCTCCTCTTCACCTCTCAATTGAATCTGCTGCCCGCAAACCCGATCATGCAGTAGGATCAAACATAAATAAACTGTTTATGATCTTTTTCAGCGTCTCATTCGGGGCGGTTGGAGGTGTATTTTTTGCTTATGACTATTTCGACAATCGTATACGTCGTTCCAAAGATATACAACTGGCCCTCGGTTATTCACCAACAAGTATAGTTCCAAAATCAACAGGCAATATTCCTTTTCATCAACTGATTTCTTCAGCAGTAGACAATGACGCAACAAAATCCATTAAAAGTTTTGCGGTCAAACTAAGCCTTGAAAAAGCTGAATCAAATGCTGCAATTATCCTCTTCACAGGAGTAGACAGCGATTCTGGTTGCACCTCGCTTTCCCTGAATACAGCACAGGCACTCTCAATACTAGCGCCAAAAGTACTTCTGATTGAAGGTAACATTGCTGACCCGGCTCTCAGCAAAATTGACGGACTATCATTGGAACCTAACGGATTATCAGACTTTCTCAACTCAACAGAGCCTTGGAAAAGTTTCATAGTCAGTAGCCCAACTTACAACATCAGTATCATGCAGGCCGGAAACACCATGGGAGCAAACATTTCGCAATATCGCATCAAGGAGCTTTTTGATTTAGCCAGAAAAGAGTATGACTATATATGCATCGACAGCGCACCTATACTACAGAGCGACCTTACCGAACACCTAGCTCTGTATGCAGACATCGTAGTTCTGATATCAGTCGTCGAAAGCACTCACTTCAACGATTTGAGAAAAGCTGCTGAACTTCTCGTACACCTCAAAATTCCAGCTATTGCGCCACTGCTTAATTGGGGTGGTCTCAAGCGCAGCATGAGCATTGACAAGCTCCTTGAAAAACAACCTGAAATCCTTGACAAAATCAATACAAAACAGATTGAAGAAATTATTCAGAAACTTCCGCCTGCAAATGATCTCATGAATAAAATCAAAGCCTTTGTAAGCAGCACTCTTAAAAAAAAAGAAAATATTACCGAAAAGGAGAACCATAAATGAGCAGCATTCAGGTACTGTCTGGTCAATGCTACCCTTGCCTCTTGGACAAAACATCACAACCATGATATCAGCAACGGAACCAGATTGGGAAAGAGAAAAACCGGTACGAGGACGGTTTGAACCAGGAAAAAAACTGCTCGCTGCAATACGACATTATCAGCTTCTTATAACACATAGCAGTTTTATATCAAGAACAATCAGGCTATTTGTTGTACTTCAATACAGGTTCTGGAGCGCAATATGCGGAGCCGACATCCCACTGAACTCGAAAATCAATGGGGGGCTCCTGATACCTCATCCAAACGGGATAGTTATCCATCCAGATGCTCAAATCGGCCCGAACTGCCTAATCTTTCAGCAGGTCACCATTGGAATAGGTTCCAAACCCGGCCTTCCTGTTATCGAAGGGTGCGTTGATATTGGAGCAGGAGCAAAAATTCTTGGTGGCATCCATATCGGTGCCCATGCACGAATAGGGGCCAATGCTGTTGTCATCAACGATATCCCCGCTAATGCAACCGCAGTAGGTATACCGGCAGTGGTGAAATAATTAGCATGACATAACCATAAAAAGGAAATGATACTCATCAAAGATTTATATAATAAGGAACGGTAACCATGGGGAGCGTTTCCGGAAATATCCTGGTTCCGATTGCTCTTTTAGCTTTCCCTCCATTGGTCATGACCCTTTTTAAAAAGCTTGGCCCCCGTCAGGCTACAGCGATAGCGTTTGTTTTTGGATGGATGTTCCTACCGGTAGCCAACTACGATATTTTTTTGATTCGCAACACTAAAACAGCAGCAATTTGCCTCAGTGTTCTTGCAAGCGCATATCTCTTCGATAAGGAACGACTGTCGACTTTCAAATTTAATGCTGCCGATATGCCAATGCTTCTATGGTGCACAGCATCTTTCTTTTCCTCAATAGCTAACGGTGATGGCCCTTATGACGGACTGTCAACAGCGATGTACCAAAGTGTGAGATGGGGAATACCTTACTTTATTGGACGAATTTATTTTAAAGATGTCGATTCCATAACGATACTCGCTATTACCATTTTCATCGGGACAGTTGTTTATATCCCTTTCTGCTGGTATGAATTGATCATGAGCCCGCAGTTGCATCGACTTACTTACGGTTTTCATCAAAGTGACTTCCTTCAGACTCTCAGGGATGGAGGCGGATACAGACCAATGGTCTATATGGATCATGGACTCATGACCGCGATGTGGATGGTTCTCGGTGCACTTCTCGGCGCCTGGTTATTTTTCTGTGGCATACTGCCTAAACAAATCATGCAAATACCATCACAATACCTTCTTATACTGCTCCTTTTCACCACCATCATGTTGCGCTCAGTAGCAGCTGTTTCATGGCTTATCATCGGCCTCCTCGTCCTCTATCTCTCCAAGAAAACAAAAACTGCTTTTCTATTGATAATCCTGATACTGGTTCCCTACCTTTATATTGTTACAAGAACAACCGGCTTCTGGGATGGGCGAAATCTTTCTGAAGCCGTATCTGGAAATTTCAGCGCAAACCGCTCTCAATCACTGCAATTCCGATTTGATAACGAAACTATTTTAATCGAAAAAGCACGGCAAGGTTCATTTTTCGGATGGGGTGGATATGGCCGTTCAAGAGTTTACGATGAAACAGGTAAAGATATCAGCATTACTGACGGACTGTGGATCATCACCTATGGTACAAACGGATTATATGGGCTTGTTGTGATGGTTATCACCATTCAATTGCCACTATTCCTCTTTTTTTTGCGAGTTAAACCGGAATTGTGGACAACAAAAACTTGGGGCAACTCCGCTGTTATGGCAGTCTTTCTTGGCATTTTCATGATCGATAATCTTCTGAACGACATGATCAACCCTGTTTACATGCTTTGCGGAGGCTCTTTGACCGGCATGCTTCTCAACTCATCAACGGTGCTTGCTGACAATAGTGAGGCAGTACCTTTTGAAGCTGACGGGAAGCAGAACCAGACTGTATATGGAACCCGTTTTATTGCATCACCAAGCTTGAAACCATCGCGATTTATCGGGTAATTTTTTTGAGATTATGAGCATGAAAAACTTGCTTCGACAAGACAATCTTCTAAAACCTGAATGGAATACTAACCGGTCACTCCTGATCTACTGGTTACTGGTACTTTTATTTCTCTTTATTGGAAGTTTCATCCCTCTGACAGCAATTATTCACAATTTTTTCCTGCTTGATACTATGCTTCATATGATACTTTACAGTGTGCTCTCATTTATTCCAATTATTCTGTTTAAAAGCCGAAAAAACGCTTTTCTGCTCTCTCTGGCTATGACGCCAATAGGCTACCTCCTTGAAACCTTACATATATTAATAACCGAGGAGAGCTTCAGTGCCATCAATGTTCTTGCCAACAATGCTGGAGTTCTTACTGGAATTGCAACAGGTTTTATTGTACGCCTCAAATATCACTACTCTCATGAATAAAAATACGTTAGGGATAGAAAGTAAAATTTATTACTCACGAAACAACAATAGGTCAACCTATAGATGAGAGAGATTCTATCTGACTATATAAAACAAACAGAGCTGCCGGACATTGATTGCATCATTATCGGCGTCAATTGTGAAAAAACGCTTGAACGCTGCATCAGATCAATCTTTTCAGGAAGCTACCCTGAACTAAAGACTCATATTATCTATTCTGATGGCGGCTCAACTGACCGAAGCGTTGCTATTGCCCAAAGTTTCATCCAAGTTAATGTTATCAAACTAAACCCAGAATATCCTACACCTGGCCTTGGAAGAAATGCTGGATGGAAAGCCGGTTGCTCACCTTATGTCCAGTTTCTCGATTCGGATACAATCCTTGACCCAGAATGGTTGAATACCGCTATACACGCGATGAAGAACCCGACTGTCGGAGCTGTCAGGGGCTACAGAAAAGAACTACATCCGGAACGTTCCTTTTTTAACTGGATCGGCGATTTGGAGTGGAACGCTAAACCTGGCGAATGCGACAGCTTTGGTGGTGATGTTCTGATCCGCCGCACTGCTCTTGAAGCAACCGGCGGCTATGATGAAGAACTTGTGGGAGGGGAAGACCCTGAACTAAGCTGGCGCATACACCGGAAGGGCTGGAAAATTCTCATGCTTGATGCACTTATGACCAGTCATGACTTGGCTATGCTTAAAACAAGCCAGTACTTTAAGCGCTCTTTCCGGTCTGGATACGGATTCGCGGCAATTCAGAATCGGGTTTCCAAGAGTAGAAGCAATTTCTGGAAAGCTGATCTGCGAAGGATTATGCTTAAGGGAGCGGGATTTTTCATCTTTTTGGTTGCAGGAATAATCCTTCTTATACTTCAGCAGAGCTACATTTTATTTACCGGTTCTGTGCTTAGTATCATAGCAGGAACTACAATGCTTCTTTCACCCAGGCTGTTCAGAATTGAGAAATTCATGCGTGAAAATAACCTGAACAGAACAGAAGCAAAAAAATACGCTTGGCACTGTTCACTAGTGGTTATACCCCAACTCGTCGGCATTTTGCGCTTTTATTTCGGCAAACTATTCAACAAACCCCTTAAAAACAAGCGCAGCACCCTTAAAACAGGACTTTCAACCCCCGGCACATGACAACAAGAACCATAGCCTATCTCTGCAGCGAGTATCCTGCTATTTCCCATACTTTTATATACAGGGAGATCGAGTCACTCCGTAAAGCGGGAATGATTGTCCATACAGCTTCAATTCACAAGCCCACTAACCTTAAGGTTATGACTTCTGATGAACAAATGGAAGCTGAAAAAACTTTTATGGTACTTTCCCAACCTATACCATTGATACTCAGCGCCCATCTGCATTGTTTACAGAAAAGTCCAATAGGGTACCTGCGAATGGCGGGAGGAGCCATAAAACTGCTGACGAAAGGACCAAAAAGCCCGATAAAGGCACTTGCCTATTTTGCTGAAGCCGGCATTCTTATACAATGGCTTCACAGGCTGGGCATCAGCCATATCCATGAGCATTTTGCAAACCCGACAGCCATTGTTGCCATGCTCATAAAAATATATGGGGGAATAAATTACAGTCTATCGGTACACGGGCCTGATATTTTTTACCGTGTGGACTCCGCCATGCTTGAGGAAAAAGTCCAGGAAGCTGCCTTTATCCGCTGCATCAGCCATTACTGCCTGAGCCAGATCATGCGCATCAGCGAACCTGCAAAGTGGGATAAATTCCACATCGTTCGTTGCGGGGTAAACCCAGACCTCTACTCCGTCAGAGAAGAACCCCATAATGCTATACCAAACATCCTATGTGTCGGAAGGCTTGTTCCAGC
The DNA here is from genome assembly GCA_012972825.1 of Chlorobiaceae bacterium. Lineage (GTDB taxonomy): Bacteria > Bacteroidota > Chlorobiia > Chlorobiales > Chlorobiaceae > Chlorobium. The sequence continues at coordinate 6,746 of JABDHL010000051.1, forward strand.
TAAAGGACAGCATATCCTGCTCGAAGCATGCCGGGTTCTGAAACAGGAGGGTCTTCTATTTAAGGTCACCATAATTGGTGAAGGCCCAGATAGCAGGTCGCTTGAACAATTCACAACAATTAACAACCTCAAAGATATAGTAACTTTCACAGGTGTTCTCGGGCAGAATACCGTCCGTGAGTATTATGACAAAGCTGATATTTTTGTACTGGCAAGTTTTGCGGAAGGCGTACCAGTTGTACTTATGGAAGCCATGGCCAAAGAGATCCCTGTGATATCAACCAGGATAACAGGCATCCCTGAATTGATTGAACATGAACATGACGGACTGCTGGCTACTCCTGGAGATGCTGATGATCTCGCACTTCAGATTCGAAAACTGCTCAAGAATCCAGAGCTTCGGTGTGTCTTTGGACGAGCAGGACGGAAAAAAGTCATTTCACTTTATAACCAGCACATCAACAATCAGCAGATGGTTAATCTGTTCCATGAAGAAGGAGAAACAACATGATCATTGTTGAAATCTTTGTGAAAAGCTTGCTCATTATTCTGGCCTTGCCGGCAGGCTATCTGCTGATGTGTACAATTGCGGCATACCTGTTCAAAAAAGAAGTCACTAATGATAAAAGGCTTCTAAATATCGGAGTACTGATACCTGCCCATAATGAAGAAGAGGGTATTGTCCACACCATTGAAGGCGTCCTTGCATGCGACTATCCGAGGAATAAATTAAAAATCTTTATTATTGCCGACAACTGTACAGACAGTACTGCTGAAAAAGCCCGCAATGCTGGTGCTCTTGTTTTTGAGCGCTTTGATAACATTAACAGAGGCAAGGGTCAGGCACTCGACTGGTTCTTGAAAAACTCTCTTGATATTTATCATAATACCAATATTATCACCATTATCGACGCTGATGTCTCCCCCGACAGAAACTACCTACGCGAAATAAGCGCATCCCTCAGTAATCCGAAAATTCAGGTCGTTCAGGCATTTAACAGTGTCAGTAACCCGGATGCAGGTTGGCGGCCAGGCCTCAGCGATGCCGCCTTTAACATATTCTGCCATTTGCGCATGGCTGGCTCTGCACGCTTAGCAGGCACAGCAGTACTAAAAGGCAACGGTATGGCCTTTAAAACCGAACTTCTCAAACAGTATGGATGGCCCTGCCACTCTGTGGTCGAAGATATGGAGTTCACACTCCACCTTCTTGTAGACGGTATCACTGTAAGTTATAATCCCGATGCTATTATTCGCAGCGAAATGGTAACTTCAGGTAAAAGCGCTACAAGTCAGAGGAGCCGATGGGAAGGCGGGCGTTTTATGCTCGTTAGAAAGATGACACTACCTCTCCTTAAACTTTTTGCTGCAACAGGTCAAACCCGCTACCTGTATGCTCTGGCCGAACTCGCCACTCCCCCGCTCTCGCTGCTGGTCATGTTGTTCAGCCTTGCCACTGCTGGTGCACTCATGCTGCTCGATGGAGCATGGCTTATGCTTGCCAGTTCCTTCTGGCTTATCCTGGTATTTTACGTCATATCCGGACAGATTCAAAGAGGTGCACCATTATCAACATGGCTCTACCTTGCAGCCGCTCCGCTCTATATTCTTTGGAAAATCCCAATCTATGTTGGAATGATATTGAAAAAGAAAAGCAGTACATGGATACGTACAGAACGAGAATCAAAAAAAGATCAAAAAAATTTGAGTTAAAAAAAACTTACTGATCATGACCATTATTGATTACTTCGATAGAACCGCTATTATCAATCTGCCAGAACGTGCAGATAGAAGGGCTGAAACCAGAGAAGAATTCAAACGTGTGGGATGGCAGATTGAAAATAAAAAAGCCGACTTTTTTACCGCAACCCAGCCAGAAATCGCCGCTGGATTTCCGAGTGCAGGCGTAAAAGGTTGTTTTTTAAGCCATATGAACGCTATAAAACAAGCAAAACACGACAATCTATCCAATATTTTGATGATGGAAGATGATATTGCGTTTATATCTGATATCAATAAAATAGCTTCAGAGGCTTTACAAGAACTCGATAAGACAGAGTGGGGGTTTTTATATCTTGGTCATGGACACATATCAGATCATACGCCAGACAAGAGACTTGAAGAAATATCTGAACCATTGCTTCTAAAACATTTTTATGCTGTAAACGGTAAAATTTTTGACAGATTTCTTCAGTTTTTAGAAAAAGTACTTGAGCGACCTCCAGGACATCCTGATGGCGGACCAATGTACTTTGATGGTGCACTAACCACATTCCGCATGCAAAATCGTGATATCAATACCTATGTCATTATACCCAGTATCGGCTATCAGAGAAGTTCCCGAACGGATTTGCGTCCACCCTCATTATGGGATACATGGGCATTTCTGAGCCCAATGACCGCAGGAATTAGAAGAATTAAAAATGTTATAAAAAGATCAACCAGGTAAATCGATATTTCAATTATCTTGCATTTTTTTTACAAACTTCTTTCCTTTGCAATCATCAGATCTTCAATGTGAAAATATCCGTACTCTATGCTGGACTTGCGGCACCTCATGCTAGCTGGGTATCTATCGATGAGTTCGCCGAGTTGCTATCGCAATATTTTAAGGCAGAAATCCTCTCACCAAAGCCTGTTATGGGTACATGTTTCGATCGCTTGATTCACCCCCATCAAGCTCGATTTGAACCTTTGCATTCGACTGGGGGTGACGTTCTAATCGTGGTGGCAAGAAGCCCAAGCGATCTGGGTATGATAAAGGCTATACCAAATTGCCGTAAAAAATTTGGCAAAATATATGGGTTTGTCACAGATTCATATTTTCAGTCTGGGTTTGTCAAGGAAACTGCTTTCTATGATGCCATAACAGTAACCGCTCATGAAGATATCGAATACCCAAAAGTTAAGTTTGGTATCCCCGTCCACCATTTGTACCAGGGAGCGGACTGCCTGACATGGGTACCACGGGAGATGAAGAACAGGGAGATAGATATTATAAGTTTTGGGCGCACACCGCCAAGCTATCACTCTTGCTTTTCGCAATTTTTCCATCCTGCCAGTTCACCCTGTTTGTACCTTCACTCTCCCTTGGGTAACTTAGTAGGTAATAGCGTGCACCTTGAACGTGGCATGCTGTTCAAACTGCTACACAGAACAAGAATTTCACTGGCTTTCCATCTTTATGTTGAACCTCAGGGTGATCGGCCACGCTCCATGATGGTGACCAGCAGGTGGCTAGAATCATTGTTGTCAGGTTGTATCGTAGCCGGGCGAAGGCCTGTCTCTCGAATGGCAGACGAGATGCTCTTCTGGAGCAATGCAACAGTTGAACTCTCTGATGACCCGCAGACAGCTACTGAAGAGCTACTTACACTATTGTCACAAAACGATAGACTGGAAGATCAACGACGCATAAATATTATCCAGACACTCAACCACCATGATTGGCGCTTTCGGATAAAGACTTTTTGTGAAATTATGAATATACCGATACCTGTGGTACTGCTTGAGGATTTAACTCGATTGCAATATCTTGGCGCTTCATTTGGATAATTAACTCTATCATTACGAAAAATCTTAAAGACCATCATTATGCGCTCTGATCAGATTATTGACAGCACCGGTTTTAGCAACAAAGTGGTCTGATTGTTTCAGTAAGATTTACAATCCCTTTGCAAAATAGGACAAAAATAAAAATCAACTTCTATAGATAAATGTCTCTAAATACTTCAATGCTCCGCAGATCTCTCTGGCGACTGTCAGGATATATCACATACGAGAAGTTGTGCGATAAGGAATGGATCATTGCTCCAGCTTCTGTAACATATACCAAACCTGCTCTATATTTGCCTGGAGCAACTGACAATGTTACAGCGTCACACCCCTATTCGAACTTGAAACTAGAGATGCATAGAATAAAAGGAGGACGAGGGGAACATGGCGCAACAATAGCAAGAGTTCTGTCAGATGTAGAAGTCTGTGGAGGTTATATTTATAAAAAAGCTGCCAAGATTCAAATTAGTGCAAAAAAAGAATATCTTTTTCTCGAAAAACAAATATTTGAATTTAAAGACACTGCTGTTGTAGGCTGTTCTCTGTATGAATATATATATTTCGGACACTGGATGACAGAGGGAGTTCCATTGCTTATGGCCGCCCGTGAATTAGGTTCTCCCATACGAAATACTGATGAACTTACTATTCATCAGATGGAGTATCTCTCAATGCTTGAAATGACTTATGATCGATTTATTGCAGGCAGAATACGAAACCTTATTATTCTTGAAGATTATGGGCACAATAACTATAAGCGAGAACGATTCAAAAAAATCAGAGAACGTTTTCATGCACTTTACCCGAAATCGACTCATCCTGGAGCAATGATTTTTCGTGGAAAGTCGGGAAATAATTTACTTGCATCCGGACATAGCCGAGTACTCATCAATGAAGAGGAGATAGCGGTTTATTTACAATCTATAGGATTCAAGATCATCGATCCATCAAAACAAAGTGCAAAAGAAATAGCTGAAAACATCAGCGGAGCAAGAATAGTGATCTCAAATGAAGGAAGCCATACACCACACGGATTATACCCAATGGCAAATAACGGCACTTTAGTCAACATTCTCCCCCCTTTTCACTTCAATAACGTACTTAAAAGCGAAACAGATTGCATGGATTTAAACTATGCATTTTTGGTCGGAGACGCCTGTGAAGGTGGATTCAGGGTACCTATGGATACTCTAAAAAAAACACTTGATCTGGTTACAGAAAATAACCCTTGAATACCATAGTATTCCCGGATTTTTTAATTGATGTGGTGAACACCAAGGTTTTTATAGACTGTTTTTTTATAGATAAAATCTACCGAATACGTTTAAAGTTTATTAAAATATATTTAAATATGTCCATAAATATTCCAATGCTTCGCCGATCCCTCTGGCGATTATTAGGAAATAAATCGTACGAAAAGTTGTGCGATAAGGAATGGACCATTTCTCCTGCTTGTGTAACATATACCAAACCGGCTCTATATTTGCCGGGAGCGACTGAAATGGTTACAGCATCACACCCGTTATCAAACCTGGAACTGGAGATGCTGAGAATAAAAGGTGGGCGCACAGAGCATGGCGCAACAATTGCGAGGGTTCTACCCAATGCGGAAGTATATGGTGGCTATATTTACAAAAAGGCCGCCAAGATTCCTATCAGTGCTAAAAAAGAAAATCTTTTTCTTGAAAAGCAAATCACAGAAAACAAAGATAGTGCCGTTCTTGCCTGTTCTTTGATTGATAGTTTATATTTCGGACACTGGATGACTGATGGAATTCCATTGCTTATGGCAGCACGTGAATTAGGTTCTCCCATACGAAACACTGATGTACTTACCTTGCATCAGAAGGATTATCTCTCAATGCTTGGAATGAATTATGATTCGTTTATCGCGGGCAGAATACGAAAACTTATCATACTTGAAGATTATGGGCAGAATAATTACAAACGAGAGCGATATCAGAAAATCAGAGAACGTTTTCATGCACTTTACCCGAAATCGACTCATCCTGGAGCAATGATTTTTCGTGGAAAGTCGGGAAATAATTTACTTGCATCCGGACATAGCCGAGTACTCATCAATGAAGAGGAGATAGCGGTTTATTTACAATCTATAGGATTCAAGATCATCGATCCATCAAAACAAAGTGCAAAAGAAATAGCTGAAAACATCAGCGGAGCAAGAATAGTGATCTCAAATGAAGGAAGCCATACACCACACGGATTATACCCAATGGCAAATAACGGCACTTTA
>JABDHL010000052.1 GCA_012972825.1 Chlorobiaceae bacterium
GCGAAAAATGGCAAACCATAGCCGCCAGCCTACCCAACGTCACCGTATCCACCATCCTCGAAAAACGAGCCATCCCCGCCGACCGAACCCAGGGCATATACCTCGCCGACTACCTCCTCGATGTACACAATCCACTATTATGAGCACAAAAACCGGTAATTCCTTTGCTGAACCTTTCTTATTCTCCTGTTTCGGCAATATCTTGATAAGAATGCAAACGGGAGCTACCGGCTCGACTTGTTGAAGGCTGAAGCAGAGCTTAAATCATCAGGTATCTACGTTCTTATCCAGAGATAAACGGTCTGCTTTTTCAGAATTAGGCAGATCGGTCTAAAAAATGTTAAGCGAATATCAGCCAAGTACAGCAATATTTTGCAAAAATATATCTGCCGACAGTCAGGCATCCGCGAGTTATCTTCAAAAGTTGTGTTTCTGGACATTCGTGACTAATTGATTTGCAAGTGCTACCTTGAAGTAAAAAAGGAGCACAAGACACGACAACTTTGACTATACCCTACACTTTTGAACTAAAATACGACATAAAAAACTTAAAAATTGACAAGACAGAAAAGAAATAACTGTGGCCAACACGTGTTTTGCGTCAGGCGGTGTGACGTGCAAACTTGGAGCTTTGTGCTACATTCAAGTTAAGTGCTTATTGACAGCGTAGTACTCCGAAACCCTTCCGAACGCAAAGCTCCATAACGTTGCAGGTTAAATCATCGTTCAAGTCACTACGTCTCATTTCCCCACCAGCCCATAAAGCAACCTTCACCCTCCACCTCCAGAACTAACGGGAGCATCCAGTTCCCCCTCAACCACCTCCAGCACATCATCCCGCTCCAGCACCACCCGCGCCAACTGCCGGTCAATCTCCCGGTGCAACGTCGGCGACCCGATCTTCGCCGTCACCTCCTTCGCCCGTATCAGAAAATCCAGATCAGCCCGCCGGTCCCTCTGCTCAAACCGATGCGGATAGGTCATCACCACATTCGCCGCATCATAATCCACCCCCTCCAACCGGCAAAAAATCCTGAACAACTGATTCTCCGTCAACGCAAACTGAGCCGCCCTCTCCGCCAAGAGCGTATTCAAAATCTGAAACTCCGTCTCAATCGCCAACATCCTGCAAATCACTCACCGCAACCCGGCGCTTCAATGATGTGAGCCCGACAGTATGTACTGTTTATAGATTGGAATAAGGAGTGTTTATAGCCCGTTAAGTTGATAGGTAGAATGGATGATGTATAATTTCCCTCCTGATGTCCTAATGCGCAAAGGCCCTTGTGATAGCCTCCGGTTCATAGGCAATGACGGTTAAAAGAATCCGGGCCGCCCGATCAGGCTGCCAGCGTTTTTGTTCCCAATCCTGCACCGCCCTGACGTCAAACCCGAACCGCAAAGAAAATTCCGGTTGAGTCAACCCCAAACTGTTGCGGATAGACTTAACGTCGATCTCCTCAGGAACATTGACGTTAAAGCCGTCAGAAATTTCACCGCGAGCATAGGCCAGTGCCTGGTTTGCGGACTTGATAAGTTTATTTCCTGCTTTGGACATAGCCTTTAACTCCTTTCTTGTAAACATCAGCAAGCGATCCTAAAATTTGCTTCAGTTCATTTCTTTCAGTTTGCGATAAATTTGTTCTTTCGCCTTTTGAAAATATGACAATAGAAACACGGGAATATCTTCTCCGGCATAAAAAGTAACCACCAAAAATACCACCAAAACAGTTCTGTTGCTCAGTTCGAGTCCTTAAAATCATTGCACGACCTTCCACGCAAATTCCCATCAACCACCTCCAGCACACCATTCTGCTCCTGTTGCAACATAGGCGCCTCAATTTGACTTGCCAAAGCAGTGAAGTCGAACATCAACGATGTAAAGCTCTACACTGATCTTGGAAAGATTATAAGAAAACTGCATTATTATCTTGTCTTAATGCATAACCTCGCCTGTTAACGGTATCTGTTGAGAAAGAAAAGTTTGTACTGCTATAATTCTAACCTTCAACAAGAGCGGATAAGGTTTACATGATTTTGTATCGTTTTAGGCTGATTGGTACAAACTGGGATGATAAACAGGTTTTGGCATTATCTGTCATTTTAAAACATTCCTGAAATGAGTTTTAAGAGTAAGGGTTCTATTTTCAACTATTACCACGCAGTTTCCCATAGGTCCTTGGTGCCAGAGGCTGAACAATCCGTAGGTGAAACGTGGGTTGATGGCGTCTTGATTACCTCTGCAGTGACCGGCAAGATAGATGTGCTTCAAGCGAGAAACGAGGTGGCTGCTGCATGAAATTTGAGAGCTTCAAGGCCGGTCGATGGCAGCAGCGCTATCAATACAAAAGCTTCGAGCCCCTGCCTGTCAACCACGGCTGGACATGGGAAGATCCAACGATTAACGTCTTGCTGGAGCAAGCCACCCGAGCTCTTGGGGAATTAAACGCCTTTTCGCTGATCGTGCCAGATATTGACCTGTTTATTCAAATGCATGTGGTCAAGGAGGCTCAGACCTCCAGTAAAATTGAGGGCACCCAGACAGGTATCAACGAAGCTCTTTTACCAGAAGAGCAGATTCTTCCGGAAAAGCGCGATGATTGGCGCGAAGTGCGTAACTATATCGAAGGGGTAAATATTGCCATTGCCAAGCTGAAGGATTTGCCACTCTCAAATCGGTTGTTGAAACAGACTCATGCCATTCTGATGCAGGGTGTTCGTGGTGCGTACAAACAACCCGGTGAATTTCGTGTCAGCCAGAATTGGATTGGCGGTTCCAGTTTAACGGATGCCACGTTCATTCCTCCCCATCAAGACAGCGTAGCCGAATTGATGGGGGATCTTGAGAAGTTCTGGCATAATCAGGAAATCATGGTTCCTCACTTGGTGCGTCTTGCCATTAGCCACTACCAGTTCGAGACCATACACCCCTTTTTGGACGGTAATGGTCGTATTGGCCGCCTGATGATTCCGCTTTATCTGGTCAGTATGGGTTTGCTGGCCAAACCATCCCTCTACCTATCGGATTTCTTTGAACGCAACCGCTCCAGCTATTATGATGCCCTGACGCAGGTGCGAGTCAGTAATGACCTGATCCATTGGGTGCGGTTTTTTCTCAATGGAGTGGCTCAGACCGCAACCAAAGGACGAGAGGTATTCGGGCAGATTTTAACCCTTCGTACCGAAGTCGAGCAATCTGTGCTGACAATGGGCAAGCGCGCCCCCTCTGCACGACTTGCCCTGAACCTGTTGTATCGTAAACCTATTATTGAGGCGACTGACTTTGAACAGGCTTTGGCGGTGAGCACTCCTACGGCGAATTCTTTGATTAAGGCATTGATTGATAAGCAAATAGTTGTTGAGATTACCGGTCAACAACGAGGTCGGGTCTATTCCTTTAATCGTTACATCAATCTGTTCGTTAGTTAAGGATAGATGTTTTTGTTTAACTAACTATCTTTATAAGTAAAGGATGGCGTACGGTGTCATCCACCATCCTCGAAAAACGAGCCATCCCTGCCGACCAAACCAAAGGCATCAATCTCGCCGACTACCTCCTCGACGTACACAATCATTCTTGCCAAAGCCAGATGAACAATTAAAATTAATTGCAGAAGATAACAATACTTGATCTAAGCAGACTACCCAGCTCCCGACCCACACCTTTTTGGTTGTATTGGAGTTTTTCGAGTGAAAAAAAGCTCTTTACCGGCGGTACGGCTGCCAGTTGTTGCAGTGAAAAATTGCGCTTTCAAGCCAGGGTCAGGCGGACAGCTCAAAAAAGAACCTTCAGGCAGACGAAAAAGCCGATCAAGTTCCCGGTATTCTGCATGTAGGGAATGGTAAGGTAGTGTATGGTAGTTTTGCGCCCTACACACCGGAGAGGCTTGCCACCATTGGTAAATATAGTCAATGCAGCAAATGCACCGTTTCAGAAGAGAATAAAAATTCACTCTTCAAAAGTTTACTCTCTCCATTTCCTTGCTTATCTTGACTTTTCAAGTTATTCCTTAATTATGCAGAAAACTTGAAAAACGGAAATAATTATTTATAGAGCCTCTCCTAAAAAACAAACATGAAAGGTATTATTCTTGCGGGCGGATCTGGCACTCGACTTTATCCTGTTACCAGGGCGATATCAAAACAGCTTCTGCCAGTGTATGATAAACCTATGATTTATTATCCTCTGACCACACTGATGCTTTCAGGGATCAGGGATATTCTTATTATAACAACACCTGAAGATCAGCCGATGTTCAGGAAGCTGCTTGGAGACGGCAGTGACTGGGGCCTCTCTCTCTCATACATCGTTCAGCCCTCTCCTGACGGGCTTGCCCAGGCGTTCATTCTTGGCGAAGCGTTTATCGGGAGTGACGATGTTACACTTATTCTTGGCGATAACATATTTTTCGGTTATGCCTTCACTCCAATGCTTGAGGCGGCAGTGCAGACGGTGCAGACCGAGCATAAAGCCAACATTTTCGGTTACTATGTCAGTGACCCGGAGCGTTATGGTGTAGCAGAGTTTGATTCAGAGGGGAATGTGATTTCAATTGCAGAAAAACCTCAGAATCCGAAATCGAATTATGCCGTTGTCGGACTTTATTTTTATCCAAATAATGTTATTGAAATTGCTCATCAGATCAAGCCATCCCCGAGGGGTGAGCTTGAAATTACTACGGTTAATGAAGAGTATCTGAACCGGCGGCAGCTGAAGTGCTCTATGCTGGGGCGGGGTTTTGCCTGGCTTGATACTGGAACTCATGAAGCATTCCAGGAAGCAGGCAACTTTATTCAAACAGTAGAAAAAAGGCAGGGGTTGAAAATTGCCTGTCCTGAAGAAATTGCTTGGCGAAACGGCTGGATCACTGATGAAGAGCTGCTGCGGTTATCCCAGCCGCTTATGAAAAGCCAGTACGGACAGTATCTTGTGCGCCTCCATACCATGGGATAAGTTTTTTTAAGCAATAGTTATCGGTCCAACGTTTATGCAAATCACTCCTTCAGCCATTCCTGATGTCCTTATGTTTAAACCGACAGTGTTCGGGGATGATCGAGGGTATTTTTTGGAGTCGTACAGGCAGGATATCTTTGAAGAGCATGTAGGCCATATATCGTTTGTTCAGGACAATGAGTCGAAGTCTGGTTTCGGTGTGCTCCGTGGTCTTCATTTTCAGAAACCGCCTTTTACTCAATCCAAGCTTGTGCGTGTGGTGTATGGACAGGTTCTTGATGTTGCCGTTGATATACGTCTCGGCTCACCATGGTATGGCCGTCATGTAACATGTCTCCTTGATGCTGATCGGAAAAATATGCTTTGGGTTCCTAAAGGCTTTGCTCACGGATTTCTGGTTCTCTCACCAGAGGCTGTTTTTGCCTACAAGTGCGATAATTATTACATGCCCTCCCATGATGCCGGTCTTCTCTGGAATGATCCGGCCATTGGTATAGAGTGGCAGATTCCGGAAGAAGAGGTCAGAGTTTCCGGTAAAGATGCCGTTCAGCCATGTTTAGGTGCCATAGAGCATTTTCCCTATGAGGAGTATCGGCAGGAAAAACTGTATCCCAGGATTTAGCAGGTTTGTAACCCTTAGTATCCATTGCAGCCTTTGATTTTATTCCATCATATTTTTCTGGTATGCTCATGAATATTCTTGTTACCGGCAGCAAAGGTCAACTGGGGTCTGAGCTGCATGAGTTGTCGGTCAACTGCGGCAAACGGCAGTTTTTTTTCTATGATCTTCCTGAACTTGATATCACAAGCCATGAACTCGTCGATAGTTTATGCCGCGAACACGGGATTAATGTTATAGTGAATTGTGCGGCATATACCGCCGTAGACAAGGCTGAAACCGACGCTGATACGGCGTACCGTGTTAACAGGGATGGTTCAGCTGTGCTGGCAGAATGTGCTAAAGAGCACAATGCCCTTCTGATCCATATTTCGACTGATTATGTGTTTAATGGAGAGTCCTGGACCCCATATAGGGAAAAAGATCCAGCCTCTCCTCGAGGTGTTTACGGAAAGTCGAAATGGGAAGGTGAGAAGAGAATTCATCAGATTGCTCCCTCATATATGATTATCAGAACCTCATGGCTCTATTCTGCTTATGGCGCTAACTTTGTCAAAACCATGCTTCGGCTTGGTGCAGAACGCGACACGCTGAATGTTGTGAATGACCAGATCGGCACGCCGACCTATGCCGGCGATCTTGCTGCGGCAGTCGTTACGATTCTCGAGCACGTTGATCCCGATAAACTGTATAAAGAGACCTATCATTATTCCAATGAAGGGGTTTGTTCGTGGTATGATTTTGCTGTAGCCATTATGGATCTTGCTGGATTATCCTGCAGGGTAGTACCGGTGGCAAGCGCCCACTATCCTCAGATTGCACCAAGACCAGGTTTCAGCGTTCTTGACAAGTCGGCCATCAAGCAGGATTGGGGAGTGGAAATTCCATACTGGCGGGACTCCCTTGCAAGTTTGCTTGAAAAGATTCAGACGCGGGCATAAGAATAAACCAACACTTTTTGGCAGAAGGAAAGCAGGGACAACCATTAAATAATCGGAACACTAATGCATATTCTGATCACCGGAGGAGCAGGGTTTATAGGGTCGCATGTTGTCAGGCATTTTTTGAAGAGCTATCCATCATACACTATAACCAATCTGGACAATCTGACCTATGCCGGCAACCTTGCCAACCTGAAGGATGTTGACACTCTGCCGAACTACCGTTTTATAAAAGGGGATATTACTGATGGAGCTTTTCTTCAGCGATTGTTTCAGGAGTCATGCTTTGATGGAGTAATTCATCTCGCTGCTGAGTCTCACGTAGACCGTTCCATTGCAAATCCGACAGACTTTGTCGTTACCAATGTCCTTGGGACGGTTAATCTGCTCAATGCAGCAAAAGCCTGCTGGCAGTCAGATGTTGAAGGAAAGAGGTTTTACCATATTTCAACTGATGAAGTGTACGGTTCTCTGCAAAAAGAGGGACTGTTTACCGAAAAAACTGCCTACGATCCCCATAGCCCCTATTCAGCCTCAAAGGCTTCTTCCGATCATTTTGTCAGGGCTTACCATGATACCTATAAGTTGCCGATTGTGATCAGCAACTGCTCCAACAATTATGGATCTTTCCAGTTTCCCGAAAAACTTATTCCTCTTTTCATCAATAATATTGTGCACAACAAACCGCTTCCGGTCTATGGTAAAGGAGAGAACATTCGTGACTGGCTCTGGGTTGTTGATCATGCCCAGGCTATCGATGTAATTTATCATCAGGGCAGTAATGGAGAAACTTATAATATTGGTGGTCATAATGAATGGAGTAACATCGATCTGATCAGGCTTCTCTGCCGGATTATGGACACAAAGCTTGGTCGTGCTGACGGTGAGTCAGAAAAACTTGTTGCCTATGTTACCGACAGGGCCGGTCACGACCTTCGCTATGCCATTGATTCGTCGAAACTGCAGCGTGAACTTGGCTGGGTACCTTCAATATCGTTTGAAAAAGGGCTTGAGCTGACCATTGACTGGTATCTGTCAAATGCAGAGTGGCTTGACAATGTTACTTCGGGCGGGTATCAGCATTATTACGAAGAGATGTATGGCGGAAGGTGAAATAGCGATTACTTGATCTAAACATTGAACTCAAGGTCTTTTTATGCGAATTCTGGTGATAGGCGGAGCTGGTTATATCGGCAGTCATGTTGCAAGAGCTTTTCTTGACCGTGGTTACTCGGTGACCGTGTTTGACAATTTTCAGACCGGCTTGAGAGAAAATCTTTTTGATGAAGCCGTGTTTATGCATGGTGATATCATGCGTCCCGAACAGCTGAGGGCAGTCATGGCCGGAGGGTTTGACGGATGTGTTCACCTGGCGGCCCTGAAAGCTGCCGGTCAGTCAATGCTGAAGCCCGAACTCTATGCTGAAGCCAATATCGCCGGGACCATCAACATCCTCAGCCAGGCATCTGCTGCAGGCATTACAAGGGTTATCTTTTCCTCTTCGGCTGCAGTCTATGGCACTCCCCAATACCTTCCGATTGATGAGGATCACCCAAAGGAACCTGAGAACTTTTATGGGTTTACCAAGCTTGAAATAGAGCGCTTGCTGGACTGGTATGATCGGCTCAAAGGGACGCGGTACGCTGCAATCCGCTATTTTAACGCCGCAGGTTACGATGTTCAGGGAAGAATCAAGGGCCTTGAGCTTAATCCGGAAAACCTTCTGCCGATAGTGATGGAAACAGCTGCAGGTATACGGCCTGCACTCTCCATATTTGGCGATGATTATCCGACACGTGACGGAAGCTGCATCCGCGACTATGTGCATGTCAGCGATCTTGCCGAAGCGCATGTCACAGCATTTGAATATATTCTGCATCAGGACCAGAGCATTACGGTAAATCTCGGCAGCCAGACAGGTGTATCTGTTTTTGAAATGATTGAACATGCTCGAGCAATCACTGGCAGGTCAGTTTCTGCAGAGGTTACAGGAAGGCGTGCCGGAGATCCTTCCGAACTTGTGGCCTCATCTGCCAAGGCTCGTAAGCTGCTTGGATGGGTGCCGAAATACAGCGATGTTGATACCCTTATCGGATCAACATGGAAGATGTACGAGAAATTTGTAACCCGTTAACAAACCACTTTTCGTTCATGATTATTCCTGTCATTCTCAGCGGCGGTTCGGGAACCAGGCTGTGGCCTCTCTCCAGGGCATTGTACCCCAAACAGCTGCTTTCGCTGATCGGCGAAAAAACCATGCTGCAGGATACGGTGATTCGCCTTGTCTCAACCGATGATACAGGGCCGGTCTATTGTGTCTGCAATGAGAGTCACCGGTTTCTGGTAGCCGAGCAGCTTCACGAGATCAATACCGATATCGGGGAGATTATCCTTGAACCACAGGGACGCAATACTGCACCAGCCGCAGCTTTAGCGGCAATGCTCATCGCTGAAAAGCATCCCGGCGCTACTATGCTGATACTGCCCGCCGATCATGTTATTCTTGATCCTGCAGCTTTTGGCAGAGCTGTTGCTGCTGGAAAGTCAGTGGCTGAAAAGGGCAGTCTTGTCACATTCGGCATTGTTCCGGTCTCTCCGGAAACCGGATATGGCTATATCAGGGCATCAGTGAACAGTGACGGTAAGCTGGCAGCATACCCGGTTCTTGAATTTGTCGAGAAGCCGGACAAGACAACAGCAGAATTCTATCTTGCTTCGGGGGACTATTTCTGGAATAGCGGCATCTTTCTTTTCAAGGCCGAGGCATATCTTCAGGAGCTTGAAGCCCATGTTCCGGCAATTGTTGCAGCATGCAGGGCGGCATTGCAGAAATCGCATAAAGATCTCGATTTTTTAAGGGTCGATATCGATGCTTTTTGCGCATCTCCTTCTGACTCCATTGACTATGCCGTAATGGAAAAAACGTCAAAAGCAGCTCTTGTCCCTCTCAACGCCGGATGGAATGATGTCGGTGCATGGTCTGCACTCTGGGATGTTCATTTGCGAGACAATGCAGGCAATGTAAAAAAGGGTGATGTGCTGGTGCAGGACGTGAAAAACTGCTATATCCATGCGACGAGTCGTCTTGTTACAGCCGTAGGTATTGATAGTCTTATTGTCGTTGAAACAGCCGATGCAGTGCTTGTTGCCTCGAAGGAGTCTGTTCAGGATGTCAAGATGCTTGTTGAAGAACTGAAAAGGAAAGAACGGGATGAAGCAGAGATTCATCGGCGGGTCTACAGGCCTTGGGGTTCTTATGAAACCGTTGATTTTTCCGAACGCTTCAAAGTCAAACGTATTATAGTAAAACCAGGAGCGGCGCTATCGTTGCAGAAACATCATTATCGGGCGGAACACTGGATTGTGGTAAAGGGAACAGCCCTTGTCAGAGTGGAAGACAGGGAAAGCATATTGTATGAGGACCAGTCTACCTATATTCCTGTCGGGGCACTGCATCGTCTTGAGAATACCGGAGAAACTCCGCTGGAATTGATTGAAGTGCAGTCAGGCAGTTATCTGGGAGAGGACGATATTGTTCGCCTGGAAGACCGGTATGGACGTCAGTGAAATGGAATGTCTTCGCGCTCGGAAACCGTGGAAATCAGGTGTTGAGGATTTGCAGACTTTTTACCGATTTGCTTTGATGGCATGATTAAGTATATTACATTGAATATGTATTGTTTAGTCGGCGTTTAACCTAAATCTCAGTGTCATATGGCTGAAGACATTAAAACTTCCGGTCAGGATAAGCGGAACCAGAGCGATGTTGTTAAAGGGGATTTTTCAACGATCCTGATTGGCGTCGGCACTCTTCTTGACAGTACGATGGCTCCATTAAGCAAAATAGTTGCACAGGCGCTTGATTCCCTGACGGTCGTTGCAAAACAGATCCTTGAAGGTGTCAATTCCTCTATTGGCGGCAAAAAGTAAGAGCCTTGGGTTTTACAGGCATTGAATGCCGGTGTTGTTATAAAAGGATTCAGGCAAGCTTTTCTGTTATTGAAAAGCTTGCCTGTGCTGTTTTAATGCCGGGTTCAAAGAGATTAATTTGTTTATAATTACAGGTAAATTCCCTGTTTTTTATTGAATGATTCTGAAAAAAAATGGACAATAAATTTGTTGAGTATCCATCAAACGTACCATACAGCACTGTAGAAAGAGAAGTTCTGGCGTACTGGAATGAGCATGGGATTTTTCTCAAGAGTCTTGAAGAAAAACCGGCGGACAGGATCTACTCTTTTTATGAAGGGCCTCCTACCGTTAATGGCAAACCAGGTGTTCATCATGTATTCAGCCGTACGATAAAAGATGTCGTGTGTCGTTACAAGACCATGCAGGGTTACCGGGTCCCCCGCAAGGCCGGTTGGGATACCCATGGGTTGCCCGTAGAAATTTCCGTAGAAAAAAAACTTGGTCTTAAAAATAAGGCACAGGTGGTTGAGTACGGAGATGGTGAATTCAATGCCGAGGCAAGGGCACTTGTCTATCATCATATTGACGATAACCGCGAAGGGTGGGGAAAGCTGACCGAGCGGATGGGATACTGGGTTGATATGGATCATCCCTATATAACCTGTACCAATGACTATATCGAGTCAGTCTGGTGGGCTCTGAAAACCATTTTCGACAAGGGACTGATATACAAGGATTATAAAATTGTGCCGCAGGATCCAAAATCCGAAACGGTGCTGAGTTCACATGAGCTTGCCTTGGGCTACAGAGAGGTTAACGATCCAAGTATTTATGTAAAGTTCCACGTCAGGGGATCAGAAGAATCACTGCTTGTCTGGACGACGACACCGTGGACCCTGATTTCAAATGTGGCTCTTTGTGTCGGTTCGGATATTGACTATGTCAGGGTTTCTCATACAGAGAGTGGCGAAGTGATGATTCTTGCCAAGTCACGTCTGCAGGTGCTCCTTGAGAAAAACGATGAAGGGGAATCGCTGTGGAAGGTTATTGCTGAATTGACAGGGCATGATCTGGAAGGCTTGGACTATGAACCTCTTTTCAGGTATCTGCATCCTGAAAAAAAGTGCTGGTACGTTACATCAGGGTCATTTGTTTCAACGGAGGACGGAACCGGTATTGTGCATATTGCTCCGGCTTTTGGCGCTGATGACTATGAGATTGCCAAAAAATACGATTTGCCGATGCTCCAGCCGGTGGCGCGGAACGGATGTTTTACTGCTGAGGTCAGCGATTATGACGGCATGTTTTTCAAGGATACCGATCCGTTGATTATCCGTCAGCTCCGTGATGCAGGAAAGTTGTACCGCAAGGAGATCATAACCCATACCTACCCTTTTTCATGGCGTTATGATGTACCTGTGATCTATTATGCAAGAGAGTCATGGTATATCAGGACTACTGCTGTAGCTGATCGTATGGTGGAGCTCAATAAAACCATTAACTGGTGCCCTCCCGAGATTGGTACGGGACGTTTCGGCAACTGGCTCGAAGATAACAAGGATTGGGCGCTTTCACGAGAGCGCTTCTGGGGCACCCCCCTTCCTCTCTGGGTTTCTGAGAAATTTGTTATTGGCGATGATGCAGCTTCAGGAAAAATGTTCGCGATTGGGTCCGTTGCTGAATTGCGAGAGGGATTCATCGATATTGAAGGAGAGAGGTTTCTTCTCGGAGACGCACTTGACCGTCATCTGGCAGTACTTGATCTGCACAAACCCTTTGTTGACAGAATTTATTTTATCAGGGAGGGGATACGTTTCAACCGGACACCTGAGCTGGTTGATGTGTGGTTCGACAGTGGCTCCATGCCGTTTGCACAGCTGCACTATCCGTTTGAAAATCATGACCTGTTTGAACAGACCTTTCCAGCTGACTTCATTGCCGAGGGCGTTGATCAGACCAGAGGCTGGTTCTATACCATGCATGCCATTGCTACGCTGATATTCGATAAGCCGGCATACAAAAACCTGATCGTGAACGGTCACATTCTTGATAAAAACGGCCACAAAATGTCAAAGTCAAAAGGCAATATGGTTGACCCTTTTGAAACCATGGAGCGTTACGGTGCCGATGCGCTTCGCTGGTATCTTATGGTGACCAGTCCTCCCTGGAGACCAAAATCGTTCAATGCTGATGAGATTGAAGAAGAGCAGCGAAAGTTTTTCCGGGCATTCATCAACAGCTATAATTTTTTTGTGCTCTACGCCAATGTTGATGGCTTTACTTTTT
Source organism: Chlorobiaceae bacterium (assembly GCA_012972825.1). Classification (GTDB taxonomy): domain Bacteria; phylum Bacteroidota; class Chlorobiia; order Chlorobiales; family Chlorobiaceae; genus Chlorobium. The sequence goes on from JABDHL010000052.1 coordinate 12,713, forward strand.
CCGAGCCGAAAATTGAAATTCAGGAACGTTCCGAGCTTGACCGCTGGGTTCTATCGTGCCTGAACACACTGGTTGGGGCTGTTTATGTGCGTATGGAGCAGTATGACCTTACCGGTTCTGTAAGGCTGATAAACGACTTTATTATTGATGATCTTTCAAACTGGTACATCCGTCGGTCACGAAAACGCTTCTGGAAAAGCGATATGGGTACCGACAAGATTGCAGCCTATCAGACGCTTTACAGCTCTCTTGAGACGCTTGCAAAACTGCTGGCTCCCTTTACTCCCTTTCTTGCCGATAGAATCTATATCAATCTTAACGGAATCAGCGGACTTGAATCCTGTGAGTCAGTTCACCTTGCGGATTTTCCTCTGCTTGACATGTCGGCTATAGACCGACCGCTTGAGCAACGCATGAAAAAGGCACAGATTATAACTTCGCTTGTGCGTACCATGCGCGAAAAAGCATCCATCAAAGTTCGTCAGCCGCTCAAGCGAATTTTACTTGCTGTCAGTGATGCTGAAGCAAGGGAAGAGTATCGATTGGTTGACGATATTATTAAGGAAGAGATCAATGTTCAGAAAATCGAATACATAGAGGAGGAAGGGTCGGTCATCAGCAAAAAGGTTAAGCCGAATTTCAAAACTCTCGGTCCGCGTTTCGGCAAGGATATGAAAGCACTTGCAGAAGCCATAAGAATCATGAGCCACAAACAGATTGCGCTTCTCGAACATCAAGGTCATCTGTCGCTTGAACTCGATGGCAAAGTGTTCGATATTATGCGCGATGATGTAGAGATCATGCATGAGGACATTGAGGGCTGGCTTGTTGCAGCTGATGAGGCCAATGGCATTATGGTTGCACTTGATACAGAGATGAATGAAGAGCTTGAAATGCTCGGCCTTTCCCGTGAACTGGTAAGTCGTATCCAGGCACTCCGTAAGGAGAGTGGCTTCGACATTACCGACCGTATTTCTCTTTGCATCCGGGGATCCGAAAAACTTCTGGATGCTGTGAAGAAAAATGATGCGTATATTAAAGCCGAAACCCTGGCCATATCTCTTGACACAACAGCATTCGATCCTTCATCAGCAATCAGGGGCAGTGAAGAGAGGGTCAATAGCGAGATTTGCTGGGTATCGCTTGAAAAATATGCAGGTTAATAGTATTATTGAACTCTGTAATTTTACAGCCTTCTTTTGAGATTAAGAAAATGTGATCTATTATGGCAAAAAAAAACAGCAGCGTTTCCAAGAAGGAAAATGAGGTTATTGAGGAACCGGTCCTTACTAAAACATATTTAACCGACGAAGAACTCGAACATTTCAAGCAGTTGCTGCTTAAGCGACGTGAAGAGGTGCTTCGTGATCTGGATATTCTGCGCTCTTCGATTTCTGATGAGAATGTGGAAGATTCAATTAATTCGAACTACTCCATGCATATGGCTGACCATGGTACTGATACTATGGACCGTGAACAGCGTTTCATGTTTATCGCCCGCGACGAAAAATATATCGGATACATTGATCAGGCTCTTGACAGGATCCGGAACAAGGTTTACGGTATCTGCATCAAGTCTGGAAAACCTATTCCCAAAAAGAGACTTGAAGCAGTCCCGCATACCTCAGTGAGAATTGAATTCAAGCAGGGAAAAAAGTAGGAATAAAAAAAATTGCTCAGTCGTATTCCTCTTTGTCGGTTGTAACATCACTGACCTGAATAGGGTAGTCACCGCTGAAACAGGCTGTACAGTAGCTGCCTTCCTCATGTTCAAACGCTGGCACACTGTTCATCAATCCCTGCATCGAGAGGTACTTCAATGAGTCCACACCAATATATTCTCTTATTTTTTCGATTTCCTCCATATCATTATCAAGGTTGTCAAACATGTGGGTGAGCAACTGTCGTTTGGTAGGAAAATCCATGCCGTAAAAACAGGGGTTGGTGATGGGCGGTGAGCTGATGTGCAGGTTAATCGATGTTGGGTCTGCCTCACGGATCAGTTTAATCAGCATTTTCGCGGTTGTCCCGCGTACAATGGAGTCGTCAATAAGAATGATCGGCCTGCCCTGCAGTACTCCACGTACAATATTATATTTTGAGCGGACCTTGATATCCCGGCTGTGAATGCCTGGTTGAATGAAGGTTCTACCAACATAATGATTTCGGATAAGGCCATGTTCGAATCTTGCAGGCCTCTCCATTTTCAAGCTTTCCCGAACAAAACCGAGTGCGGCGGTATTTGACGAATCGGGAACGCTGACGACGGTCAGTTCCTTCTCCCCGGGTTGATGTACAATATTTGACTCTCTTGCAAGGTTCTTGCCGAGATTTCTCCTGACCTTGTCAACAGAGTACTTGAAAATGTAACTGTCGGGGCGGGCAAAATAGACGTATTCGAAAATGCAGCGGGCCTTACGTTTTGAGGGTGGCAAAAACAGCGAGGTGGGCTTTTCATTGGTTACAGCAAGATGGTCGATCAGAAGAATTTCACCGGGCTCGATATCGCGAATGTACTCTGCCTGGATAATATCAAAGGCACACGTTTCACTGGCAACGATATAAGCAAGTTCTCCGGTGAGCGGATCCACCTTCTTGCCGAGAGCGAGTGGTCTGAACCCGTAAGGATCTCTGGCTGCTATCAGCTGGTTGTTTGCCAGAATGACTATTGAGTATGCCCCCTGAACCTGCAGTAAAGCTTCGTAGATCTGGTGTAAAGGCTCTTTTTCTCGGCTTCGTGCTGCCAGATGCGGGATAATTTCAGTATCTGAAGATGCCTGAAAGATAACGCCGAGTTCTGTCAGTTCGCGCCGTAAAGCACGAGAGTTGGTAAGGTTTCCGTTATGGGCTATCGCCAGGCTTCCTGAGCGGTAGGTCAGGGAAAAGGGTTGAATATTGCTGATAGATTTGGAAGAGCCGGTGGTCGAGTATCGGTTATGACCGATTGCTGCATAACCGCCAAGGTTATCAAACATCGTTTCATCTCTGAACACTTCAGAAACCAGCCCCATACCCTTGTGCTGCTTGAAGAGGGTTTTCTTCTTAACCTTGTTGTAATCAGCTACAACAATGCCTGCGGCTTCTTGTCCTCTGTGTTGAAGGGAATAAAGTCCATAGAAGGTATCTTCCGCGGGAGTTTTAGAATTAAAAACGCCGAAAACTCCACACATGGGCAATAATACGTTAAAGTTGGGTAAACCAGCAGCAGACCTGCATAATGACGAATGAACATAACCATTCAAACGGTAAATTGAAAATAATCGTTGCAACAGTTCCTCTTCACCGTGTTCACAAGGTTTTGTTTCCCCAAGCTGTTTTTTACAGGATAAAAGGAATTGACTGTTCATTCTGGCGGTTATATTTCATGTATAATAAATCCGATAGATCCCTTTTGCAACGTTCTGTTAACTTTCATTAAGGCTTATGTATTCAACGAAAAATAAAAATCCTGAACCACCCGGCGTGGTGATCTGGGTTATGGTAACCCTGCTGTGGGGAACGGTATTTTTTTATACCTCTGTTTTTATGCTCAGGTTTGCCACTGTTCTGCTCGGGCAGGGTGTTTTTAACCCTTCACGGAGTGTACAATTCCATGTGTATGGCATTCATGCCGTTGTGCTGGTTGTATTTGCTCTTGCAGCCATGCTGGTTAAAAATATGGCTGAACCGGGAGGTCAAAAACAGATTCAAAGGTGGAAGAGTATATCGGAAGGTAAGGGAGAAAAGCTGTTTATTTCTTTTGCAGGAAGCATTGCAACCAGTTTTTTCTTTACCGGCCTTACAGCGTTGACCTTTCTTTTCAGTGCCGGTAATCTTGGTTTCTCGGTTAGTTTGACTTACCCTGTTGTGTTGACTGCAGCCTTGTTCAATATCGGTGCGGGTCTTGCAGCATCATTGATTGTGGGGTTTGTTTTTTTAATTGCAAAGGTGGGCCGGAAAAAAGCATAAGAGATGCTTGCTGGAGCGACAGAATTGGTTAAAACAAAAAGCGCAGTTTATACTGCGCTTTTTGTTTTTTTTAAGTGGAGCTAAGGAGACTCGAACTCCTGACCCTTTGCATGCCATGCAAATGCTCTACCAACTGAGCTATAGCCCCATTGATCAGCCCTAATTAAAAGAAAAAAAACTTGTTTTTGCAACTAGTTTTGTTGTTTCTTGGTATTGGAACCTGTTATTCATGAAAAATAAGCTGTTATGTCACTGTCGTTTGTCATCAAGGAAGGGTTTTCAAGTATAGGAAGGGCAAAACTGCCTGCCGCAATTACTGTTACCATAAGTTTTTTTGCGCTTGTGCTTCTCGGGCTGTTCAGTACGGTTTCCCTCAGCTTTTTTGATGTTATCCAGGAGTTGCGGAGCAAGGTGGAGCTTGAGGTTTTTCTCGGAGATTCGATGAGCGAATCTCAGGCCATTGATGCGACTGGACAGATAAAGATGCTCAAAGGAGTGAAGGAGGCATTCTATGTTTCGAAGGATGATGCCGCAAAAACGTTTAATCGCGATTTTGGAGAGGATATCGTCAAGATTCTTGGCTCAAATCCACTTCCCGGCTCGATCAGACTGAAGTTTCTTCCAGATTACGCAACGCCCGTATGCATAGGGCGTATCGTGCCTGAAATCCGTAAAATCGCTCCTGATTCTGATATACGTTATAATCAGTCATATCTTGGGCAGATCGAAAAGAATGCACGGTTGTTTACCTTGCTGACCGGCGGCATAGGGGTATTGATTTCCCTGGCAACGATTGTGCTGATAGGCTACACGATTCGGCTTGCGATGTATTCAAGGAAGGAAAAAATCAGGACAATGCGTCTTGTAGGTGCTACCGCCTGGTTTATCGGCGCACCCTATGTTATCGAAGGAGCGCTCCAGGGGCTGCTTTCCGGAGTGTTGGCTGCCGGGGCGGTCTATCTGCTTTTTGATCAACTGCTCTTCCGTTATGAGCCCGGTATCTATCATGTGCTTCAGCCTTCTGCACTGTTGATTTATCCTGCCACAGTTCTCTTTGGGCTGACGCTGGGTATCCTGGGCAGCGCATTCTCAGTGAGCAAATATCTCAGGGCTGTATCGAAACGGTAGTGCCGTGTTCTTGTTATAGCGAATAGAGGAGGCTGATCTCTGAACTCCAGAGTTCGGAGTCCGGTGTTTCAAGTATCAGAGGTATTTCTTCACAGGCCGGATGTTTCATGATGTAAGAGAATGCCTCCATGCCGATTGTTCCTTTGCCGATGCTCGCGTGGCGGTCAAGCCTGCTGCCCAGCGGGCGGAGCGAATCATTAAGGTGCATCCCGCGGAGGAAGCCGAGCCCGACTATCCGGTCGAACTCTTTGAAAGTGGCTTCTATTGCTGCTGTTGTCTGCAGGTCATACCCGCTGGTAAAAAGGTGGCAGGTGTCGAGGCATACTCCAACTCTTGTTTTATCTTCGACCTGATCTAAAAGAGAAGCCAGCTGTTCAAACCGGTATCCGAGATTGGTGCCCTGTCCGGCAGTGTTTTCAATCACGGCAGTTACAGTCGTTGTCGCATTGAGCGCCATGTTGATGGATTCGGCTATAAGCTGCAGGCAACGCTCTTCGCTGATGCCGTTCAGGTGACTTCCGGGATGAAAATTCAGCAGTCGCAGGTCAAGGCATTCCGTACGCTGCATTTCGTCAATAAAGGCTTCCCGGGCATTCCGGAGCTTATCGGGGTCGGGAGTGCCAAGGTTGATAAGATAGCTGTCATGAGGCAGAATGTGCTCGGGTTTAAAACCACCGTCACTGCAGTTTTTGCGGAATGCATCAATAGAGGATGAGGTGAGTTTTGGCGCGGTCCACTGTCGCTGGTTTTTCGTAAACATTGCAAATGCTTTTGCCCCGATACTGCTGGCATGCAGCGGTGCATTTTCAACTCCTCCGGCAATACTGACATGTGCTCCTACGCGTTTCATAAAAAATTGAATAATGATTGTTAATCGGGATCGCAGAATTTTCCGGCTTGTCCGGCAGTGAGATTCAAAGTTTCACGGACTGCATAAGAACTCCCTTTGGATGACGATGTGGAAAGCATTTCACCAAGAAGTCCGGTCGAAAAAAGCTGGACTCCGAGGATAAGCAGCAGAATTCCGAGAAAGAGAATGGGTCGGTTGCTGACTGGTTTGTGGAGCAGGATTTTATCGAGTGTGACGTAAAGACTGATGGTAAAACCCAGGATAAAACTTATCAGACCGGCCATCCCGAAAAAATGCATGGGACGGCGAAGATATCGGGTAATGAAAAGAACTGAGAGAAAATCGAACAACCCTGAAAAAAATCTTGACGAATCGTATTTGGTGCTGCCGAATTGCCTCGGCTGGTGCCGGACAGGAAGTTCGGCAATTTTAAACCCCATCCACTCGGCCAGTACAGGAATATAACGGTGCATATCTCCACGCAGTTCAAGCCGGCGGGTTACCTCTTTTCGGTAGACCTTCAGGCCGCAGTTGAAATCGTGAATGGTAATGCCGGTAAAAAGCCTTGTTACCAGATTAAAAAGTCTTGAAGGCATGGTTTTGGATATCGGATCTTTGCGTTGCTGCTTCCACCCGCTCACCAGATCATAGCCTTCCTGCAGCTTTTGAATCATCTCCTTGATTGCGAAGGGATCATCCTGCAGATCAGCATCAATCGTGCAGACAAAGTCGCCGTTTGCAGCCATGAATCCAGCTGAAAGCGCGGCTGTTTTTCCAAAGTTTCGCTGAAACGATATCAGGCGCAGCTCCGGCCTGGTAAGAATCAGGTTGCTGATAACCGAGGCCGAGTTATCGGTTGAGCCGTCATCGACCATAATGATTTCAAAACAGAACGGTCCCTTGAAGAGATTGCAAAGTTCCTTGTCCTGCATGGCAAGATAGAGCTGCTCAAGCAGATCAGGCAGCGATTCCTGTTCATTGAAGAGCGGGACGACGATTGAGAGTTGATGATGGACAGTTGACAATAGGCAATGAATAATGAACAGTGGATAATTTTCAAATGAAAAGTAAAGAGTAAACAGGGCAAAGCCAAACGCCGACTTCTTATACGCCTCTCATATCGGGTGGCCAGATGTATTTATGAAGCTGAAGCTGCATTCTGACCTTAAGCTGGTCGCTGAGAATCCACCCTGCGAGTTCTTTCGGCTCCAGCCTGCCGAACATGACACCCATCATGATGGTAAAAGAGTCGGTCAGCCGATGTTCATGCAGGAGCGATTTTGCCCACTCATAGTCACTCCTGCTTCCAAGAACCATCTTGAACTCGAATTGCTGACGGCGTGCAGGTTCAGCTTCAAGCGCAAGCTGAATGTTTTCAGTATTGTTCTGATCGCAGACACCCGATGATGGCGCTTTGATGTCGATGATTTTATGGACACGAGGGTCAACTCCCTTAACAGAAAGAAACCCCCCTGTTTCAAGCAGCACGGTATGACCAAGGTCACAGAGTTGCTTCATGAGGGGATAAACACCAGACTGCAGAAGCGGCTCTCCACCGGTGACCTCAATACATGGGGCCCGAAAAGCGACTGCCTGTCGTATGATATCATCTGTTTCAAGGATTTTTGCATCGTGTTCAGCATAGGCGGTGTCGCAGCCTATGCATCCATGGCAGCATCCCGCAAGACGTATAAAGGCGCAAGGCCACCCGGCAAAAGAAGATTCCCCCTGAATCGAGTGAAAGATCTCACTGATATTGAGGTGTCCCGGGCTCATGACTGCTGTTCGGCAAGCAGTTTTTCCAGGGCGTCAGGGTAAAGCGTATGCTCACAGGCAAGCACTCTCGCTGCAAGGCTTTCAGGCGTATCGTCGGAAAGAACCGGGACACGCCGCTGCATCAGAATCCTCCCTTTGTCATACTCCTCATTGACAAGATGAACCGTCGCCCCGCTCTCCGTTTCACCGGCAGCCAGTACCGCAGTGTGGACATAAATGCCATACATTCCCTTCCCACCGAATTTCGGCAGAAGGGCAGGATGGATATTGATAATCCTGTCCGTAAATGCCGTCACGACGGCGTCAGGCACCTTGCGCATATAGCCCGCCAACACAATCATCCCGATCTGCTTTTCCATGAGGCATTTGACCATGGCTTCGGAAAATGCATCAAAAGAGCTGAACTGTTTTTCCATCAGATGCGCTGTGTCAATCCCATTTTGGTGGGCGAATTCCATTGCTCCGCATTGTGAACGGTTGGAGAGGCAAAGCACGATTTTCGCATTCAGCTGTCTTGTTTTCAGCGCATGAAAGATTGCCTGGAAATTACTTCCGGAACCGGAGCAGAAGATCGCTATGCGGGTTTTGTTGGTAGTCATTAAGATACGTTGTTGTTTTTCTTTCCCATAATATGCAATCAGCGACTCTTTTTTTCAAAAAGGATAACAAGGGTTGATATTGCAGATATTAATTTTACATTGTATATTTACATTGTAAAATTAATCAGCGATTCATCATGGCAAGACCGATAAAAAAAGAGCAGATACCACATCTTCAGGAGGCGATAAAAGAGACGGCCTGGCGGCTGATTGCTGAGTATGGGGCGCCAGCCCTTTCGCTGCGTGCCATAGCCCGTGCATTGAACATTACTGCTCCAGCCATTTACAACTACTTTCCGGATCGGGATGCTCTGGTGACCGCCCTTACCATTGATGCTTTTACATCCTTTGGTGATGTTCAGCTCAAGGCACGCGACAGCTTTCCTGCAACACAGCTCCTTGAGCGTTTTCATGCCATTGGCATTGCTTATCGTTCCTGGGCGCTGAGCTATCCCCAGCGCTATCACCTTATCTTTGGCACACCCATTCCCGGCTACCAACAGCAGCAGATGGAAATCATTCCATCGGCAACCCGTTCCATCAGTGCTCTTGTCAGTGTTATCGAAGATATCCGTGTTGCCGGTAAGCTGAAAACCGAAAATTTTCCCGTACCAGAGCCGGAGTATGAGGTGCAGCTTTTGACTATGAAAACCTGCACAAGGAATTATCATGCTTTGTCGCATGGCGTTGCGCTGATTGTCTGGAGTCGTGTGCACGGTTTGGTATCGCTTGAAATTGGCGGTCGTCTTCCACCGTTCGGTGTGAGTGGCGATGTGCTCTACAACTATGAAATGCAATCAATAGCGAAACAATTTATAAAGGAGTAACCATGAAAACATTAATTCTTGACGGGTCGCCGGCAGGTGACAGAATCGGCAGTTTTTCGGCTGCCACCTTGCAGGCAGACCTTGCAAAGTGTGGGTGGTCGTCTGAAGTAGTTGTGCTGCGCGATAAAAATATAGGCAACTGCATGGGTGATTTTTTGTGCTGGATGAAAAGTCCCGGCAAGTGCTACATGGCTGACGATCATCTGGAGATATCAAGGAAATACCTTGAAAATGATCTTGTTATTTTCCTCACGCCGATTACGTTTGGCGGTTACTCTCCGACGCTCAAGAAAATGGTTGATCACATGATTCAGAACACCCTGCCATTTTTTGCGACTCACAGCGGGGAGATTCATCATCAGCAACGCTACGAGCGTTATCCCGACGTGATCACTATCGGGTGGCAGCGTGAGCCGGATGCAGAGGCGGCCTCTATTTTCCGGCATCTGGCATGGCGAAACTCCATCAACTTCTATGCAAAGGTGCATGCCTGCGGTATCCTCTGCGAGAATCAGGCAGATCGTGATATGGAAGCACAGCTCCATAGCTTGCTTGATCAGATTGAACGTCAGGAATCAGATGCAGAGGCCACATTGCCGGTCATCAGCCCTTCATCTGTGACGCCGACTTCACTTCGTAGTGCATTGCTGCTGGTTGGAAGCCCTCGGATAGAGAAAAGCACCTCATCATCACTTGGCTCATATCTCTTAGAGCAACTGAAAACGCATGGTGTCGAAAGTGAAACGGTCTATATCTACAAGGCTATCAATACCAAAGAGCGGATGGACGCACTGCGTCAGGCGATTGAAAAGACCGATCTGGTCGTTCTGGCTTTTCCTCTCTACGTGGACACACTACCGGCTCCGGTTATTTCGGTTCTCCAGGATGTTGTGAAGAACGATACAGCAAAAACAAAACCGACACGTTTTGCGGCCATCGTCAATTGCGGTTTCCCCGAAGCAAGCCAGAACGCCAGCGCTATTGCGGTCTGTGCCGAGTTTGCCCGTGAAGCTGAATTTGAGTGGATGGGTGGACTTTCTCTTGGCGCGGGAGAGGGGATGGTTCACGCCTGTCCACTTGCAGAACTTGGTGGACAAGGCGCTCCTCTCAGGCGAGCACTGGAGATAGCAGCAGGGGAGCTTGTTCTTGGGCAACCCATTTCCGATAATGCACAGAAGTTGCTTGCCAAACCATTGATGCCGGAATGGATGTACAGGTTAGGTGGCACTATTGGCTGGAAGATGCGGTCAAGAAAGTTCGGTACGCAAAAGCATCTCAAAGCAAGGCCGTACCAGAAAGCGTCATAGGAGTAGGGGATGAGCGTTGCGCTCCCCATTCTTCTCATTTCAGTGGAATTATCCGTACCTTTTCAGTAACTTTCTTTTACAGATCACTACGTTTAAGAGCTTGGATATGGGTATCAAGGAGATCGAAGGAGAACACCAGGACTTCTTGGGTTGTATGGCTCACGGCGCTTCCCGAGGAGAAGCCCTTGCTCATGTAAATGAGGCTCTTCAGCTTTTTTAGAGACAGCGTACAAATTAATAATGAGGTATGTATGCCATTAATATGTGAGTTTTTAGGAATAAAAATTTATATGTATTGGCAAGAACATAATCCACCACGTTTTCATGCTGAATATAATGGATTACATGCAGAAATAGATATTTATAACTCAGTAATATTTAAAGGTGCTTTACCTCTAAAACAATTAAAGTTGGTACTTGCTTGGTGTGAATTACATAGAGAAGAGTTAATAATGAATTGGCATAAAGCAGAAAATCATGGAAAATTGATAAAAATAAAACCATTACAATAAGGTGTGATATGATGAATACAATTATTCAGGTATTGCCTGCCGATGATTACAAAGTGTATCTTTACTTTGTAAATGGTGAAGTCAGATTGTTTGATGCAAAAGAATTAGTAGGAAAAGGTGTTTTCAGGATATTAAAGGATAAAAAAATATTTGTTGAGAGATGTACTGTTTTGAATAATACATTGGCATGGGATGTCAAGGGTAATTTTGATCCTTATGAATGTTTGGATCTTGATCCTGAGGTGCTTTATGAAAAATCAATTAAAGTGGATGACCCATTAATTAAATATGCATAATCAAGCTGGGCCACATAATAAGTGCGGATTACGACAAGTAACATGGACTACAGAACTCAATCCAACTGGCGGGAAATCCAGGCCTTTCTTCCAAAAGAATTTCAGCTTGAGTCAGGTCATGAACCCTCTGAAGAGTGGTGGCAATGGCGGGGACATCAGATTCACCTTGACTGTTTTCGCAATCCCAGTGCCAGCGTAAAAGTGATTTTGTTTCACGGAGTCGGCACCAACGGGCGGCAAATGTCAACCATTCTGGGCGGCCCCCTGTTCGGGCGCGGATTTGAAACCATTGCCATCGACATGCCCGAGTATGGCATGACCCGGGTAGCACCGAGTGTACTCGTGACCTACGACGATTGGGTTCAGGCCGGCAGTGACCTCATTGATGTAGAACTTGCAAAAGATCAGCGTCCCATCGTGCTCTACGGTCTCAGTGCTGGCGGAATGCTGGCCTATCATACTTCGGCACTCAGCAAAAAAGTCAAAGGCATTGTGGGCATGACCTTTCTCGACCAGCAAGTACAGCAGGTTCGCGATGAAACGGCGTTAAATTTTCTCATGAGCCGTATCGGTGTACCATTGACCCACTGGGCAGCAAAAACGCCATTGGCAGCACTTCGGATGCCGATGAGTCTGGCCAGCAAAATGTCGGCGCTGGTCAACAATAAAGCCGCACTCAAGGCTTGTTTGAAAGACAGGACGTCGGCGGGCAAATGGGTTACCATGAAGTTCCTCAGCTCGCTCACCACCTACAAACCGGTAGTTGAACCCGAAGCATTTGCTGTTTGTCCGATTTTACTGACCCAGCCGGAAAAAGATAGCTGGACACCCCTGCATCTCAGTGAAATGTTTCTCAAACGAATTAATCGCGTACCAAAAAAAGTGGTAATGCTTGAAAATGCTGGCCACTATCCGCTTGAGCAACCAGGATTGAGGCAGATGTGCGATGCCGTGGTGGATTTCATCAATTCGTGCTGCCTCTGATAATTGGGGATTTTTTTCTTACCTTTCCGCTTCACAAAAAGCAGGCACAACCGATAAATAAACTTTCTGCACATGTCTGATCCTGTCATCAAGCGGGCGCTGGTCTCTGTATCTGATAAAACCGGTATTGTTGATTTCTGCGGGGAGCTCTCACTCCTCGGTGTAGAGATTTTTTCAACCGGTGGAACCCTGAAAACGCTTCAGGATGCCGGAATTGCCGCATCTTCTATCTCAACAATCACCGGATTCCCCGAAATCATGGATGGACGGGTAAAAACCCTGCATCCCAAAATACACGGAGGTCTTCTTGCAGTTCGGGAGAATGCTGACCATTGCAGCCAGGCAAAGGAGAACGGCATCGATTTTATTGATCTGGTTGTTGTTAATCTCTACCCCTTTGAAGCAACCGTGGCAAAACCCGACGTCACCTTCGAAGATGCCATAGAAAATATTGATATTGGCGGTCCCTCTATGCTTCGCAGTGCAGCCAAGAACAACGAATCGGTAACAGTTGTCACCGACAGTGCTGACTACGGGCTTGTTCTGCAGGAGATGAAGGAGAATAACGGTGCAACAGAACGGGCGACACGTCTCCGGCTTGCATTGAAGGTGTTTGAACTCACCTCCCGTTATGATCGGGCCATAGCTTCCTACCTGAATGGTGCTGACCGGGGAACACAGCAGGAGGCTGCTGCTGCTATGACCATAAAGCTTGAAAGGGAACTCGATATGCGTTATGGTGAAAACCCGCACCAGAGTGCCGGATTATATCGTCTGACCGATGGGAATGGAACGCGTTCTTTTGGCGACATTTTTGAGAAACTGCACGGCAAAGAGCTTTCCTATAACAACATGCTCGATATTGCCGCCGCAGCTGCCTTGATCGAGGAGTTCCGTGGTGAAGACCCGACGGTGGTTATCATCAAGCACACCAACCCGTGCGGCGTTGCGCAGGCCCCGACGCTCCTCGAAGCTTACCGCAAGGCATTTTCAACCGACACCCAGGCTCCTTTTGGTGGTATTATCGTTTTTAACCGTCCTCTTGATATGGAAACGGCAAAGGCGGTCAATGAGATTTTTACCGAGATTCTTATCGCACCGGCTTTTGAGGATGGAGTGCTCGATATGCTGATGAAGAAAAAAGACCGTCGGCTTGTGCAGCAGAACCATGCCTTGCCGAAAAGCGGGTGGGAGTTCAAATCCACACCGTTCGGGATGCTCGTTCAGGAACGTGACAGCACAATAGTTGCAAAAGAGGATTTGACTGTCGTAACCAAACGGCAGCCTTCCGGCGAGGAAGTTGCAGACCTGATGTTTGCCTGGAAAATCTGCAAGCACATCAAGTCAAACACCATACTCTATGTTAAAAACCGTCAGACCTTTGGTGTCGGAGCCGGTCAGATGTCTCGTGTTGACTCTTCAAAAATCGCACGATGGAAAGCCTCTGAAGTAGGCCTTGACCTGCACGGATCTGTTGTCGCTTCAGACGCATTTTTCCCCTTTGCCGATGGCCTGCTCGCCGCAGCTGAAGCTGGAGTCACAGCGGTTATACAGCCGGGAGGATCAATCAGGGATAATGAAGTGATCGAAGCAGCTGATGCCAACAATCTTGCCATGGTCTTTACCGGCATGCGGCATTTCAAGCACTGACCCTGAGGTGATATTTGCTCTCACCGGGGAGCGAAGCTATTTTGTAACTGGTAAAGGCCACTTTACCGGTTCGCTGCTGCGTTTTGGGGATTCGACGGCAGCCTTCTTTATCGGAGCGGACGTCATTTCCTTTTCGATATCATCAGCCAACGTTTTGTAAAATAAGTGCATGCCTTTCTCATAGGCCCAGTTGAGCATTTTAGCAACTTTTGGTTCTGTCGGTTCAATAGCCATGATTGTTTATTTAAATTTACCCATATTTTCACTTCGACTTCCGTA
>JABDHL010000053.1 GCA_012972825.1 Chlorobiaceae bacterium
GGTAACCGGTGAAGGTTTTGCCTGATATGAGCGGCACAGTGTAGCCTTCTCTATCCAGGCTGATTTCATCGCCGTACTGTGCGCCTATTTGCATGGCAATGTTTTTTATCTCAGTGTTCTTCAGATTCTTGAAATATTGCAGTGCTTCGACCATGAACCGGGTTACTGCCATATTGATATCTTTGCTCTGATGCACCTGGCTGAAGGGCTGCATCTTCTTATCTGGCAGTGTGGCGACATCATGTGCGGAAAAGTCCACGTCCGCTTCTGCGCATACATGCTCCAAGTGGTCACTATGCTTCCGGAAATCGGACTCTTCGAAGAATGAACAAAAGTCACCAGGCATGCATCTGGCTCGATACTCCTCATACTCGCGATAAAACTTCTCTGCCTGTTCCTTTTCGTTGTCTGTCGGCTTGTGTTCTGCTATAAGATCCACCCCGTAACGCTTCCGGAAGTGAAAAGCATGGACAAGATTGCAAGTTTTTGATTCCGACATGTTTTCCGTAGATGCAGAGGTCAGGATTTTTTCATCGGTCGCTGCCTGAATTCCTTCCTGTATAAGGCCAAAAAGCGAAAGAAACTGATAGGGCATGAGATCAGGACAGTTCTGGAAAAGGTAATCCTCAATGAAAAGATCAATCGGCGTGTTGTACATCTGTCCGTTCAACACCTCATACAGAGTGGTATAATTCTGCTTGTTTTTACCCTCCCGACGCGCCTGAGCAGCAAAAAACAGGTGAGTAAGCTCATGCATGATACGATGATGAACCGCAGGGTACTCCGGATTGTATTTGACGAGATGGTAAGTCCGGTTGTGGTTTTCTGCAAACTCGATCCTGGCAGCGGTCTTTAACAGAGCATCCTCTTCTATGACAATTTTTTTGCCGCACTCCTCCTCAAGCCTGGCAGTAAACTCATTGACAATATCCCCACCGACCTCTAGATCTATGATCTCATGTGCCGCATTCACAGCAGTCTGCAACGATTGCTGATAAAGCAGATCCTTCTTGGGATTCTTGAAAAGCGCAACGACCGACATCTCAAAAGCTTCCTTGAAATGATGCTCAGCTTCAGCAATCAAAGCAAAAGCGTAATAGATATTCGGATAAGCAGGATTGATCTCAAAGGCTTTGTCGAGGTATTGCCGTGCAGTCTCAGATTTCCCGTTCCTGATCAGGTTGATGGCAATAAGAGTCAGTGAGACATAATCATCGGGTTTGTGCTGCTCTGCACATTCATAGTATTTCATGGCAGCGTCAATATCGTGCTGGCAGCGGGCCAGAATATTTCCCGTCATGATGAGCGCCCACTCATTTTTGGGATCCCAGCGCAACGCATCGATTAAACTGTTGAGGGCATCATCCTGCTCGCCCTGCTCTGAAAGGATTTGCCCAAGAACGCGATGGTACTCTGAAATGTGCGGTGCTTCCCTGATGAGCTGATTGATCTGTTGTTGTGCCTCCTCATAGCAAAGGGCATCGCAGAGGTCAAGAACTTTTCTGAAACGGCTGTTGTGTTTTTCAATCAGCTCACCCTCAATCGTGATATCGATGATGCCATGTATTATGGTCATCGTCGGCTTGTAAGGTCCTACCGTATAAAACTTCTCGATCTCCCGTTTCAGTACGTCAAGATTGTTCGCCGCCTCTTTTGCTTTCGGAAAGAGCTCAAACAAAAAGTCGTTTATCGAATGGATAATGTGCATGAAAATGGATTTAACAGCAGGGTAGTCTCAAAGCCGGTATATTTTATTTAAGATACTCAAGCACTTGAACCTGCACAATGCCATAAATAATACGAGTAAAAAGTATTTTTTTGCGTACACTTTGCAATCTGCAGAGAAACCGATTAAGACAATATGATTGAAAGCCATGCGCATTTCACGAAAAATCGAAATTGATTACGGCCATACCCTGCCCAACAGCTTTTCGTTCTGCAATCAGCTGCACGGCCACCGCGGTATTGTTGTTGCAACGGTAGAGGGAAACACAATCAGCCGGAAGGGTGATGGCGAGGAAGGAATGGTCATGGATTTCAAATTTTTGAAAGAGATCATGCTGGATCATATCCACGACAAGCTCGACCACGGCTTTGCCGTATGGAAAGATGATTATGAAGATCTTGACTTTATTACAAAGCGCAATTCACGGGTGCTGATTACCGATGAGCCGCCAACTGCAGAATGCCTTGCCCGATGGGCTTTCAATCAGATCAGGCATCGTCTGCCCGAAGGCGTAACGCTCAAACAACTCAGATGGTATGAGACGCCTAACAATTGGGCCGACTACGAAGAAACAGAGCAATGCTGAACTCGTTGCTCTTTGATCAGGGATAAGAGATAATTTCGCGGACATTTTTTGCCTGCAATCCTTTTCCTGTGGCGTCAAGATCGAATTCAACTTCTGAGCCCTGCTTGAGAAACTTGAATTCCTGTTCTAAAACTATACTGGAATAATGAACAAAGATATCCCCTCCCCCATCCGGATTTACTATAAAGCCGTAGCCCTTTTTTCCGTTGAACCATTTGACCTTACTTTTTGCCATGCTTCATAAAGGGTATCCGGCAATTATCGCCTGACTAATCTTCTCCTTGTTAAAAGTCTTCAATAAAAGCAGCTTTCCAAATACCCTGAATACGGGATATTACGTACCATAAACAGGGCAGACAGAACCAAAAAACATAAAATTTCAGGCTGTCAAGGTAAACAATTGTTACAATAATCTCTTTACGGTATTGGATATACCATATTTATGGTATACATTTTTACTGTAAATGCGGAATTCATCTTCAGTATCCGCATTAGCGGCCTTCTCCATAAACCTTCACACATGGCACATATTGCTAAAAAGCTTACCGATCTTATCGGCAATACCCCGTTGCTTGAACTTGGTAATTTCAATAAACAGCATCAAACACAAGCCACGATTATTGCCAAGCTTGAATACTTCAACCCCGGCGGAAGTGTCAAGGACCGTATCGGCATTTCCATGATAGAAGATGCAGAGAACAAGGGAGTGATTAATAAAGATACCGTTATTATAGAGCCGACAAGCGGCAATACCGGTATTGCCCTGGCATTCATTGCCGCAGCTAAAGGGTACCGCCTGATACTTGCCATGCCTGAAACCATGAGTCTCGAACGCAGGAACATGCTTAAAGCACTTGGTGCTGAACTGGTGCTGACACCTGGTTCGGAAGGAATGCTTGGAGCCATAAGAACAGCTGATGAACTGAAATTGCAATATCCCAACTCATTTATCCCGCAGCAGTTTAAAAACCCTGCCAATCCTGAGATCCACCGCACAACCACTGCAGAAGAGATATGGA
>JABDHL010000054.1 GCA_012972825.1 Chlorobiaceae bacterium
ATGTTCGGTAGTGACTGGCTGCTCGACGCCGCAATCATGATGATCGAGCGGACGCACCGGGTGGAAAATCTGGGGACTGACGAACTGGCAGCGTTGCTTGCCGGACCGGAACCGCCATTGCTGTTCGACATTCGCACCGCCGAGGAGTTCGAGATAAGCCGTATCACGACTGCCGTGCGTGTTGACCCGGATGCCCGTGCAGATGACTTCTCGGCTTGTTATGGAGCCCTTGTTGCGGGGCGTGACCTTGTCTTTTACTGTTCGGTCGGCCAGCGCAGCACGGAACTGCTCGATCGGGTGGAGAGTGCCTGCAGGAAAGCGGGGGCGAAGAGTTGCCGCAACCTGCGCGGCGGCATTTTTCGCTGGTATAACGAGGGTAAGCCGGTCGTCGATGCGTCAGGTATGACGGACGATATACACGGGTACGATCCAGTCTGGGGCATGATGGTCGAACGGCGCCAGTAGCGTGCTATGGGCGGAACGGCCTGAGCAGCAGTGCAATGAGTCGTTGCTTGTCGGAGTCGCTTTCATGGTCCAGACCAAGACGGAGGTCGTCAAGATTCTCTCTCATCCGGAAACTGCCGAAGATACGGTCCCAGACGGAGAGCATGCTTCCGTAATTGGAGTCGTGTTCGCTTCTGAGTCTCGAGTGATGCAGGCGGTGCATCATAGGGGAGGGGATGATGAGCCTGGCCAGACGATCCATGGCAGGCGGAATGGAGACGTTGCTGTGCTGGAATTCGATGACCGGAGTCATGAGGAGCGAGTAAAGCAGCAGGTGTTCGATGCCAGCGCCCATCAGCATGAAGAGGGGGAGACGAAGCAGTTCAGAGAGCAGGATCTCCATATAATGGAACCGCCAGCTGGTAGTGACATCGAGGGTTGCGTCGCTGTGGTGTACAGAGTGGAATCTCCAGAGAAACGCCGATTCATGGTTGAGACGATGCCAGACATACATCCACAGGTCGATGAGAAGGATTATCAGGATGGCTTCGGCAACGGGGGGAAGAGTCAGCATCCCTATTCCATGCCAGGCATTTCTCGACCAGTCCAGCATGAATGCCATGAGTATGCCCGAAGGGAGCAGTATCAGCAGATTGAGACCGGCCATAGAAAGGTTGAGCTTTGCATGGAGGCCACGGTGCTTCTGCTGGAAGAAACAGGGGTTGAGGCCCTCGATGATCCAGAGCAGCACTCCGCCGGCAATGGTGGTGGTGTATAAATATATGCGGAGGTCGGGTATGTTATAGAGGTCAGCGTTCATGAACGATGGTATGCCGGTGCATGGTTGATGTCCGGCATATTCGCGGCAGATTGCTTACAGCCATCCCGAGCTTGTCGTACGGAAAAGCAAGAAGCAGTTCATCAGGAGCGAGAGATAGTCCGGCATTGCCGCCGGTGTCGCCAAGTGTGAACGTCGGTTTTCCGGTTCTGACAACATAGCTTGAGACCATTTCGCAGGTCGATCCGCCGGCTATGCCGTGAACCAGTTCGCCGCTGTCGAAGCCGTAAGCCCTCAGGATGTGCTGTCCCTGGAAAGGCTTGCAGACAATCAGAACCACATCCGGTCGAAGGGTATCGTCATTCATGGCAGAAAGAGGGCCGACAATCTGAGCTTCAAACTCACCATCCTCGAAAGGCATTGTCGAAGACAGGGAGCAGCGAAGGGCATCCATCGATCCGAACAGTTTTCCGTCACCGATCATGAATTTTTCAGCAACATCGAGAGGCAGAAGGCTCCCGAAACCCGCTGCTATTGCACCGCCACCGCAAAGTTGATGCTCCTTGGTTGTGTAGAAAGGCCCGGCACCTCTGAGACAGTCGCCCCACATGGCGCATAGAAATGATTTTGGACCGCTTGCTTCAGAAGAAGCTCCGAATTTTTTCACCCCTTCGGGCAGGTCACTGAGCGAAGTGACAAATTTTACCGCTATTGGATTGTAGTCCAGTTCTTCGCTCTTTACAAGTGTTTGCGACAATTGCTCTGGAGTCATGGCTCACCTTTGAATTGTTTCGGAAACCCAATTTTATTCCTTTTCAGTTTGAATATCCCACTTCAAATATCTAAAATCTAATAACTCATAAAAAAATGGTATTTAAAAAGCATTGAGACCATGAAAAGAAATCTGGAACGCATTATTAAGCACATCGAGGCAGGGGAGTATGAAGCCGCTCATGATAGATTGATGGGCGTGATGAAAGCATACCCGGAGGAATGGCAGTTGGAAGTTGCGTTTATCGAAACAGGCATAGCGCATGCGATGCAGGTTAAAGGGCAGGTGCGCCGGCTTAGCATGGGATTTTATGCGCAAAGCGCTGTCTGGCGGATTAAAGATATATTAGGACATCCGGGGGCGGCTGAGTGTTTACGTACTTTGCATAAACTGGTGGACCTTACGGCGACCGCCCGGTTTAACAGCTTAAACTGATTTCACAGATTCCACTAAAGCAGGTCGATGGAGAATAATAACAAGGAGATAACCATGTCAACCGAAGCAAGGTGCCCATTTTCCGGCAACGTCCACACCAGCACAGTCGCTGGAGCCCAATCCAATGCAGATTGGTGGCCCGATCAACTGAAGTTGAACATCCTGCACCAGAACTCTTTATTGTCCAACCCCATGGGCAAAAAGTTCAACTACGCCGAGGAGTTCAAGAGTCTCGACATGAATGCTGTAAAACAGGATCTCCTGGAGCTTATGACCAACTCACAGGACTGGTGGCCGGCGGACTTCGGTCACTATGGACCATTATTCGTTCGCATGGCATGGCACAGCGCAGGCACCTACCGCACAAGCGATGGACGTGGAGGTGCAGGGAGAGGCAGTCAGCGCTTTGCTCCTCTCAACAGTTGGCCCGACAACGTCAACCTCGATAAGGCGCGCAGGCTGATTTGGCCGATCAAGCAGAAGTATGGCCGAAAAATATCATGGGCCGACCTTATGATCCTTACCGGAAACGTTGCTCTGGAATCAATGGGACTGAAGACTTTCGGTTTTGCAGGCGGGCGTGAGGACATCTGGGAACCTGAAGAAAACATATACTGGGGATCTGAAAGCAAGTGGCTGGCAGACGAGCGCCACAGCGGCGACCGTCACCTTGATAATCCTCTCGCCGCAGTGCAAATGGGCCTGATCTATGTGAACCCGGAAGGCCCTAACGGCAAACCGGATCCGGTCGCAGCTGCACGTGATATCCGAGAGACTTTTGCTCGTATGGCAATGAACGACGAAGAGACGGTTGCGCTCATCGCTGGCGGTCACACCTTCGGCAAAACCCACGGTGCAGGCGATGCGTCAATGCTTGGTCCTGTGCCGGAAGCAGCCGGCATTGAGGAGCAGGGCCTTGGCTGGAAGAACCGCTTTGGAGCAGGCAAAGGTGGCGACACCATATCCAGCGGCCTTGAAGTCACTTGGAGCACCACGCCGACGAAATGGAGCAGTAACTATTTCTGGAACCTGTTCGGCTACGAATGGGAGTTGACAAAAAGCCCCGCTGGTGCGCACCAGTGGACACCGAAGGGTGGTGTCGGTGCCGGTACGGTGCCGGATGCCCACGACCCTTCTAAGCATCATTCGCCAGCCATGCTTACCACCGACCTCGCGTTGAGGTTCGATCCTGTGTATGAAAAAATATCGAGGCGCTTCTACGAGAATCCGGATCAGTTCAGGGACGCGTTCTCTCGGGCATGGTTCAAGCTCACGCATCGCGACATGGGTCCTCGTGCGCGCTACCTTGGCCCCGAGGTTCCTTGTGAACAGCTTATCTGGCAGGATCCCATCCCTGCAGTCAATCATGCATTGATTGAAGCCGAGGACATTGCTTCCCTCAAGGGCAGCATCCTGGCTTCCGGTCTGTCTGTCTCGGAACTGGTTTCGACCGCCTGGGCTTCAGCTTCCACGTTCCGTGGCTCCGACATGCGGGGCGGCGCGAACGGTGCACGCATTCGGCTGGCTCCGCAGAAGGATTGGGAAGTCAACCAGCCTGAACAGCTGGCTAAGGTACTCAAGACTCTGGAGAGCATCCAGAGCGCCTTCAACAGTGCCCAGTCTGGCGGCAGGAAAGTTTCGCTTGCCGACCTTATTGTTCTGGGCGGCTGCGCAGCGGTCGAGGCAGCTGCGGAGAAGGCCGGTTGCCATGTGGAGGTTCCCTTTTTGCCGGGGCGCATGGATGCTTCTCAGGAGCAGACCGATGTGGACTCGTTCGCTGTATTGGAACCGTTCGCTGATGGATTCCGCAACTACGTCCGTATTGGGCTCGAGGGATCGCAGGCAGAGCTGCTGATTGACAAAGCGCAGTTATTGACGCTGACCGCACCTGAGATGACCGTTCTGATCGGCGGCATGCGTTCACTGAATTCGAACTTTGGCCAGATCAGACACGGTGTTTTCACCAACCGGCCTGAAACATTGACGAATGATTTCTTTGTGAATCTCCTCGACATGAAGACGAAGTGGCAGAAGTCCGTCAAATCCGAAGGTGTGTTGGAGGGATACAATCGGGCTACGGGAGAACTGATGTGGACAGGAACCATCGTCGATCTCGTTTTCGGTTCGAACTCCCAGCTCCGGGCGCTCGCGGAAGTCTATGCATGCAGCGATTCTCAGCACGCTTTCGTGCGTGATTTTGTGGCTGCATGGAACAAGGTGATGAACCTTGATCGCTTCGACGCTATAATGCCTGATGAATCAGCGCAGGGTAGTGCTGCACCGTACTGGTGAGTTTATTGCCGTTATCTTTTCATCCTGAAGCATTACTCCATGAAACCTTTACCTGTTACTCCCGAAATTTTGAATGGTGCTCGCCGTGTCGTCTGGTTCAAGACGCCAGAGAAAGAACTTGCGGATCCTGTGCATTTTCTTGCGCATGTTATGACTTATGGGGCACCTTAAGACTTGAAAGTGTTGCAAGGCATCGCTGGCAAAGCTTACTGGAACCTGAAATGTGGACGGCAGCCAACCCCTCCTTTGCCGACCTGTGCCGGTCTTTCTCCCGTTCCTTCAAGTCTTAGAACTTGACGTAAGCCCCTCACAGGAGTTCGGCGCGACAGGGGGTTTATAGTTTTGGGGCGATAAGTAAAAGGCGCTAAAAAATGGACAAGATCATTGATATGATATTCTTTTTGCTTATGATGCAGAGGTTTTTCATTTTTTGTCATGAATTATTTTTTTGATACGAAATCATGTTTGACGAAATAGAGTTTGATAAGATAAAGCGTCTTCCGAAGTATGTGTTTGCTGCTGTTAATGAGCTTAAAATGGCTGAACGGCGGGCCGGAGAAGATGTTATTGATTTTTCGATGGGTAATCCTGATGGTCCCACTCCCCAGCATATTGTTGACAAGCTTATAGAAAGTATCAATAAGCCTCGAACTCATGGATACTCTGTTTCAAAAGGGATATACAAGCTTCGTGGTGCGGTGGGTATATGGTATAAGCGCAAGTATAACGTTGATCTTGATCTTGATCGCGAGGTTGTGGCCACGATGGGCTCAAAAGAGGGCTATGTCCATCTTGTGCAGGCTATCACCAATCCCGGTGATCTTGCAATGGTGCCGGATCCCTGTTATCCCATTCATTCTCAGGCCTTCATTCTTGCCGGTGGGAATGTCCACAAGCTGAAACTTGAGATGAATGACGACTATACACTTGATGAAGCAGGATTTTTCCGGAACATCGAAAAGGCACTTCGTGAATCTTCACCAAAGCCGAAGTATCTTGTGGTGAATTTTCCGAATAACCCTACCACTGCTACTGTTGACCTCTCATTTTATGAAAAGCTTGTTGATATTGCCCGCCAGGAGCGTTTTTACATTATCAGTGATATTGCTTATGCAGAACTCACTTTTGATGGTTATGTGACCCCCTCTATCCTGCAGG
Source organism: Chlorobiaceae bacterium (assembly GCA_012972825.1). Taxonomy (GTDB): domain Bacteria; phylum Bacteroidota; class Chlorobiia; order Chlorobiales; family Chlorobiaceae; genus Chlorobium. The sequence continues at coordinate 5,880 of JABDHL010000054.1, forward strand.
TTCCCGGTGCAAAGGATGTCGCGGTTGAGAGCTATACGCTGTCGAAAACCTACAACATGGCAGGTTGGCGTGTCGGCTTCATGGTTGGTAATGCGAAACTGATAGGCGCCCTCGAAAAGATCAAGAGCTGGCTTGATTATGGCACCTTCACCCCTATCCAGGTAGCTTCTACCATAGCCCTTACGGAGGATCAGAGCTGTGTTCAGGAGATTTGTGAAGTCTACCGAAAGCGCCGTGATGTTCTGGTCAAAAGCTTTGAAAATGCAGGCTGGCCGGTTGTCACTCCGCGGGCAAGCATGTTTGTTTGGGCAAAAATTCCTGAACAGTTAAGGGCAATGGGGAGTCTTGAGTTCAGCAAAAAACTGCTGAGCGAAGCAAAGGTTGCTGTCAGCCCCGGTATTGGATTTGGAGCTTATGGGGACGAGTATGTCCGTGTTGCCATGATTGAGAATGAGGAACGAATCCGTCAGGCAGCCCGCAATATCAAAAAGTTTCTCCGCGATTACGAATTCTGAAGAGCAGCTGACGCGGGTTCAGGGATGTTCTTCAATTTCAAAAACCTCCTGAAAGGCTTGCTGGAGTGTATCGACAACCATGCCCGATGAGACCAGGCTTGCAACATCGCCTGCCAGGTCTCCGGCCCTTCCGTGAAACCATGCACCTGCAGCGGCAGCATTGAAGATATCAGCACCCTTTGCCGCCAGGGCTGCAATAACACCGGAAAGAACATCTCCGGAACCCGCCGTTGCAAGTGCTTCAGTGCCGCTTGTATTTAAAAGAACTGCTCCCTCAGGCTTGGCAATAACAGTCGGAGTACCTTTTAAAAGCAATGATATTCCATTGTGGCGGGCATAACTTTTTGCAGCTTCAATGGGATCTGCTGCAATGTCTTCCACTGACGCTCCGCTCAGACGGCTGAATTCTCCGTAATGAGGTGTAAGAACCGCTTGTTTGCAATTTTTTAACATTCCGGCAGTGCCAGCATCTGAGAGGGAGTAAAGGGCGTCAGCGTCAAGCACGAGCTTTTTGTCATGAATCTCGGAACGAGAAAGAAGTTGTGTGAAGAAGTGAATCACTTCGGTATCACGTCCGAGACCGCATCCGATCACGATTGCATCGGCCCAGACAGCTTTTTCGAGAATGGCGGATGTATCCCTTCCGATGACCACTGCTTCAGGTAGTGCTGTGTGTATTGCAGCAGCAAGGGAGATAGGTACTGAAACGCAGACATATCCGGCACCTGTTTTCAGCGCTGCCTTTGCTGAAAGAATTGCGGCGCCGAGCATTGAGGAGTGTTCTGTTTGCGAACCGGCAATAATCAGCACTTTTCCATTGGCATGTTTAGCGCTTGACGGCTCTCTGAGGGTGAAATGCTCGGCGGCAAACTCTTTATCGGTTAAGAGAGCCGAGGAGGGTTCGGCAAGAAAGCCGGGGATAGAGATTTCAGCAATACGGACCTCTCCGCAGCAATATGGCCCTTCGTTCAGGTAAAAGCCTGTTTTGAGAAATGCCATCGTAACGGTAATATCGGCCGCGATAGATGGTGTGGCAGCAAACCCTGTGGTTGCGTCGAGTCCGGTCGGGACATCAATGGCAAGTGTGAGGGCGCCGGTTCGCTCGCGGACAGTATTGATGAGTTCAATGCCTTCAGCAAGCGGGGAGGAAAGCACCATATCCTGTTCGGTTAAGCGAAGTCCGGTGCCGGTAATCGCATCAATGAGTATATCGTAGGAGGTTTCGCCGACATAAGGGATCGCTTCGTCATGACTTGCAAAAATACGCAGGTTGGCGGTGTATTTTCTGTACGCTTGAAGCGTGGCAAGGCATTCGCGATTAACCCCCTGAAGAGTGGCTTCAGGATAGAGAAGCACAAGATCAACGGAGGCTTCAAGATTAAGAAGGTGGCGGGCAAGTACTAATCCGTCACCGCCGTTGTTTCCTTTACCCGCTACAACAAGAAAAGAGGTTCCCTGAAGGAAGTCTTTGTGAAGGGTTTCCTTTATAATGCGGAGACATTCGCGTCCGGCGAGCTCCATAAGACGGGTTTCGCCGATATGGAGCTGTTCTATTGCAGCCTTGTCGGCCCTTTTCATTTCCTTTGCAGTTAGAACCGGCAGCATCGTATTTGCTCCATTGTTTCCTTAGCGGGAAGGATGATTGATGTTCGTCAAATAAGTTCGTCAAGGTGCAGAGATTGCTCAAGCGAGTGATAGTATGCTTCGGCAAGCTCTCGGATGGGGAAGTGAAGAATTTCTTCGCCGTTTATTGAAATAACAGCATCATGTTCAACAACTTTGCCGATAACCCTGACAGGCACATTGTGCTTGTTGGCCGCATCAATCACCTCTTTTGCATTGTCGGGTACCATGCTCAGAATGACTCGTCCCTGTGCTTCTGAAAAGAGCTGCTGCTGTATATGGTATGGGCCGCTGTCGGAATTTTCCAGATCAACACTGAAACCGAGCGGAGCAACTGCGTTCATAATGGATTTTTCGGCAAGAGCAACAAAGAGTCCTCCGTCGGAAATGTCGTGCGCGGAGTGCACAAGTTTTTTTCCAGCCAGGGCAACAAGCAGCTCCTGAAGATTTTTTTCATGGTCGAGGTCAATTGCCGGAGCATCCTGACCAGGGGTGTCGTAGTGCATGACAAGGTATTCCGAACCATCAAGCGTAAGCTCAGGATAGCCGAGAAGAAGAATTGTGTCACCGGTGTGCGTGAAGGTCGATCCAACAAGGTTGTCGATATCATCCAGCAGCCCGATCATTCCTATGGTCGGGGTAGGGTAGATGGCTGAGCGTACCCCGCCGATAAAGGTTTCGTTATAGAAACTGACATTGCCGCCGGTAACCGGTGTATTGAAGGCACGGCATGCTTCGCCCATGCCTCGAACTGATTCCTTGAACTGAAAATAGACTTCAGGTTTATAGGGGTTGCCGAAATTGAGGCAGTTTGTTATGGCTAGTGGTTTAGCACCCGAACAGGCAATATTTCTGGCACACTCGGCTACAGCGATTTTGCCGCCTGCCAAAGGGTTGAGATAGACGTAACGGGCGTTGCAGTCAGTTTTCATGGCAAGCCCTTTCTTTGAGCCTTTGATGCGGATAACCGCAGCATCGGTATGTCCGACCGGTGTTACCGTATTAGTCAGCACCATGGAATCATACTGACGATAGACCCATTGCTTGCTTGCAATGTTCGGGCGGGACAGCAGTTCAAGGCTGAGTGAGCTGAAATCAAGGTTCTTATCCTCCACAAGCTTCGCCACCGGTGTGTCCGGTTTTTCTTCAACAGCTTCACGGATATAGACGGGAGCTCCTCCTCCAAGAACCAGCGATTCAGCCGGAATTTCGGCAACAACCTTACCGTGCTGAAAAACCCTGACATGGTTGTCACTCGTTACCCGTCCGATCACGACCGCCTGAACATCCCATTTGCGATAAACCTCAATTATGTTGTCTTCAAATCCTTTTTCAGCCACAATGAGCATCCGTTCCTGCGATTCGGAGAGCATGATTTCGTAAGCACTCATGCCAACCTCACGAATAGGAACAAGGTCAAGATCAATCTCTATGCCCCCTGTTCCTTTTTTTTCGATTCCCCTTGCGCTCATTTCAGAGGTGGAACTTGTAATGCCGGCAGCGCCCATATCCTGCAGGCCGACGACATAGCCGGTTGCGATGGCTTCAAGGGTAGCTTCAAGGAGAAGCTT
>JABDHL010000055.1 GCA_012972825.1 Chlorobiaceae bacterium
GTATAATGTAACCAAAGTATCCATCTCAAACCCTTTGCATTCTTTGCCTATCTGTTTTACATTTGCCAGAACTTTTATTCTTCTTTTTTATGCTCAGAAAACATTCCCTCAATCTTCAGTAAATTAAATTATAAAGGCGATATGCGACACTTCTTACGCCAGAACCTTATCGTTTTTAGTTGTGTGTTTCTTTTCTTTTTTCTTTCGTCCGCATGCACCAATAAGCAAGGTCAACACCCTCATCAATCGACAGGCAAACTCCGTATCATAAGCCTTGCACCAAGCCTTACTGAGATGATTTTTGCCATTGGAGCAGGTGATCAGCTTGTGGGGAGAACAAACGCGTGCGACTGGCCTGCTGCAGCCGCCAAAATTCCGATCATTGGAGCATTCGGACGTCCATCACTTGAGCTGCTTGTCTCCTTCCACCCTGATCTGGTTATTGACGTTGATCTGGCAGATAAAGATACCGGCAGAAAAATATCAGCACTCGGCATGCGCAGAGAGACCTTTTCCTGTAAAACTCCGGACGATATCCCTGTTGTTCTCAGAAAACTCGGGTTACTGACCGGACACACCAGAGAGGCCGACAGTCTGGCACTTTCGATTGCTACCGGTCTTGATACATTCAAAAAGAAGGCTGCTGAAGAGAGAAAAAAAAACACGGTCTATCTTGAAATCTGGAACGACCCTTTCTGGACAGGAGGTCAAGGAAGTTACACCTCAGCGCTTATTGCTTATGCCGGAGGTCAGAATATTGGTGATATCGTTAAAAAGGAGTATTTCGAAATATCACAGGAATGGGTGATCAAGAAAAATCCGGACGTTATTGCCTGCATGTATATGGCAAAAAAAGCATCAGCGTCCGATGATGTGATGAGCCGTCCCGGCTGGCAGAATATAGCGGCAGTGAAAAGCCGCAGGGTTTACGACAGATTCGATAACAACCTTTTTCTTCGTCCCGGCCCCAGGGTGCTCGAAGGAATTGAACAGTTATACAGAATGATTCATGCTCATGAACAGCAAGTCCCCTGATTTTTTAGGCACTCTCTGTCAGAATCGGCGTTAATTTTTTTATCTTTGTGCCTTTAGCGGAACAAAACGATATCCATGCATGAAGCGCTCTCCACTGGTCATTTTACTTCTGACAGTTTTACTGGATTTGATCGGGTTCGGCATTGTGCTTCCGCTTCTGCCGACCTATGCCAAGGATCTCGGGGCTAATCCCTTCATGATCGGGCTGATTGCAGCGATTTTCTCCATCATGCAGTTTATCTTTTCGCCTCTCTGGGGCAAACTGAGCGATAAAATCGGCCGACGGCCGGTTATGCTGATCAGTATTTTTATCACGGCACTCTCCTATCTGGTTTTTTCGCAGGCAAGCACTATTCCACTGCTTATTTTCGCAAGGGGACTGTCCGGGATCGGTTCAGCAAACATAGCGGCAGCACAAGCCTATATTACCGATGTTACCGACAGTAAAAACCGCTCCGGGGCAATGGGAATGATGGGTGCCGCCTTTGGCATCGGCTTTATCATAGGTCCGCTTATCGGAGGACTCCTCAAGCACAATTACGGCATTCAGATGGTTGGATATGTCTCGGCAGCATTGATCACCATCGATTTTATTCTTGCTATCTTTTTACTGCCTGAGTCCAACACAAGTGCCGAAAAAATGAAGTTCGGCTTTCTGAAAAAAAGAGCCGCCGACAGCGAACCACGTCGTTCCACCGCCATCTTTTTCGGCGAAAAGCTAAAAGAGTATGGCGAAGGACTGAAACTGGTGTTCAGTTCCCGTCCTCTTGCACTGCTGATGATTGCAAACTATATCTACACCTTTGCCATTGTAAACATGCAGGTGGCCTCCATCCTGCTCTGGAAAGAGTATTTCACGGCTTCCGACCAGCAGATCGGTTACATGTTTGCCTATGTCGGCATCTGGTCGGTCATTGTACAGGGAGGCCTTATCAGTAAACTTATAAAAAAAATGGGTGAGCATATGCTTTTCCTCTGGGGCCACATTTTCACCTTTATCGGTGTCTTTTTTATTCCATTCGCCCCGCAAACATCACTCTTTTCTATTGGACTTGTCATCCTTTTCTTTTTTGCCATTGGCACAAGCCTTGTTGCTCCCATAAACCTTTCCATGATTTCGCTCTACAGCTATAAAGAGAAACAGGGACAGATTCTGGGTCTGTCACAATCTGTAAATTCTTTTGCCCGTATCATGGGACCATTCAGCGGGAGTATCCTCTACGGCATGAATTTTCACGCGCCATATATTGTTGCAGGCATGCTGACCATCATTGGGGCAATCATTGCATTCAGCCTGTTCAAGTATAAAATTGAAGCCCTTGACAACTCGCATGAAGCAGCGTAACACCTGAAAAAGGTGAAACAGCATCGTTATCGACACAAAAGAAATCTATATGAATATTGGGGTTATCGGAGTAGGTAAGCTCGGTGAATTTCATACAAAGCTTCTCACAGAAATCGCCCGGGATTGTGCGGATATTCATTGCGCCGGCATATATGACCTCGACAGCAACAGAGTCCATGAAATATCGACAAAATATAATGTACCCTCCTGCAGCTCACTTGAGCTTCTGGCACAGCAATGCGATGCCGTAATTATTGCAACAACAACAAGCTCCCATTTCAACATTGCCCGGACACTGCTTGCAGAGGGCATTCACCTCTTTATAGAAAAGCCGATAACAACAACAGTGGAAGAGGCGGATGAGCTTATACGGCTTGAGGCTGAAAATCAGGTACGCATACAGGTTGGCCATATTGAACGTTTTAACCCGGCCATCCGGGCAATTGAGCCCTATATCAGCCAGCCAAGGTATATTCAGGCGGAACGACTAAGTAATTTTTCAAGACGGGTTACCGATGTTTCAGTTGTGCTTGACCTCATGATCCATGATATTGATCTTGTTCTCTCCCTGATACCACACGACATCAAGCACATTTCCGCATCAGGCGTCAGGGTGTTCTCTAATGAACTCGACATGGCAACAGCGAGAATCGACTTTGTCAACGGAGCAACCGCCAATGTCACTGCAAGCCGCCTAAGCCGCAGCTGCCACCGTAAATTCCGTTTTTTCGGCACCAATCCGAAAAGCTATGCCTCACTTGATCTGACAACCGGTAAATCGGAAGTTTTCAGACTTGTCCAAAAAGAGCGGGCTTCTTCTAAAAATCTACTCAAGTCCTTTGCTGCGCGAAAAATTCTTGAACAGTTCGGTGAAATTCAGGAGGCTATGCAGGGCATGGTGCTTGATTACATCCACCCGGAAGTTCCAAAAGTAAATGCTCTGCGTGATGAACTTGAGCAATTCATCAACACACTCAGAAAAAACACCCCGGTTGCCGTCAGTTCGGCTGACGGACGAAGGGCGATTATGGTGGCAGGAAAAATCACCGAAGAAATTGAAGCGAATGCAGCGTCATCCTACTGACTCACCATTTGTTTAGAGAATACCTCATGACAACACTCTCAAAACCATCCATTCCTGAAATACTTTACCGTATCGGTGACCTTGCCGATGAAAACGGTATTGGCTGTTATCTGGTCGGCGGCTATGTGCGCGACATGATTATGCTGAGAGCCTGTACCGATATCGACATTATGGTCATCGGTGACCCAGTCCCTTTTGCTAAAACTGTACGTGACAGACTGCATGGCAAAAACTTTGTTCTTTTTGAACGTTTCCGTACATCTCAGCTTGAACTTACCGACCCAAAACAGGGAACCTTCAAAGTTGAACTTGTCGGTGCACGGAAAGAGTCATATAACACAGAATCAAGAAAACCTGTAACTCTCACAGGTACAATCGAGGACGATCTTTCACGCAGGGATTTTACCATCAATGCGCTTGCCCTTGTGCTTAACCGCGAAAATCGAAACCAGATCATAGATCACTTTCACGGGCTTGAAGACCTGAACTCCCGAATTCTGAGAACACCGCTTGACCCTGAACAGACATTCTCGGATGATCCGTTACGCATGATGAGGGCTGCACGGTTTGCTGCCCAACTTGAGTTCCGGCTGCTGCCCGAAGTGGTTGAAGCCATGAAGAGCATGCGGGAAAGAATAAGAATTGTGTCAATGGAGCGAATCAGTAAAGAGTTTTTTAAAATCATGCTCTCCGCCCGGCCTTCGGCAGGTCTGATCACTCTCTACGAAACCGGAGTACTGAAGGAAATCATGCCGGAAGTTGCTGCAATGGCCGGCATTGAACAATTTGATGGACTTGGACATAAAGACACACTCTTCCATACTTTTCAGGTTATAGACAACGTTGCGGCTAAATCGGAAAACCTGTGGCTTAGAATTGCCGCACTGCTGCACGATATTGGAAAACCTGCGACAAAACGCTTCACAAAAAGTGCCGGATGGACCTTTCACGGTCACGATGCAGTTGGGTTGCGGATCGTGGAAAATATTTTCAAATCTATGCGCTGGCCACTCGATTTTCTAAGCTATGTCCAGAAAATGGTACGCCTTCATCACCGCCCGATCCCGCTCTCAAAAGAAGAGATCTCCGATTCGGCCGTACGTCGCCTTATGTTTGATGCGGGTGAAGATCTTCTGGATCTCATGACCCTCTGCCGGGCGGATGTCACCAGCAAAAATCCGAGAAAAGTCCTCCAGATAATGAGCAACTTCAACCATGTTGAAAAAAAAATCAATGAAGTTGGTGAAAAAGACTTCCTTGCCAGATGGCGACCACCGATCAGCGGCCAGGATATCATGGTTACGCTAGGTCTCAACGAAGGCAAGGTTGTCGGTATAATCAAAAAAAGGATGGAGAATGCCATCATTGATGGACACATTCCTTACGACAGGAGTGCCGCGCTTGAGTTTGTCAAACAGCTTTACAAGGAGCAGTCAAATGAGATAGGAACATCCGGAGAACAATGACCTCTCTTTTTTCTGCCTATGGATTTAAAAGGCTGTGGTCAGTATATTGAACAAAATCATAACAACACACTATAAACCAACCCTACCTGTGATACCACGTTATTCACCCAAGGACATTTCCGCAATCTGGACAGAAGAAGCAAAATTTCAACGATGGCTGCAGCTTGAAATTGCCGCTGTTGAAGCACGAAAGGAAGCTGGTCTCGTACCTGAAGATGCCCTCTCCACCATCAAACAGAACGCCACCTTCAATGTGGCTGAAATTCTTGAAATCGAGAAAGAGACGAAACACGATGTCATTGCCTTTCTGACAAACGTTGCCGGTTATGTCGGCCCTGATTCCCGTTATATCCATGAAGGCCTCACCTCCTCAGATGTTGTTGATACCTGTCTGGCCATGCAGATGCGCGATGCCGGAAAGATCCTTGTCGCCGATATCGAAGAGCTGACAGGAGTGCTGGCAAAAAGAGCTGTAGAGTTTAAATACACTCTTGAAATGGGCAGAACCCACGGTATTCATGCCGAGGCAACCACGTTTGGTCTGAAATTGCTGTTGTGGCATCAGGAAATGCTGCGCAATCTCGATCGCATGAAAAAAGCGGTTTCCATCATTTCTGTCGGCAAAATCTCCGGCGCAGTGGGAACCTATCAGCACCTGTCGCCTGATATTGAAGCCGTGGTTTGCCGAAAACTCGGTCTTGAACCATCATCAATATCAACCCAGATTCTCCAGCGCGACAGACATGCTGAATTTGCAACCACACTTGCAATCATCGCCTCATCTATTGAAAAGTTCTCTGTTGAACTGCGGCATCTTCAGCGTACTGAAGTTCGTGAAGCCGAAGAGTTTTTCAGCAAGGGACAAAAAGGCAGTTCCGCCATGCCCCATAAACGTAACCCGATTACCTTCGAACGCCTTACCGGACTGGCCAGAGTTGTGCGTTCAAACTCCATAGCCGCCATGGAAAATGTCGCACTCTGGCATGAACGTGATATCTCCCACTCGTCAGTCGAGCGCATCATTATGCCCGACTCAACCACAGCTGTCTGCTATATGCTGCGCACCTTCAGTGAAGCTCTCGACACACTGCTTGTCTATCCTGAACGAATGGAGGAAAACTTCAACTCTTCCTACGGACTGACTACATCGCAAACCCTTCTTCTCGCCCTTACCGCCAAGGGCCTGACACGTGAAGAGGCATACAGGCTTGTTCAGCGCAACACCATGGAGAGCTGGTCGACAAAGGTCCACCTGCGTGAACTGGTTCTGAATGACCAAGAGCTTCAGAAACACTTCACCCCTGAAGAGGTCGCCGACCTTTTCAGCTTTGAAAACATACTTAACAAGCTTAAAACGAGCGTCGACATCATTTTCAAGCGCAACGGCCTCTGAGTATAGAGTTGTAATTTTTTTGACATTTTCCGCCTCCCCTGCAACACGTGAGTTCAAACTCCGCAAAGACAACTTTTGCGGAGTTTTTTGTTTTTTATGCACTCGTCAATAGCCTTACACCTGACAATCCAGATAACCACGCAAAGACTTCATTTTTTTCGGCATTTCAACATAAATGGCATATTTTTTATTGGAAAAAAGATGAAAAACGTAAGAATATTACTAAAATGTATTTTTTTTATTTAAAAAATCTCTTACTTTTTAATCGTCCCTTAAATTCTTAACCATAATTACTTATGAAATCAGCAACAATAAGGCCCGGCAGGGGGGAGTATTTCACCCGAATCAGGGAGAACATGTCGAAACAAAAAAACTGGAAACTTGGGTTAACCATTCTAGCTGGCAAGATGATCGGACTTTTCCTGGTCCTTTTAGCTATGTCATCATTTACCGGACTTGTTGGGCTTCCTGCTATGGCAGCGGCACCCACCTACACTCCGATGGAAACGAATCTGGTTAATTCAATTAACACGGTCTGGACATTGGTAGCGGCATTCCTCGTGTTTGGAATGCAGGCGGGTTTCGTTATGCTGGAAGCTGGTTTCGCCAGAAAACAGGAGACTGTTAACGTTTTGATAGAGTGCGTTCTGGATACGGCTATCTGCGGCATATCCTTCTGGGCAATCGGCTATGCTTTCATGTTCAGCGAAGGCAATGGCTTTATCGGACAACACTGGTTTTTCCTTCAAGGTGCACCGAATGCTTATGAAACAACCGGCGTAGCGTTACTGGCACACTGGATATTCCAGTTTGCCTTTGCAGATACTGCTTCTACCATTACTTCGGGCGCGATGATCGGCCGTACAAGTTTCCGCGGCGATATCCTTTACAGTATTGTTGTCACAGCTCTTATTTATCCTATCATCGGACACTGGGCATGGGGACCTGACGGATTCCTTGCCACTATGGGCAGCAAAGGAAATTTTCTTCCTGAATTGGGCCAGCCATTCCGCGACTTTGCCGGGTCAACGGTTGTACATACTATCGGCGGTGTCGTTTCATTAGCTGGAGCTATTGTTTTAGGACCTCGTATCGGGCGCGTTTTCCTTCGCGATGACAAAGAGAGAGGCGGTTTGCCGGCGGCACACAACCTTCCGCTTGCTGTTACTGGAGCATTCCTGTTGTGGTTCGGATGGTATGGATTTAACCCAGGCAGCACCCTGTCCGCAATGGATGCAATAGGTATTGGACGTATAGCCACAAATACAACTCTCGCAGCTTGCGGCGGTGCATTGAGTGCAATGTTCCTGGCCTTCTTTGTCGGCCCTTTCAAAGGAAAATTTGACGTTGCCTTCTCTGTAAACGGACTCCTTGGAGGATTGGTTGCCATCACTGCACCCTGCTACTGGGTTTCACCCTTTGGAGCGGTCATTATCGGCCTTGTTGCAGGAATTCTTGTTTTTGCCGGCATCTACCTGCTTGAATATCTTCGGATTGATGATCCTGTAGGCGCTGTTTCTGTTCATGGAATATGCGGTATCTTCGGTACCTGGGCTATCGGTCTTTTTGCCTCTGGACAGTTCGGTGCTACAACACCTACCGGGGCTGATAACAGTGCACCTGTAACAGGACTCTTCTACGGTGGAGGATGGGATGTATTCATTGCCCAATTTATAGGAAATGCAATAATTACATCAGCAACCTTTCTTGTTGCAATCATAGTAATGTGGACAATTAATAAATTACCATATCCATTTAAATTACGTGTTGAACCTGAAGGTGAAACCGGAGTTGGAGGATTGGATGTATTTGAACACGGTGCTGAAGCATATACCATCCATTAAATACACCAAGACTGAAAACAGGAACACTTAAACCGTCCTGTTTTCAGTCTTTAAACTTACTAAATCACATCGATCATGAAAAAAATTGAAGCTATTATAAGACGCTCCAAATTTGAAGAGGTCAAAGCGGCATTGCATGCCATCGACATCGACTTCTTTTCCTATACCGAATCATACGGAGTTGGAAATGAGCGTAAAAAGAAAGATGTATTCCGTGGGTCTAATGATACTGATTACATCTCTCGGTTAACGTTATCGATTGTTGTCCGTGACATCAATCTTCAAAAGACAGTAGCATGCCTTTTGAAATCAGCATATACCGGGGAAGTAGGTGACGGAAAGATCTTCGTCTGGACTATTGAAGAGTCCTATCGCATACGTACGGGGGAGACTGGTGACGATTCCATGTATAACAAGGATTAGATGAAAACAAAAGGAGCCTCAGGGCTCCTTTTGTTTTCATGGTTACTATGTAAGCATAGTTAATCAAATATCATCAAAAAATGAGAGCTGTGGACTTGCTGGTTTTTTTCCATTCAAACGGTACTCTCGATAAGCGTTGATCAGAGCATTGGTAGAACCGTCGTGAGTGGTAACTGTTTCTTTGCCCTGAAGTTCAGAGAAAATGGTTTTGGCAAGCTGTTTTCCCAGCTCGACGCCCCATTGGTCGAAGGAGTTGACCTGCCAGATGATCCCCTGAACAAACACTTTATGTTCATACATGGCAATGAGACTTCCGAGAGTATAAGGATTGAGTTCATTGATAAGAATGGTATTTGTCGGTCTGTTGCCGGGAAACACTTTGTGCGGAAGAAGTGCAGTGATTTCTGAAGGATCACAGCCTGCGGTCTCAAGTTCATGACGGACCTCCTGCTCATTTTTGCCTTTCATGAGAGCTTCGGTCTGTGCAAAACAGTTTGCCAGCAGAATATCGTGATGTTCACCGATGGGGTTCTGAGTTTTAAGAGGCACAATAAAGTCAGCTGGAATAAAATTTGGTCCCTGATGCAGAAGTTGAAAAAATGCATGCTGGGAATTTGTTCCGGGTTCACCCCATATCACAGGACCGGTTGCATACTCAACAGGGATCCCCTCACGGTTAACCCACTTGCCATTGCTCTCCATATCGAGCTGCTGGAGATAGGCTGGAAAGCGATGCATATACTGGTCGTAGGGAATGACGGCGTGCGATGAAACATCAAAAAAATTATTGTACCAGATACCGAGCACTGCAAGCAGGACAGGAATATTCCGTTCGAGAGGCTCGTTAAGAAAATGTTCGTCCATTGCATAAGCGCCGTTAAGCAGCTCCTGAAAACGGTCAAAACCAAGGTAAAGGGCTATGGAAAGTCCGATAGAAGACCAAAGGGAGTAACGTCCGCCAACCCAATCCCAGAAGCGGAACATGTTTGCTTCGTCAATGCCGAATTCAACAACTTTTTCCCGATTGGTTGAAACTGCGACAAAATGTTTAGCTATATGTGATTCAACAGCGGCATGGGTCAGAAACCATTCACGTGCACTCATTGCATTGGTCAGCGTTTCCTGGGTTGTAAAGGTTTTGGATGCGATGATGAAAAGCGTCGTTTCCGGATTAAGCTTTTTCAGTGTCTCACTGATATGGGTTCCATCGATATTGGACACAAAATGCACCTTCAGTCGTCCATGGGCAAAAGGCCGTAGCGCTTCGGTAACCATGCATGGACCAAGATCAGAACCACCGATGCCGATATTGACTATATCTGTCATTGCATGCCCTGTATAACCCTTCCACCTGCCCGATATCACCCGCTGACAGCATGTCTTCATCTGGTGAAGTACATCGGCGATTTCAACTGAAATATCCAAACCGTCTATCTGAAGCGAAAACCCGGGAGGTTTTCGTAGAGCAGTATGCAGTACCGAACGGTGTTCAGTAAAATTTATTGTTTTGCCCTCAAACATCTCTCCACGCATGTTTTCCAGTCCGGCATGTCGTGCAAGATCGAGAAGCAGTTCAAGAGTATGGGAAGTGATCCTGTTTTTTGAATAGTCAAGCATCAGCTCCCCCCAGGAAATCGAAAACCGTTCAAAACGGGCGTTGTCCTCAAAGAAGAGATCTCTGATATGCAGTGTATCTATTTCATGTTTGTGGGACACAAGGGCACTCCATGCTGCGCTTCGTGATAGGTCCATAATGTTTTTCATTATTAATATTAAGCGGGATGGCGAAGATAACTGAATTCTCAATAAGGAATATAATGCAACAACAAGGTAGAACCATCGGTATCACTTTCAAGAGCGATTATTTCTGCTATGCTTCGGATAATATGTACTCCCCTTCCTGTTGGATGAAAAAGGTAACTGGAATCGGTGGGGTTCGGGAGAGAATAAGGATCAAACCCTTTACCGCAATCCCTGATGGAGACTTGAAGCAAGTGTGCTGTAAGATGAAACGTACAGGATACTGTGAGATCGTCCCGCTCTCTGTTGCCATGTTTGACGGCGTTTACAAAAGCCTCCTTCATGGACAGCTGCAGCTCATCTATAAAAGAAAGTGTGTATCCTTCTCTCTCGGCAATCGACTTAATAAAATCATACAGCACATTATACTGCGAATACCTGCCGGAGAGCTCAATTTCAAAACATTTCATGTCATGGGTACCGCTTCGATGCTGATCAATGAATGCATTAAGTTACAATGATGCAGCTATACGAGCAAACTGAAAAAAATCGCCGCAACCTTCATTTTTTAATGACTAAAACGAACAAACCTAATATTTTATTACTTATTTGTATTTTTTTGTAAAATATTTATATTTTGTAAGGACGATCTGTTAAAGAATGCGAAAGTTTTTTTATGGATCAAAGAACAATACAACAAATGAACACACACAACTGAAAAAAAACAGAACCAGGAGTAAAGCAATGAAAAAAACAACAAAAGTTTTAAGCCTAGCCGTCGCATTGTTTGCGGGTTTAAGCGGTACAGCTCAGGCAGCGGATCCGACAGGGTTTAAGATCGGCACGGATCTTGTCACAAGCTACGTCTGGAGAGGTTCCGCTATCGGCGACTCCCCCGCTCTTCAGCCGGCACTGAGCTATACATTCAAGGACAGCGGTTTTGTTCTCGGTGCATGGGGATCTTATGCTATAACCAGCAATTCAGGTTCTTCCCGTTATCAGGAAACCGACTTTTATGCCACACTGCCTGTAGGTCCTTTCAGCTTGACCGTTACTGATTATTATATCCCATCTGCAAGCTTCTCTGGCAGTGATGCTTTCAGCTTCAAAAATGATGGACCAAACAATGCTGAAGTCAGCCTTGCCTATGCACAGGACAATCTCAGCCTTCTTGCAGCCATCAACTTTGCAGGTAATCACCTTGACCATGCCAAGTATATTGAAGGTGGATATAAGGTATATGACAAGGATGGCTATTCAGCAAAAGTTGTCTTGGGAGCAGGTAACGAAGTGGAATATGCTGCGTCTACAGGAGGTACCGGTTTTAAAATCGTCAATGTCGGATTTTCAGTGTCTAAAGACAGATACACCGGCTCATACACTTACAACCCTGACACCAAACTAGCTAACTTTGCCCTTATGGCATCGTTCTGATCCAAATTCTTTTTTTCACTGTTCTTTCTTCCTGTTAGGTTACAATATGAAAAAGGAGTCGTAAGGCTCCTTTTTTTATTTCCCTGAAAGTACCAAGCAAAACTACACAATCACTAAAAAAACGTGTCATCAAAATATCCTGCAGCAACTGCATATAACAAACAATTGTTTAAAAAAACTGTTATAAAATAAAGGATTATGACCTATTTTCCATTATAGCGTGAATAATAATCCTTTATGACAACAGGAGTGAAAGCATGGTAATGATATGAAATCAGATTGATGAGCTGCAGTGGATCGCTCATAAAGTGATTATCTGTCGGGAATGCCTCGGCACAACATGAGCAATGTTAATAACAAAGCCCCCTTCATGTACAACAGCGACGGTCAGTTAATACAGAATATTGCTGATATCAGCATCCTCATTGTCGATGACGAGGATAATGCGCTTTCAGCTTTAAAGCGCCTCCTTCGCAAGGAGCCCTACAAGATACATGTGGCTTCCAATGGACAGGAAGCTCTTGAAATGCTTGAATTGATTGCCTGTAAGGTTGTTATCACTGACCTTAGAATGCCGGAAATAAGTGGATTGGAACTGATCCAGCAATTAAAAACTAAACATCCTGATATTATACGCGTGATTCTCAGCGGAACAGAAGATATCGCGATGATTATAGATGCTATCAATGCCGGTGAAGTTTTTCGATTTATTTCAAAACCAGTTGAGCCGGAACTTCTTAAGCGAATAATAAAAGATTGCATCGATTATTATTTTTTGAAAACTGAACGAAGATATCTGCAGGCTCAACTTGAGTTGAACAATAAGCAACTGTCATGGTCGAATGAATCTTTAGCAGCTATGACGGAGGAGCTGCGAGAGCGTGAAACAGAGTTTCGTTCCATGAACGATGCCGCACTTGACCCGATTTTCATGATCGATCAGGAAGGATTCATCTGTTATACCAACAATGCCGCTAAAGACCTTTTCGGCTTCACAGACGATGAGCTGCGTTCGATCAAGTTTAAAGAGCTTATCGCGCAGGAAAGCGATGGAACCCCTTTTATAGATTTCATCTGTGATTTTGCTCCAAACATTTCTGAGGCAAATAACAAACATCCGGTCAAACGATTCACTGCACTAAAAAAAGACACGAGCCAAATACCCATGGAAGCAACAATGGGTTCCGTCATTATCGATGGCGTCTGCAAAATTGTTATCATTGCAAGAGACATTACCTCCAGGATCAGAGAAGAAAAAAGCAGAACGGAATATGAAAGGATGCAGCAGGAACTTGAAGCTCAAATCGAAAAAAAGCTGCTGCAGGGCCGGATTTCAACTATGCTGAAAAAGGTTTCAATCAGTCGCCTTATGATTCCCTCTGGTCATCTTGACGGAGATTTTACGGCAATGATTACCTATTCTGAAAAACTTATTGATTTGGTTATCGGTGATGTTATGGGGCATGGCGTTATGTCGGCCCTGATCGGGGCTGGCTTGAAATCCCTTATCATGAAAATTTCAGCACAAAAAAACTTTCAACACAATAAGCTGGCATTACTGCAGGATATCGTTGCGGGAGTCCATGAAGAGATCATTACTGAGTTGATTGAGCTTGAGACCTATGCTACAGCCACTTTTCTTCGCATAGATCTTGATGCTGAACAGATCACCACTGTTGACTGCGGGCATAATCCAACAATTCATTTTAATGCCAGGACTAAAAAAAGGACGCTTATCAAGGGCCATAACCTGCCCATCGGCTTGATTGAACAGACTGAATATTGTGAGGTATCGTACCCTATAGAAATGAACGATCTTATTGTTCTCGTCTCTGACGGTCTGACTGAAAGCCGATCACCAGATAACAGGTTATTCGGAATAGAACGGGTTTCTGAATTGATCCTGATACATCATGAACTTGAACCATCCGAAATAGTTGAAAAAATTCATAAGGATGCATGTGCTTTTACCGGTCGAAATACCTTCGACGACGATCTGACATGCATAGTCATCCGTATCGGAAATCAAGATCTCCACAATAACAATGTCTGTGAAAGTGTATCGTAGCTGACATATTTGAAAACCGTGCTTTTTATAGTGGACCTGCAAGGAAAAAAGGACTTAACCTATACTGAAAGATGCATGATCCTGAAGAGAAAGCTACCATCCTTGTCGTTGACGACAGTAAGATAATACGGACAATCTTATCAAGTATTGTCAAAAAGCTGGGCCAGAATATCATGGTGGCCTCTGATGGAAATACCTGCATAGAGATCATAACCACTCATCAGATCGATCTTCTGCTTCTCGATATCAATATGAGCGGGAAAAATGGCATGGAAGTGCTTTCCTATCTTCGTGATCATCATTTCACTATCCCAGTCATCATGATTTCCGGTTCCAGTGATATTGAGCAGGCAGTCGAGTGCCTTAAAATGGGAGCTTACGACTTTTTAATAAAACCAGTCAATCCTGATAAACTTGCCGTCACGATAAAGAATGTACTGGCCGAATCTGAGCTCCGTAAAAACTTCAAACTTTTTTCCTCTGCTATCTCACAAAATCCACTATCCATTGT
>JABDHL010000056.1 GCA_012972825.1 Chlorobiaceae bacterium
CAGTATTGATATTTCCGCTGTATGGCATTCCATACCAAGGCATATCATTGGTAAGGTATCATAACTATTCCAATTCTGAAAATCCGGGCTGTATCAACTCCAGTCGAATAAAGACCTGAGATGCAAAGGGCGCCCAAACACGAAAAATCGGGCCGCCTTCGTAAAAAGATGCACCCAGATTAGGTTTGAGCGAAGAAGGCATTGTTGAATTATCCCATATATACGTTCAGTATGTATTAAAATTGAAGCTCGGTTGATTCGATAATTCTTTCGCATACGATACAGAAACAAATAGTCCAATTATCAGTTAAGTCTCCCGATCTCAATCAGGTTGGGACTCGGCGCCAAATCTGTTGGTGTAACAAACCCGTGACAGCAAGATTGATGAGGTCAGTTTTATGTGAAGCGATAATTAAATGCAAATACATCCTGATATGATGTGTAAAAATGTTACGACTCTTGAGTAGCTGACATAGCAGTTAAACTTCTCGACGTCTAGCTGAGCGCCATAATCGGGGTCGTCATATGATAATCCCCCTTTTTCAGAAATGACTATTATTATAAAACCTTTAAAAACATGTAATAAACAGTAATGAAAGTACCAAAAATCATTCTGTTTTTGTTTTCCTGATCAGATAACGACCCTTTTCGCGACTATCAGTGTCCAGTTCATTGATCGCCTCTAACAAGTCGTCGTTTTTTTGTACATAAAACAGCTTGAAATAGTCAATGGGATACATAGTTTTTTTATATTTACTTGTTTTTAGCTATTATTGACATGTGTGTATTAACGCTATGCTTTCAAGTTTTTTTCAGCCACCAATTAACATATTGAACAATGAAAAAGCTTCTTCTTCTGTTGTGTGCCGTTCTCTCCTTTGGTGTGTTTACAGCGCCTGCCTATGCATACGATTCTTACGTAAGTGGCAATGTTGGATGGACATTATCAAATGATCTTAACTTTAAAGATACAAATGACCATATCGTGATACAACTACCCCTCAAGAGAGGCGTGAGTGTTCTGGGTGCTATTGGTTCAAGAGCTGAAAATGTCAGGCTTGAAGGTGAACTAGGTTATCAAACGAGAGATTTAAACTTAGCCGGCTTGAATGGAAAGTGGGAAATTGTTTCAGTGTTAGCAAACGGCTATTATGATTTTTATACAGAGGGTATTCAACCATACGTTACTGCAGGGATAGGGGCTGGCAGGATAACTCTCACTGATTTTTTCGCTGGAGGATATCAGTATAACTGGGACGGTACTACAAAATTAGCTTATCAATTAGGTGCCGGCATCGCAATTCCGCTAAACAATAAAATTTCGCTTGATGCGCGATATCGGTATTTTGTGTTGAGCGATGTTACTAATGGAAATATAATTAAATATACCCCGGCAATCAGCTCCGTTCTGATTGGTTTGAGGTTCGGATTGTAGCTGTAACGTTAACAAGGGCTGTCTGAAAAGGCGGCCCTTGTTGTTAAGTTAAAAGTAATATTTGCTGTTAGAGATCCAGTTTAGCATGAACAAGGCCCCCCCTTGATGAGTCTCCAAATGTTGCGTTTTAGAACGTTCTAAGCAGCAATTGTTTCCTAAATTCCCTTGATAAATTTTACGCCTTCAAAAACTTTGACAATCAGCTTGTGTCCAAGTAATCTCTGCCATCGCAACTGAGCTCTCTCAGCCAATATGAACACCATTGCCAACGTCGTTACCATGGTTCAAGTTGTCATAGAAAAACAGACCGGTTTGATGTCAGCACACTGATTAAGGCCATCATGATTCATCATAGCCTGAAGATGAGTGGAAACGGTTTTTTCTCATAAATAAAGAATTTTGACAGTTCTTTAAATCTTTATTATATATATATTTCGTTATGACAGGAACAGGAAATACTGTCATGTCACTTACACTTTTTAAAGGGGATCCTCTGACGCTCGTTGAAGAGGTTATAATCAGAACATTTAATCAGTAAAACGATCAACAGCTATGTCAGGAGTTCAGGATATAGGATTGGATATAGTTGACGTTGATCGCATCAGGCTATCGTATCGGCGGTATGGTGATAAATTTCTGTTCAAAATTCTCACAGAAAACGAAATTGCCAGCTGTAGAAAAAAAGGTGATATGATTCAAAGTGTTGCAGCAAGGTTTGCGGCCAAAGAGGCTCTTTCAAAAGCCTTGGGATGCGGTATAAGCAACAAATTCAACTGGCATAGTGTTGAAATTCTTAACACCTTGAATGGGAAACCATTTGTCAGAGTAATCGATAATTCGTGCACACTGAAAAACGCATCGATCAAAATTTCGCTTTCTCATGACAAGCGGTATGCAGCTTCTGTAGCGATGGTTTCGTTTCCGTAATGCTTGATACGCACTGATTTTAAGTGTTTCAAAGATATTTGTCAATATTTCTAACTTGAGATAAATGCGATGGTTATTGATTGATAAAATTCTGGAAATGGAGCCGGGCAAAAAAGCAGTTGCTGTCAAGTGCTTCTCGCGTTCAGAGCTATTTTTTATGGATCACTTTCCCGAATATCCTATCGTTCCTGGTGTGTTGCAGATTGAAATGATTGCTCAACTCGCTGGTAAATGCCTTATGGCGAATGCTCCCCTTTTTCTTCCAGTACTTACTTCGGTAAAGAGCGCAAAGTTCAGAAAAGCGATTCAGCCGGGTGACAAGGCTTTTATTTATACTGAGGTCGCAAAACGTCCATCTTTTGCAACGGCAATCGGTCGGGTTGAAGTTGATGGCATTCATATTTCTTCGGCTGAGGTCATGTTTGGGTATATACCTATTCCTGAGAACATGCGCTTCAAAGCTGCAGGTAATTCTGTTACAGGGAACACAACCACTGAAGGAATATGAGCAACATTCTCTGGAGTTCTACCCTTGTTCCAAGCGCTCATGTCGCAGCGAAACCTTATACCTCTGACTATTACGGGGAATCACTGAGGGTTCCATTGACAAAAACTCTTGCTTTAGAAGAGAGAACAGCCCCTCTTCCTGACCGGAAGGTTTACCGCTCTATGAGCAGGGCTGGCGTTCTCCTCTCAGTTGTATGTCTTGATGGTCAGCAGGTCATACAGCCTTTTCTTGATAAATCTCCCTTCTGCATCGGAATATATGCAGCTCTTGAAAATGGGCCTGTAGATCTTAAATCAACTCTTGAAATGATTGATGTTTCGCGGGAGGACTTTGCGGAACAATACAAAAAGCATCGTAATCCTAAAATGTTTTTGATGCAGTTACCCAATCTGGCTGCAGCTCAGATGGGAATATTTCTTGGCATTCTCGGACCACTCAATGTATACAACAGTTCTACTTACGGGAGCATTCATGCGCTTGAGCATGCTGAAATGGATCTTCATGAGGGGAGAGTTGATGCTGCCCTCGTTTGCAGCGCATTCAGTTTTGAAAATCCACTTATTCTTGAGCGAATAAGGCGGCAGACTTTACAAGATCGAATCCTTTGCGAGGGGGCTGCTGCGCTGGTTTTGACTGCTGACGGCAAACACTCTGACTGGAAAGATTTCGACTATAATACTACCGAGTCATATTACGGCATCAGTCACCAGATCATCACTCAAATACAAAAAAAGGGGGAATAAATGTTATCGGAAAAAGAACTGTTCGAAAAGATTGAGGAAGCAATTTGCGTTGTTCTGAATGCACCAGAAGGCGAAATCAAAAAGGAAAGTATGTTTAAGGCTGACCTTGATGCAGAGAGCATTGATTTTCTTGATATCAGTTATGAAATTGAGCAGCGAACCGGAGTTGCGCTAGACTTTAACGAGGCACTGCACTACATCACCGAAAAGAAAGGGGCCGATATTACCGATATTTCCGTAGGTGATGTTTTCGATTATATTATTAAAGTTCTCCAGCAAAAAAAGGAGAATAAATAACAATGCCTGATGTCGTTGTTACCGGTTACGGTATCGTTTCTCCGATCGGATCTTCAATACCTGAATTCGAAAAACGCATGTTTGCCGGAGATTCAGGGATTGTCGATGTAAGGGGATCGCTTGTGGGAAAAAACTTTCCCGTGCCGTTCGGAGGAGTTGTGGACAAGACAACGATTGCTTCAGCGGAGGAATTAGGAGTACATCCCGGTGCTCACACCCAAGGTGGAAGATATGTAATACATTCTTTACAACAGATTCTTGAACATTTTCCGGCAAATTTGCCAATTGACGGCATTGTCCAGGCAACCCCTGCAGGTATTTATTTTGATATTGTAATCGATTCGCTTAAAAATTATGATCCTGATACCTTTCTATGGAATGAGCTCAGGGCTGAATGGATTATTGAAATTATTGCTGATAAGCTTAAAAACAGAGGTCATGGGATTATCCCGCCCGAAAACCAGATCTGTGTTAATTCCGCATGTGCAGCTGGCAGTCAGGCAATCGGTCTGGGCTACCAATTGCTGAAATCCGGACGGATGAAAAGATGTCTTGCAAGCGCTGTTGACGCAGGAGGATGGGAAAGCCAGTTAATGAATTTTCATCTGCTTCATACACTTACGACAGATGATGTTCCTGCCCATACAGCAAGCAGGCCATTTTCTAAAAGCAGATCCGGTTTTGTAAAAGGTGAAGCTGCCGCACTACTGCTCCTTGAAACAAAAGAGGCAGCAGAAGAACACAATGCAACCATATTTGCAGAAGTCTGCGGTTATGCCTTCAACTCTGACTCATATCGCTTGACTGATGGCAGGGACGATAATCTCTGTGTTGTCAAAGCTATGGAGGATGCTATTCTCGATGCGGGTATTGAGAAAAAAGCGATCAGGTATATAAACGCTCATGGCACATCGACTCTGCTCAATGACCGACTTGAGACACAAGCCATAAAAAAAGTATTTGGTGAAAATGCTTACCAAATTCCCGTAAGTTCATTGAAATCTCAGATTGGCCACTCGACAGTTGCTGCAGGTGCGGTTGAAGCTATAGCCTGCATTCTTATGCTTCAGCGTCAAAAAATTGCCCCTACAATTAATTTGACTGACCCCGATCCTGAATGTGACCTCGATTATGTACCGGAAGGAAGCAGAAATATAACGTTAGATTATCTGCTCAGCAACAGTTTTGGTTTTGGAGGTCAAAACGCATGTCTTGTGCTTAAAAAAGGAACTGGCTGATTGATGGAAAAACGTCTTGTCTTGATTACTGGCGGAACATCAGGTATTGGATTTGGCGCGGCAAAAGCACTGGCAGGAACCTGTGATCTGGCGCTTGGCTATGCTTCCAATCATGAACGGGCTCAGATAGCAAAAGAAGCATTGCTTGAGCAGGGATGCAAGGTTAACATATTCTCACAACATCTTGCTGGCTATAAAGATGCTAAAATGCTCTTTGACACTGTTGTCAACTCTTTCGGAAAACCACCTGAAATACTGATTAATTCATCAGGACAAATAAAGGACGGTTTTTTTTTACAGACTGATTTTTCGATTCATGAAAAGCTTATTCATGAACATCTTATCGTGACGATGGCTATGTGCCAGCTGGCTTTGAAATCGATGTATGGAAAACGGTACGGAAGAATTGTCAACCTCAGCTCAATAAGCGGATTCTATGCAAAACGCGGGCAGGTAAACTATGCTGCCGCTAAAGCAGGGATCATCGGTTTTACCAAAACATTAGCCCTTGAGGTTGCCCACCGCGGCATTACCGTCAATACAGTTGCCCCCGGGCTGATAAAAACTCCTATGACATCGCATATTGTACAATATCTTGAAAATAGTTCGGGCAAGGAAATCGGCAGGCACATCCCTGCCGGTTTTATCGGCGAACCAGGTGATATAGGGCCACTTATTGCTTTTCTGTGTTCTGATGACGCTCGTTACATAACTGGTACTCTTTTAACCGTTGACGGAGGATGTTCTTTAGGAGACAGCGGAATATGAAACATTTGCAGAACAAAACAGCTGTGGTGACAGGAGGAACAAGAGGTATCGGCAGAGCTGTATCGCTTACCCTTGCTGAATGCGGGGCTAATGTTTATGCTCTTTATGCGAGAAGTCGTAAAAATGCCGATTCACTGGAAAAGGAAGCTGATTCAAGAGGGCTGCATATTACCTCTATAAGAGGAGACCTCTCTCATGAAGAGAGTTATACCTATACGGTAGAACAACTGAATAAAGCCTGTGATCGCATTGATATTCTGGTACACTGTGCAGCAAGCGGAGTACACAGGAAAGCAATGGAACTTTCTGAAAAACATTTGAAATGGACATTTGAGATCAACTTCTTTGCTGTGCACAAGTTGACCAGAGAGCTTGTCGGAAAAATGGGTAGAGGGGGCAGGATCATCGGTATCACTTCTCCAGGGGGCACCCATGTTATTCCCAATTATGCAGCAGTCGGTTCTACTAAAGGTGCAATGGAGGCTTTGTTCCGTCACTATGCCCGTGAGCTTGCTCCCGAAGGAATTACAGTGAACCTTGTCTGCCCGGGTCTGGTCATGACTGACGTTGTAATTGATGTACCGGAACTTGAAAAGCTTTTGAACATAACCCTTGAATATACTCCTTCAGGAGTACTGACAACCCCTGAGCAGGTTGCTGAAGTTGTGAAATTCCTTACAACTGATGCCGCTGCCCAGATAGTGGGACAGACCATCGTTAT
Organism: Chlorobiaceae bacterium; assembly: GCA_012972825.1. Taxonomy (GTDB): domain Bacteria; phylum Bacteroidota; class Chlorobiia; order Chlorobiales; family Chlorobiaceae; genus Chlorobium. The sequence continues at coordinate 6,638 of JABDHL010000056.1, forward strand.
TGATGGAGGCAAAGGATTATTGGCATAACTGCCAGCAACGGTAAGTTTAAGAATGGACTGTAAATGAATAACACAGTTATAGCAAGGCTGGTTGATGTATCAAAGTATTATGGCAATGGAGCCGCCCGTGTAAAAGCTCTGGACAGAGTCAATCTTTCTCTCTGTCGAGGTGATATCGTTGTGCTGGTTGGTCTTTCGGGAAGCGGCAAATCTACCCTGCTTCATCTTCTTGGCTGTATTGATAAACAAGATGAGGGAAACATCATTATCGATGGAATTGATACATCATCGATGAGTCTTGAGAAACTGACTCCTCTAAGACTTCATAAAATCGGGTTTGTTTTCCAATCGTTTAATTTAATTCCAGTTCTTACGGCTTACGAGAATATTGAGCTTCCGCTTCTGTTCAAAGGTTTAGAAAAAAAGGCAATCAGTGAACGAATAGATGAAGTGCTGGAAGAAGTTGGTCTTCAGGACAGGAAAAATCACTATCCGAGAGAGATGTCGGGGGGGCAGCAACAGAGAGTTGCTATTGCAAGAGCGTTAGCAGGCAAGCCATCGATTGTCCTGGCCGATGAACCAACAGCAAATCTTGACAGTAAAACAGGTGATGGAATTCTCGATATTCTCTTGAATCTGAACCAACAGAAAAAAAGCACACTGGTTATCTCTTCACATGATTCAGTCGTACTCGATCGGATTAAAAATGTCGTTCATATTCATGATGGAAAGGTATCAGTAGACACTGAACATTCACCCTGTCAGACATTATGATTATTATCAAGAAATACAAGGATAAAGTCTATCTATCTTCAGGGCTTATTCCATACATGTGCAAACAGGTCATAGAATCGGATAACAGCCCTGTAGGACATAAAGTCTTGTGTCTTGGTAATGGTCAACTGATTACCATACTCGAAAAGCTGCTAAAAAAAATGTTGTCGTTCACTTCAAGCCATAGGAAGGCTTTTGTGTTACAAGTAAACTGAGAAAAAGAGAAAACAAATCAGATCCTGATTTATTATACGGTATGACCATTATAAAACTTATTAATATTGCACTAAGAAACCTTTTTCGCAATAGCCGAAGGACCCTTATTACTGTTCTGGTGTCTGCCTCTGGGTTTGCGGCATTAGCGATTATTGCCGGGTATATGGACTTTACATTTTTTGGGCTCAGAGAAATGACCATTTGCGAAGGTTTTACTGCAAGTGGTGGTACTGGTCACCTCCAGATTTTCAAGCAAGATGCTTTACAAAAAGAGGAACGTTACCCTCTCGAATATGGTATTGAAGCCAACGATAAACTCCAGTCCACTATTGAATCGGCAGGAAATATATCCTTTACAATACCAAGGGTAGAGTTTAACGGACTTATTTCCAATGGAGAGAAGTCAATTTCATTTTTGGGAATGGGTGTTGACCCTGTAAAAGAATCAAAACTCATACAGTACTGGAATTCGCTTGACAACATGTCTGTTAAGGTTATTTTAAGCGATTCATCATACGTACAACTAAAAAAAACAGCACCCAACGGCGTTCTGCTTGGGGAAGAAATGGCAAAAGCCCTGAATGTTAAATCCGGGTCTGGTCTTATGCTGATGTCCACAACAGTTGATGGCGCTGTCAATGTCGTTGATGTTACAGTTGCAGGTATTGTCAGAAACACCATAAAATCGATAAGCCGTTACTATCTCCTAACCACTATTAAAACAGCCCAAAACCTGATGCAGACAGACAAAGTCTCTAAAATCGTTGTCGTACTTAACAAAACAGAGAACACTGATCCTGTCAGGCCTCTATTGTCAAAAAGGCTCAACGGTTCAAGCGCAAAACCACTTTTTTCAGTTATACCATGGCATGATCTTGCTGAATACTACAATTCCGTTATGGATGCTTACCGTATCATCTTCAGTTTTTCCGGTATTATCATTGTTGTAATTGTTTTTTTAAGCTGCACCAATACTATGCTGATGGCAACCATGGAAAGGGTAAAAGAAATTGGAACGCTCAAGGCAATCGGAATTTCAAACATCTGGATCATTCTTATGTTTCTTTTTGAAGGCTTTTTTATAGGACTTATAAGCGTTGTGGTTGGTATTGCTCTTAAATATATTTTTTCATGGATAATCAATAATTCAGGGTTTATGATGCCGCCACCTCCTGGTATGTCATTCCCATACCGACTCAATATATTTTCAGCGGTTGAATTCCTGCCCTGGATATCGCTCCTTGTCATTGTATCAACCACATTTTCAGGATTGCTGACGTTTGTTAAAATCAGAAAAATCTCAATTGTAAATTCATTAACCCATGTTTAAATATTTATTGCGGATTATTATTTCTGTTTTCCTGATGATGTTACTTGTCGTAAGACAGGAATCTCGAGCAGCAGATACGTCATCCAATACCATAACAGATAAGTCAGACACAATAAAAGCCTCTGAAATCCTGAAAAAAGCTGATGAGTTCAGATCGCCCTGGCCAAATTTCATCATGATTGCTCATCTTTCCTTTGAGAAATTGAATGAAGAAAAACAGGAGGTGTTCAGAGTATTTACCAGAGATTATTTCAAGAGTCTGGTAAGTTATATAGACCCGGCCAAAGAAAGGGGAAACATTCTCCTGATGGTTGACGATAATCTTTGGTATTATGTAAACAAAACACAGTATCCTATAAGGATCACTCCTATCCAGAAGCTTTCAGGCGGAGCTTCATACGGAGATGTTACAAGACTTAGCTGGTCAAGGGATTATAACGCGAATATGGTTGGAGAACAGACTGTGACAGTAAAGGAACAGAGCTATGAAACCTGGCTGCTGAAGCTTTTAGCCCGTTCAAATAGTGCAACATACCATGCTATTGATCTTTATATAGAGAAAGGCACTGGTTACCCAAGAAAAGCAGAGCTCTATCTGCAGTCGGGAAAGAAAATGAAAACTTTATATTTTACTGCATACCAAACAATGGCTGGCAGGATGATGAACACGAAGATCGAGTTTATTGATCATCTTAGTTCAGACAATGTGACCACCCTCACATTCAGCAAGGTGCAAGTCAAAAAATCACCCGATCGTTTTTTTCTTAAATCAAACCTGCCATCCCTTAACAGTGAGGTTGTTTATTAAGCAATAATTGAAACAAATAATACCGCCATGTGCTCTCTTTTCATGCATGCTGCTTCATTCAAAAGTTGCAGGTGGAAACGTCTTGGAAAAGTCACAAAACCGTTTTTGTTTACCTTTTTCTTTTTGCTTGCAGTCGGAAGCTATTCGCACCTTCATGCTGAAGATGAAAGCAGTTCAAGCAGCTTCCCCCTTTCCGGTTCGTTTCGTCTCACTGGTGAGGGAGAAAAGAGCACACTGAGCCATTCGCTGTTCAACCCCTCCAACTTGCTCATGCAGCCGGAAATTAGTGCCGAGGGCTTTCTAGTCGGCAACACCACCTACAAGGGATTGGGAGGAGTAGTTGAATCAGAGGTACGTCTCGGCTACGCATACATTAATAGAAAAGACCCATCCTTTTTTGAAAAGAAAATATCCGATGTCAAGATTAATCAGTTGTATTACCAGACAACGAGCGGCCTTTTTTCGTTTCAGCTGGGCAGAAAAAAAGTTCGCTGGGGTGTAGGTTACTCATACAGCCCTACTGACCTGATTACTCAGCTAAAAAATCCTGAGGATCCTGAAGACCGCCTGAACAAAATCAAAGGCACCGATATTCTCCAGCTATCCTATATTAAAAATAATAGCGAGCTTGATCTGGTTTATTTTCCTGTGTTAGAGTGGAACTCAAGTAATCCTTTCATAAACAGCAACAGATTCGGCTTCAGATGGTATCACCTTATAGATCCGTTTGATCTTTCATTTGTTGGAAAAGTTGAACAGCAGGGTAAATGGGCGTCTGGAGTTAACACATCAGTTGCCATAGGAAAGGCGATCGAACTCCATGCCGAATACCTGTATTCTTCTCTTGTCAATACAAACTACCCTAATCCAAACCTCGACCCTTCAGAAACTGCTTATCCATTTTTTTTACCAACTGATAAAAAGGGTGCTAATGACATTTTGCTTGGAGGTCAGGTTACGTTTTACGGAGACTGGAACCTGACTCTCGAATACCTTTTTCACGGTGCAGGATATTCATCTGAAGAATTTAATGCGTATATCAATCGTCTCATTAGTTTGAATAATCAGTTTGGCACTTATAACCAAATCCCAATAGTTGCAGGGCTTCAGGAATCAGCACTTAATTACTCTACACCTCTGCGCCAACAATATCTCTTCAGCCGACTATATCATCCCAATCTGGTTCATGCAATATCCATTGAAATGTACAGTTTCTTGAGTCTTGCCGACAGAAGCGGTCTGTTTGTTATTAAACCAAAATATACCGGATCAAAAACGTATGAAGTATATTGCTTAATGGAAAAGTTCTGGGGGAAAAATGTTACGGAATTCGGTCTTATCCCGGATAGATTGAATGCCATTGTCGGTATTTCTTTGTTCCTTGACAGATAATCAGTAAAATCAACCCACCCAGACATATGTTTAATCTGGATGGGATGAGAAGTTTGGATGCTGCATCTATTAAAATGCACTGTAAAGGACAAGAGTTGTAAGATTTTTACCAACATCACTTGTATGGGTATCACCCGTATAGAAACTCTGGTTCAACTGAAGTTGGATATTTCTGGCTGGCATATAGGCCAAACCGAGAGTCACAGCATTATCAGAATCGGCTGAATCTAACCCTGTATTTGCTTTTCTGTATCCGGCACCGAGGGCAAGTTTATCAGGAATAACTCCAAGCATTCCTGAAACAGTCCAGACTTTTTTATCTCCAATGGTACTCGGATTGTACGTATTAGGATCCAGCGGATTGGTAGTTTTTCCAGCTTTGCCATAGGTTGCATAGAGGCCTAATGGAAGGTTACCAATTTTTCCCTGACCTTGCATATCTAGAGCCCAGGCATTTGCATATTCATCTCTAGTAGTGAATGTTGATGTTGCATTGTCTACTATTTTGACTTTTGACTCTCCGGTCCATATCTGGAAACCGGCGCCAAGATCCCATTCGCCTGCTTTCGGCGTAACTACTGCCCTGATGTAATTCAACGGCTGTTTTATCCCGAAATTACCCTGGTTCATAATGTAAGGAGTGTAATTTATGTAGCCATACTTGTGGTAAACAACTAAAGCTACTCCTGAAGCCGCATGAGCTGTGCCCAAATATTGCTGTGCAGAAGTCTCTTCTGCATTTTCAAATGCACGTGCGAACTCCACTGCACCAGTATTTAACAATTCAAAACCATACGCAGGACCTTGTGCAGATGTTGTGAATGGAATAGCGCTCAGCGTGAAGTCATCAACTTTTGTCGAAATAGGCATCTTAAAGTCAGACAAAATCTTACCCGACGTCACATCATCAGGAACAACTGAAAGTCCTACTTGAAAGCCAATATTCTTTGATACCCTTCCGCCTATAGTCAGAAACGCCTCATCCGGAAACGAGATATTGCCATAATTCGTTGGTCCGGCATCTACGGTATTTGCTGTACCATTGGTTTTCTGATAGCGGAGCTTGCTGACAAATGAAGCATTCAGCGTCGATGGAAGTGAAAGGTTATCATCTTCAATTCGACCCTGTTTTCCAAGTCCTGAATCAATATATCCATTAGCTTTAAAACTACGACCAAAAGCATTAAGCAAGGGAAATTGTTCGAAATGGCATGCAGCACAAGAAAATCCTGTTTGGCGTGCATATACAGGTGTTGCCGATGCCTGTGGCACAAAAGATAAAAGTGGAGCCAATGCTCCCATAGAAATAAGAAACGTTCGCATTTTTTTCCCTTGCATAATAAGAATCCTTTTTTTTTGATTTATTAATAACAGGATTAAATAAATAGTCACTTTAATTGAAATGCATAACATTGATAACATTACATATTTAATAAATTCATGATATCATATAAGCAACAATATTTTCTATATCGATATCACTGATTGATTCGTTACCCCCTTTGGGAGGCATCTTGTTAAAACCTGAAACGACGTTTTTAACAATAGCTCCCCATCCTTTAGCAATGCGTGTTGTCCATAACTCTTTTTGCCCAGGTTTTGGAGCACCCAAAATACCATTATCATGACACCCTGAACAGCCTGCTGTTTCATATTTTTTCTTACCAACTGAAACATTATATTTTTTTTCGATCATAGTTTTAATATCGACTTCTTGACTATTGAGATGATATTTTTTATCCTGACTTTTATTTGTTTCATCCGCATAGACTTTTTGATTCCCGTTAAAAACAATTATAACAAGAATAAATAATATTGTTAAAATTTTTGATCTCATAATTTATCAAGATTTTAGAATCATTAATATTGAGTATCAATTTGTTAAACTTATCAAATAACCTGATCGTCATTTAAATAATCTGCCGTTACAAAAATAGTGCCAAACTGCAACACACACAACATTCCAACACAATCCTGTAATCTGCAGAATATAAATATTAAGCTATCTAAATAAGAGTTTTATCAATACGTGCAATGATTAAGATATAGTGCTTATGGAGGTATTAAAATATATTCTTCTTAAGAATACACTATCATTCCTTAAGAAAGCATTAATGAAAGATTAAAATTTCATTAAAAATGTATTATTAATAAATAATCATCGGAGCAAGGCTTCGAGGTATTAATTCATTTCATCGATTCTTTCACGAAAAAAAGCATCGGGGAGTATATCCCATAGAAATTCAAATATGTGTCAGCTGACTCAGTCTATGAGGTTACCCGTCGTCAGGTTTTCCTTTCTGCAGCTTAACTTCCCCCAAAAAAAACTTTTAGTGTTCATCCGCTGCATGATGGAAGGCAAGCCGGGATACGGCTTATTTATAATTGAGGATGGTATCATATCAGAAACCGGCCTGTGCTTCAGAAAAAGCGCAGGCCGCTAGAAAATGATCGCAAAGAATGCTTTGTTTGGTTTTTTTATATATTTGCCACTAAACAGGAAACAGGGATGTGCAGATTTTGCTATCGCACTGAGGGATAAGTAAAGTTTTAACAGTCAACCGTGAAGAAGCATCATTCACTTATTTTTTTATCCGGGTTCAGCGGATCAGGTAAATCGACAATTGGTCCGTTGCTGGCTAATTCGCTCGGCTATGAGTTTATTGACCTTGATCAGATGATTGAAAGGCAGGCTGGTAAAACTATTACCCTGATTTTTGCAGAAAATGGTGAGGAGTATTTCAGGAAGATTGAATTTCAGGCCCTTGAGGGAGTTATTGAACAGACCAACCTGGTGATTTCACTTGGTGGAGGTGTACTTCAATACGACCAATCTTATGAACTTATCAAAGCATCAGGTACTCTGGTCTATCTGAAATCACCCGCCAGAACCCTTGCCAGAAGACTCTACAACAAAACAGATCGTCCACTGCTGAGGGGTGAAAAGGGACAAAAACTTTTACGTGAAGAGATTGAGGAAAAAATATCGACAATCCTTTCCAAACGTGAACCACGGTATGAAAGCGCTGACATAACTGTTCAGACGGACATTCACCGCATTGGATCCACAGTGGAGGAGCTGACCCGGAAAATAGAACGGTATATACGAAAAGCATCATCCAGCTCAATGGATTAAATAATAAAACGGGAAGATGTGAGCACAATAATTATAGGAACACCTGTTACTGCCGGTCTTGGTGTATTGTTCAACACCCATAGCCTTTCAAAAAAAACCGTGGTGCTCTTTGATGAACACACCCGCAAGCTTTATGGTGACGAGCTTCTTAAAACGCTGCACCATCAAGGTTTTCAATTGAAAGAGCTGGTGGTGCCGGCACGGGAAGCCTCGAAAAGTTTCAGTGCCGCCTATCGGCTTTATGGCAGTATGATTGAGGCTGATGTCGATCGGAGCTGGAACCTCCTTGCAGTCGGGGGTGGTGTTGTGGGTGATCTCGGCGGATTTATAGCAGCAAGCTACTATCGAGGTATACCGGTGATCCAGCTTCCGACCACCCTGCTGGCTATGAGTGACAGCTCTATAGGCGGCAAGGTTGCCATTAATCACCCTCTCGGTAAAAATCTGATCGGGTTTTTCCATCTGCCGGAACTGGTGTTGATTGATCCGTCATATCTTATAACCCTGCCAAAGCGAGAAATCTATTCCGGTATGTCGGAAGTGGTCAAGTACGGCTTTATTATTGACCTGGATTTTCTTTCATTTCTTGACCTCCATTTCAAAGATATTACCGAACTGAAGGAACCATGGCTGACTGAAGCAGTCAAAAAGAGCGCATACATTAAGAATGATGTAGTTACAAAGGATTTACGTGAACAGAATGGAGTGAGAGCAACTCTCAATTTCGGGCATACCTTTGCGCACGGGCTTGAAAAACTTGCAGAGTACCGTCACCTGCGTCACGGCGAGGCGGTCGCTATAGGCATGGTCTGCGCTCTCTTTTTATCACACAATCTGGGTTATCTTGACGGGATATCACTTGAGCGAGGGCTCTCCATTCTGAAGAAATTCCGTTTTCCAAAAGGAGTGCTCAAGCGCAGGTTTCTCGATATTGAGAGCGGACTTCTTCTTGAACACATGTTTTCTGACAAGAAAAAGCTGGATAAAAAGCTCCGCTTTGTGTTGTTGAAAACGTTGGGAGAGGCCTTTCTGCTTGAGGAAAATGTTGAAAACAAGGCTGTGCTTAACGCTATTGACGAAGCCCGGGCATTCTTCAGCGAAAAGAGTGTTCATTTAAGGTAAAAAGATAACGGGTACCTCGGAGCACCGCAAGCTCATCGAGCACCGGTGATAAAGCAAGCATTCCGGCAATGAGCGGCGCATTGCCGCCGGTTGCAAGTACCCTGATGGATTGCTGCTGATCCTCCCCGCAAAACAAGGCATTAATCTTCACAAGAAGCCCTTCAATGCCGGAGACACAACTCAGGATGATACCGTTCCTGATGCACTCGGCTGTCGAACATCCAATAAGATTATCGGGACGATCAATAATGACAAGGGGCAACAATGCAGTATGCTCATGCAAAGCCTTTGCCATAAGGTCAAGACCCGGCATAATAAGACCTCCGAGATACTGCCTGTCAGAACCGAGCACATCAATAGTTATAGCCGTACCGATATCAAGCGCAACAACAGGCTCTTCAGGGTAGAGCCGGCTGCTCAGGGAGCAAAGCGCAATTCGGTCGGCACCAAAAGAATCGGGCGATTCGTATTGCAACTGAAAAGGCAGGTACATTGTTGAAGAAACCTCCAGTACAAGACCGGTCAGATGATGGCGAAGGAAGCTGCTGACAACTGAACCCACTGAAGGTACAACGCTGCAGAGCGCAGCATCATGAAGAGTGGGATACTTCTCAAAAAGCGGTACTACTTGAGCATCTATGGCTTCACATCCGGAGAGAAGCATCGAAGGTACTTTTTGCACTTCAAGGCATTCATCACCCTTGAAAACCGCAAATGAAGCGGTAGTATTGCCTATGTCAACAACTAAAAGCAACGCATCTTGAAGAACTTGTTCGCTGATAGGAAGCATGTTCGGATATCCTTGAAAAAAAGTACTCAGCGCAGCTTTGGTTCAATACGGGTTCTTTTATACAGGTCTGAAAGAAAGCGCTTGTAGTCAGGAAGGTTTGTGGTTACAAACAGTGAATCTCTGACCCGGGCTTTTCCAGCAACAATAAAAATTTTAGGAGGGGGGTTGTAGGTTATGCTCTCCTGGTAAATAGAGGTAATATCTGTCAGATTAATTTTTTTCTCATTGCCTTTTCGATCAAGATAAAGAAGCTTGTCGCCGGAAATTTTAATTGCATCACCATCCTGACCATGCTCTCCTACAAAACGGGTATTGTAGTAATTGGGACCACCGAGCGATATGGTCGTGAGGACGAGCAGTAACGTGGATTTCCAAAAGCAGCCAAGGTCGACACCATAGGAAAATTTTCCGAATCGGAAAAAGACTGCCCATCCCACACTCAGAAAGAGCATACCGAGACACCAGGTGGCAAGAAAATAGAAATCCATCCACCATGCGGGATAGGTCATTGGATAATGAAAAACCTCAGGCATGTCTTTATTGGTTGTTTTCAGGAAAATCGGAACGGGATGATAAAAATAAGCCATAACTTAACGTTTGCAATATAAACATTTTCTTTGCTTCATGGGAAGTTCCGATTTGAACAACCATACACCACTTGACCGATGAAATCGTACCACAAGGAACTCTGGATGCAGGTGCCTGCAAGAATGGATTTTGTGAATATTACCAGCGAAATCGAGTTTGCGCTAAGGGAAAGCGGCATTCAGGATGGCCTCTGTCTTGTCAATGCCATGCACATCACGGCATCAGTCTTCATAAACGATGATGAATCAGGACTGAAGCAGGACTACAAGCGATGGCTTGAAGAACTTGCGCCGCATGAGCCCATCAGCCGATACCGCCACAACATGACCGGTGAAGATAACGGCGATGCGCATCATAAGCGGCAGATCATGGGCAGGGAGGTAGTTATCGCGATAACCAAAGGAAAACTGCATTTCGGACCATGGGAACAGATTTTTTATGGTGAGTTCGATGGTATGAGAAAAAAACGGGTGCTTATCAAGATTATCGGGGAATAAAAATAGTGCTGAGGGCTGAGATGTGATTGAAGATCAATCGGTTAAAATAGATACTTCTTTTCCCTGGATTGACAGCCTTATCATAGTTATTCAAAATTATTGATCGCTGAATAGCAACTTTTGCAACATTAATGATGTTTCGAATAAGAGGACATTTTTAGTCTTATTAAATCAAAACATCAGAATCATGAAGATCTCCATTAATAACCACCCATACGAAGCAAAACAGGGAGAGAGGTTACTTGATATTGCTCGAAGCAACCACGAACATATCGGCTATTTCTGTGGTGGAAACAGCATATGTCAGACTTGTTATGTCAAAATTCTCGAGGGTAGTGAGCTTCTTTCACCGATCAGTGTTGAGGAGAAAGCCCTGTTGTCAGACACGTTGATCCATGAAGGTACAAGAATGGCATGCCTGACCACTGTTGAGAAAGAGGGTACTATAAGAGTTGTTTCCTTAGTTGAGGAGGTGAAACGCGTTTTTGAAACAAATCCACTGAAATTGACCGACTATGCGGCTAAAATGGGATGGGAGTCGCTGGTCAAGTTTCCTGATACCATGCGCATGCAGGGAAAAAGAGAATTCGACTTGTGGCAGCTCATTGCTGATATCATCAGTGGAATAGGCGATGCTTTGCAGTTGCTTGCCAATGCTTTTATTCCTGTAACCTCAGGGGATACTGAGCATACAGAAACATGCAAACCCTTTCAACTGTCAGCCTTCTGTAATGGCAATACAGATAAAGAGAGTTCTGAAAAGAGAGAACATATTGCAGCATAGTTGAAAATGATTAAGGGTCAAACCTTGTTCTTTAGAGAGGGAGAACAAGGTTTGATTGAAGCTGGTGCTAAATTTTTTTATATTTAAAATAAAAGCGCTTTAATTGCTTGGTTTACTTAATTCATCACTAATTGCATAAACCCATGATCATCTCTATTAACGATAAACCTTGTGAAGCGCATGTTGGTGATTTGCTTCTGAAGGTTGCGCAGAAACATAAAAGCCATATAGGCTGTATTTGTGGCGGAAACGCTATTTGCCAGAGCTGTTTTGTTTATGTAAAGGAAGGGAGCGAGTGCCTGTCGCCGCCAAGTATAGAGGAGAAAGCCTTTATTTCTGACAAGCTTTTTCAAGAGGGTGGACGACTGGCCTGTCGGAGTGTTATAGTGAAAGAGGGAACACTGCGTGTGCTTTCCAGGGCAGAGCACCTCAGACACCTTGTTTTAGGATTGAATGTTCCGGGTTTTATCACATATGCACAGACAATCGGATATAATGTCGTTAACAAACTGCCTGATGGCGCTGGTAACCTTTTCAAGCGTGTTAAAGATGGCACAGTAAGCCCGGGTGATTCTCTTGGAAAAATCGGAAATGGATTGGCATACGGATCGCTTCTGGCGACTACTACCTTTATGGAAACTTTCCCCTTCATGCAGTACCCTGTATCCATTATTTCTGAAGGTGCAAAAGAAGTGTTCAAGGGTGCAGGAAACCTGATATGCAATGTTTCAGGAGGAGTCCTGCACTTGCCTGGAACTTGTGATTGCGGAACGAATAAAACTCCGGTGATTGAATCTGTGAAAATATCTGTCAAGTAATTTTTCCGTTTTTGTTGAATCGGGTAAACACAGCAATCATGAACTCCTGATGGGGTATTCTACTGATATTGAAAATATTGAGTTTGAGCTTGGCGCAAAAACCCTTGAACGCTGGTTGATCAGGCCTGAGAAAACCATGCATATTGTTCTTGGTATACCGAAAGAGCGGGCTCAGGATGAGAGGCGGGTAGCTATTTCACCTCCGGGAGTTCAAATACTTATAGAGCATGGAATTAAAGTTACTATTGAACGATCTGCCGGTCATTTCTGCAATTTTACTGATATCGCATACGCAGAAGCGGGAGCAACAATTGCTGAAAGTCCAGAAGAGTTGTACCAGCAATCAAACGTCATTGTCAAGGTCTCTCCCCCTCAACCTGAAGAGCTTCCCCTGTTTGTGCCCGGTCAGATGCTTATTTCCGCCCTGCATCTTGGTACGATCACTCCCCATCTGATAAAAGCTCTCCTTGAAAAAAATATCACTGCACTAGGATTTGAATTTATTGAAACAAGGGACGGAGAACTCCCAATAGTAAGAACATTGAGCGAAATAGCCGGTTCGCTTGCCATTCAGACAGCAGCTAAATACCTTGAAACCGGTTATGGAGGCAGCGGAATCCTGCTTGGAGGAATTGCTGGAGTTCCCCCTGCCCATGTCACCATTATCGGCGCAGGCACTGTAGGGCTTTTTGCGGCACAGGACGCCCTCGGACTTGGTGCACAGGTCACGGTCATCGATAAGGAGATTAACCGACTGAGAAGATTCGAAGCATTTTTCAACCGTCATCTTGTCACCGCAATAGCAAACGATCATTACATTGCGGAGCTTGCAAAGATGTCTGATGTTTTGATCGGCGCTTTAAGCCCGAGACAGAAAATTAACAAACCGCTGGTCAGTGAACAGGTAGTAAAATCCATGAAACCCGGTTCGGTTATTATTGACGTCTCTATTGATCAAGGAGCTTGCTTTGCCACCAGCCGGCACACCTCACATACCAATCCGATTTATGTCAAGCATGGCGTTACGCATTACTGCGTTCCAAACATTCCTTCCGCTGTAGCAAAAACAGCCTCTTTTGCTCTTACCAATACATTGCTCCCCTTTTTGCTGAAGCTCACCTCACATGAGACTATTTCGGATATCCTCTGGAAAAACCATAGTCTTAGACGAGGAACCTATATTTTTAAAAGCTACGTCACGAAGAAAATTCTTGCTGAACTTACAGATCTTCCTTTCAGAGAGATCGATATGCTGCTTGCCGCCTGTTAAGAGGGTGCTTAGATCAATTCATCAAGGGGTTTACCGAATTGCCGGGCAATGTAGGAGGCGCATGAGACTCCTGAATAAGTTACAGCAATAACACCCTGACCGGGGAAGGTACTGTCACCGGCTGCAAAGAGGTTTTTAATACGGGTCGTATTCTGGGGTTTTTGAAGGATGTTCTGTCCCGGCTTCAAGAGCGGCCCATAGGATCCCTGGAAGCGGTTAAGGTAACGCTGATGGGTCAATGGCGTTGCAAGCAGTTTGAGCTCGATGGCATTTGACAATCCGGGCAGGAGTCTTTCAGTACGGGATATTATCGTTGCAGCCAAGGCTTCCTTTGCATCATGGTATGCACCATTTTTCCTGTCGTAGTGCTGCCATTGGTCGGCTTCGGCGGTAACAAATGCATGGACAATATGCTTGCCGGGGGGGGCCAGGGATGGGTCAAGAATCGTCGGGGCTGAAAAATAGATGGTTCCGCCAGGCTGATTGTAGTTCTCCCACGTATCGACAAGAACATGGTGGACATAAAACTCCTTTGGAATGACTGAGGCGTCTATACCGAGATAGAGCTGAAACCAGCTCGGGGCTATGAAGAATCTGTTTTCATCCTCCCTGTAACGCGAATCGGTTACAAGGCGGTTAAAGGTATCCCATATTGTGGCATTGCTTATAACTGCTTTGGCATAATGCTCACTGCCATCAGCAAGCCTTACTCCGCGAGCTTCTCCATTGTCTACAAGAATAGAGGCAACCTCTGATTGAAAGCGGATTTGACCACCTGATTTTTCTATTGCCTGACATAACGCTTTGGGAATCGCTCCGGAACCACCAACAGGGTAGTTTATACCTCCGTAATGACGATCCGCAAGACAGATGCCAGCATTGACCAGTGGTGTTGAAACTGCGTCCTGCACTGCCCATGCATAGGCTTCTATATCAATAAATTTGAGCAGCTCTTCATCATTGATATACTTTCTGGCTGTTTTTCCCATTGAACGAAAGGTCTTTAATGCAAGTGCAATGGTTTTTGCCGGAAACGAAAGACCTACTGAGGCCAGATGAAACACATCCTCAAGCGAACCGGCTGGAAGTGAACAAAGAATATCATGCACTGCATCGAGTTCCATGTAAAACTTTTCAATGCCGTGACGCTCATGGGGAAAACGTGCAGTGAGCGCATCGAGAAATGCATGGCGGTCGTAATAAACCGGAAGTGAAAAATCGTTTGGCAAATGATAGTGAATCTGTACTGGATCAGGTATCGTGGCTACCTCAATCCCCAGTTTCCGGAATATCCTTGTATGCAGGTTAAGGGTGCCACTGTTACCGTTTTCTCCAAAACCGTAAAAGACTGATGCGCCAGCATCAAAACAGTAACCCTCTCGTTGAAACGAAGAACAACTTCCTCCCGGATAGAGGTTCTTTTCAAAAACGAGTGTGGATATACCACGCGCCTGAAGCAGTGCAGCGGCAGTCAGACCACCAATGCCAGAGCCGATAATAATGACATCGGCAGATTCATTCATAGAAATTATGCATCTTGATTTTATTCCTAAGTTCTTAAATGCATTAAAATATATTGATTTAAATTAATTATTATAGAGAGCGTTACCTCCACATAAAAAAACAATATTTTTTTGAACCAGGAAGATTTGATCTCATGGATAAACCCGATCCAACCCGTCATGTTAAAACCAGGACAAAAAAAGAATCTCTGTCCCGTGAGGAGCGTCAGAAGCAACTTGAGTTTCAAACAGAAGCCGTTGTTCATCTTAATTCGCTTTATAATTATGCGCTTCATTTAACCATGAATCCGAGTGATGCTGAAGATTTGGTGCAGGAAACCTATCTGAAAGCTTATAGATTTTTTAATTCTTTCGAGCGGGGAACAAACTGTAAAGCATGGCTGTTTAAAATCCTGAAAAACAATTATATCAACCGGTTTCGTAAAAATTCAAAAGAGCCGGGCAAGGTTGATTACGATCTTATAAAGGATTTTTATCACTCTATCAAGGATGTCCAGAATGACACAAGTGAAGCAGAAAGCGATTATTTCCATTCACTGCTGCACGAAGAGGTCTATCAGGCACTTCAATCCCTGCCAGAAGAGTTCAAGGAAGTAATACAACTGTGTGATATTGATGGGTTTACCTATGAAGAAATTGCAAATATGGTTGAAAGTCCTATCGGCACAGTAAGATCAAGACTATACAGGGGGAGAAAATTACTTCGCGAACAACTTGAAGGGTATGCTAAAAAATACGGCATAAACACCGATAACCATCAATAAGCAAAAACCATAATTACTATGAACTGCCAAAAAGCCCGCGTTCTTATGAGTGCCGCTGTGGATTGTGAGCTTTCACTTAAGGAAGAACAGGGTTTTCTCCTGCATCTCTCGGAATGCAAAGAATGCAAAGATGAGTTTGAAGAGGCAAAAAAAACCAAGATGATCATAAAGGAGAAAATTGTCCAGTTTAAAGCCCCTCAGACACTGATTAATTCAATTATGGAACTTACCAGCCTCAGTACCGTTGAGCATGAGGACACTATTCTTTTTGAATAACCGTTCCGGAATATCTGTTATGGTCATCGCTTAAGTACCATGTATACTTTGATTTGTATGATTTAATAACTATATAGACAATCGATTTCAAAACTAAAATTACAGCTGCAAAACGGATTCTGTCTATTCGGCGCAGCAACAAGATTGTCATGAAAAAAACCGTTACCATCACTGAAGAGGAAGTAAAAAAGTGGAATCTCAATATGCCTGATGAAATGCTTGAAGCTGTTTCCAATCGATTCAAGCTGCTTTCTGAGCCGATGAGACTGAAAATATTGCGCGTTCTCTGTGAACGGGAGCATACAGTTCAGGAGATTGTCAATAAGATCAATGCCACTCAGGCAAACATTTCGAAACATCTTGCCTTGCTGCATGACAATGGTGTTGTGAACCGTAGAAAAGAGGGCTTGAAATGCTATTACCGGATTGCTGATGACAGCATTATCTATTCTTGCTATCTGAGCTCGAAGAGCGTCGTTGAAACTCTTCAGGACCGACTCAGCTGGGTGCAGAACATCAATACCAATCATATCTGACTGACACCAAAACTCACCAAACTGCTTACAGGCGTTTGGGCCTGATAATATGTGACCTGCCTCACTTCTTCTATTTTCTCTATTGTTCATAGTTTTTTTCATGTATGACGAATACTCTGTCATTATTGACACTATATGACATTATTGCAACAGAACAAAAATCAGTGTGACATTTTTACCATAAACCTGTCTTTTAAGTCTCAAAAAACAATTAAAAACATGATATCTATCCTTTGGCACGCTTTTTGTTAAATTAATCACAGTAAGTCGTTAATCGCTTACAATATATCAACCCATAACAATACAAGCGAAAAAAGGAGAATAAGATGCTCGTAAAATTAACTAAAGACCCTCTGAGGAAGTTTGATGATATACGTTCAAGTGCCAAAACACCTTCAATGCCAGCTTTTTATGTAGATATCTCTGAAGATGAAACAGGATTTCATATTGATGCTGAACTACCAGGTATCGCCAAAGATGAAATTGCTCTCAATGTTGAGGATGATGTTCTGACTATCAAGGCGGAAAGAAAACATAATACTGAAGAGAACAAAAAAGATTACCTGCGTATCGAAAGGACCTATGGCAGTTTACAGAGAAAATTCAGCCTTGGTGAGACTATTGATCAGGAGCATATTAATGCAGGGTTTGACAATGGAATACTTCATGTAACCCTGCCGAAAGCTCAGATGACAAAAAAAATAAAGGAAATTGCGATTAACTGACATGATACCATAAGGGGTTCACCACCATTGGTTGTGAGTCCGGTCTTTTTTAAATCAATATCAAAACAAGGAAAATACTCTAATGGGTAAAATTATCGGCATCGATCTTGGAACAACGAACTCCTGTGTTGCAGTCATGCAGGGATCGCAGCCAACAGTTATAGAGAATTCAGAAGGTAGCCGTACAACTCCGTCAATTATAGCATTAACCAAAACGGGTGACCGTCTGGTAGGGCAAGCTGCAAAAAGACAGGCAATTACCAACCCTAAAAACACAATTTTTTCAATTAAACGGTTCATGGGACGCAAATATGATGAAGTCCCAAATGAAAAAAAGCTTGCGCCGTATGAAATCATTAATGAAAATGGTGAAGCTCGAGTAAAAATTAATGATAAAGTTTATTCTCCACAGGAAGTTTCAGCTATGGTTCTACAAAAAATGAAGCAGACTGCTGAAGATTTTCTTGGTGAAAAAGTTACCGAAGCAGTTATCACGGTACCTGCATATTTCAATGATGCTCAGAGGCAGGCAACAAAAGATGCAGGGCGAATTGCCGGACTTGATGTGAAACGAATCATCAATGAGCCTACTGCAGCTGCCCTGGCTTACGGTCTTGACAGAAAGCAGGAGAGTGAAAAAGTTGCTGTCTTTGATCTTGGCGGCGGTACGTTTGATATCTCAATTCTCGAACTTGGTGATGGTGTTTTTGAAGTTAAATCGACTGATGGTGACACGCATCTCGGTGGTGATGATTTTGATCAGAAAATTATCGATTATATTGCTGACGAGTTCAAAAAACAGGAAGGAATCGACCTTCGCAAGGATGCAATTACTCTTCAGCGCCTGAAAGAAGCGGCGGAAAAAGCAAAAATTGAGCTCTCTTCACGCACTGACACAGAAATAAACCTTCCATTTATTACAGCGACACAAGAAGGCCCTAAACACCTTGTGATCAATCTGACCCGTGCAAAATTTGAGGCTTTATGTGCCGACCTGTTCGATAAGATTCTTGATCCATGTCGACGTGCTATCAAGAATTCGAAGGTTGAAATGAAGGAAATTGATGAAGTTGTGCTTGTTGGAGGCTCAACCCGCATTCCTAAAGTACAGTCGCTGGTGAAGGATTTCTTTGGAAAAGAACCTAACAGAAGCGTCAATCCGGATGAAGTTGTTGCTATCGGTGCAGCTATCCAGGGCGGCGTTCTGAAGGGAGATGTTACCGACGTTCTGCTTCTTGATGTTACTCCCCTTTCACTGGGAATTGAAACTCTTGGTGGCGTTATGACTAAGCTCATTGATGCGAACACCACAATTCCGACAAAAAAGCAGGAGATATTTTCCACCGCGGCGGATAACCAGACTTCTGTAGAGGTTCACGTTCTGCAGGGAGAACGCCCGATGGCGGCTGATAATAAAACTCTTGGACGTTTCCATCTTGGTGATATTCCTCCTTCTCCAAGAGGCTTGCCGCAGATTGAGGTCACTTTTGATATCGATTCAAACGGTATTTTGAACGTATCGGCCAAGGATAAGGCAATCGGTAAGGAGCAGAGTATCAGAATTGAATCCAGTAGCAAACTCAGTGATGCCGAGATCAATAAAATGAAAGAAGATGCTAAAAATCATGCTGCTGAAGATCAGAAACGCAAGGAAGAGGTAGATACAAGAAACATTGCAGATGGACTCATTTTCAGCACGGAAAAACAGTTGAAAGAGCTTGGTGATAAAATACCGGCGGACAAGAAGCCTGGCCTGGAAGGCTCACTGGAAAAGCTCAAGGAAGCCTATAAGAACGGAACTATCGAATCCATTAAATCCGCCATGGAGGAACTTAACAAGGAGTGGGGCGATATTGCTTCAAAACTTTATGAGTCCCCAGGTGCGGCATCATCTCAGGCTGAACCTGAAACTCATACTGGCGGTGGCGAAAAGAGCGGAAAAGGCGGCAGTGACGGCGAAGTTGAAAATGCCGAATTCGAAGTAATCGATGACAAGAAAAAGTAATCTAGTAATCTCTTAGATCGTTGTATTCTTGAATAACGAAGGGATTCATAATGAATCCCTTTGTTATTTATCCTTGTTTTGCTAATTTATTATCAATTGACAGGTAGAACACCAGAGTGTATTATTTTTGCAAAATCTAACCATGCAAGCAATGCAACCTCAGCTCAGCCGTCCGAACACCGGCAAAAACCAAGTCAGAGTCAGTACATCAGGGCCATGGTCAGGCAATGCGGTTCATAAAGCAGAAAAATATTTTATAACCTCTGCAAAAAGGGATAATAGGGGCAACCTTCAAATCCATATAAGTCCTGCTTCCGGGCGCAGAAAGCTGTCGCCGACCCGGGAGATCATCAATAAAGTGATTTCCGGCGAAGTTGAACTTTTTGTTTTGACAACACAACCGGATATCGGCATTGACCTGAAGAAGAAGGTTCTTGATAATGAAAACCGGTATGTCATAGACTTTGACAACAGGGGAGTAAAGTGGACTATGAGAGATATCCCGGTCTTTTATGATTCACTGCAGCAGAAACTTTGCGTTGAAATTGACAGGCGTACTTATACACTTAATGAGTTTTTCAAGTAAGGTAAAACTTTGCATAAAAAAAATGCAGAAAGCCCTTGAGATTATCATGGGCTTTCTACATTTTCAGCATTCTTTTTCAGTGATGTATTATTTTATTTTCTTGCGTGCCAATGCTGCTTCAGGTGCTTTGGGATAAACATTGACAAGTGTCTTGAACCTTGCTTTCGCATTTACTTCATCGCCTATCTTTTCGAATGCAATTGCCTGCTTAAAAAGTGCGGCAGGACGCTTGCTGCTTTTGGTATATTTGGCGATCACAACCTGATATTCAAGGATGGCTTTTTCATACCATTTCTCGCTAAAAAAACTTCCGGCCAGATAAAACTGTGCCTGATCGGCAAGAGCGGATTTAGGGTAGTTCTTTAACAGTGTGGTGAAGCTTTCCCGTGCAGGGGCAAAACTCTTTTTACCAAGCCTTTCCAACCCTTCTTTGAGTAAAGCAGCGTCATCAAAAACCACGGATGCTTTTTCCTTCTCAGCTGATTCTATAGGCTGTGATGCAGTTGATGCCGATGCAGCCTTGTTGTCTAATCCAAGAGAGTGCTCGATTTTCTGGAGCCTTGATTCGAGTTCGTCAACCTTATGCACCAGAAGAGAGTCTTCCATGGCAATTCGTCCGAAAGCTTCCCTGTTTTTATGAGCAGACTCTTCCATGCTGCCCTGCAGGCTGGAGATGTCATCATGAACCTTCTGGACATCTGAATAGGAGCCAGCGGACTGTGTTTTTATTGTTTCAGATTCCGTTTTGAGTTTTCGCACATCGTCTTCGACAACAATAAGATCCTGCTTTGTTGCGCAAGCAGAGAGAACAAGAAACGGCAAAAAAAGAAAAGGTTTAATCTGTTGATTCATGGACAATAAAGGTTTATGAGTCATAAGCCGTTTTTACGTTTTTACCATTTCTGTTATCGCAGGCCTTGCAATGATAATTCTTACTTGACAACAAAGTGTGCCCGACGGTTTTTTGCCCAGGCATCTTCATTCTGACCGAGATCAAATGGTCGCTCTGCACCGAAACTGACTGATTCAAGGCGGTATGAAGGTACACCAAGCTTGACAAGATATTCTTTTGCACTTGCCGATCTGCGCTCTCCGAGAGCAAGATTGTATTCAGATGTTCCTCTTGAATCACAGTGACCTTCAATAAGAGCCTTCTTTTCTGAATTGCTGCCAAGCCATGCAGCATTCTGCTTCAGTTGTTCCTGTGCCTCATTACTGAGAAAAGAACTGTCAAAATCAAAAAAAACATCCCCCAACGGTCCTCTCTGCCACCTGTCAAATCCATACCCGGAAGGCTCTGTATGTAATGACGAATTCTCTTTTACCGGAGCAGCAGGTGGCTCATAACTTCTATTTACGTCACTGGATTTCACCGCGGTTTTCGATGAACATCCCGCAGTCATCATCAAGGCAAGAACAAGCATGCCGTTTATTTGCTTTTTCATCAATGTAGCTCCTTTGAACAGTTATAAAAATGGGCATATATTACAGCGTCTGCCCCAGGGGTAGTTTTCACTCAAACAAATACTCTTACTCAGCGAAAATATATTGTTTTCAACACTATTTTCCCATGCAGTATATACAATATTTCATCTGCGGGAGACCATAATATCTTAGTTTTATATCACCAGTGAGTTTATTGCTTCTCGATACCCTCCGGGGTAAAAACAAATCCAATCCATACATCCCTGGCACCTTCTTCTTTTGGCGGAACCGGAAGAGGAGATGATTTTTCAAGGGCTTTTTTTACTGAATTGTTGAGGTATTCGCTTTGGGCTCTTTTATCAAATTTGATCTGTTTAATTGTTCCGTCAGCAAGAATATTAATACTAACATAGACCTCCATCCCGTAACTGTTTTTAAGCAGCAATTTGGAGAACTCCCAGTTTTGATTGATAATTGATGCGATTTCTGCTTTGTACGGGGCTGATGTACCTCCTCCGCCATACCCTTTTCCTGCACCACCTCGACCACCAGAAGAGTTAGCTAGACCTCCTCCGGTGCCAGCTGATGTCGGTTTGCCTTCAGATTTGACTTTCTGCTGAAGCTGAGCAAGTGCATTGTTCAAACTGCCGGCGGATGGCTGTGGCGATGTCGCCGTTTTTTTGTCAACATTCTGTTTGAGACGCTCAAGAGCTTTGCTTATATCAGCCGGCTTATCAATGACTTTAGACTTAGCCTTGGGTGGCAGAGGTTCAACTGAAACTTTCTTTGGAGTAACCGGAGGCGATTCAGGGGCTACGGCCTTAACTTTAACACTCTTTTTCTTAACTGGAGAATGCGGAGATTCAAGGGACGAAACAGGAGCTGTTTCTACACCACCCTTCTTTACAGAAACTTCGTGAGATCCCCCTGAACCAGGAAGCGAAACCAGACTGACACTTACTATTTTCGGTTTAACCACTTTCCGTGAATCCAAAATCTGGAGAAAGATTGCCAATACAATCACAAGGGCATGAATAAATCCAGCTGCTGCAAGCCAAAATAAAAACTTTTTTTCAGGATAAATAAGCTTCTGACCTTTTTCCATACTCCCCACTTATCTCCCGCCTGCCCTATGTGCGGGTGCCGGTTCAGTCACCATACCAATCTTTTCAATCCCTGCATCCCTGATCTGGGCCATCACATCCATCACCAGGCCGTACGGAAGAGATTTGTCTGCTTTAAGATAAACATCCCCTGTACGCTTTACATCCAGAATTGTCGGCAATTTTTCACGTACCTCAGAGGCGTTAAGCTGATATTTATTGATAAAAACATGTTGTGAAGCATCAATACTGATCACAAGAGCTTTCTCATCCACATCCATCCGTTGGTGGGTCGTTTGGGGCGTTTCAACCTTCACACCATGAGTCATCATTGGAGCGGTTACCATGAAAATAATCAGCAGTACGAGCATGACATCAACAAACGGTGTTACATTAATGTCGCTCATCAACCTGCCTTTGCCTGAAGTTATCATATCCTGAGTGACATCTATGGTTCTTAAATGAATGCTGCAACAAATTCAGGTGAGAACTCGTCAAGATCCCGTTCTATTATACTGATCTGATGCGTAAAATAGTTATAGGCCATAACTGCAGGAATGGCTGCAGCGAGACCAGCGGCAGTAGCGATCAAGGCTTCTGAAATACCGGGTGCCACTGCAGCAAGCGAAGCCGACTGGGTAGTACCAATGTTATGAAATGAGGTCATGATGCCCCATACGGTTCCAAAAAGCCCGATGAACGGAGCGGTATTGCCCACCGTTGCAAGAAACGGAACAAGGGATGAAAGCCTCTTGCTTTCTGCATTGGCTTCACGTTTAACAGCTCGGGCAATACGTGCCCTGAGCTGACGTATATCAGCCTTATCGCCGAGAGCGCGATACTCGATGTACCCCGAACGGAACACCCTTGGAAGAGATCCTTTTCTATAATTTTCACTTTCAGAAAACGCTTTATCGACATTGTAGATTTCAAAAAAATAGTCCAGAAAAGCTCTGGACTCACTCAATGATTTACGGATATAACCAAATTTGAAGGCTATGATTGCCCATGATATAATAGAGAATGAGAGGAGTACAAAAAGCACAAACAACACAACTGGTCCAGCGTCCGATAGCAGGCCAAAAATTCCGAGCTTAGCATCAACCATATCGATAGAAACAATTAAAGTTCAATGAAACAAATGCACTTTCTCAATCACCATATACGCCAAGGCAGATCCGGAAAGGGCACAAAACGTATTGACTAGGTCGTTATTGACAAAAGGGGTTCCTTTTAAAAGCCGGTTTTCAACAAGTGATCCATCCGGGGCAATACTGTGAGTTCTTTCAGTAACCTTTTCACGGATTGGATCAAAATATTGAGCCTGAACCGTTGCCCCGAAAAAGCTGTCGACCAAACTGGCCAGAAGCCCGGAAAACCCAATAAGAAGAAAGGATTGGAGTATTCCAAAATCAGTGAGCCATTTGACATTGACAAGCATAGCGCTTGCACATATAAAAAGAGAACCAACGAATGCCCCTGAAGTCCCTGGCACAGAAACACCTCCTGAAGTTCCAACAGGCACTTCCTTGAAGGTCGTCACCAGCCAAGCCTTTGGATTTGGCCACATGGTACCGATCTCAGTAGCCCAGGTATCTGCCTGCACCGCAGCAAGCGTTCCAAGATAGGCAAAAAAAACAGCAGGGTCATTACTCAGCGAAAAAATAACCATCAGAATCCATGCTATGCCTCCGTTGGCGTAAACCTGACCAGCATCCCTCTGTGAGCCTTTTTCAAAAACAAGGTCAAATTTCGCCTTACGTTTTTTGCCAAGCTTTGACAACACTGATGACAAAAGATAAAAAGTCAAAAGAGGTATCGTCCAGGTTATCCCTCCAATACCAAAAATAGTCGTCCCGAGCAAAAACGTCGCTGTTGCACCACTGTTATTGAGAAACTTTACCTTGATGGAAAAAACTGCAAGAAGAAACGCAAACAGTCCTCCGATAAGAAAACGGTCAAGAAGAATGGTATGGTTCATTTCAAGAACATAGAGTGCATAGGCAACCGACAAGGGAATAAAAAAATTGTCGAGACCATGCGATAACAGCGCTTCGACAGCTGTTGAGACAACTGCAAGGAGAAGTGCAAGAGCTATAAGCATCAAGAACGACGTTCCGGCAAGAGCTCCTGTGAAATCTTTACTGAATACCATGAGAGTTACGCTCAGCAGAATAAAGCTGCTGAAAAACATTGTCAACGATCCCTCAACAGTTTTAGGGTTTTTCGTCAGATGCTCAATATGCTTTTTGCCAACCGAACTTCCCACAAGAGCAGCAAGCGAGTCGCTCACACCCATAACGAGCATGGAGGTCTGCAGAATCCACTTATGGGACTCCCACAGAAAAAGAATCTGAAGCAAAAAAATAAGCGGGAAAAAAAGTGAACCGTAACTTTTCACTGCCGGTGACTGAACATTATTGCCATCGGGAAGAGCAAGCAGAGAGCCAAACCATTTGAATCGGATATTCAACCCGTTGACAAGCAAGAAAACAAGAGCTGCCAGCGCAGGATAAAAGCTTGACTGGAAATATGATGGCACAAAAAAAACAACTACCCCCATACAGAGATGAATAATTTTTCTGACCACCAGACTACTGATACTGAATTTTCCTGTAAGTAATTCAGCAAGGATAATAAACAGCAGAATAAGACACATTGTCAAAAAAAAGGCTGGTAAATCCTGATGCAACGGAGCTTGGATGTTCAGCATGGTTCTGGTTTTTTTTGAATGTTTAATCCTAAAAAATAAGCACTTAACAGTACTCTGAATTCTTCAAAAATATAACTGTAACTCAACAGAATCAAGAGTAAAAACCCATCGGATTTTAACTTTTTTAATG
Source organism: Chlorobiaceae bacterium (assembly GCA_012972825.1). Taxonomy (GTDB): domain Bacteria; phylum Bacteroidota; class Chlorobiia; order Chlorobiales; family Chlorobiaceae; genus Chlorobium. The sequence continues at coordinate 31,949 of JABDHL010000056.1, forward strand.
CTTGTTTAAATAAAACATTAAATGTAATTTATTTCGAACTTCAACATAATACCTATAGAAACTTGTTTGCCTCAATGTCTGCAATCAATGTATATACCTGCAGTACCTGCCGTGGTTTTGAACATGAGCAGACAGCATCAGCTGTTTCCGGCTGTAATGCCATGCATTTTCTTTACGCTCTCCATTCCATGATCGGAATTTTTGTCACTGTGGTGATTGCATCGCCAAGCATTGCTTTGCTCTGAACCCAAGCCGATCCCAAGTCCATTTTTTTCTCTTTCAGACTTTTCATCAATGTGGCTTCGGGAACAGCGGTCTCGGAGGTTTTCTTTTAATTGTCAAAAAAATATTTGAACTGCAATGAGATCAGATACTATCAAAACAGGGTTTGAGAAAGCGCCTCACCGCAGTCTTCTAAAAGCTACAGGGTCAATCGTCTCAAACGACGATTTCAGAAAACCCTTTATAGGTATATGCAACTCCTATAATGAACTTATCCCGGGCCATGCGCATCTTCAGGAACTCGGCAAAATAGCAAAAGAAGAGGTACGCAAAGCCGGGGGGGTTCCGTTTGAATTCAATACCATAGGGGTTTGTGATGGTATTGCGATGGGACATATCGGTATGCGCTACTCTCTGGCAAGCCGTGAACTTATTGCTGACAGCGTCGAGACTGTGGCAGAAGCTCATAGACTTGATGGACTTGTCTGTATTCCAAACTGTGACAAGATCACCCCCGGCATGATGATGGCTGCTCTTCGCATCAACATTCCTGTGATTTTTGTTTCGGGAGGACCCATGAAGGCAGGCCATACTCCTTCTGGAAAAACCATTGATCTCATTTCTGTCTTTGAGGCTGTCGGCGAGTACAGTACTGGAAAAATCAGCGACAGTGATCTGGAATCAATAGAAGACAATGCCTGCCCGGGCTGCGGCTCATGTTCCGGTATGTTCACCGCAAACTCGATGAACTGCCTCAGTGAAGCACTTGGTTTTGCTTTGCCGGGCAACGGAACAATACTTGCCATCGATCCCCGTCGCAATGAACTGGTACAGGAAGCTTCCCGTCGTATCGTTGATCTGGTCAAGAAGAATATCAGACCGAGAGATATCCTGACACGGAAAGCACTGCTGAATGCTTTTGCACTTGATTTTGCTATGGGTGGAAGCACCAACACCATCCTGCATACTCTGGCACTTGCCAATGAAGCCGAACTTGCATTTGATTTTTCCGAACTGAATGCCCTTTCTGCAAAAACTCCCTATATCTGCAAAGTCAGCCCTGCAACAATGGCCGTCCATATCGAGGATGTAGATCGCGCTGGCGGAGTATCAGCAATACTTCTGGAACTCAGTAAAATTGAGGGGCTTCTTGACCTTTCAGCACTGACCGTAACCGGCAGAACACTCGGCGAAAATATAAGTGAAGCAGAGGTCATGGACCGCTCTGTTATAAGAAGTGTTGAAGACCCCTACTCTTTTTCCGGTGGTCTTGCAGTTCTGTACGGCAATCTTGCGCCATTGGGAGCAGTTGTCAAAACCGGTGCTGTCTCTGCGGAAATGATGAAACACACAGGCCCGGCAAAGGTGTACGACTCTCAGGATGATGCCATCAAAGGCATTATGGAGGATGATGTCAAGGCAGGGGATGTCGTGGTCATTCGCTATGAAGGCCCAAAAGGGGGGCCCGGAATGCCTGAAATGCTCTCCCCCACCAGTGCCATTATGGGTCGTGGTCTTGGAGAGTCAGTCGCGCTCATTACCGATGGACGATTTTCCGGAGGATCGAGAGGGGCATGCATCGGACACATTTCTCCAGAAGCTGCAGAGAAAGGGCCGATTGCGGTACTGGAAAACGGTGATATCATCACAATCGATATTCCGAACAGGAGCATCTCTGTTGCCCTCTCAGATCAGGTTATCAGCGAACGGCTGGCGCTGCTGAAACCGTTTGTGCCGAAAATAACAAAAGGCTATCTGGCAAGGTATGCCCAACTGGTCACATCAGCCAATACCGGGGCAATACTGAAATGTACAGTTTCCTGTGAACCTAAATAACCACGCTATGCATTTATCAGGCCACACTCTCAATGGCTCAGAAATATTTTTCGAATGTCTGCGACGAGAACACGTTGAATATATTTTCGGGTATCCGGGCGGATCGCTCTTGAAAGTTTACGAGACTCTTTACGAGATACAAGATATCAGGCATATCCTTGTCCGTCACGAACAGGGAGCAACTCACATGGCGGAAGGCTACGCCCGCGCTACAGGAAAGCCAGGGGTAGTTCTTGTCACGTCAGGCCCCGGTGCGACAAACACCGTCACCGGCATTGCCAACGCCTATATGGACTCCTCTCCAATGGTAGTCTTTACCGGTCAGGTTCCAAGTTCACTTATTGGAAACGATGCCTTTCAGGAAGCAGATATTGTAGGCATTACCCGATCGATAACGAAACACAATTTTCTTGTCAAGGATGTCAAAGAGCTTGCCCTAACCATCCGTAAGGCATTTTTTCTTGCTACAACCGGCAGGCCGGGGCCGGTACTTATCGATATGCCTAAAGATGTTCTGAATTCATCATGCGCATTTCATTGGCCTGAGAGTGTTGATATCCGTGGATTCAAACCAACAATCAAATGCCATATAAACCAGGTCGAGAAAGCAGCTCATAAAATTGCCAAGGCAAAACGTCCCCTCCTCTACATCGGAGGCGGTGTCATCAGTGCTGAAGCATCTGAAGAGCTTCGGGCATTCGCGATAAAACAGAACATACCGGTCACCATGACACTTCAGGGACTTGGAGCTTTCCCCGGCAACCATCCGCTCAGCATGGGTATGCTTGGCATGCATGGCACATACTGGTCCAATCAGGCTGTAAATGCCTGTGATGTCCTGATTGCTGTCGGTGCACGCTTCGACGACCGGGTCACTGGAAAAATCGATACATTTGCACCGCATGCATTCAAAATTCACAATGACATTGATCCCACCAATGTGGATAAAAACATCAAGGTGGACTTGCCTATTGTCGGCGATGCCAAAGACTTTCTCGCCGTACTCCTTGAAGAGACGCCGAATACTGTCGAAAACCGAGAGCCCTGGCTTGCAGAGATCCAGTCATGGCGTGAACAATGCCCTCTGACCTACAACATGGAAGACGGTGCACTGAGAACTGAATTTGTTATTGATGAGGTGTCAAAACAAACAGCGGGACATGCAGTCGTGGTAACCGATGTCGGCCAGCACCAGATGTGGACATCACAATATTATACCTTCATGAATCCGCGTTCCATCATCACCAGCGGCGGACTCGGCACCATGGGGTTCGGTCTGCCTGCAGCCATCGGCGCTGCTTTCGGCATTACCGACCGTCCGGTTGTCCTGTTCTGTGGAGATGGCGGCATTATGATGAACATTCAGGAGCTTGTCACGGCTGTCCACTGTAAAACACCAATCAAGATATTTCTGATCAATAACAGTTTTCTTGGGATGGTCCGTCAATGGCAGGAGCTGTTCCATAAGGAAAAATACTCATTTACCGATCTTGCCGACAGCAACCCCGACTTTATCAAAGTTGCCGAAGCCTTCGGATGCAAGGCGCTTGCGGCTGAAACCCCGGATGCGGCAAAAGCGGCCATCAAAGAGGCACTTGCCTACAAAGATGGTCCGATCCTTGTTGATTTCAGAGTTGTGAAAAAAGATATGGTTTTCCCAATGGTCCCGGCAGGAGGCTCAATCTCTGATATGCTCCTTGCAAGATTAAACCCTAAAACAATGGTTTGAATTTGACTATGAAACACATCATATCAGTACTCGTTGAAAACAAGTTTGGAACCCTTAACAGGGTTGCTACGATGTTCAGCGCACGGGGTTTTAATCTATCAAGCATTTCCATTGGCGAAACGGAAGATCCCGAAATCTCACGGATGACTATTGTGACCTTTGCAGACGACCAGATCATCAATCAGGTCATCAAACAGTTGAACAGACTGATTGATACCATTAAAGTTACTGATCTGACAAATCAGCCTCATGTTGAGCGGGAACTGCTTCTGATGACTCTGAAACTCAGCAAGACGCAACAGCATGAGATTTTCGAACTTATCAATGTTTTTAAAGGAAAAGTCGTGGATATAAAACAAAAATCCATTACTATTGAGGTCATCGGTTCACCGGATAAGATCAACACAACTATTGATATCTTCAAGCCCTACGGAATAAAGGAGTTAGCCCGTTCCGGCGCTGTAGCGATACACCGTGGAGAGTGACACCGTTTTACTGTATTATCAATCAAAACCATTTCACTGATGAATGTTTATTACGATAAGGATGCCGATCTGGGCTATCTCCAGGGGAAAAATATAGCAATACTCGGTTACGGCAGCCAGGGCCATGCTCATGCTCTTAACCTGAAGGATAGCGGCTTGAATGTCCGAGTCGGTCTTCGCACAGAGAGCTCTTCATCCGACAAGGCAAGGGAAGCCGGACTGCAGGTCGACACCGTTGCTGAAGCGGTAAAATGGGCAGACATCGTGATGGTGCTTCTTCCTGACCAGAACCAGAAGGCAATCTATGATGCTGAAATTGCTCCGAACCTTCTGCCAGGCAACACCCTTGCTTTTGCTCATGGCTTCAATATCCATTACAAACAGATCATTCCGGATGAGACGATCAATGTTATCATGATTGCTCCTAAAAGCCCAGGCCACCTTGTACGCCGCACCTTTACCCAGGGCAATGGTGTCCCCTGCCTTATCGCAGTACATCAGGATGCTACCGGAGAGGCAAAACATCAGGCACTTGCATGGGCTAAAGCTCTTGGCGGTACCAAGGCCGGCGTTATCGAGACATCAATCAAGAATGAAACTGAAACAGATCTTTTCGGTGAACAGGCTGTTCTCTGCGGTGGTTCAGCCGAGCTTATCAAGGCCGGATATGAAACTCTTGTTGAAGCCGGTTACCCTGAAGAACTTGCCTACTTCGAATGTATGCACGAGTTGAAACTGATTGTCGACCTTTATTATGAAGGAGGCCTGTCGAGAATGAACTATTCAGTGAGCGATACCGCTGAGTACGGCGGCATGACACGCGGTCCGCGCCTTATTACTCCGGCAGTCAAGGCTGAAATGAAAAAGATCCTTGAAGAGGTTCAGGATGGCCGTTTTGCCAAAGAGTTCATTGATGAATGCAACGGCGGCTACAAACAACTGAACAAGCTCAGAGAGGAAAACCGCAACCATTCAATTGAAACGGTAGGGGCAAAACTTCGGAATATGATGAGCTGGCTGATCAAAAAATAACCTACCCGACAACGTGATGTACAAGATTGTATCAATACCGGGTGACGGTATCGGCCCGGAAGTAGTTGCCGGAGCAGTTGCAGTACTGAAGCAGCTCTCCAGAAAACACGACTTTGAAATAGAGATTGAGGAGCATCCATTCGGTGGTGCTTCTTATGACCTGCATGGTGAAATGCTCACTCATGCTACGCTCGAAGCCTGCAGAAAGTGTGATGCTGTTTTACTTGGTGCAGTCGGCGGTCCGAAATGGGAAAAGCTGGCGCATGAACACAAGCCTGAAGCAGCACTTCTGAAAATCCGTAAAGAGCTTGAGCTGTTTGCAAACCTTCGACCAGCAAAAGTCTATGATGCACTGCTTGGCGCATCTTCTCTCAAGGCTGACGTAGTTCGCTGCACGGATTTCCTTGTCTTTCGTGAACTGACCGGCGGCATTTACTTTGGCCAGCCGCGCGGGTTCGATGAAAACAAAGGCTGGAACACCATGGTGTATGAGCGCTACGAAGTTGAGCGTATTGCCCGTCTGGCATTTGAATCGGCACGGAAACGTGATAAAAAAGTTATTTCAATCGACAAGGCAAACGTTCTTGAGGTTTCACAGTTCTGGAGAAATGTTGTCCACGAGGTTCACAAGGATTTCCAGGATATAGAGCTGAGCGACATGTATGTGGACAATGCTGCAATGCAGATTGTCCGCAACCCGAAACAGTTCGATGTTATCGTTACCGGCAACCTGTTTGGTGATATTTTAAGCGATATCGCAGGTATGATAACCGGAAGCCTTGGTATGCTGCCGTCTGCAAGCATTGGTATAAAACATGCCCTGTATGAGCCTATCCACGGCAGTGCTCCCGATATTGCAGGACAGAACAAGGCAAACCCTATTGCCACAATCGCATCAGTAGCAATGATGTTCGACTATAGCTTCTCTTTACCGGAGATTGCAACAGAGATTTATCAGGCAATCGAGGCTGCACTGGCTTCCGGCCTCAGGACAGCAGACATCGCAAATCCCGGAGAGAGTGCTGTTTCAACAACAGTTATGACTGAGGCAATTGTCAGGCATCTGGGCGCTTGATTTAAATTTATGGCATAAAAGGCAGAAAGGGGCGGGCAGATAATGTGAAAGAAAGAATTCTTGTATTTGATACAACACTGCGCGATGGGGAGCAATCACCCGGCGCATCTCTGAATGTTCAGGAAAAGGTTGAAATTGCCAGGCAGCTTGAAAAGCTTGGGGTGGATGTTATCGAAGCCGGCTTCCCCGCTTCGTCGCCTCTGCAGCTTGAAGCCGTTCAACGGGTATGCGCTGAATCCTCAACTATTGTGGCAGCCTTGGCCAGAGCGGTTGAAAACGATATTACTGCAGCATGGAACGCACTTCGCCAGGCAAAAAAACCCCGCATTCACACCTTCATCGGCACTTCTGACATCCATATTGCCGGAAAATTCGGCAGTGACCGTTACGGGGTCAGTCTGAAGGAAAAACGACAGACCATCCTGAAAATGGCTGTTGATGCCGTTACCTTTGCAAAAACATTTACATCTGATATCGAGTTTTCAGCGGAAGATGCAGGCCGTACCGACCAAGGCTACCTGGCTGAAATCATTGAAGCAGTCATTGCCGCCGGGGCAACTACTGTCAACATTCCCGATACCACCGGCTATACATGGCCATCGGAATTCGGCATAAAAATAGCCGACCTTCACAACCGCGTCAAGAATATCAGTAACGCGGTTATCAGCGTGCACTGCCATAACGACCTTGGCCTGGCCGTGGCAAACAGTCTCAGCGCACTCGAACATGGCGCACGACAAGTTGAGTGTTCAATGAATGGTATAGGAGAACGTGCAGGAAATGCTTCGCTGGAAGAGATTGTGATGGCACTGAAAGTACGCAGTGATCTTCACAACTTCTATACAAATATTGTTACGGAGGAGCTGTACAATACAAGCCGGATGGTCTCGACCTTTACCGGTATTATCATACAGCCCAACAAGGCAATTGTCGGCGACAATGCATTTTCGCATGAATCCGGTATTCATCAGGACGGCATGCTGAAAAACCGTCAGACCTATGAGGTGATGACACCGGAATCAGTAGGTGTGCCGCAAACGAACATCGTGCTTGGTCGACATTCCGGCAAGCACGGACTCCAATCAAGACTTCAGGCCCTCGGCTACGACCTGCAGGAGAGTGAACTCGAAGCGGTGTACAAGCGTTTTGTCGATATTGCCGACAAAAAGAAAGAGGTTTATGATGATGATTTAAGAGTATTAATGGGGGATGAACGAAATAAACCCCGGAACGCTTTTGAACTTGATTACCTTCATATCAACAGCGGTACTGCCTCGATTCCAACGGCAACTGTCAGGATCCGGCACAATGCTCAGGTATTTGAAGAATCAGCGACTGGCGATGGTCCGGTAGATGCCTGTTTCAGGGCTGTCGAAAGGGCTCTTGGCCTTGAGTCTATGGTCACCTCCTATTCGGTACGTTCAACCACAGCAGGCCGTCAGGCTCTCGGTGAGGCGCTTGTTCGGATAAGAGACAACAATATTTCTTTTAACGGAAGAGGAGTTTCAACCGATATTATCGAAGCAAGCGCCAAGGCTTATTTACAAGCTCTCGGCCTGCGTCAGCATCATTTTGACAACAATACACCTGAAACCATAGACAGCGGGGTTTAAAAAAAATGGCACAAACAATAACCCAAAAAATTCTTTCGAAGGCGGCAAACAGAACATTTGTCGACGCTGGCGAAAGCGTCTGGCTGAATGTCGACATTCTGCTTACGCATGATGTCTGCGGTCCGCCGACCTTTGATATTTTCAAAGAAGAATTTGGTTCTGAAGCGAAAGTCTGGGATCCGAAAAAAATTGTCGTTCTTCCCGACCACTATATTTTTACAGCAAACGAACACGCCCATCGCAACATAGATCTTTTGAGGCAGTTTGCACAAGAGCAGGGACTTGAAAATTACTACGATGTAGGAACGGATCGATATAAAGGAGTCTGTCATGTCGCGCTTGCCGAAGAAGGGTTCAATCTCCCTGGAACCGTCCTCTTTGGAACAGACTCTCATACCTGTACATCAGGAGCTTTCGGTATGTTCGGTTCAGGTATCGGCAATACTGATGCAGCGTTCATTCTCGGTACAGGCAAACTCTGGGAAAAAGTTCCTGAGTCAATGAAGTTCACCTTCGATGGCCCTATGCCTGAATACCTTACGGCAAAAGACCTTATTCTGCAGATTCTCGGTGACATAACCACCGATGGCGCAACCTACCGGGCCATGGAGTTTGATGGAGAAGCTATTTTTTCGCTCCCTATGGAAGAGAGAATGACACTGACCAACATGGCTATCGAGGCCGGAGGCATGAACGGCATCATTGCGGCTGACGAGGTCACTGAACGTTATGTCCGGGCAAAAAGCAGCAAACCTTATGAACTGTTCATAAGCGATCCGGATGCAAAATACCACAGCAAATACAGTTATGATGTCCGTAAACTTGAACCGGTGGTCGCCCAGCCACACAGCCCTGATAACCGGGCAACGGTCAGAAGCGTACAGGGAACAAAAATCACAAAGTCTTATATCGGTTCCTGCACCGGCGGCAAACTGACTGATTTTGTCATGGCGGCAAAGATCCTGAAAGGGCAGAAGGTGGCGGTTACCACAAATATTGTTCCGGCAACCGTTAAAGTTGCCCTTGACCTTGAGTGTGAACGCTACGATGGACAAACCCTTAAACAGATTTTTGAAGATGCCGGATGCAGCATTGCGCTGCCTTCATGCGCAGCTTGTCTTGGCGGACCTGCAGACACGGTTGGACGTTCGGTTGACAATGATGTTGTTGTTTCGACAACCAACCGCAATTTCCCCGGCCGGATGGGCAGCAAACACGCTGGGGTCTACCTTGCCTCGCCGCTGACGGCAGCTGCATCGGCAATTACCGGAAAACTCACCGATCCGAGAGATTTCCTCTGATCGGCTCGTAAGGACTAACTTATTCGCTTCACACAAAATGGAAAAAGTAATTCAGGGAAAAGCCTATGTGTTAGGCAAAAATATTGATACCGACCAGATTATTCCGGCCGAGCATCTTGTTTACAGCCTCTCCAATCCTGATGAGGTAAAATTATACGGGAAGTATGCCCTTTCAGGGGTGCCGCCGGAACAGGGCGGGCTTCCTGTCGGCAATATTCCTTTCATTCAGGAAGGAAGTTTCGAGTCAGACTTTACGATTATTATCGGCGGCCCGAACTTCGGTTGCGGCTCTTCAAGGGAACACGCACCATTCGCCTTGAAAGTTGCCGGAATTAAAGCCATTATTGCAGAGTCTTACGCAAGAATCTTTTATCGCAACTCTGTCGATGGCGGTTTTGTTATTCCCTATGAAACCTCAGAGCATCTTAACCAGCTGATCAATACCGGTGATGACCTGAAGATTGATGTAGAATCCAATACGCTCGAAAACCTGACAAGCAAGGTCACCTATACACTCAATCCGCTTGGTGATGTCTTCAGCATCATCGAGGCCGGAGGTATTTTTGCTTATGCCAGACAGGAAAACTTAATGGCTCAACGCTGATTTATGACTGTTACCACAAAGCCAATAGAGCTTTACGATACCACCCTGCGTGATGGCACTCAAGGTGAACATATCAACCTTTCTGTACAGGACAAGCTCCTTATTGCTGAAAAGCTTGATGAGTTCGGTATGGACTATATTGAGGGCGGATGGCCGAGCAGTAATCCCAAGGACGAAGAGTTTTTCATCAAGGCGAGACTTCTTAAACTGAAGCATGCAAAGCTCTGCTCGTTTGGTTCGACAGCCAGAACGGCAGCAACTGTTGAAAATGACCCTAACCTGCTCGGTTTGCTTCAATCTGAAACACCGGTTATCACGATTTTCGGAAAAACCTGGAAAGCCCACTCTGTAAAAAGTCTTGGCATTTCGGACGATGAGAATGCTGAACTGATATACCGCTCTGTCGCTTTCCTGAAATCGCAGGGAAGAGAGGTGTTTTTTGATGCTGAACATTTTTTTGACGGCTTCAAGGACAACCGTGAATTTGCCCTGAAAATGCTGCTTTCAGCAGTTCAGGCCGGTGCGTCAAGAGTTGTGCTCTGCGACACCAACGGCGGCTCACTACCTCATGAAGTTACAGAAACTGTAGCGCAGGTAGTAGCAGTTACAGGAGTACCCGTGGGTATCCACAGCCACAATGACAGCGATCTGGCTGTGGCGAATTCCATAGCAGCCGTCATGGCCGGGGCAACTCATATACAGGGCACGATAAACGGAATCGGTGAACGATGCGGGAATGCCAACCTCATTAGCATTATTCCAAATATCATGCTGAAACTGCAACGTTCATTCTCCTGTGTTGAGCATCTCAATCAGCTTACTTCCCTTTCGAAGTTTGTCTATGAAATTCTGAATATGCCTTCAAACACCAGAGCGCCGTTTGTTGGAAAATCGGCATTTGCCCATAAAGGCGGCATCCATGTCAGCGCGGTTATGAAAGAGAGTTCGCTTTACGAACATATTGATCCTGCACTTGTCGGAAACCGTCAACGTGTTCTTGTTTCAGAGCTTGCAGGGCAAAGTAATATCCGGTACAAGGCACAGGAACTCGGTATCGGCATCCCGGAAAAGAAAGATCTTATAAAGAATATCGTACACCATATTAAAGAACTCGAACACGAAGGCTATCAGTTTGACGGAGCTGAAGCTTCATTTGAACTGATTCTGCACAGGGAACTTGGCAACTTTAAGCCGTTCTTTGAAGTCCTGGAAACCAAAGTGCATATTGAATCCAGCAAAAATGCAAAAAATGTTGATCAGGCTGTTCTTAAGGTCAAGGTTGGCGAAGAGATAGAGCATATTGCCGCTGATGGTGATGGACCGGTCAATGCGCTTGACAAAGCTCTTCGTAAAGCGCTGATCCATTTTTACCCTGAAATCAAGAGTATCAAACTGGTTGACTACAAAGTCCGGGTTCTTGAAGAAAAACGTGGTACCAGCGCCAAAGTGCGTGTATTGATAGTGTCAAGCAATGGCCGCTATACCTGGGGCACTGTTGGGGTATCGACAAACATCATCGAAGCAAGCCTGCATGCCTTAGAAGACAGCATGAACTATCACCTCTTTACCCTGAAAGCTTCAGTACCACTGCCAGATAAATTTTCTCAGGCATAACCCCTGTGGTTGTATACAGGGTTCTTTTTTGGTAAACCAAAAAAACATGCAAAAATGTAGTTGCGATCACTCCCTATTTCTTTATCTTGGTTAATTACACCATTATTACGAATAAAACATCGCAAATATGCGAATCCATGATCTTGATCCTGAAAACAGACCATGCGAACGCTTTATCCGAACGGGACCAGCTTCACTAAGTCCTGCAGAATTACTTGCGTTGATCTTGCGTTCAGGATCAAGAAACCTTAATATTGTGGATACCTGTCATGAAATTATCAGAGAGTTCAGCCTTGAAAAACTTGCCGATACAGCTCAGGCCGATCTTCAGAAAATCAGAGGAATCGGCAAGGTCAAAGCAATGCAGATCATTGCTGTTTTCGAACTGAACAAACGACTGCATTATGCACGAAATTTCAATAAAAAAATAAAGGCAGCAAGGGATATTGTCGAATACATGGCAGGCAGAATACCGGATGAGACAAAGGAGCATCTCTTCGTTCTGCACCTGAACACCAAAAACCAGATTATTAAACCCGAGCTGGTTTCAGTAGGAACACTCAACGCTGCCCTTATTCATCCAAGAGAGGTTTTTAAATCAGCTATCAGAGAAAGTGCTCACGCTATTATCCTAGTGCATAACCATCCTTCAGGTGACGTTGAGCCAAGCCATGCCGATAAACAAGTCACCACCCTGCTGAAACAGGCAAGCGCTATCATCCAGATCGATCTGCTGGATCATATCATTATAGCAAGATCAGAATGGTTCAGCTTTCGGGAACGCTCACTTCTTTAATTTTAACCAAATGATTCCTGGCGAAAAGAAGGAGTTTCTGAAAAACCATTATCTGCAACTTCCCTGACATTTTTTGCCTGCAATCCTTTCTGGGTTTTGTCAACTTCGAAATCCACGGCAGCATCCTGATTAAGCACCTTAAAACTCCGATCTGACTGGATAGCCGAAAAATGAACAAAAATGTCCTCGCCACCCTCTGGATTTACAAGAAACCCATAGCCTTTTTTACCATCAAACCATTTAACTTTGCTTATAGCCATGATAAATATTAAGATTTAGCATTGTTAAAGATTTGCAATACACTAACGGAATCGAAGTGTATATACGATTAGTTTATAAATTAAATATATATATCTACACAGTATTTTCCAGCCTGAAAATAAAATAAATTACGGCAATACAGTAATAGTGCTTTAATTAACAGCATGTAATATATACTTATACAGAAAACCATATAATAACCGAAAAAATAACAAATGAAACAGATCATTATCATAACCGGTGCAGGTAAAGGAATCGGAAAGAGCATTGCCCTTGATTTTGCGCAAGCAACCAACAAGAAAAACGACTTTAAACCAGTGCTGATCCTCGCCTCCAGAACGGCTTCGGATCTTGAGGCTGTTGCAGACGAATGCCGCTCCTACGGTGCAGCATCGGATATTATTCAGACAGATATTGCCGATATTGCCCAGATTGACCGGCTTGTTACTACAACGCTCGAACGCCACGGGTCAATAGACTGCCTTGTCAATAATGCCGGTGTCGGAAGATTCAAGGTGCTCGGCGACATGACTGAGGAGGATTTCGATTATACCATGGCAACGAACCTGAAGGGAACTTTTTTTCTTACACAAAAGGTCTTTGCAGTCATGGAAAAACAGAAATCAGGTCACATTTTCTTTATCACCTCCATTGCAGCAGAAACAGCATTCAAGAGCTCTTCGGTCTACTCGATGTCGAAATTCGGGCAGAAAGGTCTGGTTGAGACAATACGCCTCTACGCAAAAAACTGCAATGTCAGGATCACAAATGTCATGCCCGGAGCAGTGTATACACCCATGTGGGGCGAGGTTCCCGATACAAAAAAAAATGTGATGATGATGCCAGAGGATATTTCAGCTCCCGTGGTGCAGGCATATTTTACAGCGCAGCGGACATCAGTTGAAGAGCTTGTCATAAGGCCGGTTTGCGGGGATATCAATGAGTAAACAATACAAAAGCTCTTGTGGGAAAGCCGCATTTTTTCCTGTATTTTCCGTTACTCCGTTTTAGAAAAACCAATTTGAATTATAAACGACCATGAGTCTGAAAGAAAGAATAGACCAGGATCTCAAAAATACCATGAAAAACGGTGATAAAGACCGCCTTAATGCAATTCGCTCAATCCGTGCAGCTTTGCTTGAAAAAGAGGTATCAATTCGTGTAGGAGGGAAAGCTGTGCTTAGTGACGATCAGGAGATAGAGGTACTGGTCAGTATTGCCAAAAAACGTCGAGACGCTATCGATCAATTCACTGCAGGAAACCGTCCCGACCTTGCATCCATAGAGCGTTCAGAACTCAGTGTTATCGAAGAGTATCTTCCTGAACCGGTATCCGATGATGAAGTGATTGCCATTGTGAATGATGTGGTCGCAAAAACAGGCGCTGCATCCATGAAAGATATTGGTAAAGTGATGGGTGAAGCCATGAAAACGCTCAAGGGAAAAGCTGACGGCACCAAGGTTCAGCAGATCGTCAAGTCACTGCTTTCAGCATAACCTCATTCTTCTTAACCATCATGCTTGATATCAATGTTATCCGTCAGAATCCGGAAGAAGTGATCGACATGCTGCGCAAGCGCCAGCTCTCTTCCGAAGAACCAAAACTTGCCGAACTCCTTGACCTTGACAAAAAACGCAAGGAGCTGGTACAGCGCTCAGATGACAAGAAAGCTCTGCGCAACAAAGTATCCAAAGAGATTGCCGAGATAAAAAAAAGTAGAACTGGATCCGGCGATGAGCTGATTTATGAGATGAAAAGAGTCTCCGAGGATATCTCAGGGATGGACACACTGCTCAGCGGTCTGGAAGAGGAAATTGAAAATATCCTTCTGTGCCTCCCCAATAAACTTCACCACTCGGTACCTGCCGGACGCTCAGCGGAAGATAACATAGTATTCAAAGAACCGGTAACTTTCGAGTATGATCTGAACTTTCCTGTAAAAAACCACCTTGAGCTGGGTAAAACCCTCGGGATCCTTGATTTTGAAAGAGGTGCAAAGGTATGCGGAGCAGGATTCCCCGCCTATATAGGAAAGGGAGCACGCCTTGAACGCGCATTGATCAATTTCATGCTTGACCTTCATACTGAAAACCACGGATATACCGAAATCTTCCCTCCCTTCTTAGTCAATCAGGAGTCGCTCAGGGGAACAGGACAGTGGCCGAAATTCGCCGACCAGGTTTACCATATACAGGAGGACAACCTTTACGCCATCCCGACTGCTGAAGTGCCGATAACCAATCTGCACAGGGGCGAAATGCTGGATCAGAAAGCTCTGCCGATATCCTATGCCGCCTATTCAGCCTGTTTCCGACGCGAGGCGGGCAGTTACGGCAAGGACACCAGAGGCTTCCTGAGGGTACATCAGTTCAACAAGGTCGAAATGGTGAAGTTTACCCGACCGGAGGAGTCATACACAACTCTTGAAGAGATACGCGAGAACGCCGAGGCGATCCTTATCGCCCTGAAGATTCCTTACCGGGTGCTTTTGCTCTGCAGTGGCGATATCAGTGCCAATGCAACAAAATGTTATGATATTGAAGTGTGGTCGCCGGCGGAAAATAAATATCTTGAAGCGTCAAGCTGTTCAAACTTTGAGGATTACCAGGCAAGGCGCGCCAACATTCGTTTCAAACCTGACAGCAAGTCGAAACCGGAGTTCGTTCATACCCTGAATGGTTCAGGCTTGGCTACATCCCGACTGATGGTCTCGCTGCTTGAGCACTACCAGACTCCGGAAGGAAACATAAGGGTACCGGAGGTGCTGCAGCACTATACGAGGTTTGACGAGATTACTCAGGCTGCCGAATGAGCCTCCAATGCCCTGCCATCCAGAAAATCGCGAACCATACGGCTGACCTTTTCAACATCGATAAGAAAAGAGTCGTGGCCGTATGGTTCATCGAGATAGAGTATTCTTGATTTCGGTATAAACCTTGCCAGCTCTTCCTGCTCCTCTTTGGGATAGAGAATATCGGAGTTGATCGAGAGGATCTCGACAGGGATCTGCAAGGATCGAAGTACCTCTTCGTACTCTCCCCTGCCCCGACCGATATCATGCATATCCATAGCCTTGGTGAGGGTAATATAGGAATTAGCATCAAACCGCTCGACCAGTTTTTTACCCTGATGACGCAGATAGCTTTCAGCTTTGAAGGTACCTGTACCGTTCTGGACCTCACGACCAAACCTTGACTGAAAATTCTCGAAACTGCGGTAGCTGCACATGGCCATCATCCTCGCGGCTGAAAGCCCTCGGGCAGGAGGATGACTCGGATCATACCATCCATTATTCCAGTCACGATCGGCATAAATCGCCTGACGCTGCGCTTCACTCTGACCTATGCACCATGCCGAATGACGTCCGGAAGCGCCCATAGGCATAAGCGCCTGAACAACATCAGGATAAAGAAACCCCCACTCAAGCACCTGCATGCCGCCAAGAGATGCTCCTACCGCAATTTTAACCCGATCAATACCGAGACTGGCAAGCAGACGGTGCTGCACATGAACCATATCCCTGATCGTTATCAACGGAAAATCAGGACCGTAATGACTGCCAGTAAAAGGATTAAAAGAGAGCGGGCCTGTTGTACCGTAACAACTGCCAAGCACATTGCTGCAGATAATAAAATCGGCAGTTTCATCGAAAGCACCTCCACGGGAAAACATTCCTTCCCACCAGGCATCCGCATCAGCAGAACCTGTCAAGGCTTGACAGATCAGTACCACATTGTCTTTCTGCGAATTCAGCGTTCCCCATGTCCGGTAAGCTACTCGTATTGATGGCAGCAGCGCACCAAGCTCTGTAACAAACGGTTCACTTGAATCGAAATAGCGTGTTTTTTTTGAAATGATCTCTTTATATGCTCTCATGCGTCTCTGCTCATTGTGCACAATGGTTGAAAAAGAGAGCTATCGCTCTACGAAAAGGGGAGTTAACCTCTTTTTAATAAAGGTTTAAACGGAAAATGTCTGAAGAAAGGTATGAACCTGCAGAAAGGCATGCATACCATCATCATTCCCGGTTATAACTCCGGGATGGAATTGGCACCACTCATCGTGTAATGACGGTTGCCAAGGCTTCTCAGGGCCAGTCCCTCCACCTTTCTGGATGATAGCTTAAAATCTTTAAAAGAACATTTAGTTCAGTTAATCTACAACAGGGAATAGTATTTTACAAACAGCCTGAAGAGGGCAATGCACTTAATTGTTTTTTATTATTTCCCATGATCACAGCACGAGAACTGGCACTGAACGTCCTGAAGGCACTTGAGACCGATAACAAAAAATCAGATCAGCTGCTGCACCGGATGCTGCATCACACGGCGCTTAACCGCATCGACCGGGCATTGGCGACCGGATTGGTAAACGGAGTCCTCCGCTACCGGCTTCAGCTTGACTTCATCATCACCCGATTCTACCACCACAAGCTCGAAAAAGCTGCGCCGGTGATGCGAAACATACTCCGCCTTGGAGTCTATCAGATTCTCTTTTTCGACAAGGTACCCGACTGGGCCGCTGTCAACGAATGTGTTAAGCTGGCCCGGAAGTACAAGGGTGAGAGGATGTCGAAACTTGTCAACGGCGTTTTAAGAAAGATTACTCCGGAGAGTGTAACCCTTGAAGAGTGGCTGAAGGATAAAAATCCTGTTGAGCAGCTTGCTGTAAAATACTCACATCCGCAGTGGCTGGTCGAGCGCTGGCTTGATAACTACGGCAAGAAACTGACAGAGGAAATCCTCTCCTATAATAACCAGTCCCCCCTTTTTGGATTCCGGATCAACCGGCTCAGAACCTCCATCAGGGAATTTTTTTCCGACCCGATTTTTGAGGCTGTACCGCACCAGAAGTGCGGGATTGAAGACTTCTTTCTTTCAAAAGATTTCAACAGCTTTGAACCTGCGGTGACTGAGGGACTCTGTACGGTTCAGAACCCTACCCAGGCACTTGCCTGCCTGCTGCTGAATCCAGCGCCTGGAACAAGAGTGCTCGACTTTTGTGCAGCACCAGGAGGTAAATCAACCTTTTTGGCGGAACTGATGCAGAACAGCGGAGAGATCACCGCTGTTGACCTGTACGAACAGAAACTGCTGAAGACAGTGAGTCATTCCCATGCCCTTGGCATCACCATCATCAATACTGCTGCGGCGGACGCCCGTACTTACAAGGCCGAAAAACAACCTGACATCATTCTGCTTGATGTCCCCTGCACAGGAACAGGTGTTCTTGGCCGCCGAACTGAACTGCGCTGGAAACTGTCACCTGCGACATTGCAGGAGCTCCAGGTGCTGCAGGCGGAACTGCTTGACCATTCAGCAGAGCTGCTTGGCGAGGGCGGCATCCTGGTCTACGCCACCTGCTCCATCGAACCGGAAGAGAACGATCTGCAGATAAAGGCATTTCTCAAGAGACATCCTGATTTTGCTTTCGATCCAGAAAGTAACAGCATACCTGAACTATTCCGACAAGGTCAGGAAAGCAGTGGCGCTATCCTCACTTTGCCTGGCAGACATCCGGGTTTTGACGGAGGATTCTGCCAGCGATTACGAAAAACCAAAAAGTCGACGAATGGATACGCTCCATAGCCAGTTCCAGAGCGTTCTTGAAAATTTCCTGAACTATATGCTCGTTGAACGCAACTTTGCACAGAACACCAGGGAGGCTTACAACAACGATCTCAAACGTTATCTGCTTTTCATGCAGGAGAGCGCCGGAGAGATGGGAACCATAACGGCTCATCATATCGAGCAGTTCATCCATGAACTTTTTTCTACCGGACTGGAGGCAAGTTCAATGGCTCGAAACATATCGGTGATCCGATCATTTCACAAATTTCTGGTTATAGACCGGGCACTTGAAACAAATCCGTCGGAAAACCTCCATCTGCCCAAACAGGCCAGATACCTTCCCACTGTTTTGACTGTCGATGAAACCATGTGCCTGCTGGAAGCACCGATAAGCACTACCCCGCAAGGCAGATATTGTACAAGAGACAAGGCATTGCTTGAACTGCTTTACGCAACGGGGGTAAGGGTCAGCGAGCTGGTCAACCTTCAGCAGCAAAGTCTTTATCTGGAAGCCGGTTTTGTAAGAATCTTCGGAAAGGGGTCGAAAGAGAGGCTGGTACCGGTCGGAAACTCCGCCATCAAATGGATCGGCAAGTACCGGTCGGGGCTTCGTCTGTCGCTGGTGAAACGCGACTCGAATGACTATCTCTTTCTTAATTCGAGAGGAAAAAAGCTGTCAAGGATGGCAGTTTATAACATGGTGCAGCACTATGCGAAGCTCGCAGGAATTGAAAAAAATATCAGCCCGCATACTTTTCGCCATACTTTTGCAACCCATCTTCTCGAAGGCGGGGCCGACCTGCGGGCCGTGCAGGACATGCTCGGCCACAGTTCAATTGTCACTACCCAGATTTACACGCACATCGACCGTTCCTTTATCAAGGAAGTACATAAAACCTTTCATCCGAGGGGATGAGAATACTTTATTCGTTCAGTATCCTTTTGTTTCAAGAATAAGCCTTTTTTTGTCGTGGCTATCCATCTCGATTCTGAATGCAGCAAGGTTCATATTGACATCAAGAAAGAAAAAGAGCAGTGAACAGCTCAAACAGAGCATACTGCAGATAAATACAGCCGACAAAACCATCGGCAAGTCAATATTGACCAGGGCGCTGAGAAACAGCATGATAATCAGCAGTGAAGCGCCAAAACAGGTCATACAGGCAAGCAGAATAGCAACACGGATATAACGGGCCCGTTTCCAGAGAATAGCCACCTCCTTGTTTATCCGCAGAACATAGGACTCAGGATTGGACTCCAGATCATCAAGCAGCGATCTTGAGCGGTCAATAATACGACCAAGCCTGTTGGTCATGGTAAGAAGAAGAAGACCGAGACCGGAGATGAGAATCATCGGCCCGATTGAGGTCTGAAGAATAGGGACAAGCTCCCTGAACGAAGTAACTGACATAGTATCTTTGTTAATAACATAAAAAAACGATCGTCATCATCATCAATGCGGTACTGAAACCGATAACCATCACCTGTAAAACATTGTTAAAATAGTAATTGTTCCAACACACGCAACCCCGGAGCAGTTGTTTTGCAAAAGAGTTACAAAGAAGTGACTCCCAAGAGTTGACAAAATATTTTATATGCCAAAGCTGATAACATCACCCGATGCTGGAATTGTGGCGTTCAAATGTAAACGTTCTTCTATTGCATCACGAAAAATTTTTTTAACCGCCTCATCGCCATGAACGACAAATATTTCCGGATTATTGATAAATCCGCCCGCCCAGCGAAGCAGATCATTCTGATCACCATGCGCTGATAAACCACCAATAGTATGGAGAGCTGCCTTGACCTGGCAATTCCTGCCATGGATAACCACCTCTCTCTCTCCGTCAACAAGTGAACGGCCAAGGGTTCCCTCCGCCTGGAAACCAGTCATGATCAAAGAACATTCAGGACGTTCAATATTGTGTTTAAGATGATGTAATATTCTGCCACCGTTGCACATGCCGCTGCCGGCAATAATAATCGCACCGCTTTTTACAGCATTGATGGCCTTCGACTGCTCCGGTTTCGGGGTAAAATGGAGGTTCTTCAAATGAGGCATAATGCTTTTATCATTACGGAACGCAATCGCCTCCTCATCATACAATTCCGGATAGTCCCAATAGATAGTGCTGGCTTCTATAGCCATAGGACTGTCAAGAAAAACCTGCCACTGATCAAGTCCCCACTCTTCATAATACTGCCCGAAAAGGTAGAGCAACTCCTGGCTTCTGCCGATAGCAAAAGCAGGAATAAGAATGTTCCCGTTTCGTGTACCGGCCGACTTGATAATTTCCCCTATTTCAGCAAGGGTAAGCTTAAGTTCCCTGTGCAATCGATCGCCATAGGTACTCTCAAGAATAACGGCATCTGCCTCTTCAATGGTTTCGGGATCCTTCAGAATTGGACCACCATACTGTCCAACATCTCCGCTGAAAACCAGTTTCTTTGCAACTCCACCTTCATTCAGCCAAACTTCAACAAGAGCTGATCCGAGAATATGCCCGGCATCGCGGAAGCATATAACTATCCCGGGAAGAATTTCAAGCTTCTCGCCATATGGCAAACCTGTCATAGTGGTCAGGGCACGCAATGCATCATCACGAGTATAGAGTGGCACGGCATGTTTATCAGCCCGCGTTTCAGGATGCTTCTGACGGTACTCGGCATCCCGCTCACCCAGAGATGCGGAATCAAGCAGCAATACCCTGCAAAGATCAATGGTTGCCGGTGTTGTATAAACCGGCCCTTGAAACCCTTGCTTTACAAGCAAGGGAAGGCGTCCTGAGTGGTCAATATGGCCATGAGTAAGGACGACTGCATTGATTGATGCAGGATCAAATGGAAATGGCAGACGATTGAGCGCCTCATCTTCTCGTGAACCCTGTATAAGACCGCAGTCAAGTAAAACAGTAACACCGTTCACTCTAAGAATATGAGATGAACCGGTTACCCTTTCCGTTGCACCATAGAATTGAAGCTCCATTATTTGTTTCCCTGATATCCGAAAGTTTACTTATCCCTCAACATCCTGATGTTTTGGGGCAGATAAATCGATTACAATATATAACTTATTGCGGTTACCCGTGAAATTGTCTATACAGCCTTTCTCCCAACAACTTCCATCAGCTTGCAAAAATCGGTCACAACATCATACTTGATCTCTATCAAAAGCTTAACAGCTTGATCAGAATGGGCAAAAAAAAGCGGGGAAGCAACTCCCCGCCTGAAAAAATAATATGTAGTATTGCTCAACTTTTGTATTTCTTTTTGGTGCCGGTAAAGAAAGCGGTTTCTTTTCCTGCCGGTTTAAAAGGTTTTTTAAAGCTCTTTTTTATTCCGTAAGGCGATGACTGACGCTCCTGATCTTCCATTTTGGTGAGCCTTAGCTGACGACCGCAGACCCTTACCTTTCTGAGTTCATGAAATACGTTATCCGGCATTCCCTGAGGCAGTTCGACAGTGCTGTATGCTTCATTGATTGAAATCTGACCAACTGATTCCGGATCGAGTCCGACCTCGTTGAGAATAGCGCCAAGAATATTGCCGGCTTTCACGCCATCCTTGCTGCCAACTTCAATTCTATACCTTTCCTTGCCTTCTTCACCATAGGTCTCATCCTTTTTTCTTCTTTTGACTGGTGCGCGGTCTCTGTCTGAACCGCGATCTCGGTCAAATCCTTCCCGATCATCACGAGACCTTTGTTTTTCAGGCTTGTTTGATAAAAGAAGAGGCGTTTCGCCTTGAACCATGGAGGCAAGTGCTGCAGCTGCTTCAACTACGGGAACATCATGGTCGTGACAGTACTGCTCAATAAGACTGGTAAAAAATCCTAGATCTTCTGCGGCAATGGTATCGGTAATTTTCTGATTGAACTTTGCCACCCTCTTGTTATTGATGACTTCTGTTGAAGGAAGCTCCATCAATTCTATGCGACTGTGGGTAGCTCTTTCAATAGCGTTAAGCATATTTCTTTCCCTTGGCGAGACAAACAGAATGGCATCGCCAGTACGTCCGGCACGTCCAGTTCGTCCTATACGGTGCACATATGATTCGGTATCGGAAGGAATATCGTAATTGATAACATGGCTGATGCGCTCAACATCGAGGCCACGTGCTGCCACATCGGTGGCAATGACAATGCTTAATGTTCCATTTTTCAATTGCTCGACGGTGCGTTCGCGCAGATTCTGGGCCATATCGCCGTTTAGAGCTGCTGCACCATATCCCCTTGCCTGAAGTTTTTCGGCAAGTTCAAGCGTCATGGTTTTTGTACGAACAAAAATCAGCATGCCATCAAATGGCTCTACTTCAAGAATTCTTGTCAGAATATCAATCTTGTGACTTCCACCGACAATCCAGTAACGCTGGCGAATGGTATCGACAGTGGTGGTTTTTGTCTGAATGGTAACTTCTGCTGGATTATTCAGATACTTTTGCGCAATACGTCGAATAACCGACGGCATTGTTGCAGAAAAAAGTGCAACCTGCCTGCCTTTAGGTGTCTGGTCAAGGATCCATTCGACATCATCGATAAATCCCATACGCAGCATTTCGTCGGCTTCATCAAGCACAAGACACTTCAAAGAGGAAAGATTGAGTGAACCACGCCTCATATGATCCATTACGCGACCAGGTGTACCGACAACGACATGCACACCACGTCTCAGCATGCGAAGCTGGATTCCGTAATCCTGTCCTCCATAAATAGGGATAACATGGAAGCCCTTGAGATATTCGGCATAACGCTGAAATGCCTCGGCAACCTGTATGGCAAGCTCCCGTGTCGGAGCAAGCACAAGTGCCTGAGGTTCGGCCTGTTCAATATTGATATTAGAGAGTATTGGCAGGGCAAAAGCAGCGGTTTTTCCTGTTCCGGTCTGTGCCTGCCCAAGGACGTCACGTCCTTCGAGAATAAGAGGAATTGTCTGAGCCTGTATCGGTGTCGGGTTTTCGTACCCGACCTCTTCAAGGGCCCTCATTATGGGTTCCGCAAGCTGAAGGATGCGGAAATCCTGCGGCAATAATTGCTGTTCTTTCATTGTGTAATCATTCCAAATCATTGAGAAAAAAAGCCTCGTTTGAGGCGGGAGTGGCAGCAATGCAGGAAAGAAAAAAATGAAGAAGAGTTCTCATCAACCGAAAACATCCGGGCAACTTCAGACAATACCGAGCGCCATCGTTCCGTCACAAACGAAGGGAAATTCCTGAACTGTAAAATCAAAATATCCCTGCGTCCTTTCTTAGCATATTCACCACGCATTAAAAACGTCAGAATAGTACGATTTTTTTTTGTTAAAGACGAATTTATTATGGCAAGCGGAAAAATACCCCAATGATACAGGTTATTCTATTTTTTTATCCAGAGATGTGTTGACGAGAGTCAGCGACTGACTTTTTTATTACCTTTATGCTATTTAATGATGTAATGAGCATGATAATATCGTGATACATAGTTTCTACCTCTTTTTCTATACCCTTTTTTTCCCGTTTATTCTGGGTACAGCAAGACTTTTCAGCCCACTTTCACCTAAACTTCTAACTTTTTTCAAGGTACGCAAGGGCACGATAGATGAATTGGAAAAAAAAATCACTCATCTCTCCAATTCCGCTTTCAGGGTATGGATACATGCCTCATCTGTCGGTGAGTTCGAACAGGCACGTCCCATCATTGCTGCTCTAAAAGAGAAGCGACCTGATATCATCTTTTTTGTCTCTTTTCTTTCTGTTTCAGGATACGACGCAAGAAAAAACTTTCCTGATGCTGCTGCCGTATTTTACCTGCCAATTGACACGCAAGCCAATGCAAAAAAGCTGATCACTTTACTCAAACCTGATATCCTGCTTCTTATGCGCTATGACTTTTGGCCAAACCATCTTCTGACAGCACAAAAATATGGAACAAAACTGATCCTCGCTGCTGCAGTACTGCAAGAGAACGCTCCATACTTCAAACCAGTATTGAAAGGTTTTTATAAAAGCATTTTTCATCTCTTCGATCAGATCTACACGGTATCATCAAAGGATTCCATCGCTTTCAGAAAGATATTCATGTGCCGGCAGACAGAAACTGCGGGCGACCCCCGGTTTGATCAGGTCTTAATGCGCAGTAAAAACCATGGGAGAATAGATCACCTCAAACCTTTTTTTGAACATAAGACAGTACTGGTTGCCGGAAGCATCTGGGAAAAGGATAGTACAATACTCCTTGATGCATGGCAGGAATTGAAAGTGATTCCATCTCTTATCCTTGTTCCTCATCAAGTGCACCCTGAACATATGGAATGCCTCTACCATGATCTTCAAAACCGCTCACTGAGGTTTGTGAAGGTTTCGGCTATTAACGGAGCATTCGATCCTGAACGTGAAGTTCTCGTCATTGACCAGACCGGCTATCTTGTTGAGCTTTATTCAATAGCATCTATAGCGTATGTAGGCGGAGGATTCGGAGTCAATGTCCATAACACGCTTGAACCAGCGGTCTACGGTATTCCTGTGATGTTCGGCCCCCGTTATCACAACTCGCCTGAAGCAGAAGGTCTTGTTGCAGAGGGCGGGGCAACAGTCATTCATGATGAAGCAACACTGACAGCGGCATTGAACACCCTTATAAACAATACAACTGAAAGAAACAGGAGAGGAAAAATCGCTGAAACTTTCGTCAAAGAGAGAACCGGGGCCACAACAAAAATAGCAGAAAGTATTATGAGCCTGCTTTCATGAGAACAGCTCAGGGAACTAGCGTATCCTTAACTGCCTTGATTGGCGCAATTTTGGGCACTTGAACAGGGCGTTTACGATACCTCTTTGACCAGCCCTGTATGGTATATGCTTTAAAAGTCTGCGTAGCGACTACAACACCTGTGATTTTAACATGTTTACCAGGAACAAGACGAGTGCCGGGCCGCACTTCGGTACTGGTCATGTCAATCTGCCAGATATTTTTGTTAAAATCCCTTATAACAAGAAGTTGTTTATCCTTCTGATACTGAATAACCTTGCCTCCGAGCAGGCCTTTTTCTGCATGCGTCCAGCGGTGTTCATTGGCGTATACCAGCTTGTTATACACATGAACATTTTCAATAAGAAAACGATGGATATACTTGCCGACGTCAATCGTGTTGAATCCGACACTGAGTAAAAGGCTTGCCAGAAGAGCACCCGCGATAACCTTTGTTGTAGCATACCGATAGCCTGTTTTAGTGTGCCGAAATCCGAAATAGGCAACCAGGGTAAACAGCGCAAGCGTTGCCAGCCATATATAGGGGATGCTTGCTACAATTTCGGCGATCAAGGGTCGCTCAGCTAAAAACAGATGGATGTATTCATGATCTTCAATGAAATCGTTATCAATGAAAACATAAATAGCAGTTGCCATCGCAATACTGCCGGTTATGACAGAGATTGCCGCAAGCAGCCAAAAACCAAATTGCTGGAGAACAAAGTGCCACCGCGGTATCGGTACTACCTTTCTTTTTTCGATTTCCTCCAGAATGGATTTTGATCTGTCCTTTAGCATAATCATGATATCTAACTCTCTTCTAAATAACTTTTTATCTTTTTCTTTGCACGATTAATCATTGTAGCAACTGTTCCCTCAGGTATCTGTAAAATATCTGAGATTTCTTCATAGCGTTTTTCTTCAAAAAATTTCAAGACAATTATTTCACGACTCCTGGTATCAAGCCGCTCAACAGCCACCTCTATTTCCGCTGCTGAATGCTTCTGACCATCCTGATCTGACAGTTCTAGATCATCAATCACTTTATCAAAAAGAAACAAGTCCCCCTCTCTCTCTAATACACACGGGCTGTTCTTTTCCTTTCGAAAAGAGCTGATTATTTCATTATGAGCGATTCTGTAAATCCACGAAGAAAACTGAAGCGAATGATCGTAATCGTTGAGATGAATGTAGGTTTTGATGAATATCTCCTGCAGCAAGTCCTGTGCTGTACTGGAATCCCTGCAACCCAGGCGGGTTATATATCGTAAAAGAGGAGCTTCATAGCGACGAACGATTTTCGCAAACGCCTGTTTATTGGCAAGCGTTTGAGTAACCAGATCCTGATCAGAGGAGTGCTGCTGCTCATTATGTCTTGAAGTTTCAGCCATATACCTTGAAAGATCCTGGATGTCAGTGTTTCAATCTTTATAAAGCAGCAATAGAGCCTGCCTGACTAACTGATTTCGAGAAAGGAGATGGCAATGCTTTATATTGAGGCATTTAATCCAGCCGCGGCTTAACCCCTTTAATATCATGGAATGAAACAACACCAAGCATGTAATCATTCTCATCTGTTATCGGTATAGCACGGAAAGAGTAACGAGCAAACATATCAAACGCATCCTGAAGGGTCTCATCTGGACTGAGTGTAATAAGATTATCTGTCATAATCCCGCCAAGCGTCTGCTCCGGTTCAGAGGCAATCAGCTCCCTTAAATCAACAACCCCCTGAAGGATATTCTCTTGATTGACAACATAGACATACATGATAACATCCATATCACCGGCAACTTCCCGGTAATTATTGATGACATCCCTGACGACCGTGTCATGTGGACGTTTGATAACCTGCTGTGTAGAGTAGAGCATGATGTTTTCATCGTGTTTATCGATCATCTGCTGCACCCTCTGTTTGTTTTCACTGTCTACAAACTCGATAATCTCATCAGCCTCAGAAGCAGGCAATGCTGAAAGAATATCAGCAACCTGCGCAGGACTCATTTCATTGATTAATTCGGCAGCCCGCTCTTTTTCCATTGACCGGATAAGCTCTCGCTGCACTCTCGGCTCAACCTCCTCAAGAGTATCAGATGCCAGTTCCGGCTCGATTTGATTGAATACGGCCATACGCTGGCTGCCGTCCAGCTCCTCGAGAATATCAGCAAGATCGACGGGATGGATGTCGTTGATGTTTTCCTTGAGAACATTGAGCTTGACATTGCCTTCAAAGCTGCCGATAGAGTCCGGCAAAGGCTGCACATAAAGCCATGAAATGCTCCCACCCTCATTATACCGTGCCAGATAGTTTGCAAGATTCTTAAAGCCCATTCGGCGGAGTATTCGAAAGCGGTTGAAATCTACATCAGTGACAAAAAGCCGGTCATTCTGAAACAGAAGCTTGACATCATAGACCACTTCAACCTCATGGCCATCCATATCAAGTATCTTCTTGTCAAGGATATAGTCTTTCAGAAAAATATGGTTGTCGAGAGGATTCAGTTCATACCCATCAGCGTTGGTTATTTCCGAAACAATCTCCGTGTTGGATATCAAGGTAATTTTATCCCATGGCAACAGCAGAAGCGGGTCTCCATAAGGCTGGTGAACCAGCAGGTGGGTAACTTCCGGAACTTTTCCGACGTTCTCCTGTATAACAAAATCTTTAAGCTTGCCGATCGAACGTGTTTTCAGATAGACTCGGCGTCCGACAATCTCTGTGAGATAAAATTCACGATCAAGTATAGTAACCATTGGCGTGTTTGGGGTTTTATAAAACCGTGATGAATTTGTAGATCATCAAAAGCACAAGCACAAAGAGGTATATCCTGAGAACCGCCAGAGAAAATTTAACGCTTTTCGACATTTCAATCTTTGGCTTGGCATAGCGCTGGTTGATCTCACGAATCTTGCTTCTGAACTGTTTGAGCATCCTCATTTCACCTGTCCCGCTGGATTACTGGAAAAGATTAGGAAAAAGTGCACTGACACCGTACAACGTCGAGAGTACAATAATTAAAACAACAATGATAACACTGACAGTATTCTGTAAAGGGGTATTGGCATACTCACCCATTGTCTTTTTATCGTTAAGCAGTAATATTAAAAAGACCAGTGCTGCGGGCAACAGAGTTACAGCAACAACCTGCACAAAAAGCGTGATAAGTACCAGCGGAGCTCCAGGTATAAGAGGAACAACACCTGCAGTCGCAAGCGTAAGAAAAAAAGAAATATAGAACCAGGGAGCTTCCTTAACCTTCGTGTTAAGCGAGTGGGCCCATCCGAAAATCTCTCCAAACGCCCACGAACTTGCCAGTGAGATGCAGATTGCCCCGAGCAGACCGGCGTCAAACAACCCGATAGCCATGAAAGCACCGATATAGTGATTGGTTTTCATCAGCATTCGGGCGGCTGTTGCAGCATCATCGATTGGCACACCATTAAGGAGTGTTCCGGTTACAATGACAATAAAAATCGCAACGACAACAGTGATGATGGAGCCGATGAAGGTATCAAGTTTGCCCATGTTGATATCCTTTTCCTGTAATCCTTTATCAACTACTGAGCTCTGCTGAAAAAACAGCATCCATGGAGCAATAGTCGTCCCGATATTAGCCATGAGCAAAAAAAACAGCTCATTATTGAATCCCCCAGGCAGATTAGGAATCAATCCCTGACCTAAAATGCTTGATATTGAAGGGTTGACCATAAAGGCCGCTGGAATATAAATCAGGTTCAGCAGGCAAAATCCCAAGGCAATCTTTTCCCAGGTCCAATATCGGCCATTGAGAACAATAATGCTCATAAGGAGTACCACTAAAATCACGGTCAACCAGGCAGGAACGCCGAAAATACTTAACGCTGCCGTCATGCCGACAAACTCAGTGACCAGTGTCAGCCAGTCCACAAACATGAGGTCAATGAGCGAGAACCAGCCCCAGAATGCGCCAAAACTCTCAAAAATGGCCTCAGCATGACCTCGTTTGGTAACCGCACCAAGCCGAACGGTCATCTCCTGGACGTAGTAAGCTACAGGAATGAGAAGAAGAAGAAACCATATCAGGTGATAACCGTATTTGGCTCCTGTAGCTGCATAGGTAGTTATGCCACCCGCGTCATTATCTGCAATCATCACCACAAGGCCCGGCCCTGCAATAACAAGATAAATGCGAATTGCTTTCCAGACTTTTTTAAACCGGTAGTAGAGAACGGAAAAGAAATCCATATCCGTTGAATTGGACGTTGACGAAACCCGGCATTGCTCTTAAGAAGGAAAGGAAAGGCATCGAACTCAAAGGTGTTCACACTCACCATTCGATCTGGCGCAAATTTACAACTCTTGGCTAACTTTACAAAGTCGTTTTAACATTCTCTGAAACAGAGGAAAGCAAGAACTATACCATATATGAGGTATTTTTTAATAATCACTTGCAAGCTCCTCATATATTGTTCTTTATTAGCAATCCGGATGACGCAACTCACTGCGCAAAACGATACCCCGTAACACGAATAAAACACTTGACCCAAAAGGAAAAAATTATTCATGCCATTGCCGATTACTTCGAATCCCGCTTTTCTAAAACTCTTGTCTTTTAGAATATTCATTGTTCTTGCCTACCAGATCATGGCAATCGTTGTGGGCTGGCACATTTATGAACTGACACATGACACGCTTGCTCTTGGTTTGATTGGACTCGCCGAGGTCATACCATACTTTTCCTGCGCACTGTTCGCTGGCTATGCGATAGACCACTATTCACGTCGGTTGTTCGGTGTAGTCGCCTGCCTGATGTTAGTTGTCAATGCAATGACACTCACCGCGGTATCTGCAGGTTGGATCAGTGGTCATCCTTCGTTGTGGATTTACGGTTCTATTGCCATAGGCGGGGTGGCTCGCGCATTTATCGGTCCATCTTATAGTGCCATGTTCGCCCTGATTCTGCCTCGTCATCAATATGCCAGAGCCTCAGGAATCGGCAGTTCCGTATTCCAGCTTGGATTGATTGTCGGACCTGCTTTAGGTGGTATTCTTGTCGGATGGGCAGGGAAAACAGCTGCCTATAGCGTTTCTACAGGACTATGTGTGATTGCGGCAGTGATGATGCTGTCAGTCCGTATTGAAGAGCCTCCCTCGGCGGAAAGCACACCAATCCTCACCAGTATTGCAGGAGGGCTCCGTTTCGTGTTCAATAACCAGATTATTCTGGGTGCACAGTCACTTGATATGTTCGCCGTGCTCTTCGGCGGTGCGGTTTCCATGCTGCCTGCATTCATTCATGATGTCTTTCATTACGGCCCGGAAGGACTTGGCATGCTTCGTGCTGCTCCGGCAATAGGTGGTTTGATGACTGGACTATTTCTTGCACGCCATCCTATCAATCTCCATGCCGGACGATGGCTGCTGGCCGCTGTGGCAGGGTTTGGCATGTGCATCATCTCCTTTGCCATATCGGCAAACTTCTGGGTTGCCGGCCTGCTCCTGATGCTCTCCGGTGTTTGCGACGGTGTATCGGTGGTTATGCGTACAACCATCATGCAATTGGTGACACCCGATGCAATGCGCGGCCGGGTTTCCG
The DNA here is from genome assembly GCA_012972825.1 of Chlorobiaceae bacterium. Classification (GTDB taxonomy): domain Bacteria; phylum Bacteroidota; class Chlorobiia; order Chlorobiales; family Chlorobiaceae; genus Chlorobium. The sequence continues at coordinate 62,385 of JABDHL010000056.1, forward strand.
CTATAAACGGTATCTTTATTGGATCATCCAACGAACTGGGTGCTTTTGAATCAGGTTTTGCAGCACGCTTGATGGGACTTGTTCCGTCAGTAATATTCGGCGGTATAATGACCCTGACCGTAGTCGCGGCAACAGCAAAACTGGCACCGAAACTACGCCGACTGGAGCTTCATCAACTGTATTGATCCTGACCAGGAGTTACTCCTGAAGCTCTTTTCATGCCAACATTTCCATGCAGAAGCTGCTGTTATTTTGACGGATTTGGATTGTTGTCCTTATCATCTTTCTTCTGCTTGCCTGAACTATTCTTGCCATCATCCTTCCTGGTTTGATCTGGAGATTTCTTAATATTGGCATCCTTTTTGGGCTGGTCAAGCACCTTCATGACGTTATTACTCTTGGGTTGATCCGAGGTTTTCTTGTTGTCGTTACCACGATTATTCCCTTCGAAAGAGCGAATGCCGTCATTTCGCTGATCACGGTTACCGCCCCGGTTATCATCACGGCGTTGATCCGTGGCTTTCCTGTTGTCGTCACCACGATTATTCCCTTCGAAAAGGCGATTGCCATCATTTCGCTGATCACGGTTATTGCCCCGGTTATCATCACGGCGTTGATCAGGATTAACCCTGGGGCCTTTATCGTTGAGCCTTTCTCTATCCCTTTCACGCCGGCCCTTCTCCTCCCAGTAGCTGCGGTCATGCTTGCGGTACTCAACATCACGATACCTTCTTATGTCCTCCCACCGATGTCTTCTTATTTTATATGGGAGATCATACTCATGGACAACAATCCACGGACCACGATAATCTGAAGAACGAAACCAGCCGCCATCTCGATAGAGATAATAGAGATCATCAAAGTATATAATATCATAAGGGCTGTCAATGGATACTGAAAAACCCTGATCATCCAGGTAGACAAAATCCGGCCGCGTATCGATGACAAATGTCGGCCTCTCTCCTGCATCAATACGAATGTCGCCAAGGCGTATACGCAGATCAGCCTGAGCATCAACAGAGGAAACGCCGAAGAACATTCCTGCAATTCCTGCAACTACCAAAATATTTTTCTTCATAGTTTTAGTTCCGTTAAAATATTATCCGAATTATAATGCAAGTATAAGGAAAATCTGTCAAGCTATGAAACATAACCGATGATGGTATATATCCGCCGGGAATTTTTTCTTATAAAAAAAGGTTATTTATTATTTTATATACATGGGATTTATATACAGGGATCGTGTTAAACTCTTAACCCTCTAATAAAAGGAGATGCAGCCATGGGACTGACACTTTACGGAAAAGACCCCTTGAAGTTGTTTGAAGATGTCTTTAATGACAAAGTATCACCATTTTTTTCTTCAATGGTGGCTCCGTCCTTCAAGGTTGATATCAGTGAGGATGATACTGCTGTTTTCATTGAAGCCGACATGCCTGGAGTACAAAAAGAGGATATCAAGGTGTCGATGGAAGACGATGTGCTGACGATCAGCGCAGAAAGAACACAGAAGGAGGAAGAGAAGAAAAAAGGTTATCATCGTGTTGAGCGTTCCTGGGGCAGCCTTAGCAGGAGTTTTACCGTGGGTGAAAATGTTGATACTGAAAAAATTGAGGCCGCCTATGATAATGGTGTGCTGAAGATCAAGGTGCCTAAAATCGAGCCTAAACCAAAAACGGGCAAGGAAATTCCTGTTTCATAAAGCGCCGGATAACATCAAAAAGCAAAGCCCTCGAGATAAACGAGGGCTTTGCTTTAACTACCCTGAGCATTGACAACCCAGTAAGGTTCACCCTCATGCTCAACCAGCTTAAACCTCCCTGTTGCGAGCATATCCTGCATGACTTCGCTTATTTTATCGTTCTCTCCGGGAAAACAATCGGCAATGGCTTTCTGCAGTTCGCGTTGCTGTACCGGATGTCGAGAAACTATGGCTGTTACCGCCTGAAGCATGTCAGGTACATTGCGAAGCTCCATAGTGCCTTTGACCGGATGAACAACGGGAGCTACCGTTGAAAGGATGGCGATGACTTCCTCAATACGCTCTTCAGAGGGAAGGCGAACCTCCTGTTCGGGCGCTGGTCTGGTGGGCAGCACAAGGTGAACCATATCAGGATTGATCTCTTTAATGACGGCAGCAAGTTCATGAAGTGCTTCATCAGAGTCATTGATCCCGCCAAGCAGCATCACCTCAATCCAGAGCCGCCCTTTATATTCCCTGCGAAAAGCTGCAAGACCCTCAACATGCTGGCGAAAGGTCAAACCTGCAGCAGGACGGTCTATTTGTTTATGCAAGGCTTCCGAGCCGGCATTAAGCGATGGCAGCACCGCGTCAGCCATGAACAGCTCTTCACGCACTTCCGGCAAATATAAAAGCGATCCATTGGTAATGACAGCGACAGGCGTAGTGGTAAGCTTTTTAACCTCCCCGATAAGCCATCCGATCCCTTTGTAAAGCATGGTTTCGCCGGAACCGACAAAGGTTATCCAGTCCAGTTCTTTGTTGGCAGCTATAGCCTGACGAATCTCCTCCAGAATATCTTCGCGAGGAAAAAACTCCTGCCTTTCGGTGACAAATTTCCTGGTTTTCCCCAACTGGCAATAAACGCAGTTCCATGAGCAGCTTTTAGGAGGAAGCAGGTCAACGCCGAGTGACTGGCCGAGTCGTCTGGATGATACAGGCCCGAAAATGTATTTCATAGTTTTACGTGCATTTTCGCGGGTCATCAGAGTTTGCGGGCAAGGGCAAGTTCAGCCATCTTTGCCTCGCTTTCAGCCTCAAACGCCTCTTTTGAAATGTGCGGCAACACCAGGCTTGCAATGGTGAATGCAATAATTTCAATAGCAAAAATTGCAACATAGGCCCAGACATACTCCCCTGAAAGATGGTAGACAGTATCAATGATAATACCTGCTCCCAGATGGCCGATAAAAATTGCAAGGCTTTGCGCTGTACCCCAGAGTCCGATGTAGACACCGCTGCGACCTGCGGTCATGGACATCATCATGGATATATTGGAAACACTGGACGCTCCAAGGCCGATGCCGGTTACGACAAGGGCAAAACGGAGAAACTGCACATCACGGAGAAACGCTGCCACGATCAGCAGGCCGAAGCCGATGATACAAAACATGTTACCGATGAAAGCACCGCGTTTCTGCCCGATGCGGTTAAGCAGAAAGCCTGTAATGAGCATAAAAATCAGCTGGGTACCGCCCATGGTCGGTCGGAAAAGTTTGGTAGTGGTACCTACCGGCATACCAAAAACGTGAGCGCCGAAAGGATCCATAACGATTTCGTTAGCAAAAAGCGCAAAAATCGAAATAAAGATATAGGAGGCAAAAAGCAGGGTTTTGGGAGATGATGAAAGCAGCATGATGGACTGAGTGAAGGATATAGCATGCTTGCTCTTCCCCTCTTTCACTTCGGCATTGCGCTTTTCTATACCAAGCACAGCAAAAAGACCTATACCAAGTGCAATCAGGCCACCGATCTCTGCCACTTTCATCAGGCGCTCCGGTGTAAAAACATCAAGAAAAGATCCTACAATTCGGGTAGAAATAATAGTGGTGAGAACCATCAGGGTCCAGCTCGCTCCGGTAACCTTTCCGATATTCTCCTCCCCTACTGTGTCAGCAAGCAAGGCGTAATAGGCAGTTGTAGCAACCTGAAGGCCAAAGCCAAACACAAGAAAAATAATGGACAGCTTCAAAAGGCCGATATCCTTCATCATGGCAGGAAGCATCTCTGATAATGCCACACCTGCTATTTTGACCTCATAGGCAGCTGATGGAGCGAGCATGAAGGAAAAAACACAGCAGAGAAGACCAAGCAGGATATATGGCGTACGCTTCAACCCGAAAATCTGTGAACGATCAGACAGGTTGCCCGCCCATACCTTTACACCGAAAATCGCCAGCAGCTCCTTGAGACTGATCAGGCCGAAAACAATAGTGGCAGAGATACGGAGCTCGGTGGTCATGACCCGGTTGAGGGTATCAAGCAGAAAGCCGAGCATGATGCCGAAACCCATCTGGAAAAGGGAGAGGCGGACTAGATTGATTCTCTTCATAAAAGCAGCACTCATGTTTACGGGAATATCAGGTATGCTCAACACATATTTCTACTCTTTCGGAGGGCACCCTTAAAGCATGGCCGAAATATAATAAAAAAGCGGGATGATCATCATTGCCGGTGGTTATCCTCTGTTTATCAGGAAATCCTTGCGGAGGAAATCCTTGCGGCCAGACCAGTGAGTCTTTGCGAAGAACGTCTGTTACCTATAGCCATTGCAAGAGCTTTTGGGTCGCCAATGATCATCACCAGCTTTTTGGCTCTGGTCACTGCGGTATAGATAAGGTTTCTTTCGAGAAGCGAGTAGTGCTGCATGGAAAGCGGTATCACCACTGCAGGATACTCCGAACCCTGACTTTTATGGATAGTGATGGCATAAGCCAGAGCAATTTCATCAAGTTCGCCATATTCATAAACAACCTCTCTATCGTCATACAGCACGCAGAGAGAGTTCTCCTCCTCATCCGCTGTTACAATACGCCCTATATCGCCGTTAAAAACCTCCTTATCATAGTTATTGACCATCTGTATCACTTTATCACCTTCTGCATAGACAGTCCCATAACGTTCAATTTTTCTCGCAGAATGAGGGTTCAATGTTTCCTGCAGCAGAGTGTTAAGAGCTTTTGTGCCAAGCGGCCCCTTGTTCATTGGTGTCAGCACCTGAATATCATTAAGTGGATCCAGTCCGAAGCGTTCAGGAATTCTATCGGCGACCACCTGGAGGAGCCTGCGATGAATATTTTCAGTACTCGCAGAAGGAACGACGTAAAAATCGGAAAGCTCTTTTCCGACGAACTGGATCGGCAACTCTCCACTATTGATTCGGTGAGCATTGACAATAATCCTGGAGGTTTCGGCCTGACGAAAAATCTCTGTCAGACGAACCACAGGCAGAACTCCGGATTGAATCATATCCGCAAGCACAAATCCCGGACCAACCGGTGGAAGCTGGTCGACGTCACCGGCAAACATGAGAGCAGAACGATCGGAAATGGCTGCCAGCAGGCGGTTCATCAGCACAATATCAATCATGGAAGCTTCGTCGACAATAACCAGATCGGCCTCAAGAGGATATGAGGAGCCCCTTTTAAAGTTACGGGCATAAGGATCAAATTCGAGAAGGCGGTGAATGGTTTTCGCTTCCGAGCCTGTGGATTCCGAAAGACGTTTGGCCGCCCTTCCTGTTGGGGCGCAGAGAAGAAATTTCAGCTTCCCTGTACCGAGAATTTTAAGAATGGTATTGATGATGGTGGTTTTTCCAACACCTGGGCCACCTGTAATAATGATCAGTTTGTTCAAGAGCGCAAGCGATACAGCATTGCGTTGCGATTCCGAGAGTTGAAGATCTGATTTTTTTTCTGCCGCCTTAATAGCTTCTGCCGTGTCAACAGTCCGCCAAGGAAGCACACCCTGCATGATTCGACGTATACTGCCAGCAACCCCCGTCTCTGCATGGAAAAGAGCTTTAAGGTAAAAGCTTCGATCGCCCTGATTCTCAACAACAACAAGAGTACCTGAGGAGAGTTCAACATTGATAGCCTCTTCAAGAACCGACGCAGGAATATTCAGGAGCCTGCCGGAAGCTTCAAGCAGCATTTGTTCAGGTACCCGGCAGTGCCCCTCCGATGAAAGCTCCTGCAGCACATAAGCGATACCTGCCCGAGCCCTCAGCGGAGAATCAGAGGCTATTCCGATATTCCGGGCAATCTGATCGGCTGTTTTAAATCCTATTCCCGGTATATCAAGCATCAAGCGATACGGATCAGCTCGAACCATAGAGAGAGCCTCAGCACCATAAGCCCGGTAGATACGTACTGCCCGTGCAGTACCAACACCGTGAGACTGAAGAAACACAATAATCTCCTTGACACTCATCTGCTCCGCCCATGCCGCAATAATCTGCTGCATGCGCTTTCTTCCGATCCCTGGAAGCTCAAGCAGTTTTTCAGGTTCATCCTCGATAATGCTGAAAACCTCCATTCCATAAGCACTGATAAGCACCTTTGCCAAATGGGGGCCAATACCTTTCACCATTCCAGAAGAGAGATATTTGCTTAATCCATCAAGAGTATCGGGAGATATGACCGCAAGATGGGTTGCCTTGAACTGCAGCCCCCAGGTTTTATCGTTATGCCAGAAGCCGACTGCCTCAACATGCTGGCCAGCATCAACAGCAGCAATACACCCTACAACCGTCACAGGATCCCGCTCCCCTTTTACCTCAAGACGCAAGACGCTGTAACCCGATGATTCGCTGAAAAAACTCACTTTTTCAACAATACCAGTAATGCGTTCCTCACCGGCAGTGACGAACTGGCTTTCACTCATTAAACGGATTGCAGGATAATACAAGGTTACAGAAACACAATATCATCAGGAAGGTCGCTCAACCTTAAGCCGCCCTCAGCAGTGACAACAAAGGTATTTTCGATGCCGATGACCCCTTTGCCCGGAATTACAAACTTTGGTTCGACGGCAATCACCTGGTTGGCCTGCAGAAGCATTGAAAACCCTTTGGCCAGCACCGGCAACTCATCAAGTTCGAGACCCACACCATGGCCCACAAATTTTGCCTGTTGACCCGGCATACCCATGAAGCAGGAACCAAGTCCAGCATGCTCAGCCATTGATGCTGCTGCAAGAAAGAGCTCTTCACCAACTACTCCTGGCTTCATGTCCTTGCGTACAATCTCCTGAATGTCGATCGCGACATCAAATGCCCGCTGCAGTTCCTCGTCAAGCGTTCCGATAACAAAGGTACGGGTCATATCGGCAATATAACCATTGAAGACCCCGACGAAATCCATAAGAACCGGCTGTTTCGGGAGAATCTCTTCATATGATGCTCCATGTGGTGAAGCGCTCGACAACCCCTTTCCCGTCACTGGTCCGTCAAAGAATCCGCCGTTTAACCCTCCGGAGGAAACTGCCAAACCAAAAAAAAGCTCCTGATTGAAAGCCCGCATGCGTATATATCCCTCATGCCCTGCCTTGCGGAGTCGATATTCCATTTCGGCAGAGAGATCAAGCTCGCGCATCCCCGCTTTCAGAAAGTGCGGCACCTCGGCAAAAACTGAAGCGAGCTTGCCTGCGCTATGACGGAGCTGCTCAAGTTCAAAGGGCGACTTCACTGAACGGAGTTCACGAACCATCATCGAAATGTCCACAAAACTGCGCCCCGGAAGCGCCCTTGTGTAAAAAAGATGCTGCTGTATCGGAACGGCGTCAAACGTCATGCCGATGCAGGTCTGATGATCACTGAAAACGGCGGCAAACTCTTTGCTTGAGGGAAAAGGGCGAATATCAGCAATCGGGCTCTCCTCCCTGGCCCGCGAAAGACTTTTACGCACCAGCAGCATCGGCGTACCATCCGCTGGAATCCAGAGTATGGCGTTCTGACGGGTACCGGAAAAATAGTAGACATCAATCGGCAGAATGAAAAGAGCCGCCTGGATATCCTTGCTCCGGAGCATTCCCTGCAGCCGCAATATCCGATCTTGTGATTCAGTTTCTGTCAGCATAGTTTATTTTTATCGTCATTGAGGAACGTCATTGAGGCTTCACTGCTCAGTTTACCTGATTCATCAGAAAAGGTAAAATTTTAATTTCAGGATTTCTGATGATAAAAACCTGACAAATACACTGTTTGTATAATAGAGTGGATTTCAGTATTGTTTCGTTAAATTCTCACCATGGGGCAGTAAAGATGAACCCCCGGCTGTTTAAACATCTTCTATGACCAACGCAACTGACAACACGTTCTGCCCTGAACAACGCATTTACGGGGTTCCTTCTGAAAAAACCTTTATCAAAGGCACCCTTTATCCGATAGAGGTTGGCATGAGAACATTGAAACTCAGCAGAACCTATCTCTGCCGCGGTCAGGAGTTCTCTTCGTTTCCTCTTTACGATACCAGCGGCCCCTATTCTGATCCCTCAATCATCATTGACCCCGAAAAGGGACTCCCTGCGCTGCGTGATACCTGGGGCTTTTCTGAACGGGTTACTGTACCGTCGACCTTTTCATCGGTTTCTGGAGCAAGAACAGCGCGTAAAGCAAAAGATGGCTTCGGGATCACCCAGATGTACTTTGCCCGCAAAGGGATTGTGACCCCTGAAATGGAGTATGTTGCCATACGGGAAAACCAGCAGCTGGAAGGGTGGATTGCATCGTTTTCAAAAGGCGGCAGACAAAGTGTGCCGATAACTCCGGAATTTGTCAGAGACGAAATCGCCAGAGGCCGGGCTATTATTCCTTCCAACATCAATCATCCTGAACTCGAACCGATGATTATCGGGCGGAATTTCCGTGTCAAAATCAATGCAAATATCGGCAACTCTGCACTTGGCTCATCAATAGAGGAAGAAGTGGAAAAAGCAGTCTGGTCGTGCCGCTGGGGAGCTGATACCGTGATGGATCTCAGTACCGGAGCAAATATCCATAAAACCCGAGAGTGGATTCTGCGGAATTCCCCGGTACCTATCGGAACAGTGCCTATCTACCAGGCACTTGAAAAAGCAGGAGGACAGGCTGAAGACCTCACATGGGAACTCTATCGCGATACGCTTCTTGAACAGGCTGAACAGGGCGTCGATTATTTTACCATTCATGCAGGCATCCTGCAGGAGCATCTCCCCTTCGCTGAAAAACGCCTTACAGGAATTGTATCCCGAGGCGGTTCGATCATGGCGAAATGGTGTAAAGCTCATAAGCAGGAGAACTTTCTCTATACTCATTTTGAAGATATCTGCAGGATACTGCAAGCCTACGATATTGGCGTTTCCCTTGGAGATGCCCTGCGCCCCGGCTCAATAATCGATGCTAATGACGAAGCGCAATTCGGAGAACTCAAGGTGCTCGGTGAGCTTACAAACGTTGCCTGGAAATACGATGTACAGGTGATGATTGAAGGCCCCGGTCATGTGCCTCTTCATCTTGTTGAGGAAAACATGGATAAGCAGCTTGAATATTGCCATGAAGCCCCTTTTTACACCCTTGGACCGCTGATTACCGACATTGCCGCAGGATATGACCATATCAATTCAGCTATAGGCGGTGCGCTGATAGCAAGCAAAGGGTGTTCAATGCTCTGCTATGTCACACCGAAAGAGCATCTTGGCCTGCCTGACAGGAACGATGTCCGTGAAGGAGTTATTGCCCATAAAATTGCTGCCCATGGCGCAGATCTGGCCAAAGGAAATGCTGTGGCATGGCTGCATGACGAACTCATGAGCCGGGCGAGATACGCTTTTGCCTGGGAAGATCAGTTCAACCTGTCGCTTGATCCTGTTAAAACCCGTGAAGTACATTCGCAAAGCATGGCATTGAGCGGCCACACGGAAAAAAATCCTGATTTCTGCACCATGTGCGGACCTGATTTCTGTTCGATGAAAAAGTCGAAAGAATGTGCCGAGTTATGATTACTGAGGAAAAAAGAAAAAATGTATCTCTCCCTTTGGTCGAGATGACGTAGTTTGGTCGAGATGACAGAGGTAAAGTGAGGGACGAGTGCTGATGGAAAAGTTGGCAGTGGACAGTGAGCAGGATCACTGTCCGTTACCTGGGTAAAAAAAGGACTATACTGAGGCGGCTTGGACAATTGCGACAAAGTCGTCTGCATTGAGGCTGGCTCCTCCGATAAGACCACCGTCAATATTCGGCATGGCAAAGAGTTCTGCTGCGTTGGAAGGCTTGACGCTTCCACCATACTGAATTCGTACCAAGCGGAAGGCTGGCTCGCCATAGAGCTCACCGATGAGTGTACGTATAAAGAGATGCACCTCTTCAGCCTGAGAGGATGATGCTGTTTTTCCAGTACCGATAGCCCATACCGGCTCGTAGGCAATGACAATGGCGCCTATATGGCTGATACCCGTTAAACCTTCGCGGATCTGAGAGGAAATAACTGTTTCAGTCACTCCTGATTCGCGCTCTGCAAGAGTTTCACCGACACAAAGGATCACCTTCAATCCTTCACTCAAAGCTTTTTTAATTCTGAGATTCACTGTAGCGTTGGTCTCACCGAAATACTGACGGCGTTCCGAGTGACCGATAATGACATAAGAACAGCCGATAGCATTAATCATTCTGGCCGATACCTCTCCTGTAAACGCCCCGTCATTTTCATAATGACAGTTCTGTGCAACAAGCTGAACCTCACTTCCTTCAAGCAGTTGACCCACAGCATCCAGAGCAAGATAGGTAGGTGCCAAGCCAACATCACAGCCTGAAAACCCTTCACCAAGCGCTCCGATAACATCCGTAGCAAGCGTCACCGATTCGGCTACGGTATTATTCATTTTCCAGTTGCCGACAACAATTTTTTTTCTCATTTCTAATAATCCGTTATAACATCACAATATATCCGGTCAATCTGATCCAGACTGAACCGGTGTTTTCCCGAACGAGCATCCTTAAGCTCAACATCGTTACTGCCAACAGCAATAATGGTTCCATGCCACACTCTTGCCTCGTTGGTTACCAAGTTGATTTCACGATTCAACAGGCCCTGATTACCCCCAATCCTGTCCCTACGATATATAATTTGACGTTTTCCCATAGCCGAGCTGGTTTGAGTGACCATTATGAACAAAATCAAAGCGAATTGTAACCTGTTACACAATTATGAGATACAAAATGATTTGACCCTTATGTATCATACGGTTAAACAAATCCCGCTTTTTGCTGTCGGAAATATACGAATCACAGGGATAAAACAAGGCTGAAATATTTCCAGAGGCTATACAGACCCACTGCATGGCTAATCATTCCTTCAAACACCAATTAAATACAATAACTATCATTATTTTAAAATAATTTCTGCTCGGCGTGTCTGGATGGCAAAGTAGGTCTGGGCAAAAGCAATTTCCTGCTTGCGTGGGTCGCCGTTCTGGGCGATGAGATAACAGGCATAGCGGGTGAGCATGATATCATCAACATCGCGTTGGCTGCCTGATCCGAGATCGACCATTTTCCCGACGTCGGCAAAATGGTCGACAGTCTTGTGACCCGAAACTTCACAAGCTGTTTTAGCTCTCGATACTACATTCAGAAAGTTGTCCCACTTGCTATAGCCAAGAAGAGGCTGGATATCGCGGGCCAACCAATATTCTACTCCTCCTTCAACGTTATGGGCATGTGCCTAAAACTTCGTTGTAAGGGTTTGGATAAGTTCGATTTTCATGCTACAAGAATTTGAGTAATATTTCAGGCAATTGGAACCTTAAGTCCGTGAACATCAGCATTGAGGCATTACAGTTCCTCGTTATGCGTTTCGAGTTGCTTATTATAATCTGCGTTGTTCATTGTTTCACCCTGCGCTTCACCTTCATAAATAGCAGGTATTTATTTATAAAGGAAAAAAGTATATTACTCGTGTTTTTTATTTAACATTACAGTATAATAATTATTTTCATGCTATCAAATTATACGGTGTGGGGTGTGGAGGTAGTAGAGTATGAGTGGAATGAGAAAGCCCCAGACTCCGAACAGGAAGCGTGGGGCATAGACAAGCTTTTTAAAAAACTGAAAAAGCTATTTGACGAAAATCTCCAGGATCTCATAATGCAGTTCACCTTTGGGCACTATGATCGAAACTTTATCTCCAGGCTCTTTTCCTATCAGTGCCCTTCCGACTGGAGAACGGACAGAAATTTTGCCAGAATCGGTATCTGCCTCTTCGGAAGAGACAAGCGTATATTCAATGATTTCATTCGGATCATCAAGATTGCGCAGTTTTACAGAGGTCAGAATATAAACCTTATCGGTCTTGATATGCTTCGGATCAAGAATCGTAGCTGCTGTAAGCTTGTTTTCAAGCTCGGCAATGCGCGCTTCCGTATGTGACTGCTCCTCGCGCGCCGCATCGTATTCTGCATTTTCGCTCAGATCACCATGGGCTCTTGCTTCAGCAATTTTTTCCAGAACTTCCCTTCTGGTTTCATGAACCAGCACATACAACTCCTCTTTCAGCCGGTTATACCCATCATTGGTAAGGTAAATTCTGTCAGTCATCTCTTGTACTGTTTTTGTTGAAAAAAAGAAATAACTCCATAGAGCTACTTGCTCGCCAATCGGAGAGGATTGCAAACAAAAAAAAGTAAAGTCAGCTGGTCGCTGCTGACTTTACTTCAAAGTAATGTACAACTCTTAATCCTTCAGGCAAAAAAAACTTTACACATTAAACGCAAAATAGATTTTGCTTCCTCCACGGTCGACAAGCAGGAACAACAGGTCGCCACTTTTGACTGAGTGTATTAGAGAGCTGTACTGTGCAAACGAGGTCACATCCTGCCTGTTTACAGAAAGAATGATATCACCACGCCTTACGCCTGCCTGGTATGCGTTTGAAGATGAAGAAACAGAGGTGACTATCACTTTACCGTCATCCGGCTTCCGGTTAAACTTCTGAGCAGTTTCAGCAGTAAGCGCTTCCGCCTTGAAACCAAGAGCTGAAGTGACTTTTTCCTCACCCTTTGACAGTGACGCGATTTCCTTTCCAGTCTGCTCTTCAAGTCGAACACTGAATAGCCTGATGACGCCATCTCTCAACACCCTGAACTTCACCGTTGCCCCGGGTGACTGGCTTGCTATGGAATTACGAAGCGCAACGCTGCTTGTGACCTTCGCTCCGTTAAAATCCAGAATAACGTCACCGGTTTTTACGCCGGCTTTTGCAGCAGGACTGCCGTCAACAACCGTTCCGACCAACACCCCTCCATCCACCTTCAGATGCATGGCTTTTGCAAGATTTTCATCAATATCCTGAATGCTCACACCCAGATAGCCCCTGGAAACCTTGCCGGTAGTAATGAGTGCCGTCAGTATCTTTTTTGCCATATTTGAAGGAACGGCAAAACCTATTCCCTCAAATCCGCCGGTACGGCTTGCAATAGCAGTATTGATGCCGACAAGCTCGCCATTGATATTGACAAGGGCACCTCCGGAATTACCGGGATTGATAGCCGCATCGGTCTGAATGAAATCCTCATAATCGGCGAGTCCTACATTAGCCCTACCCTTGGCGCTGACAATACCCCGCGTAACTGTTCTGGCAAAATTTTCACCAAGGGGGCTTCCGATGGCGATAACCCATTCAGCAACCCTGAGTTTGTCACTGTCGCCAATAACGATTGGTTTAAGGCCTTTAGCATTAACCTTGATAACCGCCAGATCAGTTTTAGGATCCTTACCGATAACCCTGGCATCAATTTTACGGTTGTCGAAGGTGCGGATATACACCGCATCCGCATCATCAACAACATGATTATTGGTGAGAATATAGCCATCATCTGTCACGATAACCCCAGATCCAAGGCCGTGCTGAACGTTTGAACGACCACCGCGTGAACCACTTTCAGGTTTGTCGAAAAAGTCATCGAATGAATGCCCGAAAAAGTCATCAAAATGATGTCCGAAAAAATCCATGGGACTAATACCTCTCTCAGTCACTTTCTTTTCGGTAAAAATCGTCACCACAGAAGGTGTCGCCGATTCAGCGATCTGCACAAATGCATCGTTGAAGCTTTTGAGCGACTGTATGGGATAGTTTTCAAACGTGTTCTTTGCCGTGGCAAAATTCGGCCTGCTGGTAAGGTGCGGGCCATTGACAGAAAGGTTGAACTCAACATTGGAGAACACAAGTGCGCCAACGGCTATTCCTGCAAAAACAAGAAGCAGGTATTTCAATAACTTTTGATTTTTACTCATAGGATATTCAAGGATTTATTAATGTTACGATAAAGCCTCAATATTTTCAACGGCTGTTAAACCCGCCTTCATTTTATTCATTGTCTCTTCATACTCCGCCTCAGGCGTTGAATCAGCAACTATACCACCGGCTGCCTGAAAGTAAATAGTTGCATCCTCAATAACCATAGTGCGAATGGCAATAGCGGTCTTCAGATTTCCTTTGAAATCAAGAAATCCTACGGCCCCGCCATACAAACCGCGTTTTTCCTTTTCAAGTTCATAGATAATCTCCATGGCACGAACCTTTGGAGCACCGGTAAGTGTGCCGGCAGGAAAACAAGACCAGAAGGCATCCATAGTGCCAAGGTCATCACGAAGTTCGCCGCGTACATTACTGACAATATGCATGACATGAGAATATTTTTCAACTACCATCATCTCATTGGTTTCGACAGTGCCGATTTTAGCTATTCTGCCAATATCGTTTCTGCTGAGATCAATAAGCATGAGGTGCTCAGCCAGCTCTTTTTCGTCAGCAAGAAGCTCTTGCGCGATCCTTTCATCCTCTTCAAAACTGCTTCCTCGATGTCTTGTGCCTGCAATAGGGCGGGTATCAACTATTCGCCTGCCGGTGCTGTCTCGCTCTACCTTTACAAGCAATTCCGGGGATGATCCAACAATTTCGAACTCCTTCAAATCAAAGTAGTAAAGATAGGGGGAAGGATTGATGGTTCTCAGCATCCGATAGACATCAAAGGCCCGGGTATTCAATTTCCGGTTGAGACGCTGTGAAATCTGCACCTGAAAGATATCTCCCTCAAGAATGTACTCTTTAGCTTTTTCAACTTTCTGCAGATACACATCTCTCTCTGTGTTGGAAACTATCTCTTCAGGGTGTTCGGCCTGGAACTCGATCTCTTCACGCAGCAATGGCCTGAACATCTGTTCGGCAATCAGCTCCACTTTTTTCAAAGCAGCCGGCTTATCGCTATCGTCAAGGTAATTGGAGACAATGAAGACCTTGCGCAGAATATTATCGAATATCACCAGCGTATCACAAAAAAGAAGATAAATGTCGGGCATCCCTGCCGGATCGGGGAGTTCCGGTTTTGGTATTCTTTCGACAAGATGCATGGCATCGTAACCGAAATAGCCAAAAACCCCTGATGTTATCATCTGGGGCGCACCGTTTTTTTTCCTCGGTATCTCATCAGTATCAAAAGCTGCAAGACACCGATCAATTTTTATACGAAGATTTGTTTCCTCCCCGGCGATTCTTCCAAGATCATGGAATTTTTCATCAAGAATATCGATGTGTGCCGATCCATCCACAGAGCCTCTGAGGATAGCGACCGGATCTATGGCAATATAAGAAAACCGGGCAAGAAGCTCCTCTCCCTCTACCGATTCGAGCAGGCATGAAAAGGGTCGCTTGAGTTTGAGATATACTGAAACAGGAGTCTCTGTATCAGCATAGACCTCTTTCAAAAGCGGCTTGAGAAGATAGGGCGCATGCCGTTGATGTAATGGCATAAAAAGAGAAAACTGAATTAGTTATTGTTACAGCGTAATAAAGAAAAATATTTTGTATAGTAAAAAAGATAACCGGCATTACTCTCCACAAACAGCCGAAATCAATCAGTAAGAATGCCCCTCTTACCCCGCAGAAAAAAATTTATCTTAAACTGGCTTAAAGCCTTTATGCTCTCTCCCGGTGTCCTTTTTCCGACTGGATATC
This sequence comes from Chlorobiaceae bacterium, assembly GCA_012972825.1. Taxonomy (GTDB): domain Bacteria; phylum Bacteroidota; class Chlorobiia; order Chlorobiales; family Chlorobiaceae; genus Chlorobium. The sequence continues at coordinate 77,892 of JABDHL010000056.1, forward strand.
TGTTACTTTATCTCTCAACCAATATCTATCTGAATGTCATTTTCAAAACAAACCTTTCGGAATCGGTAGAGAGAGCAACCGGCAATACCTGGCAGACAAGCATCAAATCAATCAAATCCGGCCTGGTTTTTGACTGCGTGACCCTTAAACATATCGAACTCACAAAAACTGCAAGACCTGAGATCAGCGCAAACGTCAGAAGTCGGACCCTTACCATCGATACACTCGAAATTCCATTTCCAAATGTTCAAATGCTGCTTTTCAGCAGCACTGAACGTCAATCGTCGACAAATGCACTCTGTGAAAAAATTCTTGCAGAGCAACACCTTGATCAATGAACCATTAAACCGGTACGCTGCAATCGTATAGAACCGACTTTGCTCACGAGATCGGTGAACAGGGACAAATCCGGATTCCATGACCAGTAGACCATGAGTGCCTGACCGACAATATCTTTTTCCGGCAAAAATCCCCAGAAGCGGCTGTCGAGACTGTTATCCCTGTTGTCACCCATTGCAAAATAGTAGTTTGACTGAACGGTGTAGTTCTGAACCGGTGCACCATCAATAAAAACCGTCCTCCCCTGTAAGCTGACTTCATGTCCTTCATCGGCAATGAGTGAACTGTAAAGCGGATAGGTTGCAGGGTTCAAAGGTACGACATCTCCTTTGCGGGGAATACGTATCGGCCCGTAATTATCCTTGTTAAAGTTTGAAAACTGTGGGAATATCATATAATCCCCATCTCCCGCCGCCATACGGTTTCCGATAAACTGAGCATGCGGCGGCAGAGGTACCGGTTTTTTATTGACTGAGAGCTTTTGACCATGAATCTCGAGGGTATCTCCACTGAGTGCAACACAACGCTTGATATAGTTCAGGGAGCGATCTTTGGGAAACTTGAACACAATAATATCCCCGCGATCAACCTTTTTAATTCCAGGCAGCCGAATATCGGTAAAGGGAATTTTGGGGCCATAGACGTACTTGTTGACAAAAAGAAAATCTCCAGCAAGCAGAGTATTCTCCATCGAGCCTGTCGGAATACGGTAAGACTCAACGACAAAAACACGAAGAATGGTCGCAAATATTGCTGCGATAATAAGAGCTTCAAACCACTCCCTTGAATGTTTTTTTTCCGGTTTTCCTTTCTGAATATTCAATGATGTAAATTTTTGATTCGTTAAATAAAATTTTACAACGAAGCGGGGCGCTATTCGTCAATATTCAATAATGCAAGGAAAGCTTCCTGAGGAACCTCCACCCTGCCAACCTGTTTCATACGTTTTTTCCCCTCTTTCTGTTTTTCAAGCAGCTTGCGTTTTCGGCTGATATCGCCGCCATAACATTTCGCCAGCACGTTTTTCCTCATGGCCGATATGGTTTCGCGCGAAATCACCTTGCTGCCGATAGCTGCCTGGATAGCAACTTCGTACATCTGTTTGGGAATAATGCCTTTCAGCTTCAGGCAAAGCTTCTTACCCCAATCATAAGCTTTTGAACGGTGAACAACAATAGAGAGTGCATCGACCGCCTCGCCGTTCAGCAGGACATCGAGCTTCACCAGATCGGAATCACGGTAGCCGATGTACTCGTAATCCATCGATGCATACCCTTTTGAAATGGATTTGAGCCTGTCATGAAAATCAAAAACAATCTCTGCAAGAGGAAACTCAAAATGCATGATCACCCTTGTGGGATCAAGATAATCAGTAGTCTTGTAATCGCCCCGGCGTTCCATGCCAAGCTTCATAATATTACCGATATAGTCGGCAAGGGTAATAATCTGCATGCTGACATAGGGCTCCTCAACAAGATTTATCCTTGTCGTATTTGGCATCTTGGATGGGTTGTCGACAATAACAACTTCCGAGTTGGTCATGACAACGCGATACTCCACGTTAGGAACCGTGGTAATGATATTAACTCCATATTCACGCTCAAGACGCTCCTGAACAATTTCCATGTGGAGCAGTCCGAGAAATCCGCATCTGAACCCGAAACCGAGAGCGACTGATGTTTCGGGGGTATAAACAAGAGAGGCGTCGTTCAGAGCGAGCTTTTCAAGCGATTCCCGAAGATCCTCAAATTCATTCGAGTTAATCGGATAGAGACCACTGAACACCATAGGCTTAACCTCCTTGTAACCCTCAAGGCGCTCTTTTGCAGGAGCATCGACAAGCGTAACCGTGTCGCCAACCTTGGCATCCTTGACATCCTTGATGGAACAGATCAGATACCCGACATCTCCTGATTCAAGAAGATTTTTAGGCTGCCTTTTCATGCCCATGACCCCTATTTCATCAGCAAGAAAATCCTTGTCACTGGCAAAAAACCTGACTTTGTCACCCTTTTTAAGCGATCCCTCAACAATTCGGAGATAGACCACCACTCCTCGATAGGCATCAAAGACCGAATCAAAAATCAGGGCCCTCAAAGGAAGGTGATTATTGTCGTCAGGAGCAGGGATCCGTGCAATAATGGCCTCCATGAGTTCAGTAATCCCAAGACCGGCTTTAGCCGATACCTGAAGGATATCCTCTCGTTTATTGCCGACAAGATCCATAATCTGACGGGCAACGCCCTCCACATCCGATGAAGGAAGATCAATTTTATTGATAACCGGAATAATTTCAAGACCGGCTTCGATAGCAAGATAGAGATTGGCGATAGTCTGAGCTTCAACACCCTGGGTGGCATCAACTATAAGGAGTGCGCCTTCGCATGCGGCAAGTGAACGGGAGACTTCATAGCTGAAATCAACGTGACCTGGAGTATCGATGAGGTTTAACGTATAATCGATACCATCAGCCGCTTTGTACTTCATTTGAACAGCATGGCTCTTGATGGTAATACCCCGTTCCCGTTCCAGATCCATATCATCGAGAACCTGTGCGGAGGCCATCTGAGTGCGGTCAAGAGTATGCGTTACCTCCAGCAGCCGATCGGCCAATGTGGACTTTCCATGATCAATATGTGCGATAATGCAGAAGTTCCTGAGGCGGCTGACTTCTGTACTGGACAATGCCATAAAATAAGCGTTAGATTCTGATAAAAATTCAAGGTGAGAAATATAAGCAATTAATACGATTGTGACATGGCAGAGTGGCTATACAAAGAGATGCTGCTGGCGGTCTTGACGGAAGCCCCGAAGAAACTCAACGGACTCCATTGGTCTACGACCCTCAAGCTGCAATGACAAAACCTCAAGCCATCCATCAGCACATGATGCATAGAGTCTTCCGTTCTCGACATAAATCGTCCCCGGAGAAGCCGACGTTGTTTCAAGAGAAGGAGTTGCGGGAGAGGCCTTGAATATCTTCATGGTTTTCCCGTTGAACGTTGTCCAGGCTGATGGCTTCATGGCAAGACCCCTGATAAAATCATTGACGCATTTGACCGGTTGCGACCAGGTAATTCGAGTATTGTTGCGGGTAAGTTTGGGCGCTCTGGAAACAAGCGTTTCATCCTGACCAGATACCGCAACCTGGCGTGAAGCAATAAGGTGAAGTGTATCGACAACAACACGAGCGCCGAGAACCGACAGGCGACAGGCCAGTTCTGTGGCATTTTCAGCAGGATCAATAAGCATTTTTTCCTGAAGAATGATATTACCGGTATCGACGCGCTGCTGGAGAAAAAATGTCGTGACACCGGTTTCGTGCTCACCCTTGATAATGGCCCAATTAATCGGAGCCGCTCCCCGGTAAGCAGGAAGCAATGATGCATGAAGATTAAAAGCTCCAAAGGCAGCCTTCTCAAACACGGCGGGAGGCAGAATACGGAAAGCAGCCACAACTATGACATCCGCTCTCTGGGCCGCGACAATATCAGCGAACTCCCGGCTTGTAACATCATCGGTTTCATAGAGAGGAAGCCCAAGAGAAACAGCTGCCTGTTTTACTGGAGATGGTTCAGCCTCGGCATGCTTACTCCTGCGGGGTTTATCAGATCCAGTGACAACCAGAACCGTTTTAAACTGTTTATCTTCTTCTGCAATAGCTTTCAATGAGGGAACAGCAAACTCCGGCGTTCCCATAAAAATAATCCGCATGGCACTCAAGATTATTTAGCGGCAAGAGGCTCGCGCGCAATTGGATATGCAGCGGTCACACTGCCTGTAACAAAAGCATCGAGCTCTTTCTGGATTTTTCTCCGGTCGCGCTTCTCCATCCTGTCGACAAAGAGAGTGCCATTAAGGTGATCTATCTCATGCTGGAGAACCCTGGCATACATACCGGAAAACTCCCCGGTCATCTCTTCAAAGTGCTCATTACGATATTTCAGGGTAACAGCGGCAGGACGTTCAACGTCCCCCTTAACGCCGGGAAGGCTTAAACAACCCTCTTCCATGTCATTGTATCCCCTGACGGCAAGAATATGGGGGTTAATCACAACCATCGGCGTTGCATCGGAATAATTGGTCAGGCCGGAAATATCGAGGACAAGCAGCCGAACCGAGTGCCCGACCTGGGGAGCGGCAAGACCGATACCCGAAGCATTTCGCATTGTCTCAAACATATAGGCTATAAGCTCATCAATGCCACTTTCTATACCTTTCAGAGGTTTGGCTTTCTTTCGAAGTATATCGTCGCTATAAATATTGATCGGTAATATCATAAATCACACTACAGTTTATTTAATGTATCAGCTGTGTCATCAACCTTCCTGACAGCCTGAAAGTTGCCCAACCCATACTGGGGCTTCAGGCCTTAATGACCAAATAATAGGAAGCCCCGGGAAATTTCCAAAGTCTAAAAGGAAAGCGAAGACATCGTTAATGCTCACAGGAAGAGTCGGGCTTCTTTTTTTTGTACATTTTTTCAAGAAGCTTTCCTATACCATCAAACCTTAAAAAAGTTTTTTTGACTGTCGAAACAGGTGATTCCAAACTGATATCATCTTCTCTGCCAATCTGAACAGGATAAACCAGAATAAAACTGTTTTTCTGGAAATACCTGTTAAGATAAAGAGGCATCTTTGCCATTTTACTATGATAGGAAAGATTATTTTTCCTGCTCATCACAACAATGAGGTTGTCGTCATTTTTTATCTCAGTCGACAGGCCGAGAAAATCATCCCACTCCTTGAACTGTCTGTATTCCGCATTGGAAACAGTCTGGGAACAGGCCTCCTTCAGATAAGCAAGAGTTTGTTTTGGTGCATACACAACCAGTTTTGATCCAGTATTTTTTATGATATTGATCACTTTCTGCATCCAGTGAACAAACCCGATTTCATGTTCAGCTCCCGCAGGGACAACGACAAGCGTTCGCTTGATTGTCGCAAGTGGCTGAACCGGTTTATAAATAAAAATCGTGATATTACACCGGCCAAGAATGTTGTCGGATGGACTGCCAAGTAAACTATCAGTGAGAATGCTCTTTTGATGCAATCCTAAAATAAGATCCGTGATTTTCTGTTCTCTGATGACACCGGTGATTCCGTTAACCACATTGCTGTCGTAACGAATCAACCGCTTCATGTTGAAGTCAATAGACGACGCGGCAACCGCTGCTTTTTCAAGCAGTTTCCCTGCATGCTTTTCTGCAGCTTCGTCACTCATGGTACTGTCAGCTACATGAAGGGCATAAATCCCGCTCTTGTCCTTTCTCGATTTTACAGTTACGCTGAGATTGACAAGCTCTTCAACCGTGCTGAGATTGTTCATGGGAATCAGTATACGCTCTTCAGTAACCGCAAGACCGGTCTCGGCAACCTCATCGACAGTATCGGCAAGAGCTATATTCTGCGCACCTTTTTCCCCTACAATTGAAGCCAGAGTGCAGGTTATCAGTATAAAGAGGATAGTACCGTTCAAAACACTCTCATCAAGCAATCTGACAGGATCGCCTTTAAGAGAGTAACCGGTAATAATGTTATAACCGATCAACACCGTTGCAAGCGCCAATGCCGCATGAGCACTGATCAGTCCAAAAATCAGCCGACGCTGGTCAGGAGAAAATCCAAAAAGTTTCTGGGTAATCCAGGCTGAAAGATATTTTGCCACCGTAGCTGCAACCGTTATAACCGCAGCAACCTTTATGGTGTTATAATCCTTGAAAAATGCCCGGATATCGATAAGCATTCCAACGCCAATCAAAAAAAACGGAATAAACAGGGCATTGCCGACAAACTTGATTCTGTTCATGAGTGGTGATGTACGGGAAATCAGACGGTTCAGGGCGAGACCGCTGAAAAATGCACCGATAATCGCCTCAACACCAGCAGCTTCCGCAAGAAAACCTCCAAAAAACACCATGGCCAAAACAAAGAGATACTGGAGCACACTGTCATCAAAACGCTTGAAAAACCAACGGGCCATAACCGGAAAAAGCAGCAGAACAATCAGGCTGAAAAGCGTTATGCCAATCAGAAGCTTTATCCAGAATCCTGTCATCAACTCCCCTGACGACATTCCGGCAATAACTGCCAGCACAAGCAACGCAAGGGTATCGGTGATAATGGTGCCGCCGATTGCAATAGTGACCGCCTTGTTCGATGAGACACCAAGCTTGCTGACAACAGGGTAGACTATAAGCGTATGAGACGCAAAAATACTGCCGATAAGAATAGATGAAAACAGCGAAAAATCAAGAATGTAGACGCCAACAAGAATACCGAAAACAATTGAGATGGAAAAAGTATAGAGACCGAATAGAATACTGTTTCTACTGTTTTTCCGGAAATCCTCAACATCAATTTCCAGTCCGGCAAGAAACATGATATAGAGAAGACCAACCGTTCCAAACAGGATAATACTGCTGTCACGAAGCATTAAATTAAACCCATGAGGTCCTATCGCCGCACCGGCAATAATAAGACTGATCAAACTCGGAATTTTCAGCCGGCTGAGAAGAACCGGTGCAAAAAGAATAATCAACAGTATCAGTGAAAACTGTAATACCGGATTCTTCAACGGCAATGCTATATCAATCAGGCTCATCAACACCATCGTCTACAATCCAGAAGTTACGCATCAGCCCTGCAGGATGAGGCTCATATTTTCATCAGGAAAAATAACTTATCCGGAAATAAATATGCATATCTTTTCAGTTGATCACAAACCACCCTGATGACATGCTCAGGCCAAGCCCAGCCTCTTTGAACCTTTTTCCTCCCGGTAACAATGCACTGGATCTATTTGATTATTGCAATCCTGTTTGAAGTATCCGGCACCACATGCATGAAAATTTCGGACGGATTGACTAAACTTGTGCCAACACTTTTTATTTTCTTTTTTTACGGGCTGAGCTTTACCTTTCTTTCGTTAGCACTCAGGGTACTGCCCATTTCGGTAACCTATGCCATCTGGTCAGCAATTGGAACAGCTCTTATTTCCGTCATCGGAGTTATCTGGTTCGGAGAGAGTATGAGTGCCATCAAACTCTTTTCCCTGCTGCTTATTATTATCGGAGTGGTGGGGTTGCATTTCAGTCAGGAACAGGTTCACTAAAGCATGAAAAATCTACATCCCAGCTATAGAAAAATTGTCGTAAAAATCGGCACGAATGTTATTACCGATAAAAACGGAAAGCTTGACCTTGAGATTCTCCAGCAGCTCACCACCCAGATAGCGGAACTGCAGAAGCAGGGGATTCAGATCATCCTTGTCTCATCGGGTGCTGTCGGTGCAGGACGTTCGGTGGTCAAACTCTCCGGCGCCATCGCGCCGGTTGCTGCCCGGCAGGTACTTGCTTCAACAGGTCAGATCAAGCTGATCAGCACCTACAACGAACTCTTCAGTAAGCACGGACTGATTACCGCGCAGATCCTTGTAACCAAAAGCGATTTCAGCGACCGCCTGCACTACCTCAACATGCAGACCTGCTTCAGCTCCCTTCTGCAACAGAACATTATTCCAGTTGTCAATGAAAACGATGCCGTTTCAGTGACCGAGCTGATGTTTACCGACAATGATGAGCTCTCCGGACTCATTGCATCAATGATGGATGTTGAGGGCTATATCATTCTTTCACATGTTGACGGCCTCTTCGACATGAAAACAGGGGGCGGCACCATCATCCCCGTTATTGATGCCTCGACTAAACATTTCCACCAGTATATCCATCCTGGAAAATCCGAATTCGGACGAGGGGGCATGCTGACCAAGTGCCACATAGCGCAGAAGCTTTCACGGCTCGGCATCACTGTCCATATCGCCAACGGACGTACCCCGGGTGTTCTCCTCTCGATTCTTGAGGGAGAACAAAACGGGACAAAATTTCTGCCGCAAAAAGCAACACACGGGCCAAAACGATGGATTGCCAACAGCGAAGGGATGGAAAAGGGAGCAGTCACCGTCAATATGGGCGCTGAAATGGCGCTGGTGGCCGGAGAGCGCGCCAACAGCCTGCTGCCGGTCGGTATTGAGTCGATTGAGGGGCGTTTCCTGAAAGGCGACATTATCAAGGTATGCGCCACAGACGGCACCGTCATCGGCTACGGTATGGCGCAATACAGCTCAGAAAAAACTAAGGCCATCATGGGGCTGAAGGATCAGAAACCCCTGATTCATTACGATTACCTCTATATAACCTCCTGAACTCCATCCGACATGAAGGAAACGATAATAAAACAGCTCCGTGCCGTCCAGCAGGCAAGCAGAGAGATCATCACCCTCACCGATGAGACGATCAACCGCCTGCTGTTCGCCCTTGCCGACAGCATTCCCGCTCACCAGGAAGCCATTCTCCAGGCCAACCAGAAGGACATCGAACGGATGGATCCGGCAGACCCCATGCTTGACCGACTGCTGCTCAACGCATCGCGCCTTGATGCCATTGCCTCCGACATCCGCAACGTCGCTTCACTCCTCTCTCCGCTCGATTCAGTGCTTGAAGCACGAGTGTTGCCGAACGGCCTCAACCTGAAAAAAGTCACGGTTCCAATAGGAGTAATCGGCATTATCTATGAAGCGCGTCCCAATGTAACCTTCGATGTCTTCGCGCTCTGCCTGAAATCCGGAAATGCCACAGTACTGAAAGGCGGAAGCGATGCCATGTATTCGAATATTGCCATTGTTGATCTCATCCATACCGTTCTAAAGGAGCACTCGATCAATCCCGATACGCTCTACCTGTTACCGTCAGAACGGGAAGCAGCAGCCGTCATGCTCAATGCGGTCGGCTTTATCGACATGATCATTCCGCGGGGCAGTCAGAAACTTATCGACTTTGTCCGTAATAACGCAAAGGTTCCCGTGATTGAAACCGGCGCAGGCATTGTGCATACCTATTTCGATAAAACCGGAGATCTCAACCTTGGACAAAAGATCATCTTCAATGCAAAAACCCGTCGTCCGAGTGTCTGCACTGCACTTGATACTCTGGTGATCCATAAGGAACGGCTTGATGACCTTCCGGCACTCGTCAAACCGCTGCAGGAAAAAAAGGTGATACTCTTTGCCGATGAGGCTGCTTATCTGAAACTGCAAGGTTCTTACCCTGGTGCACTGCTGCATCGGGCTGAACCGGAACATTTCGGCACCGAGTTCCTCTCTCTGAAAATGTCGGTAAAAACCGTAGATTCCCTTGAAGAGGCGCTTGAGCACATTGCCCACTACAGCTCCCGTCACAGTGAAGCCATCATAGCGGAGGATCCGGAGACAAAAGAGATATTTTTAAAAAGAATCGATGCTGCTGTTGTCTATGCAAACACTTCAACAGCATTCACCGATGGCGCCCAGTTCGGACTGGGTGCAGAAATCGGCATAAGCACACAGAAACTCCATGCGAGAGGTCCGATGGCCCTGAAAGAGCTGACTACCTATAAATGGATTATTGAGGGGAATGGGCAAGTGAGGCCGGTGTGATGGGAATCAGATGAGCTTGAGGGTTTTGAATGATTGGGATAAACTGTGATAATAAGTTGTTTTCGTTCAAACACTCCATATGAAAAGGGAGAGATGAAAGCAGTTCCAGCGAAAGAAGTTTTCAGTAAATTGAAAGCGGCAAAACCAAATAAATCTCTTCATTATCTTTTCTCCTCTTGCATCATGATATCATATTCAGTATCATACCTCTTGTGAGTAAAGCAGATAAAATCCTCCAGCTGACGCAAAAAAATCCCCTTGATTGGCGGATTGACAGTCTAAAAACCGTTGCTGGCGCTTATCAAATATTGAATGGCGACAATGCGGTACAAGTCACGTCGTTTTTGTACGCACTGATGGTCGGACGTTACCGGTTCCTGCTCATAGGCCAATTAAACCGATATACATCAAGAAATTTGTTGATTTTGTAATGGATTGAACTATGACAGATTTAAACAAATACCCATTTGAAATTCGTCCTCTTTCAAAAGAAGATGGTGGCGGTTATATGATTTCATTTATTGACTTTTCTGAATGTATTACAAATGGTGAAACAATAGCAGAAGCAATTGAAAATGGTATGGATGCCTTACAAGAAACAATTGCTGCCTTAGAAAGCTTAAACTTGCCTGTTCCGGAACCAGGTAGTGGTGGCACGTATAGTGGTAAATTTATTCAAAGGGTTCCTAAAAGCATTCATTCACGTTTGGTTATGAGAGCAAAACAAGAGGGTGTCAGCATGAACTCTCTTGTAACATCCATGTTGGCAGAGAGCTTAGGCAAACGCGAAACGGTTTCACGATAAAATGACAATAAAACAGCGGCAAACAACCATGCGCACGCTCTGCTACACAAAATTGATCAAGATGCCTGGATTTCAAGCCAAAAGAAAGGACTCGCCTTACGGAAAGTCATGATTGAATAAATCAGCATCCCATCTCTCGCAGACATTGCAGGGACATGGGCCAAAACAGACCAGCGTCATAATGCTCACAGCAAAAAACATCAGCAAGTCCTACACCCTTCCTGGCAAAAAGAGCCTGGAGATCCTACGCGGAGTCAATCTCACGCTGGGTGAAGGTGAGATGGTGACAGTCATTGGAGCTTCGGGCAGCGGAAAAACGACACTGCTGAACATGCTTGGTACACTCGATACACCCGACGGAGGAGAAATCCTGTTTGATGGAGAACTCCTCTTCATGAATAAAAAATACACGTTATCCCAAAAGGCACTGGCAAAGTTACGGAACCGCAAAATAGGATTCGTCTTCCAGTTCCATCACCTGCTTTCTGACTTTACCGCCATTGAAAATGTGGCAATGCCGGAGTTCATTGCAACAGGAAAACTCAAGCCGGCGAAAAAACATGCCGGTGAACTGCTTGCCGGACTCGGACTCAGCGAGCGCATCGAGCACCTTCCCTCGGAACTGTCCGGCGGCGAACAACAGAGGGTCGCTATTGCCCGGGCCCTGATGAATAACCCTAAGCTGGTTCTGGCAGATGAGCCGAGCGGCAACCTCGACAGCAACAACAGCCGCATACTCTATGAACTGATGGCCCGCCTGAGCAAAGAGCGCCGGACCTCCTTCATCATCGTCACACACAACGAAGAGTACGCCGCCCTGGCCGACCGCTGCCTCCGCATGGAGAGTGGGCAGTTGCGTCCCTGCGGAGAGGCAAGGTGAGAAAACCTATGACATCAAGCCATTGCAGTATGCTCCCAACTTATTTTATTGAATGGACATCGGAATCCATTATACATTCCTTCTGGTTAAAGCAGAAATAGGCAACACCAATGGAGACCATAATACATGCGAGGCCAATCATCTGGTTTAAGTCTGTTTTATGTATATCGAGGGTGATCATTTTGTTTGATATTGCAATGATTGCTATCCGAAGTATCTGAAGAAATGGAATTTTTTCTGAGTGTAAAATAATAGATATAGCTTTCATAAGCTCATAACCTACCACCAGGATTAAAATCATTCCATATATCTCGAACAGTTCATGTATGTCGAGCACAAAATAAAGCGGATCTGGCGATAACAGACCGGTCACCCAGATATACGTCAGATGCGCCGCACCAAAAATCATGCTGAGTGCCAGCATGATAATCATAAATCGCAAAACATATTTAGCGACTGTAACAGGATAATGCATAATTTTTTCGTCCATACTATTTATAGTTTTATAGCAGGTTTTTTTCGTCGGGGGATGAAGGGATGTTAACACCGTAATAAAGGTAAGTAAAAAAAACAGAAATGTTGTATGTTACTCTTCATGAAGAAAAGAGCCGGCACCTTGACTGAAAGTCTTTATAACAAAAGTTCAGGAACTGAAGTGTGAAATGCAAACAAGAAGAGATCGGGCTTGAGGCCTCCATCTGGTTTCAGAAAGCACAGAACAAGTTTCTTGGCGGTGACAGAATCGCTCTGCTGGAAAAAATCAATGAGCTTGGTTCAATCAACAGTGCAGCCAAGGCCGTCGGGATCAGTTATAAAACAGCATGGCATCTCGTCAATATGGTCAATAACCTCTCCGAAAAACCTCTTGTAGATCGAGTTGCAGGCGGAAAAGGGGGAGGCGGTACTGTTCTGACCAAAGAGGGGAAAAAAGTTATCAAACAGTTTCGGGTTGTTCAGGAAGAACACCGAAAGTTTCTCCGGAATCTTGAAGGACGTCTCGGAGAGACCAATAACCTTTATCAATTTCTAAGAATGATATCAATGAAAATCAGCGCACGAAATGTCTTTTCCGGCACTATTGAAAAAATCACCAAAGGATCAGTCAACGCTGAGGTTATTCTTCTGATCAATGCTGATACCCGCATCGTTTCAACTATCACCAATGGCGCAGTGGACAACCTCAGCCTGAAAGAAGGTATGAATGCCTACGCCATCATCAAATCAAGCTCAATTATTGTCGCCCGGGAGCTGCTGGATGCCAAGTTAAGTGCGCGCAACGTTATACCCGGAAAAATAAGCAAACTTATTGAAGGCCCTGTCAGCACAGAGGTTGATGTTGAAATCGGAGAAGGCAACGTTATTTCCGCCATCATCACTCATGGCAGTTCTGAAAAGCTTGAACTGAAAGAGGGCGACACTGCCTGTGCAGTGTTCAAAGCCTCAAGTGTGATCCTTGGTATAAACTAAGATGCTGGTCAATCCATATTGATTGCTACGTTCGATAGATTTCTCACATTCGTTCGAAATGACAGAGGATGAAGGCCGAAATCTCAGGCATGAACCGCTTCCGTCATCCCGATCGAAGAGAGGGATCTCCAGGTGGTTGCGATAGATTTCGCACGCACGTTCGAAATGACAGAGGATGAAGGCCGAAATCTCAGGCATGAACCGCTTCCAGTCATCCCGATCGAAGAGAGGGATCTCCAGGTGGTTGCGATAGATTTCACACGCACGTTCGAAATGACAGAGGATGAAGGCCGAAAGGACAGAGTGAAAAGCTTCGAAAGGACAAGTGAATAAATAAAAAAAATCAATTTTATTTTGGAAATTTCCGGAAATATAGTTAACAATTGTTAACGGCAAACAGAATCATTCTCTACTCATGAAAACAAAGATCTCGACTATCTCCATAATGTGCTGCTGTTGCGGTTTGCAGATACATTCTGACAAAAGGATATCGGGGAGCACGACGTAACTCATTCATGATTTCATGAAGTTAGTAAAGTCTTTAAAGCCGGTTCTGAATGTCAGAACCGGCTTTTTTTATTTCGCTTGATCATTCATAACACGATAACCGGAGGATAAAAATTATGTCATCAAAAGAAACACCAGCGACATGCGTGGGTATACCATTACCGATAGTCAAACTTAACAGATGGGTACTGCTCACTTGCATCTCGATTGCCATAATCATTCAACAGCCGATAATAACTACCGTACTTTTTTTTATCATTCTTTCTGCCGTAGCGTTCGGCAAAACCGGAAGTCTTATTTACATAATCGGAGCCCGCATTTTCGCAAAGCAAAATGAAAATGCACCAACTGAAGATCCGAGACTCATGCGGTTCAATAACTCCATCGCAGCAATTCTGCTCGGAGGTGCCCAGATTGCCTTCATTGCAGGTACGCCTCTGACAGGGTGGATCCTGTCAGGATTTGTTGCTGTTGCTGCTACTGTAGCTCTCTCAGGATTCTGCTTCGGGTGCTTCCTCTTTTACCAGTTTAATCTGCAGCGTTTCAAACTCTTCGGCAACCAGCAGGCAAAACAGGAGGGCACCTGAATAACAGTTCCGGGGGCGACGTGGGTGAGAGGTTAAAACCAGGGTCTGCAAAACCTGCATTAATCGCAAGTTCGAATCTTGCCGTCGCCGCAACTTAAATGAATATCTTGTAATACGACAATAACAAACAAAACAAGGAGTATAACCAATGAGTGAAAAAAACTACCGCTTTGAAACCCTGGCCCTTCATGCTGGCCAAACAGTAGACGCAACACAATCCCGTGGAGTACCGGTTTACCGTACCAGCTCCTATCTCTTTAAAAGCACTGAACATGCAGCAAACCTTTTCGCACTGAAAGAACTTGGCAATATTTACACCCGGTTGATGAACCCGACTACCGATGTCCTTGAACAGCGGGTTACACAGCTCGAAGGCGGCGCAGCATCCGTTGCTTTGGCATCAGGCACTGCAGCAATTTTTTATGCAATCATCACACTGGCCGAAGCTGGTGATGAAATCGTTTCTGCAAACAACCTTTATGGCGGTACCTATACCCAGTTTGATGCCATTCTCCCAAAACTTGGTATAAGTGTTAAATTTGTCGACCCGAAAAACCCTGCAAATTTTGAAAAAGCAATCACGGATAAAACAAAAGCAATCTTCATTGAAACCATCGGCAACCCTGTACTCGACTACACCGATGTCAAGGCCATTGCAGAGGTGGCTCACCGCAACGGACTTCCGCTGATTGTCGATGCAACCTTCACGACTCCCTATCTGCTCAAAACAATCGATCTTGGAGCCGACATTGTCATAAACTCCCTGACCAAATGGCTTGGAGGACATGGTGCCGGTATCGGCGGCATCATTACCGATGCAGGCCGTTTTAACTGGAAAGGCGGTCGGCACCCCCTCTTTACAGAACCAGACAAGAACTATCACGGACTGCGCTGGGCCATTGATCTTCCTGAGCCGCTTGCACCAATTGCATTTGCCCTTCGGGTACGCACCGTCCCGCTAAGAAACCTTGGAGCAAGTATTTCACCTGACAACTCATGGATTTTTATTCAGGGCATTGAAACCCTGCCTCTCCGCGTTGCACGTCATTCAGAAAACGCGCTTATAATCGCCGAACATCTTTCGCAACATCCTGAAGTTTCCTGGGTACGTTATCCGGGACTGAAAACAGATCCTTCATACCCTGCAGCTTCAAAAGATCTGAAAAACGGTTTTGGCGGTATGGTTGTATTTGGAGTCAAAGGCGGCTATGAAGCAGCGGTAAAAATCATCGATAACATAAAGCTCTTCTCGCATCTGGCAAACGTCGGAGATGCCAAAAGCCTTATTCTCCACCCGGCAAGCACCTCACACAGCCAGCTGTCTGCAGAGCAGCAACTCGAGAGCGGTCTTTCACCCGACCTGATCCGCCTCTCCGTCGGACTCGAACATCCGGATGACCTGATCGAGGCGCTCGATGACGCACTTCGGACAGAGGAAACACATAAATCAAGCTGGTTATCAAAACTGATTAAAAAATAATCTTTTATACTTTTTTTTTACAACTACACAATGATCAACAAGCATCTCACCGTCAAGGCACCTGCAGGTCTGCATTTTCGTGCTCTTGGAAAGATCCACAGGATTTCCCGAGAACATCAGTGCACTGTTCTTTTTGAAAAAGAGAACGGTGAAACAGCCAATTCAGAATCCTACGTAGAGATGCTTGCTCTTTGTGCCATTCTCGGTACCACGCTTCAGGTAACGGTCGATGGCCTTAACGAGACCAAAGCACTGGAAATGATTCAGGAAGTTTTTGAAAACGGAGCAGGTATCTGATAATGACTAAAAACAATCGTAACATATCGGTTGTACTCGCTGATACGCAGTTTTTAACCAATGAGGCACTGCGGTCTCTCTTGTCGCCGCTTTACCAGACGTTCTTCACCGTATCAACAAAAGCCGGGTTGCAGCAGTATCTGCAGAAAGAGACTATTTCACTCATCATCACGGATTATACGCTCTTCGATTTTGATTCGATCAGTGACCTTGATGAACTTAGAAAAAAACATCCTGAGACAGGAATAGTTATTTTGACCAATTCGATTACCCACTTAAAAATAAAAGAGTTAAATACTGCCGGTATAAGAAATATTGTCCTGAAAACTGATGATCGGGAAGAGATTTTTCACGTCATCGAAGCCGCACTGAAAGGGAAAAAATACTATTCAGGCGATGTTCTGGATATCCTTCTTAAAAAAGATGGACCCCATGAAGACGCAAGCCTTCTGACCGCGTCAGAAATCGAAATAGTCCGCATGATTGCCGCCGGACTATCAACAAAAGAAATCGCGACAAAAAAACATATCAGTTTTCATACCGTGATGACACACAGAAAAAACATCTTCCGGAAACTTGGGGTTTCAAGCAGTTCTGAACTGTTAATTTACGCCATAAAAGCCGGATTGATCGACAACATCGAATACCATATCTGACAATACCATATTTACGGTATAAAAGATAACTCTTTGAAGGGATTTCCAGTTATACGCTTATTGATGATCTTTAAGCTTTTTTCAAACGCAAAACAATCAACAGCTATGGGACGCATTGCAAAAAAACTGACCGACCTTATCGGCAACACCCCTTTACTGGAGCTTCAAAATTACAGTAAAGAGCATAACCTCCAGGCAACTATTATTGCCAAGCTCGAATACTTCAACCCGGGAGGAAGTGTCAAAGACCGCATTGGCTTTTCCATGATCGAGGATGCTGAACAAAAGGGATTGATCAATAAAGAGACCGTCATCATTGAACCGACCAGCGGTAACACCGGTATCGCACTGGCATTTATTGCTGCCGCCAAAGGATATCGTCTGATACTTACCATGCCTGAAACAATGAGTATTGAGCGCAGAAACCTGCTCAAGGCGCTTGGTGCTGAACTGGTGCTTACTCCTGGCCCTGAAGGAATGACCGGAGCAATTAAAAAAGCTGAAGCACTTCACGAGGAGTATGCAAATTCATTTGTTCCGCAGCAGTTCAAAAACCTTGCAAATCCTGAGATCCACCGCAAGACAACCGCCGAAGAGATCTGGAACGATACCGATGGAAACGTTGACATTTTTGTCAGCGGTGTAGGTACCGGCGGAACAATTACCGGTGTCGGAGAGGTACTCAAGCAGCGGAATCCGAATGTTTCAATCGTCGCTGTAGAACCATTTGATTCGCCGGTTATTTCCGGCGGCAAACCAGGGCCCCATAAAATACAGGGTATCGGTGCAGGCTTTATTCCTGCAATCCTGAACACCGGCATTATTGATGATATTGTCCTTGTTAAAAACGAAGACGCATTGCGCACCGGACGCGAGTTGGCACGCACCGAAGGACTTATAGTCGGCATCTCTTCGGGAGCAGCCGTTTACGCGGGATTGCAGCTTGCACAACGTGAAGAAAACAAGGGAAAACGTATTGTCGTTATACTGCCGGATACCGGTGAACGTTACCTCTCGACTCTTCTCTACCAGTTTGAGCCGGAGCAGGTCAACATCTGAACCGCTATTTCTCCGTGCTGAATCATCAGGCAGGGGGTCAAGAACATCCGGCAAGAGAACGAATAACGCTCTTGCCGGCTTATCTTGTCAGCAGTATTTTTTTAAGGAATTGTTTAATAACCGGGAAAAAATCCGGTTTGAGGAGAATTGAATAATGAAACCCGAAACAGGTAACATCATTGAAGAGACCATACAGCTCTTATCCGGTTCAGGGAATTCGGAATGCGACTATTTACCGAATCATGAACACCTGCTGCCTTCGATTGAAAAACTGAAAGAGATTGTTGAACTGATCCGTTCCATCGTTTTTCCGGGTTATTTCGGCGGACCGGTTCTGAGGCATCAGTCGCTGACACATTTGCTTGGCGTAAGGATCGAAAAACTCTATGGATTGCTTGCAGAGCAGATTCTCAGCGTTCACCATTTCGATACCGTGAATAACGGCTCCGTCAACGAAGCGAAATATTCCGCGGAAACCGCAAGCCAATTCATCGAAATTCTTCCAGACATCAGAAAAAAATTATGCACTGACGTTCAAGCCATCTATGATGGAGATCCGGCAGCTAAAAACCATGGGGAAATCATCTTCTGCTATCCCTCAATCAGGGCCATGATTAATTACCGCACTGCACATACCCTGTTATCGCTTGGTGTGCCGCTTATTCCGAGGATCATCTCTGAAATGGCTCATTCTGAAACAGGTATAGACATACATCCCGGAGCCCATATCGGTGATCATTTCTGCATCGATCACGGCACAGGAGTAGTCATTGGTGAAACATGCATTATCGGCAACCATGTTCGCCTCTATCAGGGGGTAACGCTTGGCGCGAAAAAGTTTGCTCTCGACGAGGAGGGCAACCCCGCTAAAAATGTTCCCCGGCACCCGATTATTGAGGACAACGTCGTTATATATTCGAACGCCAATATTCTTGGAAGAATTACCATCGGCCAGAACTCCGTTATCGGCGGCAACGTGTGGCAGACAAAAAGTGTTCCACCTGATTCCAGGGTTCTGCAGCAGAAAGCTGTTGAAAGCAGCTTTACCGATGGTCTGGGCATTTAAAAAAACTTTTTCACCGAACACTTATTAATCTTTCCGATTACCCATGACAAACCCACAACAGGAACCCAGCAGTCTGCTGCAGCGCAGTGTAACGACCCATGTTGCAAGAAATCTGGCGAATACGACCAAGACTCCTCCCCAGATGATGTCGATAACCCCGAGATGGCTGTTGAAGCTTCTTCCCTGGGTTCATGTTTCATCCGGCACCTACCGCGTCAACCGCACCAAGATTGAACTGCAGAAACCCGAACGGATCGGGATAGATTTTCATGAAGGCATCGCATCATTCCGGCCTGAAGCACTGAAAAGCATTCCGCTTTTT
The DNA here is from genome assembly GCA_012972825.1 of Chlorobiaceae bacterium. GTDB lineage: Bacteria > Bacteroidota > Chlorobiia > Chlorobiales > Chlorobiaceae > Chlorobium. Next base: position 96,831 of record JABDHL010000056.1, read on the forward strand.
GCAACATTTGATGATGAAATTATTGCGGGCATCGCTAAAAGGTTTGTGCTTGAAGAGGCCGAACTCGGCAACACCCTGATCCTTGAAGGCGAAGATCGCCATAAGATTTTTATCATTGCTCACGGTCAGGTTGAGATTTTAAGCAAAGGACTGCATGGGGAAGACCTTCGTATCGCACTGCTTTCTCAAGGAGAGTACTTCGGTGACGAAGATCTTGTTTCGGATAAGCCATCATCGGTCACTATCCGTACCATTACTCCAGGGTCGTTCTTCTCTCTGTCAAGTGGAGATATCGAAAAGCTGTTCAAGGAATCACCTGCACTGAAAGCATCATTTGAAAAAGCAGTCGCAGAGTACCTGAAAATACGTTCCACCGTCAACAAACACGGTGAAAAACACATTGACCTTGTTGCAGGATTCGCTGAAAACATCGAGATCCCTGAAACCTATGTCGATTACTCGAACAAACCTCGCGAATACTCCCTTCAGGCTATTCAGACGGTTGTCCGCGTTCATACCCGCGTTTCCGACCTCTACAATGAACCTTACAACCAGATAGAGCAGCAGATGCGTCTGACGATCGAAGGCATCAAAGAGCGTCAGGAGTGGGAGTTCATCAACAACCGTGAGTTCGGTCTGCTTCATTCTGTAGACCCCGGCCAGCGCATCAGCACCCGATACGGTACACCGACACCTGATGACCTTGACGATCTGCTCACGAAGGTCTGGAAAAAACCGGCATTCTTTATCGCCCATCCAAAAGCCATTGCTGCTTTCGAGCGCGAATGCACCTGGCGAGGCGTTCCCCCTGCCACCATCAACCTGTTTGGAACACCTGTCCTTACATGGCGCGGCGTGCCGCTTATTCCAAGTGACAAGCTTGAAATCAACAAAAACAACAAGTCAGGACAAGGCACAACAAACATTATTCTCGTTCGTGTCGGCGAAAATGAACAGGGTGTGGTTGGACTGCATCAGGCCGGAATACCCGGTGAAATCAGCCCAAGCCTTTCCGCAAGGCTTATGGGACTCGACAAGCTTGGTGTTGCATCCTATCTCCTGACTCTCTATTCATCACTTGCTGTCCTGACCGATGATGCTCTGGGTATCCTTGAAAATGTGGAAGTGGGCTACTATCATGACTACGAACATCGCAAGTCAGGCGCCAAAACGAAATAATATTACCATTGTGAATTATGCCGAGAGATTCTGAGCAACAGAAGATCAGTGGAATGGAAAGTGAAGCGCTGAACCCGGTGCTGATTGCACAGATTGCAAGCCGTCTGTTTAATGACGTGCCCGAAGCAGGTTCTGTTCCGAGATATGAAACCGATGCTGAAGGAGCACCTTCAGCATTTGCTGACTCTTTACATGATAAAACCGATCTTGCCGGTGAACACCCTCCTGTAAGCTTGCCAGTCGATTTTCAGCAGCAGAATCTGCCGACGGAGCCAGGACTTCCTGCTCTCTCTGAAGCGTTTCCAGCGCAACCGGAGCATGATTTCTATTTTCTGCCCGGTGCACCTGAAAAAAAGCAGGAACCGCTGGGTCATCATGCCAATAAACTGACCGAGCAGCAGAACTATTCAGAAAATACGGACAGCACGGGCAGTTCAGATGGACTCGACCAGTTCATCCGGCGCAGTCTGCCGCCGAAACCGGAAACAACTGAAACTTTTACCGGAAATAATCCTGAAAGCATTGTTCCATTTTTTACAATATTGAACGCCGGACTTCCAGCAGAAGACGATTTCTCTTTCAGACTGCTTTATTCCGCCGCTCAAAATCAGGCGGCTACACCAGAAAACCATCCTGAAATAAACCCTGAGACGCATACCCCTGAAGCTTTTTCACCCAATCCGTCGAAGGAACAGCTGCCACAGTTGCCGGGTTCATACGGCAGGCCTGCGGAAGGACAGTGCTATGCTGAAAAGCTCTATAGAACCTTTGAACAGGAGCAGGGCAGCCCTGTTCTTGAAGCCGTGTTTCAATCATTGCGTGAGGTTACACCGTTTTCATCCGGAGATGCTGCCACCATCCCGTTCAATCGGTATGAAACCCCCTTCATACACCCATCATCAAGGACACTTCCTGAACTTCCGGGCAAAGCCCCTGCTCCGGTATGGCCGAACGTGAGTCCTGAAACACTCGGCAGCAGCCCTTTACCCTTCAGCCTGCCTGACGCTCCAAAAGAGCCCTATTACTTCCTGCGTGAACCTAAAGCTCCGATACACCAGCCCGAAGGGTTTGACGTGCTTACCATACGCAAGGACTTTCCTGTCCTTCACCAGAAGATTCACGGCAAACAGCTTGT
>JABDHL010000057.1 GCA_012972825.1 Chlorobiaceae bacterium
TGTTAGGCACGCCGCCAGCGTTCGTCCTGAGCCAGGATCAAACTCTCCGTTGTAGAGTTTAATCTGTTTGATCCGGCTAAAAAATACTTTGAGTCGTTCGACCCAAAGAAATTGACTTTGGCGTATTCACTTAGCAACAAATTCAAAGAACTTGACCGTATGCGATCAAGGGAAACCAATGTACATCTTTTCCTGGCTTCTGCAAAATCTTTTTTCTTTTTCTTTCAGCTGCAAACCCATCTTCATAGGCCTTCAGCCAAACCTCTGCATCTCGCTTTTCCCTTCATCTCATTACCGCCAAATAACATGCCATCTTTCAGGCTTCCCCCACTGCCAACCTCTCTTTCGATCATTCTTCAGTGGGCTCCCAATGTATCACCTCCCCTCATCACTTCCAAATTCTTTCTTCCATAGATCTCTTTAAAAACTTAAAAAAGAGCTTTTATTGTGCCGATTCATTCTCTGCTGGAAGAAAGGAGGTCATATCCACTGTAAAATCAAGCTGATGAGTTCCTTTTGCGTGCTCCTTGGCTGCCGCCACAAAGCCATGAAACAGGGGATGCACTTTCTGTACCCTCGACTTAAGCTCCGGATGAAACTGTACACCGACAAACCAGCGATGGCCTTTCAACTCAATAAGCTCAACCAGTTCTCCGTTTGGAGAAGTACCGGAAAAGATCATCCCGCCATCCTCAAAGTTTTTTCGATAAACATTATTGAACTCGTAGCGATGGCGATGCCGTTCATTGATCAGAAACTTCTGATAAACATCATGTGCCTTTGATCCCTCCTTGATAATACAGGGGTAACTGCCGAGACGCATGGTGCCTCCTTTCTCCTTGACCTTTTTCTGATGCTCCATGAGGTCAATGACGGCAAAGCGAGTGCGCTTGTTAAACTCTGTTGAGTTAGCGTCCTGCAAGGCGCATACGTTACGCGCGAATTCAATTGTAGCACACTGCATGCCAAGACAGATGCCAAAAAAGGGAATATTCCGTTCCCGTGCATGCTGGATGAACTTTATCTTCCCTTCAATGCCGCGATCTCCGAAACCGGGAGCAACAAGTATACCGCTGACCCCCTCAAGCTCCTTTGCAAAACTGAATGTCTTCAGCTCGGCATCTTCCGCTCTGAGCAGCTTGACGTTAACCCTGACGTTGTTGCTTGCTCCGGCATGAATAAATGATTCAAGGATAGATTTGTACGCATCGGGGTATTCTGTGTACTTGCCACAGATGCCAATGGTGACCTCGCCGTCCTGAGGGAATTTAACCTTGTTGCAGAAGTCTCGCCAGTAATCAAGGCTGGGTTCTTTGTATCTTTTGAGCCCAAGCTTTTTCAGCACGCGCAGGTCCAGCTTTTCCTTAAGAAGCATCAGCGGTACTTCGTAAATGGTATCGCAGTCGTTAAGACCGATAACGTCATGTTCGTTAACGTTGCAGAAATGACCGACCTTGTTCTTGATGTCGCGTGATAAGGCTTTTTCGCTGCGGCATACAAGAATATCGGGTTGTATACCTACTCCCAGGAGCATTTTAACGCTATGCTGGGTCGGCTTTGTTTTCAGTTCACTTGCAGCCTTTATATAGGGGACAAAAGTAAGATGGATGTTCAGCAGGTTGCGGTCGCCCATTTCAAGCTTCATCTGCCTCATGGCTTCAAGAAAGGGAAGTGATTCAATATCACCGATGGTACCGCCGATCTCGGTGATAAGTACATCAAGGTTGCTGTTTTTGGCCTGTTCAGCCATTCGATCCTTGATTTCATCGATCACATGAGGCACAACCTGAACAGTGGCGCCAAGGTATTCTCCGCGACGCTCTTTGTCGATAACCGATTTATAGACACGACCCATTGTCAGATTGGAGGCCTGTGTTGTCGACTCGTCAAGAAAACGCTCGTAGTGACCAAGATCAAGATCAGTTTCAGCGCCATCATCGGTAACATAGACCTCTCCATGCTGGTAGGGAGACATGGTGCCGGGATCAACATTGATATAGGGATCATATTTCTGTATGGCCACCCTCAATCCACGCGACTTGAGGAGCATTCCGAGAGAGGCCGACAGAATTCCCTTGCCGAGCGAGGAAATCACCCCGCCGGTCACAAAAATATGCTTCACATTTTTCGGTCGAGCCATGACAGCGTAAGTCGTTGATTAATTGGTAAAATTTGGTTATTGCAGCGTTTTATGGGTGCCATCGCAGAAAGGAAGGTTGGTCGAGCTGCGACAACTGCATATGGCAACGGTTTTTTCCTCATCAATTTCCACCTTATCAGGGTGAAGACCGCTGCCTTTATGAGCCCCATCGCAATAGGGCAGATTCTGCGACCTGCCGCAGGCACAGTAATATTTTGTTCCCGGCTGTTCCGTTATGATGTATGGCTTTTTCTGTTCCATTGGTTCTCCATGAGATGATGAAAAAAAAACTTTCTCAGACAAAAAGATCAATCTGACCGTCCGGATCCTCTATAGGAAAATCGGTATCAACATCCTCATCGCTTTTCGGAACTCTCGCAAGAGCCGAAATGAGATCACCGGCCATCAGTCTGACAAGACGAACCCCTGAAGTGTTTCTTCCTGTCAATCGAATGTCAGAGACGTGCTGACGATTCACAATACCGTGTGTAGTAATGATGATAAGATCATCGTCGTCATTAACATCAAGCAGGCCGATAAGTGCACCGATTTTTTCATGAGCCTTGAGTGTAATAACCCCGCGTGCACCGCGTCGCGTCAGGCGATAGTCCTCCACGCGACTACGCTTGCCGAATCCGTTGTCAGTGACCGCAAGCAACGCAGTGTCAAAGCGCTTTGTGGTTACCATGGAAATACATTTTTCGCCCTTGTCGAGAGTGATTCCCTTGACGCCCATGGCTGTGCGGCCCATAGCACGAATTTCAGCCTCGGGAAAACGTACAACAAAACCTGAGCTTTTGGCAAGAATAATCTGATGTTCACCATCGGTCAGACGGGCATCGAGAAGTTCATCGTGTTCTTCGATAGTAATGGCCGCAATACCATTTTTTCTCGGATGGGAAAATTCTTCAAGTGAAGTTTTTTTCACGATACCATTGGTCGTGGCCATAACGATAAAGCCCGGGTCATCAAAATTCCTGATGTTGATGTAGGCCCTGATCTTTTCGCCAGGCTGGAGCTCCATGATATTGGCCAAAGCCCTTCCCCTTGCAGCACGTCCTGCCTCAGGAATTTCGTAAACTTTCAACCAATGGCAACGCCCTCTGTTGGTGAAGAAAAGAATATGGTTGTGCGTTGAGGCAATAAACATATGCTCGATAAAATCATCATGCTTGGCCTGCGCACCGGTTACACCTTTGCCGCCTCTTGCCTGGCGGCGGTATCCTGAAACCGGGAAGCGTTTGATAAAGCCATCGTGGGTGATGGTAATAACCACATCTTCCTGGGCGATCATGTCCTCAATGGAAAAATCCCCTTCCTGGGGCACAATTTCGGTACGGCGGGCGTCTCCGTAGACCTCTTTGACTCTCAGGAGTTCCTCCCTGATAATCTGCATCTGCTTCTCAGGACTGCCAAGAATAAAACGGAGCTCTTCAATAAGGGCAAGAACCTCTGTGTACTCTATATCGATCTTTTTACGCTCCATGCCGGTCAGACGCTGCAGGCGCATCTCTAAAATAGCTTTTGCCTGTATTTCTGACAGTCCGAATCGCTCAATGAGCCTCTCCTGAGCTGTTGAAGCATCGGGAGATTCCCTGATGGTGGAGATCACCTCGTCAAGATTGTCGAGACAGATCTTCAGTCCTTCAAGAATATGTGCTCTCTTTTCTGCTGCAGTGAGGTCAAATTGCGTACGGCGCAGGATTATCTCGTTGCGATGCTTAAGGTAATACTCCATCATCTGCTTGAGATTGAGCACCCTCGGCACACCATCAACCAAGGCCAGCATAATAACCCCGAAAGTATCCTGCATCGGGGTATGCTTGTAGAGATTGTTAAGCACTACCTTTGCAACTGCATCGCGCTTCAGTTCAATCACCAGTCGCATACCATCACGATCGGATTCATCGCGTATATCGGCAATACCTTCAAGTTTTTTATCGTGAACCAGTTCCACAATTTTCTCGATCAACCGCACCTTGTTGACCTGGTAGGGAAGTTCAGTGACTATAATGGATTCCCTGCCGTTTTTCTGAGTAACCTCCACAATGGCTCTGGCTCGGATCACAACTTTACCGCGTCCTGTCGTATAGGCTGAACGAACACCTTCATAACCATATATAATACCACCGGTAGGGAAATCAGGGGCAACAACGTATTTCATGAGATCGCTGACCTCCAGTTCCGGATTAGCGATCAGGGCTATCATGCCATCAACAACCTCTCTGAGGTTCTGGGGAGAAATATTGGTGGCCATTCCGACCGCTATCCCTGACGATCCGTTTACCAGCAGGTTGGGAATCGCAGATGGAAGAACCGTCGGCTCTTCAAGAGAATCATCAAAGTTCAGAGAAAAATCCACAGTTCCTTTTTCGAGATCCTTAAGCATTTCGCCGGCAATGCTTTTCATGCGAACTTCAGTATATCGCATTGCAGCAGGTGAATCGCCGTCAACTGAGCCAAAGTTACCCTGACCATCAATCAATGGATAGCGCAGCGAAAAGTCCTGCACCAGACGAACAAGACTGTCGTAAACAGCAGTGTCACCATGGGGATGAAACTTTCCAAGAACTTCACCAACGACGCGTGCAGACTTTTTATGCGGTTTGCCTGCCTGCAGACCAAGCTCGTGCATACCGAAAAGTACCCGTCGATGAACGGGTTTCAGACCGTCCCGGACATCGGGCAGCGCACGGCTGACAATGACCGACATTGAATAATCGAGATAAGAACCCCGCATTTCTTCTTCAATACTGATCGGGACAATTCTTTCACGCTGCATAGGTAAATCCTGGGTGATAATTGATATAAATAACTCAATGGGGTAATGTATAAAAATCCGTCGAAAATCTTACCGACGGATTATGTATTGAACAGAGGAAAAAGTGCAGATCGTGACTCAGAATATCAACTTATCGGAATGACCGGGGCGTCGGACCACAGTGATTCAAGATCATAAAAACGACGTTCGTCAGGCATAAAAATATGCACAACAACATCAATATAATCTAGCAGAATCCAGTGCATGGAATCCATACCTTCGATATGCATTGGACGTTCCCCATCCTCCTTAAGTTCATCAATGACATGCTCTGCCGCCGCCTTTGCCTTACGTTCGGAATCAGCAGAAGCAATCACAAAAAAATCCGTGACTGATGTCAGGCCCCTGAGGTCCAGGATTTTAATCTCTTCACACTTTTTTTCAAGCGCAAGTTCTGCACTTCTCTTCGCCAGCAATTCACTGATTTCCACTTCCTTTCCATGGTTCGCTGTATAGGTATCTTCTTTTTTCAGATTGCTCATAAACCTCCGTTCTTCATAGTTTGACTATACTTTATAATAACTTTTACCGCAACAACCCAACATAATAGCCTCCTCAAGGATACCAGATAACATCAGGCGGCACTTTTCAGCTCATTCCATACCGCTTCAATGATAACCTCTGCGGCACCGTCCGGGTTATCACCATAAAATATGTTGTAGGTCTCACCATACTGAGTAAGAGCACAGGCTTTCATCAAGGCATCATTGCCGTCAACCAGTCCGAATTTATTGCGGATATAGACGCCCAAGCCAAAATTGAACTTCGCCAGTTCATCCTTTTTAGTCACCAGAAAAGTTCGCTTGTCTTCTTCGCTCATCTGAGCGATGATGCGTTCTGTCGCATTTTTTATCGTTTTTGGCCAATGTGATTTTTTAGGCATATCTGTGAACAGAGTTTATTGTCAATGTTTTAGTCTCGTACCAATTGCACGGTTCTGTGCCTGAATGTGGAGAAGACATGAACTGCAATATAGGATATTTCGGACGTAATTTTATGGATTTTTAAATCGATACGCCGACTGCTTTTAAGGGGAAAAAGAGGAGCATCATGACTCACCCTTTCCCGACATGAGGATTAAACATTTGACGATAATCGGGAACTACACTCTCAAGCCCTGCAGCATCCACCCCCTCATAAAGCCTTTCAGCTGCCTGAAAAAGGGAGCGGGCTGAAAAAAAAACTGCCGTTGCATACATGACACCGAGACCGGCAAGCAAAGGGAGAAGTTCATCGAGCTGACGACCAACAACAATACTTCCTGTCTTTGCCGCTGCAGCAGCAACATCTGCGGCTGACCCTCTCTGAATTTCATCATGCCAGACTCCTGACGAGAGCTTTTCCGGACTATAGCGGGCAAAATAATATTCCCCTTTTCGAGCCTGAATAACGCTCATGACCGTGCATGCTCCAGCCGGGAATGATGCTGCCAATGCCGGCATTGTGGGAACTGGAATCAGGGGGATTCCAAGACCATAAGCAATACCTTTGGCAACAGACATGCCAATACGTAATGAAGTAAAAGAGCCGGGGCCGGATGAAATCGCAACAAAGTCCAACCCATGCTTATCGAGACTGCTTTGCACCATAGCTTCCTCAATAAGCGGTACAAGCGCTTCAGCAGCCTTCCGCCAATCAGCACTCTTAACCTCGGCAACAGCGCCATTCTTCTTGACGGCAACACTCAGTGCAGCATGAGTGCACTCTATAGCGAGAATATTCATATCATGAAATGATTCATAACAATTCTGCGACGGTCATCGCCTGCATATTCAAGAAAAACCGTTGCAGTATAAAGTGCAGCATATTCCGGAAAACGGTCGCCCCACTCCACAAAGGAAAGATATCCGCTGGTCAGATATTCATCGAAGCCTAGAGCATCAAGCTCCTGATGAGACTGAATTCTGTAAAGATCGAAATGATGCAGTGTGACCTGTTCGCCCCCCAGGGATCCCTGATATATATTAAATATGGGAAACGTCGGGCTCGATAGCTGGTCGTCACAGTTGAATAACTCAGTAATTCCCCTCATGAACACGGTTTTACCTGCACCAAGCTGACCGGCAAGAGAGACAATTTCTCCGCGTTGCAACCCCGATGCAAACTGCCGTCCAAACCGACGGGTCTCTTCAGCAGAGGAAGAGAAGAACTCTTCAGTCATAGTGGTTCATTCGAGCGTATTGAACAGAAGACCTGTCATAATTTTCGGGTAAAAAAAAGTAGATTTCTGCGGCATGACTTCACCCGTTTCCGAAACGGAAAGCACCTGATCAACTGTTGTCGGTTTGACGACAAATCCGACCTGCACCTTTCCTGATGCAACAGATTCGAAAACCTCCCTGTCATCCTTTACATAAAGCAGATTTGTCTGTTTTGCCATGGCTTCTGGAGAAATGCCAAGCAACCTTCCAAGCACAAGATCATGCAAAAGTACCAAACCGAGACGTTTGAGAGCTTCGGGCCGTGCAGTATCAAGAAACGGTTCCTGATGAGCTTTAAGAGATATTCCAAAAACATTGCCGGAGGTAACCACACCATAGGCATAGTTTGACGGCTCACCTTCGAGAAATGCTTTCAGGGCGGCTCTGTCATGCAGTTCGGTAACGGTAAAATATTCTTGAAGACGTACCTTTAAACCGGCTGCATCAAAACCCTCAAGACTGTGCACAAGACGGTGAATCGGAAAAATAATCAGTCCTTCATCGTAAATATTCGCCAGATAGACAAGGATAAAATTATATGGTTCCTGACCAGTATGTAAGGGATTCGCTGCTGCGCATTCGTTGCGATAGTTCACTCCGGTCTCGTAACGGTGGTGGCCGTCAGCGATATAAACCGTGCGTTCCAAGAGCGAGTGCTGAAGCTGCTCGAGAAGCGCCGCATCGGTGATCCGCCACATCTCATTTTTCACACCATGAAACGAGGCAGCAACAATTGGCTCATGGGTTTCGGCAAACGCTCTCAACAGGTGATCAGCCGTTTTACCCTCATCGGCATAGAGGCCGAAAATGCTGCTGATATTGGTTTTTGTTTTTCTGAACAGGTTTAACCGGTCAGCCTTTGGACCCGAAAGAGTCTTTTCATGAGGAATTACCTTTTTTTCCGCGAACTCATGAAGCCTCATGGCACAGAAAAAACCGATCCGTGTATGGGAGTTTCCTTCAGAATCCTGGAATGTCTGAAAATATGGATAGAAGGCCGGAACAGCGTCGATCTTAAGTTCACCATCACGCAGCCACTCGGCAAGGCGCAATGCCGCAGAGGCATAGGGATCAGACTCCAGGGGGAGTTCAAGGCGTATTGCGTTAAACGGAGAGCTCGCATAGAGCTTCTGCTGCAGGTCTTCTGATATAACATCATAAGGCGGACAAATAAGCTCGGAGGCGTTCAACAGTAATTCGGAGCTATAAAGAATTCCCTTAAAGGGCACGATTTCCGGCATAGGAGCAGACATTTAGAAGGTTATGATCTATGGCTCAACACAATTGCTCAACACAGTTCTCATGGTAATCCAGAAATCGTCATGACCATCTTTCACCAGCACAATAATTTTCCTGTTTTTACACAATTCAAGAACCGCAAGAAAGGTAACGACAAGAATGAGGCGTTCTGTAACACCCTCAAGCACCGAAAGAAAAGTAAGCTGCCCCTGATCCCTGAGTCGCGACAGAATCAGCATGGTCTGCTCTTCAACCGTTACCGGGGCATCCATGACATTCCGAGTCATGGGTCGGGGCATGCTTTCAAGAACGGATTTATAAGCGTGCATGAGATGGTAGAGCGTTGGGCGATTGACCGGCTCATCAAGTTCGTCGATAATCTCAGGTTCGAATTCCTCAAAAAAACCTCGGCAAAAAAGGTTTTCCCGAACTTCAGCAAGCTTGCTCAATGCCACTGAGGCCTCCTTGATCCGTTTGTATTCCAACAGCCGCTGGACAAGCTCTGTTCGCGGATCAAACTCATCGCTATCTGCACCATCAATTGTTTCTCGGGGAAGCAGCATTTTTGCTTTGATGCTCATCAGCATGGATGCCATATAAATAAATTCTGCAGCGACCTCAAGATTCAGGTTTCTGACATCATGGATATATCCAATAAAATCAGCGGTAATTGTTGAGATCGGAATATTATAAATATCCAGCTCATCACGCCTGATAAAAAAAAGCAGCAAATCAAGCGGCCCTTCAAATTCCTCGAGGCTGATCCTGAACATTAACGGGAGGGTATAGTGACGATATCTTATTAAAGTAAGATAGGAAAAGCAGAATAACTTGTGCAAATAAACAGAGTGAAAGCCTCTCTTCGTGCAACGACAAAAAAAAGTCACTGCTAATGTCAAAAACTATGGTAAAATGCGGGGCTGAATTCCTGTTTTATTCATTAGAGACCTTTGAGCAGGCTATCCATGAGAAGGATTTTATGTTTTATCACCATCGCAGCAGCATTTTTGCTGGTTAACATAGGCGTAACCCTGGCTGAATCTGCAAACAGCTATTTCAACGAAGGATATGAAAAACACCTTCATGGTGATCTTTCAAATGCCATAACATTATATTCCAGAGCCATTGACAACAACCCTTCGTTTGCAATGGCTTACCAGATGCGAGGCGTAGCAGAGCAGCAGCTGAAAAAATATCCCCAGGCCATCAACGACTACTCAATGGTCATAACATATGGAGAACCATATTTTAAGGCTGTGGGCTACTTTAACCGGGGGGTGGCCAAAAACATGAACGGTGATTATGCTCAAGCCATTTCCGATTTTTCAATGGCAATTGAACTTGATAAAAAAATGGGAGCTGCGTTTTTTCACAGGGGAATAGCAAAAAGCAAAACCGGTGATTTACCCGGCCGCCTGGAGGACTTCCGCCAGGCTGCCAAACTTGGCGATATCAACGCCGAAACATGGCTGAACACCTACTTTCCTGAATGGAAGCAGATGCCGCTCACTTCAGAACCTGCAGCTGCAAACCCCTCATCAATTGTAATACAAAAATAAAAAGTTTTCTAAATCGCTGTACCGCCTCGCTCCCTTGTTCTTATCCGGATGCACTCCTCAAGCTGGGTTATAAATATCTTTCCATCACCAATCTCTCCAACACCATGACTTGCAGCCTGAATAATCGTATCAACGGTGATATCAACAAACTCGTTGTTGACTGCAATATCAATCCTTATTTTAGGAATAAGATTGGGTGCGATTTTTTGGCCTCTATATATTTCAATGTCTTCCTGCCTGCCATGACCGGTTACACGGCTGACGGTAATTCTTGTTATATCAGCTTGAATCAATGCCTCGCGAACATGGTCGAGCCTGTCCGGCTGAATGATTGCTGTTATCAGTTTCATGAGAAAAAATTAGTTGAGGTTGATAAGACCATATCCATTTTCACCGTGCATGCTGTGATCAAGACCGGACATTTCATCATTTTCGCTTATACGCAGACCAATTGTTTTTTCAACCAGAAACAGAAGAATAAATGAAATCAACCCGGCATAAACAAGGGTTACTCCTACAGCAGTGGCCTGAACACCAAGCTGTTGCCAAACCGTCCAACTCCCTCCGACTTTTGCGGCTGCATCAGCCATCCATGAAGGGCGAATAAAAAATACAAGGGCAAGAGCACCAACAATACCGCCAACACCGTGAACACCGAAGGCATCAAGACTATCGTCATAACCAAGCTTGCTTTTGATCAGAATTGCCGTATAGCAAAAAATAGCGGCAAGTCCGCCAAGTGCAAATGCACCTGAAGGCTGGACAACTCCAGCAGCAGGTGTAATGGCAACCAGGCCGGCTAAAATTCCAGATGCTACCCCAAGACTGGTGGCTTTGCCATGCTGGAATATTTCAATAATCATCCAGGTAAACGCTCCTGCTGCTGCTGCCACTTGCGTGACCGTCAGTGCCCTGGCAGTTGCAAGATCGCTGGCAATGGCACTGCCCGCATTGAACCCGAACCATCCTACCCATAGCAGACCTGCGCCGATAAGGGTCATGACAAGGTTGTTCGGATGCATGACGTTATTCGGATAAGCACGTCTTTTCCCGAGGTAGAGTGCAGCTACAAGTGCTGTAATGCCTGAAGAAATATGCACAACGGTACCACCGGCAAAATCTATGGCGCCAGCTGCACCAAGGTTGAAAAGAAAACCATCAGCCGCCCATACCCAATGACAGATAGGAGCGTAGACAAAGACGCTCCAAAGTGCAATAAAGACGGCATACCCCTTAAAATTAACCCTTTCTGCAAAAGCACCGGCAATCAGAGCAGGAGTAATAATGGCAAATTTACCTTGAAACATGGCAAAAACGTATTCGGGAATATGTGTAGGCATTATAGTATCATCGATGCCCTGGAGCATGAAAAAACGACTGTCCCATCCTACAAAACCACCAAGAATTCCAGGTCCAAAACTCAGCGCATAACCGAACAGCGGCCAGAGAACACCGATAATCACCATAGCTGAAAAACTATGCATCATGGTTCCAATAACATTCTTCGTACGGACAAGTCCGCCATAAAACATGGCGAGTCCGGGAATCATAAGGAGAACCAGTGCTGTAGATGTGAGCATCCATGCGGTAGTCCCTGTATCGGTAACAACTGCTGCGGCTGCATGGACGGTACTCTGCTGAAACAACAATGCTGCTGGCAGACAGAGCATCGTTGCAATAATTCTTTTACTCATGAATAGAATAAATAAAATTAAAACGACCTAAATTATTAACGATAACTACGTATATGTAGTTATTAAATTAACCATAACCAAAAAATTATCAATTTTAATTACGTAAATGTAGGATTTTATCAGTATTATCAATGAAGGATGCATTGACTTTTTTTCAGATATGGCAAGTCACCTATGGCTGATATGCTGTAAAGGAATGGAAAAGGAAGGGTGCTTATACGGTGATTTGCAACATTCGCCATTATAGGCAGAGGCGTATAAATTTATGAGCTGCGGGTATTTTATTTTTGAAAACAACTATTAATTACGATAAATTACTCACAGAAATCAGCCAATGGTTGTCTGATCGCTATGCAGGTAATTTGTGCCTTGGTTGCCTGCCGGCGCTTCTTTCTATCAATGCACATGTTTACTGAAACTAACAATGAATATTTACATTGGCAATTTGCCTTACACTGTTACTGAAGATGATCTTCGTGATGCGTTTTCTCAATTCGGACAGGTCGACAGCGCGAACATCATCAACGACAAGTTTTCAGGACGTTCGAAAGGGTTCGGATTTGTTGACATGCCCAATGAAAGTGAAGCCCGAGAAGCCATCGAATCAATGAATGACAAAGATTTGAAAGGCCGCACTATAAAGGTGAATGAAGCAAGACCGCGCGAAGAAAGACCAGTAAGAAGAGACCGCTACTAAGCTTTTCCGTTTTTTTATAGAAAGCCAGACAGTAGAGCAAGCACTGTCTGGCTTTGTCAGTATTCCCGAGAAACGAAACACGCGTTACGACTTAACAAGAAAAACGCCAAGATCTTCGAAAAGAGCCTGCAGATCCTCTTCATGCTGGACTTCGTCCTGGAGAATCTGTACGGCAAGATTGTAGGTAACCGGGTCCTTGAGACCAATCTCTCCAATAATGCTGTTGTAGACATTAATAGCACATTGCTCACCGGCAATGTTCTGCTCAAGAATTTTTTTAACAAAGGGATCATTTGGCGCGTCATAACCGCAGTTCGACCAGGTAAACCATTCGCGGGGGCTGGTAATTGGCGTCCCGCCAAGCTGAATGATCCTTGCTGTTATCATGCCGGCATGCCGCAGCTCATCAGCTGCATGCTGCAGAAGTTCAGCAATTACTGCATCTTTCATTGGACCCTGCACCACCTTTGATCCAAGCCAATATTGGTAATAGGCAAGCCATTCGTCGGCAAAAGCCTTGTTAAGCAGTTCAAGTACGCGGGGGAGATTCTCTCCGATAATTTCCCGTCCTCTTGTACCCATGGCACACTCCTTTCTATTTGTTCGTGAAACTGTTTATTTCTTGTTTTTCACAAGATCAGCAAGTGCGTCGGCCAGCTTCGGATACCTGAAAACAAAACCTTGAGTCTGCAGTACACCTGGCTTTACTTTCTGGCCCTTCACAGCATATTCCCCACCTTCACCCATAAGAAGCTGAACAGCAAATTTCGGCACCGTCAACAGAGATGGCCTGCCAAGAGCCTCTCCAAGTCGAATCGCAAAATCTTTCATGGAAACCGGTTCAGGGCTGACAGCATTAACCGGGCCTTCGTATGATGGATTATCGAGCAACTGAAGAATGCAGGCAATCTCGTCGTCAACATGAATCCAGGAAATACACTGTAATCCGGAACCAATCGGCCCTCCAAGAAAGTAATTAAAGGGTGCAAGCATTTTCTGCAGCATCCCCCCTTTTGTTGACAGCACAATACCCGTTCTCAGAAGCACAAGACGCACGCCGGTCTTTTCAGCTTCATACGCCTCCTTTTCCCAGTCAATGCAGATTTTTGCAAGAAAATCTCTGCCTTTCGCTCCTGTCTCAACAATATATGGAGTATCATCGCAGTTGTCAAAGGAGCCATAGTAGCCTATGGCTGATGCAGAAATAAAAACCTTTGGTTTTTCTGACGCACTGGCGATAGCAGATACAATATGCCGGGTACCGAGAATTCTCGAATTATAGCAATCTTCCTTGTGCGCTTCACTCCAGCGACTTTCAAGCAGAGGTTTTCCCGCCAGATGAATCACAGCTTTTGCCCCGTTAAAAAAACCAGTCCATTCACCGGTTTTCATATCTGAGTCCCACTTGACATACCCGGCAGCGCCAGGAATTTTCTGTGCTGCACTTTCTGGCGAACGGGCAAGCAGGACAACTTTTTCTCCTCGGCCAATCAGCTTCTGGGCAAGTACAACGCCTATGACACCAGTAGCACCGGTAATAATTATATGATCATGCATAGACTTTTTCAGTTGTAGTGAACAAACTCGTTACCTAGAAACTCAAGCTAACCGGTTACTGAACAGGCCTTTGAGAATAATAATTCCCACTGGGAAAAACTACAATGCAAGGGGAAGCTGAAACGCTTTTCCTTGCATTATGATTCAATGAAGATACTTCAGTTGGTGAGCTTCCGGGGCTATTCCACAGTCACTGATTTTGCCAGGTTTCTCGGACGGTCAACATTGCAGCCGCGGAGTGTGGCGATATGATAGGCAAGAAGCTGCAGAGGGAGTACCGTTAAAAGAGGTGTAATAGGCCCTGAAGATTGCGGAATATAGATGACATGTTCAGCCAGACGGCTGACTTCCTGATCCCCTTCATTTGCAATCGCTATAACCCGGCCTTTACGGCTGCGAACTTCCTCAATATTACTGAGGATCTTGGCGTAGGTGCTATCGCGGGTGGCAATAAAAATAACCGGCATATCCTTGTCAATCAAGGCAATAGGACCATGCTTCATTTCGGCTGCAGGATACCCTTCTGCATGGATATAAGAGATCTCCTTGAGTTTCAACGCACCTTCAAGAGCGACAGGGAAATTGTAACCGCGCCCAAGATAGAGTGCGTTCCTTGCATCCTTGAAGCGTTCGGCTATATCCTTTATCTGACTTTCGAGTTCAAGAATACGTGTGGCTTTTTCAGGCAGACGTGAAAGTTCTCTAAGATTAAGGGTAATCTCGTCCTGGGAAAGAGTTCTTCCTCTGCTGAGTGCCAGTGCAAGCATGTAGAGCATGATCACCTGTGCTGTAAAAGCTTTGGTCGAGGCCACGCCGACCTCCGGTCCGGCATGGGTATACATGCCGCAAAGGGTTTCACGGGCAATAGTTGAACCGACAACGTTACATATTCCCATCACAAGGGCACCTTTTTCCTTGGCAGTGCGGAGGGCGGCAAGAGTATCGGCAGTTTCACCCGATTGGGAAATGAGAATGACCACATCCTCAACACCGACAATGGGGTTCCGGTACCTGAATTCCGATGCATAGTCAACTTCTACAGGAATACGCGCAAACTCTTCTATAAGATATTCACCGATCAGAGCAGCATGCCAGCTTGTACCGCATGCACAGATGACTATGCGTTTTGCATGCTTCAGACGGTCGAGATAATCCTCTATCCCGCCAAGGCAAATCCGACCTTCCTCAAGGCGTACTCGACCTCGCATGACATCATGCATGACGGCCGGCTGTTCAAAAATCTCCTTGAGCATGAAGTGCTCAAACCCGCCTTTCTCTATTTTTTCAAGCGAGAAATCAAGTTCAGTGATCATCTTTTCCTGCTCGATATTATCAATCGTCTTAACGACGTAGCTATCCTTTTTCACGACGGCAAGTTCGCCGTCAGAGAGATAAACCACTTTATTGGTATGCTCGACAATCGGAGCAGCATCAGAAGCAATAAAATATTCCCCGGTGCCGATACCGATCACCAGAGGACTTCCCTTGCGTGCAACAATAATCTTGTCTGGTTCCCGCGAAGAAATCACGCAAATACCGTATGCGCCATCGACATGACGAAGAGCGTTGCGGGTGGCCGATTCAAGGTCAAGCGAGGGATCACTCTTCCATATCCGGTCGATCAGGTGAACCAGCACCTCGGAATCGGTATCGCTTGAAAATATATAGCCTTGGGAAATCAGCTCCTGTTTGAGCACTGAATAATTTTCGATAATGCCATTGTGAATAACAGCGATATCACCTACTGTATTCTGGTGGGGATGAGCATTGAGGTCACTGGGTTCACCATGAGTAGCCCACCTGGTATGGCCTATGCCGACCGTGGCCGCCTTCATTTCCACACTGAGCCCCTCAGTAGCAACTTCAAGGCTGGTGACACTACCCTTCTGCTTCATAACCAGAAGACTTTCATTCAACAAGGCGACCCCTGCCGAATCATAACCTCTGTATTCAAGCCGCCTCAAACCCTTCAGAAGCACTGGAGCTGCTTCGCGCCAGCCTATATATCCGACAATTCCGCACATAACTTTTTCCTGTTTTTAGAGATGGTTAAGAACCACGCGATAAAACACTCTTCATTTCATCATGAATTTTTGAAGCCTCTCCGGCAACTGTCCGTTCGTAATCATCAACGTCTGAAAATGAGCCGGAAGGGTAGATTAAACTCCTGCTGATGTTGATAACAGCACTTTGCCGTTTACCATCAACACCAAAATTCACCGCGTCTTCAAGTGAGCCGCCCTGTGCGCCAACCCCTGGAATCAGCAGAAAAAGACCGGGAAATTCACGGCGAATCTCTTCAAGCAAGGTGCTTTTTGTAGCACCAGCCACAACGCCGGCGTTTCCATTTCTGCTCCATGATGCAACCTTGCCAAGCACTGTGCGATAGAGGGGCAATCCGTTCTGCATCGGCTGTTCTTCGAAATCTTCCGAACCCTTATTCGAGGTAAGGGCAAGGACAAATATCAGCTTATCCTCATAGGCGAAAAATGGCTCGAGGGAGTCAAACCCCATGTATGGAGCAACCGTCAGCGCATCAAAAGGCCAATGCTCAAAAAAAGCTTGCGCATACATCCTGCTTGTGTTGCCAATATCAGCCCGTTTGGCATCGGCAATCGTCATGACTGTGTCGGGAATATTTCGAAGTGTTTTTTCCATATCCTGTAATCCCGAAATTCCTCTGGCTTCGTAAAAAGCGGTATTGAGCTTATAGGCTACGGCTACATCACAGGTCGCTCTGATAACTGAGCAGTTAAACTCAAGAACAGGGTTTTCATACTTAAAAAAAACCTTGGGGATTTTCTCGGGATCACTGTCAAGCCCGACACACAAGAGAGATTGTAATGCTGTTATCCTGCGGTTTGTCTTATCCCGTACTGCACTCATTAACTTCCCTGCCTCTCTGTGTTTTTTAAAAAGCTGTTTAACGAATATTATTCTGGGTATAAAGCTGATAAATCAGCAAAAAGATACGCTGCGGGCCTGAGTGAAACTAATAACTGCAGGAATACAGTTTAGATGATTGTAATATATACTATGTTTTCTTGTGAGATGCTTCTTTAAATGGAAGAATCCCGTAAATTGAAATTCCTGAATCCGCGAACGGTGAACACTGGGCTGAGTCGCATTATTATAACCATGATTGATGATTGATGGCAAAAAAACTGAGTAAACCTTCAAATCCCTATAAAAATCTACCGGAAAATAACGTACCGCGTCCGAAATTCTCGATAATGTATTATGTGGTCGTTATTGTTCTTCTCATAGGAGTGCAGCTTGCGTTTTTCTGGTCAGGCTCCACACAGGAAATCCCTTACAGCACATTTCGAAAACTCATTGCAGAAAACAAAATTGAATCAGTAAAAATAGCACAGGAAAGGATCTATGTCAAGCTCAAACCGGGCATGAATAGTGGTGTAACACAAAAAGAACAGCAGAAAGACGGCCCGGGCATGTTTCTTCCTCAGACCACATCCAAACAGGATGAGATTTTTGTCAATGCAGTGCGTGATGAATCACTGATAGAACTCCTTGAAAGCAAAGGAATTAAATACCAGGGAGTGCCAAGCAGTACCTGGATTAGTGAACTGCTGCAATGGATACTTCCGTTCGGCCTGATGATCGGCATATACTTTTTTGTTTTCCGCCGTATGGGCGGGCCAGGCTCCCAGTTCATGAATATCAGCAAGAACAAGGCCGCACTGTATGAAAACCTGGACGAACACACCCGCATCACTTTCAAAGATGTAGCAGGCCTCGATGAGGCAAAGGCTGAGGTCATGGAGGTAGTTGATTTCCTCAAGGATCCGAAAAAGTATACGACACTCGGGGGGAAACTCCCCAAAGGAGTTCTGCTGGTCGGCCCTCCGGGTACAGGAAAAACCCTGCTTGCAAAAGCTGTTGCCGGTGAGGCTGATGTACCGTTTTTCAGCATCAGCGGCTCCGACTTTGTTGAAATGTTTGTCGGCGTCGGTGCAGCCAGAGTACGGGATCTATTCAAGCAAGCCAAGGAAAAAGCACCCTGCATTATCTTTATCGATGAAATCGACGCTGTTGGCCGCAGCAGAGGAAAGGGCGCTATGATGGGCGCAAATGACGAACGTGAAAATACTCTCAACCAGCTGCTTGTTGAAATGGACGGCTTTGCAACGGACAAGGGCGTCATTCTGATAGCCGCAACCAACCGCCCCGATGTTCTTGATTCGGCGTTGCTGAGACCGGGCCGTTTTGACCGTCAGATCATGGTCGACAAGCCTGACCTGAAAGGACGTATCGATATTTTCAAAGTGCACACCAAGGAGCTCTCACTTTCAAAGGATGTTAACCTGAAAGCTCTTGCCTCTCAGACACCTGGATTTGCCGGTGCGGAAATTGCCAATGCCGCCAACGAAGCCGCGCTGCTTGCCTCTCGCCGCAACAAGCTGAG
This sequence comes from Chlorobiaceae bacterium, assembly GCA_012972825.1. Classification (GTDB taxonomy): domain Bacteria; phylum Bacteroidota; class Chlorobiia; order Chlorobiales; family Chlorobiaceae; genus Chlorobium. The sequence continues at coordinate 18,335 of JABDHL010000057.1, forward strand.
CATTGAGATGAAAGACTTTGAAGATGCCATAGAGCGCGTGGTAGCCGGACTTGAAAAAAAGAACAAGGTCATCAATCCACGAGAGAAGCAGATTGTTGCCTATCATGAAGCTGGGCATGCAATTATCAGCTGGATGATGGCAGAGAACGATCCTGTTCAGAAAATATCTATCGTCCCAAGAGGAATGAGCGCACTCGGCTATACCATGAACATCCCGCTTGAAGATCGATATCTCATGACGAAAAGCGAGCTTCTTGCCCGAATTTGCGGTCTTCTCGGCGGGCGCATTGCTGAAGAGATTATTTTCAACGAAATCTCGACAGGAGCACAGAATGACCTTGAAAAAGTTACGAGTATAGCTTATAACATGGTCATGGTTTACGGTATGAGCGAAAAACTCGGCAACCTTTCCTTTTTTGAAAGTAACAATCCCTATTACGGAAGTCCGGGTATTGACAAAAAGTACGGTGAGGAAACCGCCCGACTTATCGACAGGGAGGTCATGGCTATCGTAGAATCATCGCGTCTTAACGTGATAAATTTACTGACGCTGAACCGCGAAAAGCTCGAAAAGCTTGCAAATGAACTACTGTTGAAGGAGATGCTACAATACGCTCAGATCGAGGAAATTCTGGGGAAACGTCCAGAGAGCCTCTTTCCTGTTCATATCGAAGAAGAAAACTCAGACGAAAGCAATGGGAAGAGTTATGGAACTACGGTCACTCAAGGAAATACAGACCAACTCAGCGAGAACGAGCAAGCTGAGCTTGAAGCTGCTGTTGCAAGGCTTAGAGAGGTGCGGAACATTCCGGAAAATTGAACGATTTACGGAAAGACACAATAAAAGGCAGGAAATACCTGCCTTTTATTGTGTCTCGGATAACAAGAAGATGTGGGTCCCGAGGGATTCGAACCCCCGACCTACTGGGTGTAAACCAGTCGCTCTAACCAGCTGAGCTAGGAACCCGTCATAAGGCCACAAATGTAATATAATTTCAGGGGAATACAAAAAGAAAACATCCCTGTTTTCATTCGGTCGCTATCAGTTATTTGTAAGCCTTCACTAAAAAGCATAAATTCACCCCGATAATTAAACCGCAAGCCTGATAATTTTTTTAACTCATTATGAGATCACTAACCATCCTCGGATCTACAGGTTCAATCGGGCGAAGTACTCTTGATGTCGTCAGGCAGCACCCGGATAAATTCACTATATCCTGCCTTGCAGCCGGCCAGGATGTAAACGTTCTGGCGGAACAGATCAAGGAGTTCCGTCCTGAAGCGGTTTCTGTCATGGATACAGAATCAGCAATAAAGCTTGAGGCACTGCTTGGGGATTACAAGCCGGATATTTTATACGGTGTTGAAGGAACCTCCGCAATTGCCGCATCTGATGGAGCTGATATGGTGGTATCCGCCATTGTCGGCGCAGCCGGACTTGTACCGACGGTTAGTGCTATAAAGGCAGGAAAGCATATTGCCCTGGCAAACAAAGAAACTCTTGTAGTTGCAGGACAACTGGTTTCTGATCTGGTAAAAAAACATAATGTCCGCCTGCTCCCTGTTGACAGCGAGCACTCGGCAATTTTTCAGTCACTTGAGGGTCACAGGAAAGAAGATGTCGAACGCATCATTCTTACTGCTTCAGGAGGACCGTTCCGCAATACTCCTGAAGAAGAGCTGAAAAATGTCAGTCTCGAACAGGCACTGAAACACCCGCAATGGTCAATGGGCGCAAAAATTACCATAGACTCCGCAACAATGATGAACAAGGGTCTTGAGGTGATTGAAGCACACTGGCTTTTTAATATGCCCGCTGAAAAAATCGGCGTTGTTGTGCATCCCCAGAGTATCATTCACTCTATGGTTGAATATATTGATGGCTGTGTCATCGCCCAGCTTGGCGCTCCCGATATGCGCGCACCGATTGCCTACGCCTTATCCTATCCTGAAAGATGCGAAAGCGGCATCCAGAAACTAGACCTGATCAAGGTCGGAACGCTGACGTTCCAAGACCCGGATATGGTGCGGTTTCCGGCTCTTCGCCTGGCATTTGATGCGTTGAAAGCCGGCATGACCTATTCTGCTGTCCTCAACGCAGCAAACGAGATAGCCGTAGCTGCTTTTCTCGATAAAAAGATTGGATTTACCGAGATCGCAGCGACCGTTGAAAAAACCATGCAGGCTCATGTGGCATATACCCCTGTCGAACTTGATGAATATCTTCAGGCTGACCGATGGGCTCGTGAAACCGCACAAAAATTTATTGCTTAAACCTGTAAACCAACCTGAAAAAGAAGCTGTAAGCTGTTACAGCGGCTTTACCACTTTTTTTTACTGAAACGAAGGATTGTTATGGATTTTCTCAGTTCGACATTTTTTTTCATTGTTGCCATTTTTATTCTTGTCACTGCGCATGAACTCGGGCATTTTCTGACCGCAAAACTGTTCGGCATGAGGGTTGACAAATTTTACATCGGTTTTGACTTCTATAATCTGAGATTCTGGAAAAAGAAGATCGGCGAAACCGAATATGGCGTCGGCGTTTTTCCTCTAGGCGGTTATGTCAAAATAGCAGGCATGGTTGACGAAAGTCTCGACACCAATTTTCAGAGCTCAGCGCTGCAGCCATGGGAGTTCAGGGCAAAACCCGCCTGGCAGCGCCTCATTGTTCTTGCTGGAGGAGTAACGATGAATCTGATTCTTGCCGCTGTGATCTTCATCAGCATAACTCTTGTTCTTGGTGAGCCTCGGACAAGCCTCAATAATCCGGCATTTGTTGAAAAGGGATCGGTCTTTGAAACAATGGGCATGAAAACCGGCGACCAGATTTTGCTTGCAAACGGAAAGTCACTCGCAAGCTGGGAAGAAGCACTGGATCCCGAACTCTTTACCGCAAAATCACTCAAATACACCATTCGTCGCAATGGTAAAACCATCACCCTTGATGCACCTTCGAACATCATGTCGAGGGTAAACGATAATCGCAGTCTTGGCATACGACCGACCATACCGCCGGTCATTGACGAAGCTCTTGCAAATCAACCCGCCCGGCAGGCCGGCATTAAATCCGGCGGACTTATTACGGCAATCGACGGCAATACAGTCTCCGACTGGACGGAAGTAGTGGGTATTATCTCCTCACATGCAGCGAAACCTATCACTCTGACATGGCAATACCTCGAACCTGTTTCAGGTCGCAAAATCACTGCAGAAAACCTACTTTCTGAAGGCAAAACGTTTATCACCACTGTTGTGCCAAGCAAAGCTGGTAAAATCGGAATTTCGCTGAAACAGACAATTGTGACCGACCGAAGAAAACTTGGTGTCGGCGGCGCCATACTGAGCGGAATTGGCCAGACCTGGAAAATGAGTGCCATGACAGTACAGGGATTCGTAAAAATTTTAACCGGCCAGGAGGATTTCAGGAAGTCAGTCGGAGGCCCGATCAAAATAGCTAAAATAGCAAGCCAGAGCGCTGGGCAGGGGCCGGTAAGCTTTCTCTATTTTCTGGCTATGCTCTCTATTTCTCTCGCGATCATCAATATTCTTCCAGTTCCGGCACTTGATGGAGGTCAGTTTATGCTGAATGCTGTTGAAGGTGTGATCCGGAAAGAGATTCCCATTGAGATCAAAATGCGTATTCAACAGGTCGGTATGGCCTTGCTCCTTGCGCTTTTTGCATACATTCTTATCAATGACCTTTTTAATTTCTGAGGCTGACGCCCTGAATCAATGCTTGAGAAACTGCACTCCATAAAAGAAAAACATCTCGATCTTGAACAGCTGCTTGCTGACCCGAAAGCAGCAGCCGATCAAGCCCGCTTCAGAAAACTAAACAAGGAGTACAGCGACCTTAAGGAAATTGTACAGGCCTATGACCGTTACGCTCAGGCAAGAAGTGAGCTTGATGAATCACTCCATCTGATGAAAATTGAGACCGATCAGGAGATGAAGGAACTCGTGGAGGCTGAAATTAATGCGCTGCAGAAAAAACTGCCTGATCTTGAACAGAAGTTAAAAATACTCCTGCTGCCAAAAGATGAGGCAGATTCTCGTAATGTGATTATAGAAATCAGGGCCGGAACAGGCGGAGAGGAAGCCGCACTTTTTGCAGCTGATCTGACGAGAATGTACCAGCGATATGCTGAAAAACAGGCCTGGCAGTGCGAGGTGCTCCATTTTAATGAAAGTTCCATGCCCGGCGGATTCCGCGAGATAACTCTCGGCGTGAGCGGACACGATGTTTATGGTACCATGAAATATGAAAGCGGCGTCCATCGCGTACAGCGAGTTCCAGACACTGAAACGCAGGGGCGTATCCATACCTCAGCGGTCAGCGTGGCAGTCCTGCCGGAAGCCGAGGAGGTGGATGTAGAGATCCGCAGGGAAGATCTGCGTTTCGATACCTACCGAAGCGGAGGAAAGGGGGGCCAGAACGTCAATAAAGTTGAAACCGCGGTACGAATCACCCATATGCCGAGCGGGATTGTTTCGGCCTGTCAGGAAGAACGCTCCCAGCTGCAGAACAAGGAACGAGCCATGAAAATGCTCCGTACGAAACTTTATGACATCCAGCTTGCCGAACAGCAGCAGCAAAGAGCCGATTTGCGCCGATCGATGGTAACCACCGGAGACCGGAGTGCCAAAATCCGAACCTACAACTACCCGCAATCGCGTGTAACTGACCACCGTATCGGCTTTACAAGCCATGCTCTTCCCCAGATTCTGCAGGGAGACCTGCAGGATATTATTGACGCACTAAAAATGCATGACCAGGCTGAACGTCTTCAGGCTGAACTACTGTAATCAGGCAATCTTCCATAAAGCGATCTTTTGAAAGGATTGGTTTTCACAGATTCTCTTTATATTTGTCAGTTACAATCGCATGGAAGATTTTCCAGCCCTCTCCAATAAAAAGAAACCTATGGAACGCTGCCAATGGAAATGCATGCTACAGGAGTAAGCAAGGGAGAGTGGATATTCTTTGCTGAATTTAACCGGACTGCAACCTATCTTTCTGATCTCAAAAAAATATTAGGGTTCAACCCTTTCTGCCACAGTGTAGAATTAACCGACACTGAAAATGTCTATAAGTGGAATTTTCGGGTAACTGATCCGCAGAACAACCCTTTTGATATCGTCTTTTTTGTTGAACAGTCTGAAGAACTGCAGGTAGAGCTTCCTGACCACATCGAATGCGCTGACCCTGACGATCTCACCGATGAAATGATCAAAAGCTATACTGTCCGCAAAAAAGTTCGCTGGAAGCACCACCCTGTAGGCCGTAAAATTTCCGATCCTACAAAATATCTTTTTGAAGGAAAAGTCTCTGGAGATATGGATATTCATCGCGAAGGAGACAACAAAACCAAGGTTCACTTCGAGTTAAGAGTCGATGTCCGTTTTCTCCTTTATCCTGCATTCAGGATCGTTCCCAAAAAAATTGTCCGAACAATGGTCAATGGGGGGATGACGTTTATTATGCAGACTGCTACAAACAGTATGTTTCACTCCATGTCCAAAGATTTCTGCAAAATTCATAAGATCTGAAAAAAGGAAGTACTATGGACTTTTACGACCTTGTCATCAAGCGTTGCAGCATCCGCAGCTTTGAACGGCACAGAACTATTCCCGAAGAGGTTCTCAACAGAATCCTCAACGCAGGAAGAATGGCGCCTTCGGCCAGTAATCTTCAGCCATGGCGATTGCATGTGATCAGATCGCAGGAAATACTCGAAAAGATCTACCCTTGTTATAAGCGTGACTGGATACAGAGCGCACCCTGCCTCCTTATTGTTTCAGGCGATCGGGACGACGCATGGGTGCGACGTCTCGACAACTACAACTCAATCGAAACCGATCTTACAATCGTCATGGATCACCTGATTCTTGCTGCAACGTGGGAAGGGTTGGGAACCTGCTGGATTGCAGCTTTCGACCCTGAGATTATTCGTAAAGCGCTGCAACTCGATTCCAATATTGAGATTTTTGCATTGACGCCCCTTGGGTATGCAACTCCGGATGCACTCACCTCAACGAAAAAGCGCAAAGCTCTTGAAGAAATAACATCCTATTATTGATTGGACATAGGGCCTATAAGACTAATACGACCTATAAGACTTATAAAAAAAGTCTCCCCTTCTCCTCCTCTCAGGTTGATTTCATTGGCATTGAAAGAAATAATTGCTGATCTTTGGGAGGGAAAACTTTTTATTGCATGAACAAACAACTTTTACTGGGAGCTGAAGCAATTGCTCTCGGTGCCCTTGACGCAGGAATATCAGGCGTCTACGCCTATCCGGGAACCCCCTCGACCGAAATCACCGAATACATCCAGAAAAACTATGCCGACCGGTTACCCCCGGTTCGTTCTTCCTGGTCAGCCAACGAAAAGACTGCCTATGAGGCGGCTCTCGGCATGTCCTATGCTGGAAAACGAAGCCTTGTGTGCATGAAGCATGTCGGTCTGAATGTGGCGGCTGATGCATTCATAAACTCTGCCATTACAGGAGTCAACGGTGGGCTTGTCGCAGCGGTAGCTGATGACCCCTCAATGCATTCGTCTCAAAACGAGCAGGACAGCCGGGCATACGGCAAATTTGCCATGCTGCCGGTCCTTGAGCCCTCTTCACAACAGGATCTGTACACTGCCACCAGAGAGGCTTTTGACCTCTCTGAATCCATCAGGCTTCCGGTGCTGCTCCGGCTTACCACAAGGCTTGCACATTCGCGTGCAGGAGTTGAGTGTAAAAGCGCACGCATGCAGAACCAACTCCATGCCATCTATGCTCCTGAACAGTTTGTACTGATTCCGCAGAATGCCCGTCGTCAGTACAATGTGTTACTTGGGCTGCAGGATAAACTAGAACACCTTTCAGAACAGTCATGGCTTAACCGGCTTATCGCAGGAACAGGTTCCCATGGGGTTGTTGCCTTCGGCATTGCCTTCAACTATATAATGGAGGTACGCCAGACGTTTGGACTGAGCTTTCCTGTCCTTCAGATCGGACAGTATCCGCTTCCGAGGAAACTTGTAGAAAGCCTTTTCAAATCCTGCGAGACCATTCTTGTCGCCGAAGAGGGTTACCCTGTCTACGAAGAGCTGCTGAGAGGTTATTTTGGCAGAGAGACCATTATGGGGCGTATGGATGGAACTTTGCCTCGAGCAGGAGAACTCAATGCTGACATTATCGCCAGGGGACTTGGTCTTGAAGCAAAAGCAGTAATGCCGGTTCCGGATATTGTTGTTCATCGGCCACCGGCTCTCTGCAAGGGGTGCGGCCACCGTGATCTTTACGATGCACTTAACACGGTTATGAGGTCATTTGACGATCACCATGTTTTTTCAGACATCGGCTGCTACACACTTGGCGCACTCGAGCCATTCAATGCCATTCATACCTGCGTCGATATGGGCGCATCCATAACTATGGCGAAAGGTGCCGCCGATGCAGGGCTCAGACCGGCAGTATCGGTGATTGGTGATTCGACGTTCACGCACTCCGGTATGACCGGCCTGCTTGACGCCATTAACGACCGGTCACCACTCACTGTTATCATCGCGGATAATGACACCACCGCTATGACCGGCGGCCAGCAATCGTCTGCAACCGGCTCAAGACTTTTGAATATATGCAGGGGGCTCGGCGTTGAGGAACAGCATCTTAGAACCATCATACCGCTGAAATCAAATCTCGAAGAAAACATAAGAGTTCTCAAAGAGGAAATTACCTACGAAGGGTTATCGGTGGTGATTGCGCAACGCGAATGTATTGAAACCGCAGCACGAAAAAAACGAAGCAAGGTATCCGGCACGTAACAACATATTATGCAGAGCAACATTATTCTTGCAGGAGTCGGCGGACAGGGAATACTCACTATTGCGGCAGTAATCGACCGGGCTACCCTGCAAAGCGGCCTCACCATCCGTCAGACAGAAGTGCACGGTATGAGCCAGCGTGGCGGAGCTGTGCAGTCACATCTCCGGATATCAAACAGGGAGATTTATTCTGATCTTATCGCTGAAGGAACCGCAAACCTGATTCTTTCAGTGGAACCTCTGGAAGCGCTTCGCTACCTGCCGTTTCTTTCTCCCGAAGGCATGGTTATAACATCTATCGACCCATTTATCAATATTGAGAACTACCCGTCAATTGAAGATATACTCACTGAACTGCACCGCACAAACCGGCCAATTCTGGTAAACGCGACAGAACTTGCCCGTGAGGCCGGCAATTCAAGAACATCCAACATGGTGATGCTTGGTGCCGCCTCAAGGAACATCGGCATTGACGAAAAACAGCTTGAAGCGGCTATCGGGGAGCTTTTTCATGGAAAAGGCTCTGATATTGCTGCCGTCAACATCAAAGCATTCAGAAAGGGACAAGAATTATCTCAAACTCAAGCGACAGCGACATGATCTGGAATGAGCATTACGAATGCATGGAGCGGGAAAAGCTCCTGAAGCTTCAGGGTATACGGTTGAAGGAAATGGTGAAACGTGTCTATGACACGGTTCCGTACTACCGCAAAAAGCTTCAGGACAAGGGGATCGAACCTGACGACATCAAAGGAATGGATGACCTGAAAACACTCCCCTTCACAACAAAACAGGATCTCCGCGACAACTACCCCTTCGGACTTTTTGCCGTGCCTCAGCCGGATATTGTTCGATTTCATGCATCGAGCGGCACCACCGGAAAACCGACAGTCGTCGGATACACGCATAACGACATTCAAATGTGGAGTGAAGTTGTTGCCCGTTCGCTCACCATGGCTGGCGTTACCAAAGCTGATATCATTCAGGTTGCCTATGGCTACGGGCTCTTTACCGGAGGCCTTGGCCTCCACTATGGGGCGGAAAAAGTAGGGGCATCAGTCGTTCCAATCTCAGGCGGCAACACAAAAAAACAACTCCAGCTCATTGAAGATTTTGGTTCTACCGTCCTTGCATGCACTCCTTCCTATGCGGCTTTTATTGGAGAATCCCTTGTCGAAGAAAAAATTGACCCGAACAAGATAAAACTCAAAGCCGGTGTGTTCGGGGCCGAACCATGGACACAGGAGATGCGCATGCAAATTGAGCAGGTGCTTGGTATAAAAGCTTACGACATCTACGGTCTGACTGAAATCATCGGTCCTGGCGTCTCGATGGAATGCCAATTTCAGCACGGCATGCATATTTTTGAAGACCATTTTATCCCAGAAATTATCAACCCCGATACCTGCGAAGTACTCCCTTATGGTGAACTGGGAGAATTGGTATTCACACCGGCAACCAAAGAAGCAATGCCGCTTATCCGCTACAGGACACGCGACCTGACCCGCATTCATGCCGAAAAGTGCGAGTGCGGCCGGACTCTTGTGCGCATGGAAAAATGCGTGGGACGTTCGGACGACATGCTCATTATCAGGGGAGTCAATGTTTTCCCATCACAAGTGGAGTCGGTACTGCTTGAAATGAGTGAAACAAAACCTCACTATCTGATTGTTGTCGACCGTGAAAACAATCTCGACATTATGGAAATCCAGGTGGAAATTGAAGAAGAGTTCTTTTCCGATGAAGTGAAAGAGCTGGAAGGACTGCGACAGCGTATCAAAGCCAATATTGCCAGCACCCTCGGCATCAGCACCAGTATCAGGCTGGTCGAACCCGGAACAATCGAGCGCAGCATGGGCAAGGCAAAACGGGTAATCGACAAACGAAACTTACATTAACAGGAGGAACTATGATTATCAAGCAATTGTCGGTGTTTCTCGAAAACAAAACCGGAAGGCTGACTGAACTGACAGGAATTCTTGCTGACAACGACATCAACATCTCAGCCTTCAGCATTGCCGATACGGCTGATTACGGTATTCTGCGCATGATTGTAGGCAGACCTGAACTTGCCGCAGAGGTGCTTAAAAAAAATGGGTTTACCGTAAAAATTACCGACGTTGTCGGCATGATTATTCCTCACAGACCCGGAGGGCTGCACAAGGCGCTCCAGATCATTTCAGACAACAATGTCGCCATAGACTACATGTATGCCTTCGCTTCCGGGGATTGCAAGGCTACGGTTGTTATCAGGGCGGAATCCCTCGATAAAATTATTGATGTCCTGCAGGGGCATAAAATGGAGCTCCTCAAGAAAGGGGATGTCTATCAGGTGTAACAATCTATACTGTAATGCCAAGATTTTCAAAAGCAGTTTCATCACTTCGTTCCTCTGAAATCCGGGATCTCATGACGCTGGCCTCAAGACCCGACATTATATCCTTTGCTGGTGGAATGCCCGGAAATGAACTTTTTCCTGTTCAGGAAGTGGAAGAACTTTATCGGGTACTTGATAGCAAAAAGAAACAGGCTGCGTTTCAATACGGACCGACACCCGGCCTGCCATCGCTTCTTGAATCACTTGAAGGGTTCCTCGATAAAAAGGGTTTGCCTGTTAAGGAAAACAGGCTGCTCATAACGACAGGATCCCAGCAGGCTCTTAACATTCTTGCAAAAGCTTTTATTGACCCAGCAGAACCGGTACTTGTCGAAAACCCCTGCTTTATCGGTGCGCTCTCCGCTTTTCGTTCTTATGACGCTGAACTGAGAGGGATTGCGGTCGACCGTGACGGCATTTCGATAGAAGGACTCTGCCTGGAAATTGACAGAAAAGAGAGAGCCAAGTTTCTCTATATCACGCCATATTTCCATAACCCTGCAGGAGTGCTCTACTCTGTCGAACGCAAACAGCAGCTTATAGCGACTCTTCAGGGAACCGATATCCCGCTCATCGAGGACGATGCTTACGGGGATCTCTATTTTTTCGAAGAGGATCTTGATCGCCTCAGACCAATCAAAGCGATTAATCCGGACGGTATTAATGTTTGCTATACAGGCTCGTTCTCAAAAATTCTAGGCCCCGGTCTGAGACTTGGATGGATGCTTGTGCCTGAAAACATTTATGCTAAATGTGAACTGATCAAACAGTCTGCTGATGCCTGTTCACCGAGTTACACTCAGGTGCTGGCTGATGCATTCATCCGGTCCGGCCAGATTTACAGCTATGTTGCCAGTGTCCGTCAGGAGTATAAAAAAAGAGCGGCTGCCATGGTCTCAGCCCTCAGGGAACACCTTCCGGTCTATGTGCAATGGAATGAACCTCGAGGGGGATTCTACATCTGGCTCACCCTGCCGGAAGGAACTGATGCGACCCGTATCATGACCCTGGCCATCGAAGGAGGAGCTGTGTTTGTTGCAGGAAAAACGTTCGATCCTGCAGGCAGACAAAACAACTCGCTGCGGCTCTCATACTGCAACAACACACCTGAACAGATCGCAGAAGGTATCCCGATTGTTGCGGGCGCTATACGGAATATCTGCGGCTGACTCAACCTCAAGCCTTTTCGGCATCGCTATGCGCTTCGATAAGTTTTCGGCGAAGCAGTTTGCCTATCGTTGATTTTGGAAGAGCAGTCGTAAATTCAACATGTTTCGGAACTTTATATGCGGCAAGATCTTTACGGCAGTGCTCCTGAAGTTCTTCGGCGGAAAGTTGCTGACCTTCACGCAGAACAACCCAGGCCTTGACAGCTTCTCCCTGATAGGCATCAGGTACTCCTGCAACACCAACTTCGAATACTGAGGGATGAACGGCTATGACCTCTTCAACATCCCGAGGCCAGACCTGGAAACCGCCGGGTTTGATGACATCCTTTTTACGGTCAACAATGAAGAGATAACCATCTTCATCGAGATAACCAAGATCGCCGGTATAGAGCCATCCATCACGAAGTACAAGTGCTGTTTCAATCGGGTTCTGCCAGTACTCCTTCATGATCTGGGGAGCCCGCATGATAATTTCTCCAACTTCAAGCTCAGTAAGAAGATCATGACCGTTCTCCGCTTCAACTATACGAACCTCGACATCCGGAACAGGAATGCCTACCGAACCATACTTGTAAGTACCTAATATCGGAGTGAAAACCGACGCAAGTGCAGATTCGGTAAGACTGTATGCATCGATAATCCTGCCTCCGGTAAGCTCTTCAAAACGCCTCTTGTTTTCAAGCATAAGGGGAGCTGCACCCGACACACTGAGTTTAAGTGATTTCAGGATTGAACCGTCCCGCTTGACTTTTGGATGATTGATCAACGCAGTAAACAGGGTTGGCACTCCTGGCAGCACCGCTGGTTTAAGGGTCTTGATGGTATGCAGCAGGTCATCGATATCACGCGGATTCGGAACAAGAGCAAGAGGGTAGCGCTGCATTAAAGCCGCAGACATAATCCCAACCTGGGCATAGACATGAAACAGCGGCATGTTAAGGAGAATAACATCTTTTCCTTTTTCGAGAATGACACTGAACCAGCTGGCAATCTGCATACCTGTAATCACAAGCCCATGATGTGTAATGACAACACACTTGGGATTACCGGTTGTTCCTCCTGAAAAGAGAAAAAGGGCCGGATCGTCATGCTTGATGAGCATCGGAGTAGATTCACCCCCAAAATGAGCCCTTATCAGATCGCCCAGCCAGTGATCGCCAGGCTTCAAAGTTACCCTGTGCCCATCCTTTTTTTCTTTAAAAACCGAAAAAAGAAGTGTGCTAAAAGGGGAAAGATACTCCTTGATATTTGTCGCAATAATTCTTTTCAGACGTGAATCCGGCTGAACATTCTTGATTTTCTTATAAAAAGAAGTCAAGACAATCGCGGTTTCGGCGCCGCATTCATTGAGTGCGTGCTCAAACTCATTGAGGGTATAAAGCGGATTCATGGGAACCGCAATAGCTCCTGCTTTCCATATACCGAACTCACTTATCAGCATCTGAGGAGAGTTGGGCATGACCAAGGCCACGCGGTCACCTTTGCCGATACCAAGTGAGATTAGAGCCACGGCAAGGGCATTGCTTTGCTGTTCGAATTCCCCGTATGAGACAGATGCACCCTTGAAGAACATCATGGTCTGTTTCGGAGACTCTTCTGCCGTTGTTCGAACGACATCAATTAATGTCTGTTCCGGATAAGGCTGAAGCGTGTGGGGCACCCCTTTGTCGTAATGGCTGATCCAGGGTTTAGGTCTCATTGCGGTGTTTGACTTTTAAACATATAAATCAGATAAGACGTGATATAGAAAACTCCAATATACTCCAAAACAAAAACTACTGCATTGTTTTAACAACGTCGCACACAGCTGCAGTCAATATTCTGAGTTCCTCATCATGCATAATAAAGGGAGGCATAAGATAGATCAGTCGTCCGAATGGACGAACCCAGACCCCTTTATCAACAAATTGCTTCTGAACAACAGCCATATCTAGCGGGCGGTGCAGTTCAACAACCCCGATAGCGCCAAGGACACGGACATCAGAAACATTTGTTAACTCCATGCAGGAATCAAGCCCTTGACGGAGTCCCGCTTCAAGGCGAAGTACCGATTCCTGCCAGTCATAGCTGGCCAGCAGACTAAGGTTTGCCGAAGCAACAGCGCAAGAAAGGGGGTTTGCCATAAAGGTCGGGCCGTGCATGAACAGGCCGGGATTACCAGAACAGATGGTATAAGCAACTCTGTCTGTTGTCATAGTAGCGGCAAGAGTCATATACCCGCCGGTCAACGCTTTCCCTACACATATAATATCCGGCACAATACCGGCATGCTCAAGGGCAAACATCTTTCCCGTTCGTCCAAAACCAGTAGCGATTTCATCGAAAATCAAGAGTACATCATAGCGGTCGCACAACTCCCTGAGCCTCACAAGATAGTGTGGAGCATAAAACTTCATTCCTCCTGCTCCCTGGACGACAGGCTCAATAATCACTGCGGCAATCTCCATGTGGTGCTGTTCAAGCATCAAGCGAATATCGGCAAGATCCCTATCGGTACAAGGCTCATGAAACCGGCATGCTGGAGCTTCAGCAAAAAACTGTTTCTGAATCGTACCTTTGAACAGAGAGTGAATGCCTGTTACAGGATCGCAGACAGACATTGCAGCAAAGGTGTCACCATGATACCCTGAGCGGACGGTCAGCAATCGGTTTTTGGAGAATTGTCCCGAAGCCGCCCAGTACTGAATAGCCATCTTGATGGCAACTTCAACCGACACTGACCCTGAATCACTGAAAAAAACTTTCTGCAGAGGCTGAGGTGTCAATGCAATCAGCTGTTTTGCCAGATTCACTGCAGGTTCATGGGTCAGCCCTCCGAACATGACATGGCTCATTCGCTGCATCTGTGAGACTATTGCCTCGTTGAGCACCCTATGATTGTACCCATGAATGGCTGCCCACCAGGAAGACATCCCGTCAATAAGTTTTCGGCCATCCTCAAGCTCAAGAAAAACATCATATGCACGGAAGACAGGGTAGACCGGCAAAGGATTGTTCACCGAAGTATACGGATGCCAGAGATGATTGTGGTCGAAATCCAGATCAATGGAATGAGACGATATGGCCATAGCTTTTGACTTCATAACTTTAGGTGACGCTGACCTCTTTTTAAAAGCAGAGACCGACGAGCTGCTCTCCTTCGAGCGATCCATCCTGAAGGTCTATGAGCGGCGCTGCTGATCCCGCTTTATTAAGGTAGTAAAGGATAACCTCACGAGTATCATCAGCTATAACCTTATCGATGTTCTCAAAGAGGTTATAGATTACTCCCCTGATAACGATTCCCCGTTTCACACAGGCTTCAATCGAGAGAAGCGTATGGCTGATACTGCCAAGCTTCGGGCCAGTCACAAGAACAAGCTCGTATCCGGCATCGCGAATATAGTCGGCAAAAAGCAGATCAAGAGAAAGGGGCACCAATAACCCGCCAACCCCTTCCAGAAGAACCAATTCATAGCGTTTCTGCAAAGCAAAGGTCGCTCGGCGAATGTGCAGGACATCAATCTCGACTCCTTCCATACGACCCGAAAGGTGAGGCGACGCGGGATGATGGAAAACGTAGGGAGAGGTTAACCCCTCCCTGTCAACATCCTGCAGGCCAATGCCCATAAGACGTCGGTGTTCCAGGATATCTTCCGCTACGCCTTCACAGCCAGTCTGGACAATTTTCTGGGTTATGACGGCTTTTCCCTGCTGAAGCAGGGCTTTGGCTATCAGACCTGTCGCATAAGTTTTTCCGATTCCGGTATCAATACCTGAAACGGCAACAACGGATCCTTTCATAACAGCTTCTTTTTAAGACAGCAATAAACAGGATGATAAGTCAGGTAGACACCGTTTTCGCAGGAAAACAATCGCTGGTACTCTGCAAGGAAATACTGATACCTGCTTTTTGTCCAAGACCGGCGCAGAAGACCGTTGACGCCAGTCTTTCGTATATGATGGAGCATCGCATCAGGCGTACTGAATTCAATGCGTTGTTCATCTTCCCTGCTGAAAGTAAGATCAAAATACCGTCCAGCCAGTATTTCAAGTTCATCGAGAGTGTGATAACAAAGTCCGACATCCTCGATACTTGCGATTTCCTGCATATTTGAGGTACTGAAGGTACTGAAGGCCAGAAGACCCCCAGGCCTGAGATGAATGGACATTGTTCTGAAAAAGTCATCAAGATCATCAAGCCATTGCAACGTGGCATTTGAAACAACGAGATCAAGCTCTGAAGGCAGAACATCGCTGCACTCTATATCCCCGGCAATAAAATGAAACTTCTCAACAGCAAATCTTTCGAGTACCTTTCGAAGGCAATAAAGGCTCTCTTCAACAAGATCATTGGCATAATAGCTCTTTACTGAGCAGCGGTTAAGCAGCTCAGCCATAAGTAAACCCGATCCTGACCCAACCTCTAGAACGCGTTCGAATGCGCATGCCGTCATCTCCCGACAGATCATTTCAGAAAGTTCTGCCGCCATGGTTTTCTGCACGACTGCATTGCCGCTATAGCTGCTGAGGGTTCTGCTGAACCTTTGACGCACAAGCTCCTTATCTATTTTTATTTTCTGCAGCATGCAAGCACCTCCTGCAGATTAATGAAATGAAAAAAAGGAAAATGTGGCATATCGGCAATAACAGTTTGAGGAACACCTTTCCATGCAGTGAACTGCTTCCGTGCTGGAAAAACAAGATCTCTTCCGCCTATGACAGCATGATTGTACTGCCATGCAGCAACATCATGCAGGTATCCGGTCTGCATAGACTCCTGCAGCCGTTCCAGCTCTTCCAGTTGGTCCGAAGTTTTGCGATCCGGGGACATTGTGGAAAAAAGGGCAAGGGCTTCTCGGCTTCCGCACATCCTGCGATTAAAACGATGACGATTTTCTTCAGAATAGGTTGAAAGAGTTGCATGAAACAACTCTGGCGGAATACCCAGCTCGGCATCTACCGGATGCAGGGTACCGTTGATGGCAATGGCACGCTCTACAACGGGAAGTTCAGTAAGCTGTGCCACCCAGACACCGAATGACCAGGCAACCACCGTTATGCAGTCATAACGGCTGATCTCTTTTATAAACCACGAATCAGGCTCCAACGTACGGTAATCGTAACAGACCAGGAAGTCCGGTGAAAAATCTGCGGCGAGCGATTCATGCAACAGATGAGCGGCGATACGATGGTCCATACCCCAACCATTGAAGAAAAGCAAGAGCTCATCGGCTCCCTGTTTTCGAAGCCATACTGTTTTCATGATATCGTTATCCTCGGATAATTTCAGGTATTCGTGCAATATCTTCCCACTGCAGTGTTGAGCGGAGAGAAATGCGGATACGGGCGGCATTTTCAGGAACGGCAGGAGGACGCACCGGCATACAGAGAAATCCTGCACTTCTCAACCGGGCAGCCAAGGCTAAGGACAAGTCATTACCACCTGTAATTACTGGAATAATATGACTTTCGCCAGGGACATCAAAGCCACACGAGATCAGTTCGCTACGAAGTCTCGAGGCAAGCTTGAGGAGTGCCACTCTGTCAGGAAACATGGTAGTCTGCCGATTCAGAGTCAACAGGCTCCATCCAAGAATAGCCGGAGGCAATGCCGTGGTAAAAATAAATGACCGCATGGTATTCAGCAGATATTCTCTTACCAGAGAGCTCATCACGGCAAAAGCTCCAGTTGAAGCCAGAGCCTTGCCGAATGTTCCGGTTATGATATCGATCTGCTGTACCATCCCTGCTGTTTCACATAACCCGAGACCGCGCTCTCCAAATACCCCCACACCGTGCGCTTCATCAACAATAAGGAAAGCTTCGTATTTCTCTTTCAAAGCAACAAGCCGGGAAAGATCTGCAAGATCCCCGTCCATGCTGAACACCGATTCAGAAACAATAAAAATCTGGCGGTACTTGCCCCGTGCCTCCGAAAGCAGCTCTTCAAGATGTTCGTAGTCCCGATGACGATAACGCTGATAGGGTGCTTCGGCAATTTTCATTCCGTCAATAATGCTGGCATGATTCAGTCGGTCACTCAACACAAGATCATGACGGTTGCACAAAGCGGGAAGTATGCCGATGTTGGCATGATACCCGCTGTTGAAAACCATAGCCGATTCCCGTCCGTAGAGTAATGCCAGGACTTTTTCCAGCTGATCATAAAGGGGGTGATTTCCCGTCAGCAGGCGGGATGAGGAACTGGTCATGGCATGAGAACTCTTCCTGAACTGACTGCCGTACCCTTCAAGCATAGCCTTGTCATCACCAAGACCAAGATAATCGTTCGAGGAAAGGTTCAAAAGCAACTGCCCGTTTACCTCAATATCCTTGCCATTTCGAGCGGAAATGTCAGGAAGAACCCTGTACCGGTCAAGACTCTTAAGCCCATAAAGCTCTTCACGGATCCGTTCATAAAACTGCATTGACAGGCTCCATCAGTTAAAACTCGCAATCTGACTTGCAAACCTGCGGTCATCAGCAACATCCCTGCCTCTCGTGGTCAGATAGCCTCCGGTAAGATAACCGTTTGCTCCGGAAAGCATCAAAAGACCCTGAAAATCCTTCATGATCGTTTCGCGGCCAGCAGCAAACTTTATGATTTTGTCGGGATGCGCAAGACGGCATATTGCGAACGTTTTCACAATATCAGCGACAGAAACCGGTTCACTTCCTTCAAGCGGTGTCCCGTCTATCGGTACCAGAACATTGAGCGGAATAACGGAAACATCGAGCTTCTGGAGTGTAAAAATCATATCAATGCGATCCTGCATCGACTCCCCGACGCCCATAATCCCACCGCAGCAGACGGATATATTGTTCTTTCTCAACAGCCTGATGGTCTTGATCCGATCTTCGACCGTATGCGTATCAGCAATAAGGTCATGGTATCTGTCCGGCGCAACCTGAATATTGATGTTGTAATGAGCTATCCCCTGAGCAGCAAGAGCTGCGGCAGGCTCCTCACCCAGAACGCCAAGTGAAGCACAGACATGCAGTTCAGGCAAATCCCTATGCAACCGGTTGATCATAGCAAGCACCCTCTGATATTCAGGAGTTATCTTTTCATAACCGTAACCGCTGGTAACGATGCCGAAATGGGAGACGCCCTCCGCTACGCAGTTGCGCGCTTCGATAAGGACAGACTCTTCATCGACAAGACCATAAACCTCAATATCTGCCCTGTTGTGCCGTGACTGAGCACAAAACTTGCAATTTTCGCCGCACACTCCCGATTTTGCATTCATTATTGAACATGCATGAAGCGATTCCGTTCCACTTGCATACCTGTTTTTGACCTTGTTTGCCAGAGCTGAGAGATCAAGCGCAAGCTCACCCGGAAGATCCGCCAGCAGAGAGGCTTCAGCCCGACTGATCGGTTCACCGGTTTCAAGTACCCGATATGCTGCTGTAATTTGAGGATGGAGCAACTTTGTATCCATAATAAATCTAAATGTTTTAATTAGAATGTGTCTTTACGCAGATGAGCTTCACCAGATGAAATAAAAAGCACTTGCCCATCTGAACTCTCAACCTTCAGCTCTCCTCCCCGCGAAATCCCGGCAACTTTTCCGCTCACTTTTCGTTTAAACTGATCAATTGTAACCTGCTTCGACTGAAGAAGTGAATACCTTTCGAGATAGGGAAGAATAAAACCGAGATCGTCCTGGAGAAGCCATGCATCGTAGAGTGGTTCGAAATGATTCAGAACAGAAGCAAGAAGCTCAGGCCTCGAAAATAAACGCCCTGTCTCCAGAAAAAGAGAGGTCGCCATATCCTGCAGTTCAGACGGCATCAGAGACTGGTTGACATTGATACCGATTCCAACAACAACAAAGTGCGTCAGATCTGGCTCAGACTGCATTTCGCAGAGTACGCCGCAAACCTTCCTGCCATTGAGAAGAATATCGTTCGGCCACTTGATCAACGGTACAAGATCGGCGGCAGCACTGCTCAAGGCTTGATGAACAGCTGCAGCCACCAGCAGCGTAAGCTGAGGAACACGGATCAAAGGAACCCCTGGACGCAGAATCAGCGAAAAGTAAAGATTGACCCCCGAGGGAGACAACCAGATTCGACCCATTCGACCCCGACCTCCTGTCTGAGAATCAGCAACGACGACACTCCCTTCAGGTGATCCATCGTTGGCAAGTGCCTTTGCAAGAAGATTTGTTGACGCAGTGACACTGTGATAGAACAGGTTTCTGCCGAACCGTTGACCGGTTAAAAACGGTGTAACCTCGGCTTCGACAGGTCGACCTGTCAGGCCCGATAGTCGATACCCCCTGCCTGTTACCGCATCAACATGGTAACCCTCTGCTCGCAACAGCCTGATATGCTTCCATACCGCACTTCTGGTCATCCCAAAATCACGAGAGAGCTCTTCACCCGACAAAAAATCACCGGCTTTCGACAATCGATTTATAATCTGAGCAGCAACATCATTCATAAAAAAAGAGTAGTCAAGCAAAAAAAGATTTGTCAACCTAAATCAACGCCAAGGTTGACAACTTTATAATATAAAAAAAAGCACATATCCGCGCGTCTCTTTCAACATCTCTTTTGTCACTCCGCAAGAGATGCCCTGCTGGTTGTTTCGTAATTCTTGCGATAGGCCTGCACACCCTTAAAAATACCATACGCAACTTTTGTCTGAACCTGACGATCTCGAAGCATTCGCTCCTCCTCAGGATTGGATAAGTAGCCGACTTCAACGAGAATGCTTGGCATCGAAGGAGTCCACAACACCATAAACCCGGCCTGACGAACTCCACGAGCATTATTGACTGACGATTGCCGGTCGACAGGCCTGATAATGTATTGAGCCAGGGAGGTTGACTGCTTGGCAAATGCATTCTGCGCCATGCTGCTCATGATAAGATGCTCCTCGGAAAATCCTTTGTACTGCTCCTGAAAATCTTCTTCCTGGCGAATGACCGAATTCTCAAACATTGCAACATCAAGTGCTTCCTTGTTTTTATGCAGCCCGAGAATATATACCTCCGAACCTCGAGCACTTCGATTGGGACTGGAATTGCAGTGTATGCTTATAAACAGTTTGCCACCGCTTTGGTTTGCTATTTTCCCGCGTTCATGCAGAGGGATGAAACGATCGTCTTTTCTTGTATAAATCACATTCACATCCGGCCATTTCTGTGAAATAAAAGTCCCGAGATCGTGAACAATGTTCAGCGCAACATCTTTTTCACGAGTGCCACCGAAGCCAATAGTTCCTGGATCCTTTCCTCCATGACCGGCATCAAGCACAATGGTGTTAAGCTTCCACTTTTCAACGTCACGGCCGATTACCTGTGCGTTCTGCTGTTCAATTTCTTTTTTCCGGATTTCCTGCACATCAGCATTACTGCGAACATAGAGCACATAACGGTTCTTTTTTTCATCACGATGAAACTCAACAGAAGTAATCTCAAACGACTTATTGTCAAGAGCGACAGTAAATTGCAAGCCGCCTTCATCAAACTGTTTCGGGGTAATTGCCTTGACGACTCCCCCGCTGTATATTTTTGACAAGGTGTTGACATCGCACGATGCCTTTTCAAGAGAAAAATAAACAAATCCTTCAGCATCAGGCCTGAGCAGTGAAGATTGGGTAGGGTTACCGGATGCCAAAAAGCTTATGATGACTCCATTCTCTCGTTTTTCAATCTCAATGCCGGTTATCACCGTGGGAACCTCATCAGCATGCCTGCTGTTCCCCTGAACTGTAGGTTGCTCTTCATCCTTTACAAGTCCGATAAGCCCGACCGATTCTCCAAAACGTTTCCTGTTCAACCATGCATTCATCATCCCGCTGGAATAATTATAGACAACTTCCCTGTCAAGCCATACGGTAAAAAGTCTGCACGCTTGATTGACTGGTAAATAGATCTTTGATTGTATTGATGCAGGCGCAGACTGCAACTGAACAATCCTTTTTGGGTGCCCGGGATCCTTTGAAACAACTTTCGCAAAATTATTATTGATCATCACCATGCAGGAACTGCCTGGAACTCCGAGAGCTTCATCAAGAACAAGCACCCCCTGATCATCTCGAAAGCTCAACCGCAACGCCCTCGCCATTGATTCAAGGTCAATCATAAGGACACTTCCTTCTCTTCTCGCAAGTACCTTGATAGTATAACCCTGATCTTTTCCTGTAGTGACATGGAGAGGCACTGTTGTCCGTCCCGCCTGAGCTTGAGGCTCAGCTGAAAGAGTCCTGAAAGAAAGCATCAAGAGCATCAAAACGGCAATACAATAAGAAAAACGAGGTGAAGAGTGCTGCATGATTGTCGAATGCATTTTATTTCCAGTAACATTAAGGATGCTCTTAATAATAATAAAATATATTTGTCTGCCCCGTAAAAGCAGTTTTTATAACAGAAAAGGAACTATTCCGGCACATTAAGAAAGGTTTATTAAACTGCGCAAAATTGGTAAAATTTGTTTTTTGCTCTTCAACACCTATCTTTTTCAAAATTTAATCGTAACGCTCTTACTCCGGGGACTGATCAATGGCTTTAAAAACATCAACTCCATCAGCCAGGAACAGTACCCTGATTGTTGTCGAATCCCCCTCAAAGGCTAAAACCATCAATAAATACCTTGGGGATAAATATACAGTATTCGCATCAGTAGGTCATATCAAGGAACTGCCGAAAAAGGAGATTGGCCTTGATTTTGACAATCATTACGAACCACGGTATGAAATCATACCCGGAAAGGAAAAAGTTGTCCGGCAGTTAAAAAAACTTGCCGCTGAAGCTGACGAGATTCTTATTGCCACTGACCCTGACCGCGAGGGAGAAGCCATCGCATGGCATATCTCCAACGAAATTGGAGTGACAAAGAAACCTGTATTCCGGGTTCTTTTCAACGAAATCACCAAAAATGCCATCATCGCAGCTATTAAGGAACCGCGACAGATCGACTACCGGCTTGTCCGTTCCCAGCAGACACGTCAGGGCCTTGATAAAATAGTTGGCTACAAGATAAGCCCTTTTCTATGGAAAGTAGTTCTGCGCGGGCTTTCTGCCGGGCGGGTTCAATCCGTCGCACTGCGCCTGATCTGCGAACGCGAAGCCGAGATCAACTGTTTCCAGATACAGGAATTCTGGAGCATTGCAGCTGATTTTGTCACCCCGGGGAAAGAATCTTTCAGAGCAAGACTTGTCAGCTTTGAAGGTGATAAGCCGGAAATAACCAATCAGGATACAGCTGAGGCCCTAGCCGTTCTCATCAGAAAAGGGAATTACTCCGTCACTGAAATCGCACCCCGCACTCAGCAACGCAAGCCTCCACTGCCATTCACGACATCTCTACTGCAGCAGGCCGCATCAAACCAGCTTGGTTTTGGATCGCAGAGAACCATGCGCATAGCGCAACAGCTTTATGAGGGAATTGATATCGGCTCGGAAGGCGCTCTAGGTCTCATTACCTATATGAGAACCGACTCAACACGCATAGGTGCAGAAGCAAAAGTTCAGGCCAGGGAATATATAGAAAGACAGTTCGGAAAAGAGTATATCGGATTCGGCGGAGCAGCAAAAGCAGGAAAGAATGCCCAGGATGCCCACGAAGCAATACGACCGACCTCGATTTCAAAAAAACCTGAACAACTGAAACAGTATCTGTCAACCGATCAGTTTAAATTATACGAATTGATCTGGAAACGTTTTCTTGCTGCCATGATGTCTCCTGCCAAAATAGAGCAGACAAGGGTTGACGTTGAGGATTCCTTACAGAAATTCCAGTTCAGGGCAACCGGCAGTAAAGTATTGTTTCCCGGATTTATGCGTGTCTTCGACGACCAGAAGGAACTTGATTACGAGGCCCAGGTCTCAACCAGAGAAGATATAGAAAAAGAGCCGGCCGTAAAACTGCCCGAACACCTCTCTGTTGACGACCCTGTTGACATTGCAGACCTCGAACAGAAACAGAGCTTTACCCGTCCTCCTGCACGCTACAGTGAAGCTACGCTGGTAAAGGATCTCGACCATTTCGGCATAGGGCGCCCATCAACCTATGCCTCAATTTTTTCTACGCTTCAGGACCGCCGCTATGTGGAGCTTGAAAAGAAAAAAATAACTCCGACAGAACTTGGCAAGGATGTATCATTGATACTGGTTGCCAATTTTCCCGAACTTTTCAATGTCGGTTTTACCGCTTTCATGGAGGATGAACTCGATAAAGTTGCCAGTGGAGACGACGAATACGAAAAGGTGCTCGACAGTTTCTACAAACCACTTGAAATTGCACTCAGTCTTCGCAAAGACGACCCTGTTATTCCTCAAAACAGCGAAACCACAACCTGTGACAAATGCGGAGTGGGCCAGATGACGATCAAATGGACGGCCAGCGGGAAATTTCTCGGCTGTTCATGCTATCCGAAGTGCAAAAACATCAAGGCAATAAGCTCGAACAAAGAAAAACCGAAAGATACTGCCGTACTCTGCCCCTCCTGCAAAGATGGACACATGCTCCTGAGAAAAGGTCGGCTTGGTGCTTTTCTCGCCTGCTCTAACTACCCGAAATGCAATACGCTGCTGAATCTCAACAAACAGCGCCACATCGAACCATTGAAAACTCCGCCGGTAATAACAGACCTTCTCTGTCCGAAATGTGGCTCGCCGCTTTACCTCAGAAGCGGAAAAAGGGGGCTCTGGCTCGGCTGCTCAAAATTTCCAAAGTGCAGGGGACGGCTTGCATGGAGTACGCTCGACGAAAGTACCCACACCCATTGGGAATCGATCATGGCCGACCACCTGAAAGCTCACCCTGCAGTAATGCTCACCATGAGGGATGGCAAACCGGTACCTATGACCATTCCTGTAGACGATATTATTCTTAAAGCAGAAGAATCCGGTTTGATTTCCATGGCTGCTGAAGAGCCCTCCGAAGTCACGGCATAAGCATGGCTAACCGGTAGACTGCAAAAGAGAATATCCAGGCTACCGATAACGAGTACGCTGAATAAAGAAGCACAGGACGCCATCGCCCGACCTCTTTTTTCATCACACCGATTGCTGCCACACAGGGAATATAGAGCAGAACAAACACCATGAGGCTTAAGGCAGTAGCTCGACTGAATGAAGGATCATTCCTGAGAATAGATTTCAGCTCCTTCGGTGCTCCATCACTCTGCCCTATTGAATAAATCGTACCCATGGTGGAAACAACCACCTCTTTTGCAGCCAGCCCCGTTACAAGGGCAATACCAATCCGCCAGTCAAAACCAAGCGGCCTGATCAGGGGTTCAAGCACTTTTCCCGCTCTTCCAGCCAGGGAGTATTCGAGCTGTTCGGACTTGATGCGAACGTCAAGCGCCTTCGTCCTGGCATCTTGTTCAGCTGCATTCCTACTGCTGCCGGCAATACGCGCTGTTTCTTCCGAAAGCATTGCATCAAGAGCCGACTGGCGGGGATAGTTGCTCGCCGCCCAGATAATCATAACGGCACTTAAAATCAGCGTCCCTGCTTTTTTCACATACATCAGCGCCTTCATCTTCGCCTGAAAAAATACTGAGGCAAAAGTCGGCCAGCGATAGGGAGGCAGCTCCATCACAAACGGCTCTGAATCGATTTTAAGAATAGTTGATTTCAGAAGCCAGGCCGTCCAGAGACCAACAGCAATACCAAGGAGATAAATACCGAACAAGACGTTAGCCGCCACAGATGGAGCAAAAAAAGCGGCAGTCAGCATGACATAAACAGGAAGTTTCGCTCCGCAGCTCATAAAGGGAATGATCATGATGGTGACAAGCCTGTCTGTCGGACTTTTAAGTGTCCGTGTAGCCATGATAGCCGGAATCGAACAACCGAACCCGGTAATCAGTGGTATAAATGATTTGCCATGCAGACCGAAACGATGCATCACCCGATCGATCACGAAGGCGGCGCGTGCCATGTAACCGGAAGCCTCAAGAAAAGAGAGTCCAATAAAAAGAAGAACAATATTGGGAAGAAATATCAGGACACCGCCAACCCCTGCGATAACACCGTCAACAATAATGGAACGGAGAGTGCCATTCGAAAGGAACGGTCCGATGAAGGAGGCAAGTGAACTGAAAAAAAAGGAAAGCCAGCCGGTAAAAAGTGAACCAAGTGTAAAAGTCAACTGAAATATCGCCCATACCACTATTAAAAAAAAGGGCAGTCCAAATATCCTGTTGAGCACCACCATATCGATATAGTCTGTTACCGTCGCCTTTCCTTCATCAGGTTGCCGCACACACTCCTTCATTGCGCCACGGATAAAGGCATGACGATCTTCGGTAATGAGAACCTCAGGTTCCGAATCGTGCAAATGTTCAGCTTCCCTGATTGCATCCTGCAGGGCCAGTTCAACTTTCACCCATACCGGATACTGCTGAACCTGGTGATAAACCTCCCTGTCATTCTCCAGAAGCTTGATGGCCAGCCATCTGGGATTGAAAACACCAAGTTCCTTCTGGTGTGAAAGAAGTGTCGTGATTTTCTCGACCGAACCCTCCAGTTCAGGACGGAAAAAAAGCTTGTTTTTACGAATCCGGATATCCTTCCGGTAAACCCTGATGACATGATCAAGCAATGACTCAAGCCCTGTCTTCTTTTTAGCCGAAGTCGGAATAATATGACAACCGAGAAGTGCCTGCAACTGCTTTATTTGAATTACAATACCCTTTTCTTTCACTTCGTCGATCATATTCAGTGCAACAATGAAATCAACCTCAAGCTCCATAAGCTGCGTTGTCAGCAGGAGGTTCCTTTCAAGATTCGGCCCCTCAAGCACATTGACAACAACATCGGGACGCTCTTTGATAAGATACTCCCTTGTGACTATCTCTTCCGGAGAGTAAGGTGTCAGCGAATAGGTCCCAGGCAGATCAACCACCCTGATTCTATACCCCTTGTAGTCGAGATACCCTTCATGCTTTTCAACGGTGACACCAGGGAAATTTCCAACTTTCTGATGCGCACCGGTAAGCGCGTTGAACAGAGAGGATTTCCCGCAATTCGGATTACCAGCAAGCGCGATACTGATCTCTTTTCGGTCACTCATACCTTGCCTCCAAACCGCCAGAACTGTTTTGCTGCCGGACATTGAGCACCATCACCGACTTTACGCACCATAACCCCATCCGCTTCATTTTTTCTCATGGCAAGATAGAGACCCTTGAACACAATCTCCATCGGATCGCCGAGCGGAGCAACTCTAAGCACCTTGAATCTGGTGCCTTTGATCAGCCCCATATCCATAATCCTCCGCCTTACAGCACTCTCTGCTTTTACCGCAGTAACTTCTGCTTTATCACCAACTTTCAATTCCGATAACCGCATACGCAAATCTCCTGCAAAACAGTAAAAAAAATAAACAGAATTTTAACTATAGCCTGAATAACAATCAGTGCACAGGAAAAATTGCAGGCATCTTCTCCTGTGCGCATCATTAGAGCCCGGTAACGGATTAAAGTACAGTGGAAAAGGGAAGGAACGGCTATCCGTGAACAGCAGCCAAACCAGGGAAGGGAGGCCAGCCCATCGTGCTTCCTCCTGTCAGGTGCCCATGAATATGAAAAACACTCTGCATGGCATCCTTCCCAGTATTAAAAACCAGTCTGTAGCCGGATTCCCTGATACCAAGAATTCCAGCCACTGTTCCGGCGGCAAGAAGAATATGCCCGGCTATAGTCTCATCTTCATAACTGAGATCGTTCAACGAGGGGATATGCTTCAGGGGAATGATCAGGACATGCTGAGGAGATACCGGCGTGATATCCCTGAATGCCATAACATGATCGTTCCGGTAGACAATGGTGGCAGGGATCTCTCCTCTGACAATCCTGCAAAATAAACAGTCAGATTTCTGTTGTGTCATATTCTCTCTTGCATCTCTATAATTCAATGCCCTTTAACAACAGAGAGCGAGGCAGTTCCGTTACCTGTTATAATAGTAACGTTAAGCTTTTCCTTCGTCCCCGATACACTTCCACCCTCTGTGTTATCAGAAGTCAAAATTGTCGAAACAGTTTTAAATCCGCTGCTTTTAAGCTTCCCTTCGTAATCCTTGACAATGTTTCCCGGAACACTCTCACACACAACAGTCCAGCTCTGCCCTTCAGGCATCTGGGCTCTTGTTACTGCCTTTATCTTGCCGTATGAAAACTTCGGTACATCAGCCGGCATATCAGCTGGCCAAACCCCACTATTGCCCTGAAATTCAATTTTCTTCCCCTCGGATTCAATGGTTATATTCTGGCCGCCGGATTTGATATCAACCTTCTTACCCGTCGACTGCTCTATAACTTTTTCAGCAACCATATCACTGATTTTTTTCTGGCAGGAAGAGAGGATTGCGCTCATCGAAAATATTGCAATAAATATTGCAATAGAACGAATGTTTGATTGAACAAGCATATAATAATTGTTTATGTCATAAAATACATTCAAACAAAATCCACCATTTATAATGTAAGCAATAGCAGGGTAAGGGAAAATATTAGTATTCCCTTTTTTTACCTGGAAAAAGAATCCATCAAGAAGCTGCAACAGAATCTTCAGTGTGCCCGTCAGATGGCTTTGAAGCTTCCGTCAACCTTGAGGCCAGCACCTTATCAATCCTCTGACCGTCAAGATCCACTATCTCAAGAGTCCAGTTTTCCCAGGTCATAATGTCGCCTGTTCTCGGCATACGCCCGAGCAGCCACATCATAAGACCACTGAGAGTATGATATAGTCCTTTATCTTCTTCCGGGACAGATTTCAACTCAAGCGTGTCTTTAAGTTCAGGAACAGGAATGAGCCCGTCAAGCAGCCATGAACCATCCTGGCGCTGGATAGCCCATGAATCCTCAAGGTTGCGGGGAACAAACTCACCGGTAACCGCCTCAAGCATATCCTGAAGAGTAACGAGTCCCTGAATTTCACCATACTCATCAACGACAAAGACCATCTGGGTGCCGGAAGTTCTGAAATGGTCGAGAAGTTCCATGCCCGTCAGAGTTTCCGGCACATAGACACAAGGCTGCAATTGCGAGGTAAATTCCGTAAGACCGCCTTTCAAGGTCTTCGATAAAAGCTGTTTTGCATTGACAACTCCCAGGAGAGATTGAAGCCCACCGTTGCAGACCGGAAAACGTGAATGTTCCGATTCTGTCACTCTGCTGATATTTTCTTCCAGCGGCCGGGAAACATCAAGAAAGATAATGTCAGCTCTTGGAACCATCAGAGTGCCGAGTTGACGGTCATCAAGACGGAACACATTACGGACCATCTCATGCTCATGCTGTTCAATAACCCCTGCCTCAGAACCCTCCTCAAGCATGGCATGAATTTCTTCCTCTGTAACACTCGGCATGGCCTGCGGGTGCTTCCCCATCAGCCTCAGAATAGTATCTGTCGATGCCGTAAGAAGCCTGCCGAAGGGACGGGTCATCGTCGAAAGCGTACGCATCGGGCGGGCCACCAGACAGGCAATTTCTTCCGGATTGAACAGACCAAGCCGTTTTGGAACAAGTTCGCCGATAACAATAGTGATATAGGTAATCGAAAGCACAACAACCACTGTAGAAACAATGTGACTTATTTCCGGATCCATACCCAGAGACTGAAGCTTGAATGCCAATGGACTGGCAAGAGCTCCTTCCCCGACAATACCATTGAGAATCCCGATGGAAGTAATGCCAATCTGGATGGTCGAAAGAAACCTGGAAGGTTCCTGTCCAAGCTTCATGGCAATCGCCGCAGCTTTTTCCCCATCCTCTGCAAGTTTTGAAAGACGGGAGCGCTTTGCAGTTACCAGCGCTATTTCCGACATTGCAAAAAGACCGTTAATAATAATCAGAAAAAAAAGTAAAAGTACTTCCATACATTCGGTTTTGAACCTTCAGGGACCAGAAATCATCATACGCGACTGCCATAACCACTCATACGGCAGAATCCCTCAACGCTCTGTTCTTATGCCATTAATCTTGAACTCTATGCTACCAACTACAATTTTATTCTGCTAATTCCAAACTATTATCAAACTGTTCACTTTTGAACAGAAAAAAACGTTTTAACTTTCGCAATAAGCTGATTTTCTGTCAACCGCTCACAAGCTTCAACGGTAACTTCTTTTTTGTGCAGCTCAGCTGCCTTTCCAATCTCTTTCGCTAACTCGATTTTTGCCTCACCCGGACCGAAAACCGCAAGTTTCGAAGAATCTCCAAGCAATCCGATCACCTTCTGATAAAACGCATGATACTGGTGTCTTCGACGCTCTTCATCAACATGCTCATTAGAGACGCTCTGCGCGACATTCGTTCCAGCTGATTTCCAGCCGCCAGATGGTTTATGATGGCTTTCGGCTCCCGATTCAACGCGCTGAACAACAGTTTCGTCGCCTTCAATTGAAACCAGAATAGCTTCTTTGTGATCAATCCAGAGTCCTGTGTTTTTTTTCATGGCCGTCGTCCTCCCTCTGTGATTATTTTCATGAATGAATCAAACAATTCTCAAAAACCGGCACACATTCTTTTACAAAGATAACCAATACTATCTTTTTCTTGTATTGTTTCGATCACTCTTCATCAGCTAAGAATAAACCAATACTAATCTCTTTCTTTTCATGAATCGGTGAAAGAGAGTAATAAAAAACTGCATCAAAAGCATCAGCAGAATGAGGTTCTGGCCAGGGTAACGCTCCCTTCGAAAGCAAGGCCTCAATACCTCTTGAAGGAACTCCCGTTGATCGCACATAGACAGGAACCAGCTTGAGCTTGTCCAGTTGTTCAGTTGCACCAGCCCATGTTCCTCCCTTATTGATATCAGAACTTACAACCAACGAGGCATCGCATAAAGCATAGATCAATTTATTTCGTTGCATAGCATGACCAACATTAAAACCTGCGCTTGGATCATACGGCGAAATCAGAACCAACTGTCCATCGATAATCAGATTGCGATGTTCACGATTCATTGCGGTCTTTTCAAGGTGGTCAGCAAGAACTCCAATGACCTTGCCGCCAGCTTCAAGCGCACCACGCATGGCAGCTTGGTCGATACCCTTTGCGCCCCCGGAAATTATAGTCCTGCCTGCACGAGCAGCAAGTTGACCAGTTGCTATAGTATAGTCAATCAGCTCATTATCCACATGCTGTGATCCAACAACAGCAAGGCCGACGGTTTCCAACAAATTGATATCTCCGCAACCGTAAAGCACAGCAGGTGCACTGTCCCGCAATCGCGCCTTGATACGCCGGGGATATGCAGCATCAGCACGGCTGACCACCCAGATAGCACGTGCCTGCCAATGCTCAACAACCTGACTGAGCAAAAAACCACGCCCAAGCAGGCTTTGCATGCGTTTTTCATCAACAACATCCTGGCATGCGCGATACAAATTTCCCGATTCCTGAGACAATAGATCAGCTGGCTCGCACTGCATTGCATGGAGGTGACGAGCCAGCCGATTGTACTCTCCCGGAGTCAGCATGTCTGGCTCAGAGCTGGCACGTCCAGTACTTAATGGTGCTGTCAGCAGAAGAATTGCTTTTGTATTCACAGAGAGTTTCTGCATCGTTATTCATATCCTGATTGAGCAAGTACTATAGGCCAAACCTCACCGCTTCCATTTTGTCTCAAAAGCCATGCAGATACCGTCAATGTCCAGCGAGAATCAACCATATCATCAAGCAGAAAAACAGCACCTTCAGTGAGTGCCGGTACAGTGACTGCGAGTGATCCATCAATGTTACGTGCCTGTTGTGTACTGTTTGCCATAGTTTTCTGCTCTGGCCGATTGTCTGTCTTTGCAAGCACCAAGTGGAATGTCAAGTTCAGAGCTTCAGCTAAACGTTGCGCAAAATCAGGAACGAGATCAGGGTGACGCAACGATGGAACACAAGTTACCCTCTCGGTGCTGGTTCTGGATTCCATGGGTGAATCATAGCAACGCAAGCTTTAACCAAAGCTTCAGAATAAAAGTTGTCATTGCACTTGCCTTGTTTTACGAGTTCTCCCCATCCAGCATCACCCCAAACGCAAAGTGCTTTGCCGGATTGAGCCTGGAGATCTGAAGAGATGTTTCCTTTTATTTGATATTATGGCATACCACCAGCAGGCCACTGGAGTCTCGATTAGATGAGCAAACTGGAGCGACGCAAAAAAGCGACCGCCTCACGAACAAGAGCTTCATCAACGGTTATTGGCAACGGTGGCAATAAGGGAAAACTAACAGAGTTCGGATCGCCATCAAGTGCCTGAATAAGAAACCCCATGTGTTCAGCAAATGGCAATTTGAGATAATCCTGCATTTGTCTTTGTTCCTTAAGACGTAACGCGGTAAGCCGATCCGCACGTTCCCAAAAACCTTCACCAAGCTTGGCTGTTGTCAATTGCCATTTACTCCCTTGCCTGGCTATAGGTGAAGGTGATTCCAAAGAGAGCAAATCAATAATCTTTTTGATACGTCCCTGAGTTAAATTAACCTTCCCCATAAGTTCGGGAACAGACAACCCGGCAGGCTCATTCTCAAGCGTATTGATAAAATCGTCTACTTCCTGTCGAGTCGGAAAAGCGCTGTTAATAAACCAGTCAGTGATATCCGCCTCTTCTTTACCACTCAGCAAAATGCCGTAAGCAGATTCCAGAGCACGACCTGCACGTCCAACCTGCTGATAGTAAGCGACAACTGATCCTGGCATCTGATAATGGATCACAAATGCCAAATCCGGCTTATCGAAGCCCATTCCAAGTGCGGAAGTCGCCACAAGAGCTTTTACTCGATTATGAAGCAGTGCCTGCTCAAACTCTGGCCGGCGATAACCAGTTTCGCCTGTATAGGCTTCAACACCCAAACCACGACTTTTCAGCCAGCTTGCAACCATGTTTGCATCACGCACGGTGAGCGTATAGATAATTCCATGGCCATGAAGGGTCGAGAGCTGTTCTGCCAGCCAGGCAAGGCGCTGGGCTTGATCAGGTAAATATATGGTTTGCAAGGTAAGTGAAGGGCGATTCAAATCACCGCGTAATACCTCCAGATTTGGCCCAAGCACTTCTGCGAGATCCTTCATTACTCGATTGTTTGCGGTGGCTGTAGTTGCCAGAAGTCGCAGGTTTGGTGGTAAAGTTTTAACAATCCGCTCCAGCAATCGATAGTGAGGCCGAAAGTCGTGGCCCCAGTCAGAAATACAGTGCGCTTCGTCAATGACCAACATCGAAATCTGCGCAGCAATTCGAGCCAGAACATTTTGACGAAACCGTTCATTCGCAAGCCTTTCAGGTGAAATGATCAGAATGTCAATCTCATTGCGACTAATACTTGCTTCAACATCAATCCAATCATCCGGATTGTCTGAGTTAATCGTAGCAGCATGCACACCCATACATTCAGCTGCCTCAATCTGGTTTCGCATTAAAGCGAGCAGAGGTGATATCAGTAGAGATGGCCCTTTGCTTTCTTCACGAAGAAACTTGGTAGCAATAAAATAGATAAAGCTCTTACCCCAACCAGTCTTCTGGACGATCAGCAATCGTCCTCGGCCTTCAACGATGTAACGAATTGCTTCCTCCTGGCTGTCACGGAAAGCCGCATCGGGATAACCAGAACCGATCCGTAAAAGCTCCAAAGCCCTGGTTGTCGTATAGCTCATTTACCTCTTTGGTCAACCTTCATAAAAAGGAGAGGCCGGCTCTCAGACACGACCTGTCGTGCTGCAAACTGCTCTTTGTCCTTCTGTTCAGAATTTGACAAGCCGTCAATTGTATGAAGAGACCGCTGTATCTTGTCATGCTCAAGTTCGGACATGCTTACAGGCACTTAAATATACAAATATATTGCGCTGTTATAATTTATTTTTACACCATTAACACTATTGAATGGCTCAAATGTAACCAGCTCGGACATGAATGCCCCTGAGGACAATTCAACCCCACTTTTTTTTCCAACTTAATTTGTTATATGGCTATTATTGGTTAAGCATGAACCCAAAAGTCAAGACCTTCAAGGTTAGAGAAAGTATGACATACTCTCATAATCTTTCTACAAGGGGTTACCTGACTGAAAGTCCTGGACAAGAGCGGCTTGTGCTGTTGAGGTAAAAATAGCGTGACTGATGGCGAATATTCCTTTTTTTGCAGTGAGACACTCAATGCCATTGAAACCAGCCCTATGCGGTGAAGGGAGCATTGGGCCGGTTCTCTATTTTAGAGGGAGTCCTGAATAATCTTTTCCTTTTCAGCAAAAAGTTTTGAACTGAGAAACCCCCGGTTCATGCGGGCAATATTGGAGACTGAAATCCCTTTGGGACATTCCGCCTCGCAGGCATAGGTATTGCTGCAGTTGCCGAAACCGAGATCATCCATACAGGCAACCATCTTTTGTACCCGTTTGGCAGCTTCCACTTTTCCTTGGGGAAGAAGGGCGAGATGCGATACTTTTGCCCCTATGAAGAGCATGGCTGCGGCATTGGAACAGGCTGCCACGCATGCTCCGCAGCCAATACAGGTTGCCGCATCAAAAGCAGCATCAGACTTCTCTTTTTGTACCGGAATAGTATTGGCATCAGGCACGCCGCCAGTATTGACAGAGACATAGCCTCCTGCCTGAATGATCCTGTCGAATGCACTCCGATCGACAATGAGATCACTGATGATGGGAAAAGCTTTTGCCCTCCATGGTTCAATATGGATGGTGTCGCCATCCTTGAAGGATCGCATGTGCAGCTGGCAGGTAGTAACTCCTTTGACAGGCCCATGAGGACGTCCATTGATGTAAAGACTGCAGGTGCCGCAGATGCCCTCCCGGCAATCGTGGTCAAAAGAAACAGGATCCCCGCCATTCATGATGAGCTTCTGGTTCAGGGTATCGAGCATTTCGAAAAAAGAGCTGTCGGGCGATATTTCTGATACATCGTATGAAACCATCTGCCCTTTAGCTGTTGCATTTTTCTGTCGCCAGATCTTCAGCGTAAAATTCATAATAATCTGTTATTTGTAGCTCCGCTGGGAGAGCTTGATCTCTTTGAATTGGAGTTCCTCGCGGTGCAACTCAGCAGCATCACGCCCCTTGTATTCCCATGCGCCGACAAATGCGAATTTATCATCCCGTCGAAGTGCTTCACCTTCGCTGGTCTGGTACTCTTCTCTGAAGTGTCCTCCGCATGACTCCCGCCGTTGCAGGGCATCACGTACCATGAGTTCACCAAGATCGATAAAATCTGCAACTCTGCAGGCTTTCTCAAGTTCGGGATTGTATTCGTCCATGCCTCCGGGAATTTTAACGCCTCGGGCATACTCGCTGCGCAGCTCTGCAATGAGATAGAGCGCTTCGTTAAGTCCTGCCTCGTTTCGCGCCATTCCGCAATACTCCCACATAATCTTGCCAAGTCGACGATGGAAATGGTCAACAGATTCCTTTGCGCTTGTGTTCTTTATGGCCTTCAGACGGTCCGTGACGGCTTGTGCCGCAAGGTTGAATTCAGACGAGGCGGTATCAAAACGGGGTGAATGGATTTCAGCCGCAAGATAATTGCCGATAGTGTAGGGAAGCACGAAATAACCGTCTGCAAGACCCTGCATAAGTGCTGAAGCACCAAGACGATTTGCACCATGATCGGAAAAATTGCATTCGCCGATAGCATAGAGACCGGGAATGGTGGTCATCAGTTCATAATCAACCCAAAGACCTCCCATGGTATAATGGACAGCCGGATAGATCATCATCGGGGTTTCATAGGGACTCTCCGCCACAATCTGCTGGTACATCTGGAAAAGGTTGCCGTAAAGGGAGTCAATGGTTTCGTGACCCTTGCGCTTTATCGCGTCGGCAAAGTCAAGATAGACAGCCACCCCTGTAGAACCGACACCGAAACCGGCATCACAGCGCTCCTTGGCAGCCCTTGAAGCCACGTCCCTTGGTACAAGATTACCGAAAGCGGGATAGCGGCGTTCGAGATAGTAATCACGGTCAACCTCCGGAATATCGGAGGGCTTTACCTCTTTGTTCCTGAGCCGTTCGACATCCTTTAATTTGGCTGGCACCCATATCCTGCCGTCGTTACGCAGGCTTTCGCTCATCAGGGTAAGCTTCGACTGAGCATCGCCATGCACCGGAATACAGGTTGGGTGAATCTGGGTAAATGAAGGGTTGGCAAACATCGCCCCTTTTTTATAAGCACTCCATGCAGGGGTTACATTGGAGCCCATGGCGTTTGTGGAGAGGAAAAAGACATTGCCATATCCGCCATTAGCAAGAACCACGGCATGAGCTGCATGACGCTCTATTTCACCTGTAACCAGATTTCGGGCAATTATCCCTCGTGCTTTACCATCCACAAGCACCATGTCAAGAACGTCGCGGCGGTTGAAGAGTGTCACATTGCCTGCTGCTATCTGGCGGCTTAACGCACCATAGGCGCCAAGCAGGAGCTGCTGGCCGGTCTGCCCCCTGGCATAAAATGTCCTCGAAACCTGTGCTCCGCCAAACGAGCGGTTGGTCAGAAGACCGCCATATTCGCGGGCAAAAGGCACTCCCTGGGCTACACAAAGATCAATAATCTGATTGCTGACTTCAGCAAGACGATAGACGTTGGCTTCACGGGCGCGGTAATCACCACCTTTGATGGTATCGTAAAAGAGCCGATACGCGCTGTCTCCGTCATTCTGATAGTTTTTCGCCGCATTGATTCCCCCCTGTGCTGCAATGCTGTGAGCACGGCGGGGAGTATCCTGGTAGCAGAAAACCTTGACATTATACCCGAGTTGCCCGAGCGATGCTGCGGCTGAAGCCCCCGCGAGGCCTGTTCCGACAACGATGATATCAAGTTTGCGTTTATTGTTTGGGTTTACCAGCTTGCAGCTCGATTTGTAGGCAGTCCATTTTTCAGCCACCGGCCCTTCAGGGATTCTGGCGTTGAGGCGTGTCATTGAAGAGTGTTCTGAGTGTTTTTTACGGCGAATAATACAGTCGTCATAAATTATTAACTTATTTAAATAATAGGAGATAAACAGGAATAACACTGAAGCCGACAGTAATAAGTATCGAATAGGCTGAGCCGATAAACTTAACCGCATCCATATATTTGCTGTGGTTCCACCCGAGGGTCTGAAACCCCGACTGAATGGCATGATTCAGATGAATACCGAGAAAAAGAAAGCCGATTATATAAAGGATTGAGTAGAGCGGTGATGAAAACAGAAGAAGTGTACGATGATAGAAATCGTGGCTTGCTATGCCGGGAGGAGGGGCTACAAAGCCGATCTTGATGAAGTAGAAGTCAATAAAGTGCAGGACAAGGAAGATGAAAACAATGATCCCTGTATGGAACATGTACTTTGAGAAGAACGATGTCTCAGAACTGTTGCTGCAGGCATATGCGGTTGGACGTGCAGCCCTGTTCTGGATGGAAACCAGGATACCGAAAAGAATGTGCAACAGAAATCCTGCAAAAAGCACAATCTCGAAAACCTTGATGAGTTGATTCGTGCCCATGAAGGTTGCTGCTTCGGTGAACATACGACCCCCATCATCTTTCAGCAGCATCAGATTGATGCCGAGATGCACACATAAAAATGTAACCAAAAAAAGCCCTGCAAGTGCCATGAGCACTTTTCTGGTAAGAGAGGAATACAAAAGCATGGTGTTCATACTATGGTTAGTTCGATGGGAAAGAACAGAGGATTTTATCCTGAGGCCCACAATGTAATGTCCTCTTTTTTAACTTCCAATAAAAAAATCATGCATGACCTTTCTCATTCACAAAAGCAACGGCTCTAAGGGGTGAAGCTTCTGCATGTGCAATTTTCAGCGGGAAGCAAAAAAAAGTAAAGGGGAGGTCTAAAAGCGGAGAGAGATCTGCAAGATTTTCAATAAGGAGTATCCCGTTCTCAAGGAGAATCCTGTGAACAGGAAAGTCACCAGAATCGGGCGAATCAACTGAAATCATATCTGCACCAATACCTTTCAGATGAAATCCGGCTAGCCAGAGTGCGGCATCAGTGGAGAGTACCGGATAACCGGTATAATAATCAGAAGTCCCCCAGTACCGATTCCATCCGGAATACAGCAGCAGAAACTCGCAATCTTCAAGGTGAGCCTCGAAAACCTGAAGCGCATCGATGGTAATTGTTTCGGCGACAGAACTGCGGAGATCAATGACGATGCCCTTTCCAATAAAGCGGTCAAGAGTAAAAGCATCAAGCGAGCACCCTTCAGGAAGGATGTGGGAAGGCAGGTCAACATGGGTTCCGGTATGAGAGGAAAAAGTAAGCTGCTGTTCTGCAAATCCATCCCGTTCGATGGAAGAAAGTGAGTGAAAGAACGGTTGCGGAGTACCGGGATAACAGGGCATCCCCTGTTCGATGGTCTGTGTTAAATCTATAGCCCGCATCAACAAACAGCAGAAGATTTCCGAGCGATCCTTGCGAATACATAGTCGATAATCGCATTAACCGCCTTTTCCTTTTCGCAATCACAAAAAGTCTGATGTTCCGAACGTTCAAGCCACATGATGGATTTTTCTGACGGATCAGTAGCAATGCTGTCGCTGAGTAAGATTGCACTTTCGGGCAGGACAGTGCTTTCCTTACGATTATGCAGAATAAAAACCGGAACTTTGATATAACCAAGCAGCGGGATGCTTTTTTTTATCAACTCAAAAAATGAAAAGATAGCGTCTGTCGGTACCCAGGCATAGTGTGGAGTACAGCCTTCATTCCTCTTATCGGCAAACTCAGGTTTCAGCTCCCATTTTTTTATGACCCGACTGACAAGGTACGCCGCAAAATGCAGAGGACGTCCGGGCGCAAGCAGAGAAGCAAGCTTGAGGGCCGGAGCAACAAGCACAAGTGAATCAACCTGGCCCTCATACAAGACGGCAAGATTCAGGGCTATGAGAGCGCCCATGCTGTGACCAATAACGATAACTCGCTCTGCCTCATTTCGAAGATCCTGAAACGCCAGGCCGGCATCAGACACCCATTCCTCCCATGTAACACCTCGAAGTGCCTCAGGTGATGAAGCTCCATGTCCTGCAAGCCGAGGCATCCGAACGGGAATTCCAAGCTCCTTGAGAGGCATATATAAAGCACTGACACTTTCGAGCGTCGCCGTAAAGCCATGAATAACAAGAACGCCCAAAGGGCTTGGCACATTGGGTTGCTCAGCCATAAGATCTCAATAAATCTGCCGCTTCAAAATAAATGCCGAAATCCTGAGTGCCGACAAACGAAACATACAGGTTATCAGGGAATTTCTCGTAAAATAGCTATGTTTAAAGCAATTCATACACTATGAAAAAGATGACGCGAAATATTATTCTGGCAGGATGTGTCCTTTTCCCCTTGGCACTCAGTTCGTGCACATCAACCCGCACCCCTTTTTCAAAGCGGGACTTCAAAGGCATTTCACCGGAGGAAGCCTATCGGCTTGGCAAAATCAAAAACACCCCATACATTGTCAATGGCAGGGTTTATGTACCTATGAGCTACGAAGAGGCTATCTCCTATGAAGAAACCGGCATGGCATCGTGGTACGGCAGGGAAACCCTCGACCAGCATAACGGACAGCCAACAGCATATGGGGAAACATTTGATCCATCAATGCCAAGCGCCGCTCACAAATATCTTCCCCTCCCTTCCCTTGTAAAGGTAACGAATCTTAATACCAGAGCATCAATTATCGTCAGGGTCAACGATCGTGGGCCATTTGTTGATGACCGTGTTATTGATCTGAGCGTCGAAGCCGCTAAACAGCTGGGGTTTTTCGGAAAAGGCACGGCAAAAGTCAAGATTGAGGTTATCTCCCGCTGACAACAATTTTTCCAAGAGTGTCTACACCGTTTGACAGCAGGATGATGCTTAACCAAGGTCTCGATGCCGTTTATTTTTTCATGACCGCTGCATCTTCCATAAACTTTTTAAGCCCGATATCGGTCAGCGGATGATTGACAAGCTGGCGGATAACGCTGTAAGGAATGGTGGCAATGTCTGCGCCAATCATTGCTGAATCAACCACATGGAGCGGATGGCGCACGCTGGCTACAATCACCTCGGTCGGATAACCGTAGTTGTCGTAGATGGTGACAATCTGCTCTACGAGCGCCATGCCATCAGTGCTTATATCGTCCAGTCTTCCAACAAACGGGCTGACATAGCTTGCCCCGGCCTTGGCGGCAAGCAGCGCCTGGTTCGGCGAAAAAACCAGTGTGGCGTTGGTGCGGATTCCCTGTTCTGAAAAATGCCTGATGGCTTTAAGACCGTTGAGAGTCAGTGGACATTTGATGACCACGTTTTCGTGAATCGCCGCCAGGTCCTCTCCCTCCACAATCATCTCCTTCGTTTCCAGGCAGGTCACTTCGGCACTCACGGGACCATCGACAATATCGCAGATCCTGGCGATATGATCCTTGAAATCCTGATAGGTAAACCTGGATGGATCTCCGACAATTTTCGCAATAAGCGAAGGGTTTGTCGTTACACCGTCAAGAATGCCAAGCTCTTTTGCACCCTGAATTTCGTCGAGATTGGCTGTATCAATAAAAAATTTCATTTCGTCTCCTCAGACGTTTACCTGTTGACGATCCAACAGAGCGTTAAAGTTTTTAGCCTGACGTCCTTCCCAGTTGCGTTTATGGTAGGCATAGCCGGCAATAAGCGGAAGAGCAATGGTTGCTTCGGCAAAAACCATCTGTTCATAAACTGTATCAACCTTGCCCCAGGAGCTGGCCTCTTTGAGGGTAGATCCTGAAAGTGCACCGTCACGCTCATCAGCAACCGTAATCTGTACCGCGTAAGTGTGCATGGAAACATCTTCGTACCCGAGCACCTCTGCAGCAACAACAATATCCTGTGTAAAGTTTTTAGGGACACCTCCGCCAATCATGAAAATACCAGTCTTGTCGTTCTCGATTTTGATTTTTGTCAGTTCACGAAAATCCTTCACCGAATCAATCGAGACATGCTTTTCAGTGTTCTTCCATTGATGATGAACCAGACCGAACCCGGCAGAGCAATCGGAAAACGCAGGGCAGAAAATCGGCACACCTTTTTCGTAGGCTTTATAGACAATGGAGTTTTTATCACGATTATCAGCCTCGATATATTTTCCCATCTCGATAATAAATTCACGGGAAGAATAAACTCCGGGTTTCATGGCGCCGGCAATGACAGCGGTGGTATCATCACAGACCCGAAGATCATCTTCATCGATATAGGTATCAAAAATGCGATCGATATGCAGCTCCCTGAGCGTGGCATCTTCGATAAACGGAGTACCCTGGTAGTGACGGAACCCAAGTGCTTCGAAAAAGTCCTGATCAACAATATTAGCCCCGGTGGAGACTATGACATCAATCATATGGTTGTCGATCAAGTCAATGACAACCTGTTTTAATCCTGCACTGATGAGCGAACCTGCAAGGGTGAGAATGACTGCGCACTCCTTGTCCTGTTGCATAAGGTCAACGATGGAGGCCGCTCTGGCCAGATTTCTTGCCTGAAAAGCTGTACCGCCCATCTGCTCGACGAGAGAAACAATATTCAGTTTTTTTATATCGATATGGCAAACCGGCGTGCTTAATAACTTTTTTTTTCTCAATTCTGTCTGCATGCCCGCTCCCGACCTGTTAAAAGTGACGAAATAAAAAAAGAGAGTAAGCTTACTATATCACACACTCAAATTACCGGATGCTGCTTCCTTCCGGATCTGACATGGTTGGGCAACTGAGTGTTGTATAGGACTTACTCCCCTAATATATCGGTTTTTGATTGCTTATTGTAATCAAGAAATCAAAAACAAGTTTGTTAAGATAACGCTATGAAAACAAAAAACAAATAAATGCCTTTTATCTTTCTTACAACTGTTATAACTTCTTGGGCATTTACAAACGAACCCCCCGGTGGAAGCGGCAATAATTATCATTATGGCAGTACAGCGAATTTTAAGCGGGATGAGGCCTACAGGGCAACTCCATCTCGGGCATTATACCGGAGCCCTTGAAAGTTGGGTTCAACAACAGAATCTGCTTGACGCAAATGGTTCAAAGGTCTATGAAACCTGCTTTCTCATTGCCGATTATCATAACCTTACGACATCTCTTGAAACCGCCGAGATTTACAGCAACACTCTGGACATGCTCATTGACTGGCTGGCAGCTGGAGTTGATCCCCGAAAAAGCCCGGTATTCCGACAGTCACAGGTCAAAGAGCATGCTGAACTCTTTCTGCTTTTTGCCATGCTGATCACCTCATCCCGCCTTGAAAGAAACCCGACTCTGAAAGAACAGGTGCGCGATCTGAATATGGAATCACTGATTTACGGTCATCTCGGCTACCCGGTTTTACAGGCCGCCGACATTCTTCTTTACAAAGGAAATGTTGTCCCTGTGGGAGAGGATCAGATTCCCCATGTGGAAATCACCAGGGAGATCGCCCGTAAATTCAACAATCACTACCCTCATCCTGTTATCGGCGATGTCTTTCCTGAACCAGAGCCTAAAATTACAAAATTCTCACGCCTTGTCGGTCTCGATGGCAAGGCTAAAATGTCAAAGTCTCTGGGAAATACCATTCTGCTTGCTGACGGGCCTGAAAATGTCCTTAAAAAAATGCGCACAGCTGTGACCGATACAACAAAAATCCGTAAAAACGATCCAGGGCATCCTGAAGTCTGCACGGTATTCAGTTATCATGGAAAGTTTGCTTCGCCGGAGCAGCTCATAAGCATAGAGGCAGATTGCCGGGCCGGCTCGCTTGGATGTGTTGACTGCAAAAAAATGTGTGCCGCGAATATTTCATCGGAGCTGGCGCCACTGATTGAAAAACGGCATTACTACGCATCTCACTTGGATCTTGTAAAAAACATTCTTTTTGAAGGAGAGGCAAAGGCAAAAATCATTGCCAGCCATACCATGCAGGAAGTGAGAACAGCCATGAGACTTGGCGAAATAAACTGATGAAAAAATTTTTTACCTGAATGACAAATGATAACAAAAGCGCCTTTATTTTTGATATGGATGGGGTGCTGACCGATAATATGCGATTTCATGCCGACTCCTGGGTGGAACTCTTCAAGGATTTCGGGCTGGAAGGGCTCGATGCCGAAAAGTACCTGGTAGAAACGGCAGGAATGAAAGGCCATGATGTGCTTCGCTACTTTCTCGACCCGAATATCAGTGAAGCTGAAGCCGGGCGGTTTACAGAACTCAAGGATTTCCTTTACCGGGTCAAGTCACGCGACCTCATCAAGCCCATGCCCGGCCTATGCGAGTTTCTTGATACTGCAGATAAAAAAAAGATTCGCCTTGGCATAGGCACCGGTGCCGGTCCTCGAAATATTGATTATGTGCTCGACCTGTTGAACCTTACGGACAGATTCCAGGCCATTGTGAACCCCTCTCACGTTCACAGCGGGAAGCCTCATCCTGATATATTTTTGCGCGCCGCCGAACTGCTGGATGCAGATCCTTCCGAATGTATTGTTTTTGAGGATGCTCTTCCGGGAGTAGAAGCAGCCAGAAGAGCAGGAATGAGATGCGTTGCCGTTACAACAACAAACAGCGCAGATGCATTCAGCGGATTCGACAATATTGTTAAGATTATTAATGATTTTACAGAGTTATCTGTGGATGTTCTTTGTAAAACTCCCTATGAAAAGCAACCAGTGACACTTTTATACAATAAGCAGCATGCATGAATTTTTTCTTCCTGTCATCAAAAGCGCTCTGCGTTCGACAGGTATTGAAACCGATAAACAGATTATAATCGAACAGCCTGCGGACAAGAAATTCGGTGACTTTTCGACCAACATAGCCTTGCTTACAGCAAAAGAGTGCAAAAGCAATCCTCGTGAACTTGCCCATCAGATTATTGAACATCTTGTTTTTCCGCCAGATACCATTGCTCAAATCGAAGTGGCAGGGCCAGGCTTTATTAACTTTCATTTTACCTCTTTTTTTATCATGCACTCTGTCCGGCAGATACTGCATGAAGGAAATGCCTATGGAAAAGGATCTATCGGAAAAGGAAAGAGGGCGATTGTGGAATATGTCAGTGCCAATCCTACAGGTCCGCTGACTATCGGACGCGGTCGGGGTGGAGTGCTCGGAGACTGTCTTGCAAATCTTTTTGCAGCCCAGGGG
This sequence comes from Chlorobiaceae bacterium, assembly GCA_012972825.1. Lineage (GTDB taxonomy): Bacteria > Bacteroidota > Chlorobiia > Chlorobiales > Chlorobiaceae > Chlorobium. The sequence goes on from JABDHL010000057.1 coordinate 61,786, forward strand.
TATGAAGTCACGAGAGAGTACTATTTCAACGATGCCGGTCGGCAGATGCAGATTCTCGGAGAATCAGTCCGACTCCGCTATATGGAACGCTGCGGCAAAGAGATCGTGTTCCCTGACACGCATTACCAGGGCGATTACATCCGGGATATTGCTGAAAATATATACAATCAGCATGGCGCAGTCCTAGCTGAAAGCAGCGACGTGATGACCTTTAAAAAAAGCGCTGAGGCCATCATATTCACCTCAATAAAAAAGACTCTCGAACGGCTCAGCATACGTCATGACTCTTATTTTAATGAACATACTCTTTACACGCCCGATGAAGCCGGTATATCGGCCAACCAGAGAGTCATTGATGCACTGAAAGAGAAAGGATTTATTGCTGAATACGATGGCGCAACATGGTTTCTGACAACGAAGCTCGGCCAGGAAAAGGATAAGGTACTGATCAAATCTTCCGGAGAACCGAGCTACCGCCTGCCCGATATCGGCTACCATATCTCAAAGTTTGAACGTGACTTTGCAGTGATGGTCAATGTTTTCGGTGCCGATCACATCGATGAGTATCCTGATGTCATTGAAGCCCTGAAAATACTCGATTACGATACCAGCCGGATCAAAATCGCCATCAATCAGTTTGTGACGACGACAGTTGACGGTCAGACACTGAAAATGTCAACAAGAAAAGGCAATGCGGATCTGCTTGACGATTTAATAGATGATGTCGGCGCTGACGCAACAAGACTGTTCTTCATCATGCGCAGTAAAGATTCACATTTGAACTTCGATGTCGAACTGGCAAAAAAACAGTCCAGGGAAAATCCTGTCTTCTATCTGCAGTACGCCCATGCACGAATCTGCAGCCTCTTGCGTATGGCAATGCAGGAAACCGGATTTGATCCTGCATCCAGTGAAGATTACAGCCTTCTGGAACTGCTCACCTCTCCTTCAGAACGTCAGCTTGGATTTGCTCTCCTTAACTATCCGGATATGATAAAAGCAAGCGTTCGCCTGCTTGAACCACAAAAAATGGTGGAATATCTTCACTCAGTGGCTGAACTTTTTCACAGGTTCTATCAGGAATGCCCTATTATCAAAGCAGAGCCGGATATCTGCAAGGCGAGACTCTTCCTTTCGCTTGCAACACGCCAGATACTGCAGAATGGATTCAGGATTCTCGGTGTCACAGCACCTGAGTCAATGTAGCAAACCGTTTCTACCGGTAAAGAGAGTGCTCAATGATATAACGATGCACTGAAGGTGGAACAAGTCTCGATACACTTTGCCCGGCGGCAGCAAGATCCCTGATCTCAGTTGATGAAAGCTCATAGCTAAAATCAAAAACCTCTATAGATCCTTTGCGCTTCAGAGAATCAGGGTGCGCTGCACTTGTCTCGGTTGACGCTCTTCTGAACACCACAATATCACATAAGGAAAAGAGCTGCTCGTAATCCTTCCAGGAGTGAAATTCTCTGAAGCTGTCCTCACCGACAAGCAGGGTCACTCTGTCATGGGGATAGAGCTGGTGGACATACTTCAGGAGATCAACAGTGTACGATGGCTGCTGTTTGTCAAGTTCCCATCCGCTGACCTGACTGCAGGATCCAGTAAGATTGATTTCCGAAGAGAGGCACTCTGCCATGCGCTTTCTATGTTCATCAGCCGCGCACCTTTTTTGCTTAAAGGGATTATTTGAAACCGAAATAAAAATTTTATCGATTTCAAGGCGCTCTCTCGCATACAGACAGAGTGCGAGATGACCATTATGAGGCGGATCAAATGTTCCGCCAAAAACCGCCAGATGCACTGGTAGCCTCCGGTCAGTTGTTTTTAAGATTTTGATTGATTTTCTCTCTTATCCCTTTCATCTCCAGCTGCTTGCCAGGGTAGAGCTGCACAAACTGATCAAGCACCTGTCCGGCTTCAAACCATTTTTTACGCTTTATCAAAGCATCTATTTTTCCTGCCCATGCCTGCTGTACATATCCCGTATCAGAATAACGCTTTATAATCTCATCATAAAAAATAACAGCGGCCTTGTATTTTTTAAGCTGAACATACTGCCGAGCAATGAAATAGACATTTTTTGCCAGCTTATCTCTCAGTGCCGGAATTGCCTTTTCAGCATACTTCAAGGAATCGATCTTGCCAAGTTCAGCGGTCGCCTGAGCGTACCGCTTTTTATAGTCAGGATTCTCCGGATTGAGTTTCAGCAGCTCCCTGTATGTCTCAACATCGCTTAATATCTTCGAGTCATCCGGTGAGGGATAAAGATCCATATAGACTGAGAATTGATCAATGGCTTTAACGGTTTCCTGTTGGTCGAGCTCAAAATGAGGAGAGAGCTTTTCATGCGATTTTGCAATAAGAAACTGAGCAACAGGGGCATAAGATGTAGAGGGCACCTGCTTTAACAGACGTGTAAATATTTCTGAAGAAAGCAGATACTGTCCTGAATGATAATAAGCCTGCCCGAGAAGAAAAAGCACACGATCCTCAAGCGCAGTTGCCCGAGAGCTGACAAGCAGTGATTCAAGCGTCAGGGCTGCGCCATCATAATCCTTATTTGCATACATCTTCTCAGCTTTTGCAAATCCTTCACTGACAATGACCGTTGCCGTGGGAGCGGCTTCAGGCTTGGAAGAAGAACAACCTGAACTCATAAATAATCCTATCGTAAACAGCAGCAATACAGAACGTGAAACAAATCTGGCAACCGGCATTGATCAACTCCATTATCTTTTTTTTGAACCCTGAACCGTATACAATACTGCATAACAAAATGTGTTGTGGAGCTTAGGGGAGTCGAACCCCTGACCTTCTCATTGCGAACGAGACGCTCTACCAACTGAGCTAAAGCCCCAATTTCCTGCTGCTGCAGATTTTTGCATCGCTCCCAATTATACAGCAAAATAGTTAAAAAAATAGCCTGCTTTTGCAGGCTATTGACATTTTGAAGCCGTAAGGCAACATGAGAGATTATGCCTTGCAGCTGTAAGGGCTTGCCTGAATCTCTGAAGCTGATGACTGATGCTGCCATCAAATATAGTATCGCCTATTTTTACGGAGACACCTCCTATGAGGCTTTCATTGATAGCTATGCTTGCGCGAATTTTCTTACCGGTATAGACTTCCAGGCGCTTGACCAGTTCATTGGACTGTTCGTCTGAAAGTTTAACTGCACTGGTAATCTCAACATTGATTATCCCTCTTTTTTCGTCAAGAAGAACCTGAAATTCGTCAATAATTTCAGGCAGAAGCCCTGCACGTTTTTTTCTGGCAACCAGCTTTAAAAAAATAAACAACTTTTCGCCGATGGAATCCTTGAAGATATCCTCAAGTATGTGAATTTTTTTATCGCCTTTGACAAGAGGACTGCGCAAAGCTTGAACAAGATCACGGGAATGTTCAAGAACAACCTTGATCACCTGAAGCTCCTCTACAATCTGTTGAAGAAAATTACCCTCTTCAGCTGCTGAAAGAAGAGCGGAAGCATATCGTCGGCTTGTGATTACACTTGACATGTCTTGACCTTTTTCAGTTACGGTTTGTAGAAATATCCTTAATCATGCTGTCAACGATCCTTTTCTGAATATCAGCATCAAGAGTGGTCCTGATAATTTTTTCAGCTCCCCTTACGGCAAGATCAGCAACCTCATTTCTCAGAACATCAAGCGCACGGCGCTTTTCCTGCTCAATCTCCTCTTTTGCAGAGGTAATCATTTTCTGGGCTTCCGCCTGAGCTTTTTGCGATATATCAGCACGGAGTTTTTCGGCAAAGTCCTTTCCTTCACGGATAATCCTGTCGGATTCAGCATCGGCTTTTGCAAGCAGTTCCTTGTTTTTACGCAGAATAGCTTCAGATTCATCCTTTGCCTTATGCGCTCGGTCAATGGATGACTGAATGCCCTTTTCCCTTTCTTCCAAAGCAGTGAGAATCGGTCCCCAGGCAATCTTCTTGAGAATAAGCAGCACAATCACAAATGTGATCGCGGTCCAGAAAATAAGACCGGGATTCGGGCTCAGAAGACTGCCGGCAAGAAGTATAATTCCTGACGTAAGCATGAACATTGTTTCCGTTAACGGTTAATAAAACCCGATTGCGACACGAACAAAGTTCAGCCGCAATCGAGATATCTTCTGTATTAAGTCTTTACAAGTGCTCACTCTTACTTAAGAGCAAGAAGCACACAGATAACTTCGCCGAACAATGCAACACCCTCGATAAGAGCCGCGGCAATAATCATGGTAGTACGGATATCTGAAGTAGCTTCCGGCTGACGGGCAGTACCCTCAGCAGCTGAAGCTGCAATGTTGCCAATACCAAGACCTGCACCAATAACAGCCAGACCGGCGCCAAGACCTGCACCTAAATAAGCTAAACCTAAACCTTCCATCTTGTAATTACCTCCGTTTATTTGTTGTAAGTTTTTTGCTAAACGATAATTAGCAATTTTAAAAGCGTTTATTCAAAAGCATCAAAATAAGAGTTATTCGTCAATATTCCTGATTTGATTTTAATGATGCGCAACTCCGGCAGCAGGCTTTTCATGCCCTTCGTGCGCTGTTGCAAGACCGATGAAAAGCGCGGAAAGCATGGTGAAAACAAATGCCTGCAGAAACGCGACAAAAAGCTCAAGCAGATCAATGAATATGGCAAATGGAACCGAAACAGCTGCAGCAACTATGTAACTTTTCAGAATGAAACTGATGAAGATCAGACTGAGAATAATGATATGGCCAGCCGTCATGTTGGCAAAGAGTCGTATGGTAAGCGCAAACGGCTTCGTAAACTGACCGATTATTTCAATGGGAACCATGATAATCCAGAGAGACCAGTGCGTCCCTGCTGTAAGGTGCTGAAGATAACCTTTCACACCGTGTGCCTTGAATGCTGCTATCTGGGTGACGAAAAAGGTAAAGATGGAAAGGGTGAGAGTAACGTTGACGTTACCGGTAGCAGTTGCCCCGTAGGGAATAAGACCAAGAAGGTTACAGAACAGGATAAAAAAGAAAACCGTCAGCAGGTAAGGAAGATGCTTTTCATAGCCATGCCCAATGTTCGATTTTGCTACATCAAGCCTTATAAACTCAACAAGCGCTTCCATGGCATTAGCAAGCCCTTTGGGAGCATTACGGGCAGTCATGTTCTTGTATTTGCCCCCCACTACTGAAAAAACTATCAAAAGAAGCGCCGATACCAGCCAGAGCATCACCACATGCTTTGTGATGGAAATATCAAACCCGCCGATTACTATTTTCGGAAGATTGACTGACCCGAACGGTTCGAAAGCAAAAACATTGTTATCGAGAATGTGATGCATAATAACATCACCTGCCTTTTCCTCTCCTTCAGAAGCTTCAGCACCATGAGCGGATTCAGCTGCAGGAGCGGAAACTGCCGCCCCTGCAACTACGGCAGCACTGTTTTTTGGAACGTCTGACGATTGTCCTGACGCTGCAGAAGCAAGCCCGTTCACATTGAAGAGAAGTGGAAGAAAAATCGCAATAACCTTGAGAAGAGCCTTAGGCTGTATGACGTTTACCCGTTTCATGCAGTTTTTTTTTCTGTTTGTTTTTCTTTTGATAACCGAGAATTTCAACAATCACATAGATACAGTAAAACGCGAAAAATGAAAAGACAAAGTCATTGACAACAGCAAAATTCCTGATAATGACAACAGCAACAAGCACCATCAGCATAAGTAACCGGAGAGTCAGACCGCCGAAAACGAACTTGGTGAATACCGCTGATTCCTTATCAAGTGCGTAGTCAAAAAGAAGATAACCGGCAACAGTATTGGTGACCACCATTATCCAGGCAAGAAATACCGAGTGATAATCAACACTGACGTGATTAAGTCCTGCAAAAATAACACCCCATAAAATGACGGACAAGATACATAACTTAATAAAAAATTCAAACAACGGCTTCATATCTACCTTTTCTTTCTTTATTAATAACAGCATGACAGCGACATGCTTTATTTTTTTTTGTTAGCCTGGCGCACTACTTTCATAAGAACGAGGGCCATGCCGGCCATGCCAAGAACAACACCTGCAAGAAGCAGAAGTGGTGAAGTACCAAGCCTGCTATCTGCCCAAAAACCAAGAAATACAAAAAAAGCAAAGCTTACTGCAATCTGCAAGCCAATACCCATGTAATCGGAAATCGCTCGGACAGAACGCCCTAATTGATCCGTAAAGCGCTCTTCATCAGGTTTTCTCATTGTGGAGCGTCTTTGTTTACCTTCAGACCAGCACCACGTTCTGCACAAAACAATCATCCAGGTGAGGCAGAAGTGATACGTCATGAGGTGGAAGATACTATCTCTTCGTGAATTAATGAACCCTTGCAACCATTCTTGCTGATAAACCTGATAAACCCTACAGATGTGGCACCAAAATATATAGTTCCTGAGTGTTTCCGCGAATTCAGCGACCTCATCGCTCTTCAGAGCACTAGAACAGGGGGAGTAAGCGAAGGGCCCTATTCCTCTCTGAATCTTGGCATTAATACCCTGGACACAGCAGAAAGAGTTCATGAAAACACTCTGCGGCTCTGCGCATCAGCCGGTATCAATCCCACGAGAATTGTCAGCTCCGTCCAAGTTCACGGTACTGAAATACTGACTGCTGAAAACCCTGGAAGTTACCATGGTTATGACGCATTCATTACAGACAAAAAAAATCTTTTTTTATGCATCCTTACAGCGGACTGTTATCCAGTGCTGATCTTCGATCCGCGGCATCAAGCCACAGGAGCGGTACATGCGGGCTGGAAAGGAAGTGCAGGACGGATTGTTATGAAAACCATTGCCGCCATGCAGAAAAATTTCAATTCGCTTCCTGCAGAGTGTTTAGCCTATATAGGAACCGGAATTTCATCAGATATCTATGAAGTTGGAGATGAGATTGCAAAGGAGTTTCCTCCAGAGAACTCCCGGCGTTCCCTTTTTTCGATGGAAGACAATAAATATATGCTTGACCTCGGCACAGTAAACTTCCAGCAAATGCTTGACTCTGGTATCCCAGCATCAAATATCGAACGATCTCAATTCTGTTCATACAGAGACAGCGGCATGTTTTATTCGTACAGGCGGGACAATGGCACAACCGGACGCATGGTCAGCCTGATTGGTGTACGGACACTGTAGATTTCGAACTCTGTCGACAAACCGAATATATTACATATACCTCTTGCCGTATGAGCCATAGAGCTCATGTGCCTGACGAGAGATATCCTCCCTGAAATCCGGATGAGCTATGCTTGCAAGCGCTTCAGCTCTTTGACGGAGATTTTTGCCATGCAGATTAACGATTCCGAATTCGGTGACCACATACTGGACATGAGCTCTGGTAGTAACAACGCCAGCCCCCGGCTTAAGCTGCGGCACAATCCTCGACACCCCTTTAGCTGTAGTCGACGGCAGTGCAATAATCGGTTTACCGCCTTTTGAAAGCGCGGCACCGCGTATAAAGTCCATCTGACCGCCAACACCTGAATAATATTTCTGCCCGATCGAATCAGCACAGACCTGCCCTGTCATGTCAATTTCAAGGGCACTGTTAATAGCAGTTACATGGGGATTTCTCCTGATTTCACGGGTATCGTTGACATAATCGGAAGGCAGCATGGCAACGAGTGGATTATCGTCCACAAAATCATATAACTTCCTGGTTCCGATAATAAAGCTGGCCACAATAATCTCCTTATGGCTCCGTTTTTTACGGCCGTTAATCACACCTTTCTCCACCAGGTCAATAACCCCGTCCGAAAACATTTCGGAATGAATACCCAGATCCTTGTGGCCGGAAAGCGCAGCAAGTGTTGCATCTGGAATAGCGCCTATCCCCAGCTGCAGCGTAGCCCCATTCTCAACGATAGAGGCGATATGGTTACCGATGCGGATTTCGATATCACTCAAAACATGTCTTGGTGTTTCAATTATAGCATCAGATACATCAATCATCGCATGGATTTTGCTGGTATGAAGCAATCCTTCTCCATGTGTACGAGGCATGTTCGGATTGACCTGGGCAATAACAAGCTTAGCTGAGTGAACAGCCGCAAGGGTGACATCGACCGAAACGCCGAGAGAACAATAGCCGTGACGGTCAGGAGGAGAAACATGCACAAGAGCTACGTCAAGCGGAAGGATATGGTTCTGGAAAAGGGAGGGAATATCGCTCAGAAAAACCGGAATCGCATCACCGTAACCCTGCTGTACCGATTGACGAACATTTTTACCTACAAAGAGGGCATTCAATCTGAAACTTGAATGATATTCCGGCCTTGTATAGACAGCATCACCCTCCGTATGAAGACTGACAATCTCAACATTTTTCAATTCAGCTGAGCGCTGAACCATCGCTTCAATCAACCGCTGGGGTGTTGCTGCAGCAGTATGTAAAAAAACCCTGTCACCCGATTTGATTCTTGCTACCGCATCTTCAGCGGAAAGCGTACAATATTTCATTTAATCCTTAACTTCATTTATCAAAAAAAAAGAGAGTCAGATTCCGGTGTTCTTCCGGCGAAGATAAGCTGGTGTATCTGTTAACCCTTTCTGTATTTTATCTTCGTGCTCTGCACTACCTCCTGTAATCAACGGATTATAATCGGCATCCCGCAGAGTATTTTTTTTATTCACCGCCTCACGCGGATCATGAATCGATAACTGTCTTCTGATATAAGCAGGAATACGCATATCCTCTTCCTGGCGCTCTGGATGCATAGATGCTGTCTGTCTGACAGAGGGGGAGGCCTGACCTGATCGAACACCCTGCATTGGAGTAACTGGCCGTCGAACTGCAGGATCTTTTCCTTCCGTCTGTTCTTTTCGCTTGAAGCCGGTCACGATAACAGTCACTCTTATTTCACCCGATACCTGGGGTTCATCCACATAGCCATTGATAATCTTGGCATCACTGCCGACCTGCTCCTCAATATAGTTCATCGCGTCCGACATGTCTCTCATAGTGACCTCGCCGGTAATGTTGACAAGAACGCCTTTCGCCCCTTTAACCGACACGCCTTCAAGAAGAGGACTGTTGAGGGCGTCCGATGATGCTTTCAGTGCACGGCGATCACCTGCTGCAGCGGCAGAACCCATAACTGCATCTCCCGCACCGGACATGATACTTCGGACATCGGCAAAATCGACGTTGACATGTCCATGACGGGTAATAATATCGGCAATGCCTTTTGCCGCCCTGTACAGGACATCATTCGCCATGTTGAACGCTTCTGTAGCGCTTACCCCCTCTTCGGCAATACTCAGTATCTTTTCATTTTCAACGAGAATAAGAGTATCGATATATTTTCGCAGTTCCGTGATCCCGCCGTCCGCAATCTTCGCCTTGACCTGGCCTTCAAAGTTGAACGGTCTGGTAACGACTCCAATGGTCAGTATGCCCATATTCCTTGCAATCGAAGCAATGACGGGTGCTGCGCCTGTGCCTGTACCCTTACCCATCCCTGCAGCAATAAAGACAAGATCTGCGCCTCTTAGCTGAGCGGCAATGATTTCGCGGTCATCATCAGCAGCCTGCCGACCCTTGGCAGGATCAGCTCCAGCACCGAGCCCGTTGGTCGCTTTCTTCCCGATCTGCACCCTGAGAGGAGCTTTTGAGTTAAGGAGTGCCTGACGGTCTGTATTGAAGACGATATATTCAACGCCGCTTATTTTCCGGTCAATCATATTGTTAACAGCATTGCCGCCACAACCGCCGACCCCAACGATCCTTATGGTAACCCCTTTACCCTGGTCACTGTCGAACAGCCCGGGATCCAGCTCAAATGCCATTGGTCAGTTCTCCTTTTTAAAAGGCTTTGCGTGTTATTCCCATCATAGATTATCCCAGAACTTTTTCATCCGCTCCACAATTTTTTTCCCGGCGGGATTCGGCACCTGCTCCTCATGTTCCTCCGGGATGTGTGCGGGAATATCAGATGGAATCACCTCTGCATTCGACGCAAAACTATGATCTTCTGATAGGATATTGTTCTGAAATGCATGAGCTACAAGCCCCATAACGGTGGCATACATCGGGTTGTTAACGGAACCCTTGATTCCGCCCGACACTCCTTCAGGATAGCCGATTCGAACATCAAGCCCCAGAACATCATGGGCAAGATTCACGGTACCAGGTAAAAGGGAACCTCCACCCGTGATTATTGCACCGGCATTGATATATTCATAATATCCTGATCTTTTGACAGAATCCCTTACAAGCTCCAGAATCTCCATCATTCTTGCTTCAATGATCATAGTCAACGAGCTTTTCGGAAAGGATTTCTGCGGACGCCCTTCAATACCTTCGATAAGAATATCCTCATCCTGACCGCTGATCGGACTGTATGCGCAACCGTGTTTTATTTTCAGTTCTTCTGCAACTTCGTAAAGCGCTTTCACACCATGAGCAAGATCATGTGTGACATCGTTTGCGGCAACTTTAATAACCTCTGAATATCGGATTGCTCCGTCAATATAGATTGCCACTTCCGTGGTGCCTCCTCCGATATCAATGACAACCACGCCGCTTTTCTTTTCACGCTCTTTCATGACTGCCATACCGGACGCTACCGGTTCAAAAGTAACCGCACTGATCTCCAGCCCTGCCTTCTCGACACACTGCTTGATGTTACGGATTTTTGTTCTCAGACCGACAACAATATAAGCGCTTCCTTTCATTGTTGTCCCGGCCATTCCTATCGGATCCAGAAGTCCTTCCTGATCATCAACAATAAATTCCTGCGGAATGACATGAATAATTTCATGATCGATATCCAGATACCTGATATTGGTCTTGGCCTTTTCCAGAAACCGCTTGACATCGGAATCATTGACAATCCCTGTCTGGTTGATGCTGATTTCCGAATTACTGTGAATACAGTGAACATGTGCGCCGGATATTCCGACATTGACACCGATAATACGAATGGACGACTCCCTCTCGGCATCAGCAACGGCTGCCTTTATCGCTTCTACGGTCTTGTTGATATTGACAACGGTTGCCCGCTGAAGACCATCGGAACTTGATCGTCCTTTTCCAAGAACATTGAGTTTTCCTATTTCATCTTTTTCGGCAACAACAACACAAACCTTGGTTGTACCGATATCAAGACCTACCGCGATATTGCTTTTCGGCATTTTTCAATTCCTGCATGATTGTCACTGAATTGTTTCCTGCGTCATCTCCGGCGTGACGAAATCCTTGGTAAAGATCCTCTCACTGAACCTCAGATCCACAGTTTCATAAGAACCAAAACCTTTTTTGGAAATTACCTTTTGCCAGAATATCTCAAATTTTTTCAACTTTTCCTTAAAATTACCATCATTGCCGATAATAAAACGAGTAGGGGCCTGAACCGCAATAAAATACGTCATATTGTTTCCTGCCAGGTGGAGTTCGCGAATAAGAAGCCTCGCATATTCGCTTGCAGCAAATGCCTCAAGAAACTGACGAAGCAGTTCAACTTCACGACTGTCAATCTGCCGCTGGTTATTCCCTGCCGTTTTCAATGGGCTTATTCCTGAAACAAGGAGCAATTTCGGGAACTGCGCTGACATCTTATCCCGCCAGGGAAAAAGAAATCCATCATTGTCAATAGCCAGAATCAGTCCATCCATTACCGTTAAGACTATCGGCACCCGCTCGGCAACCCTTATACGGACAATTCCATTCAGCTCCTTGCTGATCACCGCATCCCTGACATAAGGAAACAGCATAATCCTTTTTTTTAATTCTGCCGGATCAAGTTCCTGAAGATTTCTGCCGTTATAGATTTTCATGCTTGATGAAACATCCATTGCGACAATACTTGAAACACCCTCGACAACAACATCCCTGACAACAACATCTCTCTTCCATTGCGACGAATAAAAAGCCAGAGCGGCAAGAGCGCCAAGCGCTATTACTACAATAAATACCCCGGCTTTCCCGCTTACGGAATTACCCGATGCAGGGTCATATCGATATTCACCCTCACCGGCACCTTCAGAAGATGCCTGAGTGGCAGTATCAGGGGAAAAAACCTGATCTTCCTTCGGTTCGGAATCAGGCATAAGCGAAAGCTTTTTGAGATATTTTCATAGCGCATCTGCCTCATTAACCAATGGATTTCTCCCGGCATGCCTTGGCAAATCCTGATGCAAGGTGAGTAATGTCACCGGCACCCATGAAAAGGATCATATTCCCATTGACCCCATGCTCAACAAGAGCTGAAAAGAGGATATCCCTGTCGGCAATAAACTCGACATGCTTTCCGCCAGCCTTTCGAACAGCAGCTGCAACCATCTCCCCGGAAACTCCCGGATAATCCAAAGCTTGTTCACGTGCTGGATAAACATCGGCTACATACACAATGTCCGCTCTGGAAAGCGCCCATCCGTATTCATCAGCAAACTCCCTGGTCCGGGAAAATAAATGCGGCTGAAAAACAGCAATAACTTTGGAATCTACCCAGCCGCTTTTGGCCGCTTTGACGGTCGCCTTGACTTCGGAGGGATGGTGAGCATAATCATCAACAACCATAAGTCCGGCTCCATTATCGTATTTCACCTGGAACCTTCTCCTCATGCCGTTATATCTGCCAAGTCCGGCAATCAAACGCTCAGGCATAATCCCCAGCTCGATTCCTGCTGAAAAAGCAGCCAGAGCATTAAGGACATTGTGCCGACCGGGCACATTGAGGCATACATCGCGATACTCCCTTCCATAGGCCTGGAGTGTAAAAATGGCTCGTTGTTTTTCAAGCACAATATCCGTTGCCATAACATCAGCAGGCTCGTCAATCCCGAAGGTGGTATAAAGGCGGTTCATAGACGGTATGATCCTTCTGATCTCCGGCCAGTCAACACAACAAATAACCCGCCCATAAAAAGGCACTTTGTTGACAAACGCAATGAAGGCCTGTTTCAGTTCATCAAGCGTACCATAGGTATCCATATGCTCGGACTCGAGACTGTTGACAACAGCAATGGTAGGCGTAAGTCTTAAAAAAGCACGATCATACTCATCGGCCTCTATAACCATATACTTCCCCTCACCGACAACTGTACTCCCTTTCAGATAGTCTGATATCCCGCCAATCATGACAGTAGGCGACTCTCCCGACTCGATAAGCATCGTGGCAATCATGGCTGTAGTGGTTGTCTTGCCGTGTGTTCCGGCAATGCATATCCCGTATTTGTAACGCATGAGCTCACCGAGCATCTCATCCCGTTTAATCACAGGAATGCCTGCTTTTTCAGCCGATATGATTTCAATGTTCTCTTCCGGTCTGATCGCTGATGAGTAGACAACGACATCGCATGAAGCAATCTGCTCGGCACGATGTCCCCTGTAGATTTTGGCTCCATGCTCGGCAAGTTTCTCGGTCACCTCACCAGAGGACAGGTCAGATCCGGAAACCCCGAATCCGGACTTCAGAAGCAGTTCTGCTATAGCACTCATTCCAGCGCCACCAATTCCAACGATGTGAACGCTTTTTGTTTTCCCCAGTTCCATGTGTGAGCTCTTTTGCTTAGTGTTTATATCCCAGACCGATTATTCTGAGAGCAAGTTGACGGGCAGCTTCCGGATATGCCAGTTTACCGGAAGCAACCCCCATTTTTTTCAGTTTTTCCTGATCATGCAGCAGTTCAAGAACGGCAGTTACCGACCTCTGCTCACTGAGGATGTCATCATCAATCATAATCGCAGCCCCGTTGTTGACAAGCGCCCTGGCATTATAACGCTGATGATCTCCAGTGGCGTACGGATAGGGTACAAGAACCGAAGGCTTCCCAAGATTCGTCAATTCAGCAATCGTCGATGCACCAGCCCTGCACAACACAAGATCAGCTGCAGAGTATGCTGAACCCATATCTTCAATGTATGGTCCCACCCAAACATATGGGGATGGCGCAACCTGCATTTTTATCCGTTCGAAGTCAAGTGCACCTGTCTGCCAGACAAGATTTGCCGAAACGGTAATATCGTTGAGCCGCTGAAGCACGGCATTGTTTATCGAACGAGCCCCCCGGCTCCCTCCAAACACAAGAAGAGTGGGACGCTCTTCGTAAAGACCGAAGCAAACCCTGGCAGCTGACGAATCCTTATGCTCAAAAAAGCGTGCAGGGTTGCCGGATACAAAGACACTCTTTTTTTTTACAATAAATGCCCTGGCGTCTTCAAAAGAAAGATGAACTTCGGAGGCAAGTGTTGAAAGCAGTTTTGTCGTTACACCCGGAAATGCATTTTGTTCCTGTATAAGTGTTTTTTTTCGCAGAAGCTGAGCCGCAAGAAGTAAAGGAGCACTGACAAATCCACCGGTACCTACTACGACATCAGGACTCTCGTGATGAATGAGTGCAACCGCACGCAACAAAGCCACCGCAAAATCGATAAGGACGCTGATATTCACAACCAGATCGGTAAGTGACCGCCCTCTCTTCAAGCCTCTGACCGGAATGAGATGGAGCTGAAAGCCAAGTCTCGGCACTTCATTCGCTTCTATACCTCCGGCAGTACCGGCAAATGAAATACCTATATCGGAAACAAGCTTCTCAAGTTCTCCTGCCATAGCTACGGCCGGGTATAAATGGCCACCCGTTCCGCCACCAGCAAAAAGCACTTTCATACCATACCCCTTTCTGACACATAGGGTTGAATGCTCTTTTCCATCACCCGTTTCTTGTAGCGTGATATGCTTAAAAGAATACCGACTCCAAGAGAGTTGAGCAGGAGCGCAGTACCTCCGTAACTGATAAACGGAAGGGCCACGCCGGTGGTCGGTATAAGGTGACAGGCTACTGCAATATTGATAACGGCAAAAAGAGTAATTGCCATGGTGATGCCAGTGGCAACGTATTTTCCGAAATTATCGGGTGCGTGCTTGGCTATTATAAGACCACAGACCAGAAAACCTGTAAAAAGCGCAATGAGAGCAACAGCGCCAACCATCCCATACTCCTCGCCGATAACGACAAACACCAGATCATTATACGAAAGTGGCAGATAAAGCTGCCTTTGCCTGCTGGCTCCAATGCCGAGGCCGAACAACCCTCCATTTCCCAGACCAATCAAGGCCTGCAGAACCTGATAACTTATCTCTTTTTCATTCTTACTGTTAAATGAGAGAAGACGTGCAAGCCGATAGGGCGCAGCTATGGCAAAAACCCAGGCAATTGGAATAAGCAGCAAAAAAGTCGTGAGAAGATGGCGAATATTGACTCCGCCAATAAACATAAGCATAAACCCTATCAAGGCAATAAGCGATGCCGTACTGAAATTCGGCTCAAAGGCCACAAGAGCTACAACGGTCATAAGGATAGTGATCAGAGGATAATAAGAGTTATTGAGGTCTCTTATATAACTCTGTTTTTCGCTTATGAGCCTTGAAAAATGAAAGATAAGAGCATATTTGGCAAAGTCGGATACCTGGAATGTAAACGGTCCGAATCCTATCCAGCGAGCAGCTTTTGAAATACGTCCGCCCGCTTTCAGAACAAGAAGAAGAGCGAGCAGTATAATGCTGACCAGAAGAATAATCTTGCTGGCCTTACAGAAAATATGATAGTCAAGCCGAGCAACCAGTATTACCGTAATAATGCCAAGTGCAGAGAAGGCAAGCTGACGCCATAAAAAATACTCAGAACTTGAATATTGTTTTTTAGCCCACTCAGCTCCGCTGCTGTAGACTATAACTATCCCGATGCACATCAGAATGGCAACAATGAGCATCATTAATTTCCCGGCAATTCCCTCTCCCCGTGAAGGCAGCGAAAGAGTTTCCGAAGAATCGGCCTTTATAAAGCAGGAAATTTTATCGCTATTCAGCATGGTTGTAAGTGATAAACACATTGTTTGAACTTTATACCACGGTCCTCGTAATTCTCAAACATGTCAAAGCTGGCACATCCGGGAGAAAACAGCACAGTCTGTCCTTCACCCGCTGCCCCATAGGCAAAAGAGACTGCATCTTCAAGTGACAGAGCCTCATGAACAGGTACAATACCCTCAAACGCTGTTGTGATCTTGGTTTTCGACTCACCCATAGCAACAAGGAGTGAGACTTTTTTCCCGACAAGTCCCGCAATAGAAGTGTAATCGTTGCCTTTATCACGCCCTCCGGCAATAAGAACACAGGTTCCCGGAACAGCTTCAAGCGCCTGACGCATGGCATTAATGTTCGTAGCTTTTGAATCGTTGACCCAGCAGGCTCCGTTAAGCGTCATAACAAATTCCTGACGGTGTTCAACACCCTTGAATTCTTTGAGAACAGAACGGACCACTTCATAACCGATACCCAATGCCCTTGCCGCTGCAATAGCTGCAAGCACATTAGAGATATTATGGCGACCTCGAAAACTGTCTTTCAGAAACTCAGAGATCAAGATCACCTGCTCTTCCCCATTTACAGTACGCACAACAATCCTCTCCCCGTCTGCAACTGCAATGCGTCGATCATGACAGCCTTCAGGGACAGACTCCATGCCAAACGGGACTATCTTGAACGGAAAATGCTTTTCTGCAAAATGTTCACTGAGCAGAGGATCATCCTCATTATAAATAAGCGTATCTCCCGCGCCCTGATTCGCATAGATCCTGAATTTGGCCGCAGCATACTGAGGCATAACACCATCATAGCGGGATAGATGATCCGGCGTAATATTAGTAATGACAGCAACATCCGGCTTGAAGAAAAAGCAGCGTTCCAGCTGATAACTGCTCAATTCGACAACCGCTACATCCTCAGGTTTCATATCCTGCACCTTCGAAGAGAACGGCACCCCGATATTGCCGACGCTGAATGACCGGTAACCATGCTGAAGAGCGTCAGCTTCACAGATACGATGAATAAGCGTCGATGTGGTGGTTTTACCATCCGTTCCTGTTATACCGACAATTCTTGCCTTACAGAAAAGACTGGCCAGCTCTATTTCACTGATAATGTGAATCCCTTTTGATTCAAGAGTTTTCACAACCTGGGCATGCGGAGGAATTCCCGGGCTGATGACACAAAAATCAGCATCATATACCCTCTCTGAATGCCCATCATGTTCGACGGATATCCTCTTCTTCTGAAGTCGCAGAACCTCATGTTCTTCAATCCGGCCAATATCACTGAGCAGCACATCAGCACCTGCACTGCTGAGCAGTTCCGCTGCTGCAATACCGCTCTTCCCTGCACCGATAACCGATACCTTTTCACCCGATAGATCCATATGCTTATCTGAGTTTTAAGGTCATGAGACTGACAAGAAAAAAGAGAATAGCCACAATCCAGAATCTTAACACGATCTTTTGCTCAGCCCACCCTTTCAACTGAAAATGGTGATGAAGAGGTGCCATAAGAAAGATTCTCTTTCCATGGCCAAACCGCATTTTCGTGTACTTGAAATAGAGTACCTGCAGGGAAACTGAGAGTGTTTCAACCATAAAAACGCCCGCAATCACCGGCAGAAGCAACTCCTGTTTGATCAGAAGAGAAATTACGGCAATAGCGCTGCCGAGCGCCAGAGATCCGGTATCACCCATGATAATCTCGGCTGGATTTGAGTTAAACCACAAAAAACCGACGCAGGCCATGACAATCGCCATGCTGACAACAGCAACTTCACCGCCTCCGGGAATAAAAGGAATATTGAGGTATACTGCATACACCGCATTTCCAGCGAGGTAGGAAAAACCGCCAAGACCCGTTACGACAATAGCAGAAGTGCCGGCTGCAAGACCATCAAGCCCATCAGTAAGATTCACTGCATTCGACACCGCGGTAATAATGAATATGACAATTGGTATATAAAAAAAACCGTAGTCAAGAGTCAGGTTTTTAAAAAACGGAACGGTCGTCGTCGAAAGCAGCACCGAAAAAGCCGGATCAAACCAGGTATAAAGCCCGATTATAAGGCCAAGAGAGAACTGCCCGATAAGCTTGTAACGGGCCGAGAGGCCACCTTTGATTTTCAACACTACTTTTCGGTAATCATCAATAAAGCCGATGCCTCCCATCCAAAGCATGGCCAGCATTATCAGCCAGACATGCGGATCATTGAATTTTGACCAGAGAATCACAGAAATTTCGACGGAAAATATGATAAGCAGCCCTCCCATGGTAGGCAGCTTTTTTTTCTTTTTATGTTCCGGAGGCGCTTCCTCCTTGACCGGCTCAATAAAACGGGTTTGAAGATATCTGATAAAGCCAGGGCCGAAAAAGAGCGTAATCAACAGCGCCGTAATCGCGGCAGCGCTGGCTCGGAAGGTGAGATACTCAACAACACGCAGCACTGGAGGGTGAAATACATCGTTGATGTACTTTAAGAAATAATATAACATGCCCTTCTTACCTGGTTATTGTTCGTGCGTTGATAAGCGCTTCGACAACCTGTTCAAGCTTCATACCCCTCGATCCCTTGAACAGCACCGCATCACCTTCATGCACCACATCAAGCAATGCATCCAACAGTTTTTCGCGGCTCTCAAAATGACCAATACAGCAGGACGGGGCTTCCCTGCAGATCAGCCTTGACTTGTCTCCATAAGTAATCAATATGTCTACAGCACTCCTCTGAATATACCTGCCAATTGTTTCATGTTCAACATCTGCCGCCGCTCCAAGTTCAAGCATATCACCAAGAACGGCAACTCTTTTACCACTGCACCGCATGTCACAAAGGGCGTTGATCGCAAGGCGCATAGAATCTGAATTGGCGTTATACGTATCATTCAGAACCCTGATGCCGCAAGAGTCAACGACCTCAAGCCGTTTCCACCCGGCAGCGGGAATGAGGCGCTCAAGCCCCTCCCTGAGCTGAAACATCGAAAGTCCGAAATGCCGTCCGACTGCGGCAGCCGCAACAGCATTGATAACATTATGCTTACCGGTAAAATTCAGGGTAACCTTTTCTGAACCGGAAGCTGAACATAACATGAAAGAAACACGACCATCACTCTCCACTGAAATGTCCCGACTCCAGCAGGTATTGCCGGAACCGTCTCCGCTTCCATACCTTATGCTTCCAGCCAGACCGACTCCAGCCTCCTTCAGCCTGGGATCATCAGTGTTGACAAAGATGATGCCTTCACGCTCCTTAAGGGCCTCGAAAAGCTTCAGTTCAGCTTCGGCAACACCATCAAGATCAAAAAGAAACTCAAGATGCTCATGTCCGATATTGGTCAGAAGACCGTGTGTCGGTTTCCCGATTCCGGCAAGCAATTCCATCTCTTCCGGATGATTGATCCCCATCTCGACAACTGCAATACCGGTATCCTGCCGGAGCTGCAGAAGAGTGAGGGGTACCCCAAGATGATTGTTCCTGTTCCCCCTGCTCATCTGCACCTTGAACCCGTTTTCAAGTACTGACGCCACCATCTCCTTGGTTGTGGTTTTTCCATTACTGCCCCCAATAGCTACGACAGGAATAGAAAATGTACCACGGTATATCCTTGAAAGCTGCTGCAACCCTGTTACCGGATCGCCTGTGACAATGAACCCTTTTCCCCGGGGGGGCCTCACTGAACCCTGCGCCTCATACCACTCAAGGCTGACCATAGCCCAGTCTGCACCTTTCTCAAAAACGCTGCCGACATAACTGTGCCCGTCTTTGTTTTCCCCTTTAAGAGCAATAAACAGCTCTCCGCCTGTCACCTCTCTTGAATCAATAAGCACTAAAGGATCCGCAATTTCCAGGGGCGGGGAGATCTCTGCTGTAACAACATGCCCGACAGAGCGAAAATCATTAACCGTCAATACCCCTTTCACTTTTTCTCCTCCTCCGAATAACCGGAACAATGCTGCTGCATATACTGTTTAATAAGCTCCTGATCCGAAAAGTAATATTGCTTGCCGGAAATCTCCTGATACTTTTCATGACCTTTCCCTGCCACAAGAAGAATATCTCCCCTAGTGAGCATCGACAGTCCAGTCAGGATGGCTTCAGTCCGGTCAATGATTCTCGTGTAATGACTCTTGACAATACCTCTTGCGATATCATCAAGAATAGCCTCCGGCTCCTCATCCCGCGGATTGTCGGAGGTTATAATAACCTCATCGGCTAATTCTGAAGCAATACGTCCCATTTCAGGCCGCTTGCCCTTATCCCTGTTGCCTCCGCACCCGAAAACCACGACAAGACGGGAACCCTCAGGCTTGAGGCCGCGCAGAGCATCTATCGCCTTGAAAAGCGCATCAGGAGTATGGGCATAATCTACAAAAACACTCCATCCAATACTGCTGTCGCCAACTCTCTCCATACGCCCGTCAACAGCAGAAACTCCCGAAAGCGACCTGCAGATCTCGTCAGGTTTCAGTCCCAATCCAGCACCGACAGCTGCCGCCTCAAGCACATTCATAACATTGAAAATCCCCGGCAGCTGCACCTTCATGCTGATCAGAGCATCTGGAAAGTGAAGGGCAACCGAACTGGACGCAATGCTTCTCTCGATAATCTCTGCCTTGAAATATCTGCTGCATGACAGCAGCTGGCGAATACCATGCTGCAGGGTACAGCAGTATTGTTTTTCATGCTCCACCCGTTCCGCCATCTGACCGGCATAAGGATCATCAATATTAAACACGCCAAACCCTTCAGAACTGAGCTGATCAAAAAGCTGTTGTTTGGCCAGCGCATACTTCTGCATGGAGTCATGAAAGTCAAGGTGCTCCATGGTCAGGTTGGTAAAAACTGCAGCATGAAACCGGATACCATAAACCCGCTGCTGTACGAGAGCGTGGGAAGACACTTCCATAACCACGGCCTGGCATCCAGCCTCATGCATCTGGCTGAAAAGAGCTTGCAGACCCGTCGCCTCAGGGGTAGTCCTGTCAAGCACAATCTCCCGGTCTCCAATCCTGCAGAGATTAGTGCCGATATACCCTGAAGGAATACCGTTCGCATTGAGCATTGCCGTAATCAGCTTTGCCGTAGTGGTTTTACCATTAGTGCCCGTAACCCCGATGATCAGCAGCTTGTCAGAAACATTCCCATAAAAGATGCGTGCAGCATCAGCAAGAGCCTTTCGTGCATCGGAAACAATGATATAGAGGCAGGACGCAGCTGTTTCCTTCGGAAGCTCTTCACAGATAACCGCCTGAGCTCCGCGATGTACCGCACTGCTGATAAACTGGTGACCATCAGCACAATAACCTTTCACCGCCACAAAAAGTGAACCGGGAACAACCTCTCGCGAATCACTGGTAACCATGCGAATCGGCTCTACAGATCCGGTATTGCCTGCAAGCGCCCTGTAGGCAACCCCCCTCAGCAACTCCTCCAGCGACAGCTCCTGCCGGATCGAGCCCTCCTTCAAGGCTGCCATGAGGATGTTTTTTTCATAGTCCCTGATACCAGTGTCACCTTGATAATCTTATTCTTTTGAACCTTTTGGCCAGGGGCAATACTCTGACGGGCAACAGATCCATCAATATCTCCAGAAAAATCCATTTCAAGATTATGCCATTTCAGCAACCGCTGGGCATCACGCCCTTGAAGACCTGTAAGTTCAGGAACTGCAACTGTTGACATCGAATCAAGAGCCGCCTGTTCCGTTGAACAGAAGGAAAGCTTTTTCTGCATCTCCTCTGAACAGGCAATCATTCTTGCTGAGATGCTGGAAAAAACAGGCGCGGCAACCGTTGCGGCATAATAGGCCGTTTTCGGATTTTCTACAACAACAATAACCGCATATCGGGGAGCTTCAACAGGAAAATACCCTACAAATGAAGAGACGTAAACAGCTTTGGCATACGAACCGCCAGCTGCCCGACTTGCAGCACGCCTTGCGGTTCCGGTCTTGCCTGCTACAGTAACACCAGGCACCGCAGCATTCTTCGCAGTTCCGCTGTCCACAACCGCCTTAAAATACTCCTTTCCGAGATATCGGGCTGTTTGAGACAGCACTACCCTTCGGACTATTTTAGGGGCACTCTCCCAGACTGCTTTCCCTTCCGCATTGGTAACCCTCCTGATAATATAAGGTCTCATCAACTGCCCGTCATTAGCAACAGCCGCATAAGCCTGCAGAATCTGCAACGGTGTAGCCATAACCTGATAGCCGAATCCCATCCAGGGAAGCGTGGTCCTATCCCACCTCTCAAGTGGCCGAACCCTTCCAGGCGACTCATCAAGCAGCCCGATACCCGTTTTCCTTCCAAATCCATACTTCACTGTATAGTCATAGAACTTCTCACTCCCTACGGCCATAGCCGTCCTGGCGGCCACAACATTGCTTGAATGCATGATAGCTTCACGAAACGATATAACACCATAGGGTTCATGATCCCTGATAAACAGATTATAGATGGGCATCACCCCATTCATGCCATTCACCCTGTCTTCAGCTTTTCTTTTCAGGACTTCCGTTGCGGCAGACGCCATGACCAGCTTGAACGTTGATCCTGGTTCATAACTGTCAGCCACCGTCCGGTTACGCGACTTATCATAAGTCCATGTTGTTCCGTTGTTAAGATCAAAAGATGGATTGTTGGCCATGGCAATGATCTCCCCTGTACGAACATCCATGACAATACTTGCAGCCGCATCAGCATGAAACCTTTCAACCGCCTTTGCCAGTTCGTCTTCGACAATGCCCTGAATATCGGCATCGATGGTCAACTCAACACTATGACCTTTGACAGCTTTCTGCGGCTGGGCATCAGGAGCAGAATAACGCTTTCCATCTGCTGACTGTTGAAAAACTGTCATCCCGTCAACCCCTTTCAGCTCTTTGTTAAGCTGCAGTTCGATCCCGCAGATTCCATTGTTGTCGATATTGGTGCTGCCTATCACCTGGGCGGCCACGTTCAGGTAATACCGCTGCGGAACCTTTTTAAAAGAGACTCCGAAAATCTTTTCCTGTATAATCGGCAGTGCTTTTTCTACAGGAATTTTCTGGCCAAGCACAACGGTTCCTTTCGTACGACTCATTTTTTTGAGGTAGAATTCTTTTTTGCCTCCAATAGAACGGGCAAAAAACGTTGCAACAGCCACGGAATTATCATAAAATTTCTGCTTTCCGGTCACTTTATCAATAACCGCCCTGCCTTTGTCATTTACAACAGGCGTCTTCTTGATAGCGTTGAGATCAGCTGAGAAGGTAATGGATTCGATGCTTTCTGCAAGAATACGATCATGACGATCAAGTATAGCTCCCCTCAGAGCGCTCTCCGTTATCACGCGCTCATACTGTTGAACTGCCTTCTTCTTGTATTTATTTACATTGACAACCTGAATTTTGAGCAGCATCCCAATGATCGCCACAATAAACAGCGCAAATACCGCAACCACAATTCCAAGCCGTATACCGAACTCATGATCATTCTGATTCTCGATGTTATGTTTTTTATTCATGAGTATCCCGTTCATTTAGCAACAAATCATTTACGGATCGATCTCAACGGGAGAAACACTGGCGGGTGCAAGCCCAAGTGAGGCCGCCGCTTGTGCTATATTATTGATGCTTTGCAGTTCATGCACTTTCAACTCCTGTGTAGTGATCACGCTGTATCTCATCTGTATCTGCTCTCGAAGTCTTTCACTCTGTTTAGCAAGATTGATAATCGCAAGAGTATTATATGTCCGGAACAGAACAATCCCCGTACCGATCATGAGATACACAAAAGACATCGGCCGCAGCAATGCACCCATATCAAACTTAAGCGCATTACTGACCAGTTCTCTGAATCCTGAATCCTTGGCTTTATCTTCCTGAAATTCCGAAACACCCCCTGCATTCAAGTCGCTGCCGAAATTCATATGTTCTTCAACCCTGACAACCTGTCCCGCAGCAAAACCATTATTGACAATCACAATGATCTCCCTGTTAAATTTTTTCAATGACCCTCAATTTCGCACTTCTGGCTCTTGGGTTTGAGTCTATCTCCTGCCGGGCTGCGACGACAGGCTTCCGGGTAACAAGTGATACGGCACCCCTTTCAAGAGGCTCCCTCAAACCGACGCCTTTGGGCCCCCAGTCGCTCCGGGCCTTTTCGGCAAAAACAGTTTTGACGATTCTGTCCTCCAGAGAGTGATAACTGATGACCGCCATCCTGCCTTGATGATCAAGGCAATCGATACCATCATCAAGTGCATGACGAAGCACTTCAAGCTCACTGTTCACCTCAATTCTCAATGCCTGAAATACTCTTGAAAGTGTCTTGATAATCTTATCACGACCTGCAGCGTTTCCGCGAATAATCCCTGCAAGTTCCTCTGTCCCGGAAACCGGTCCGTTTTTAAGCCGATATGCTGCAATTGCCCTGGCAATGCTTCGACTTCTGGGCTCTTCTCCATATATGTAAAAAAGCCTTGCAAGCTCTTTCTCCTCATAATTGTTGACAATATGAGCGGCACTGAAAGATGAATCCATATCCATCCTCATATCAAGCGGCCCTTCCCTGAGATAACTGAACCCCCGTTCCGCAGTATCAATCTGAAACGATGACACTCCTAGATCAAGCAGAATACCCTGAACCTTCGGCTGTAACCCTTTTTCACGGCAGACACTTTTGACAATACTGTCTAACGCCTTGAAATTCCCTTTAACCAGAACCGTACAAGCTTCGAACTCCTTCAGATTTTCAGCGGCCGCTTGTAATGCGGCACCATCCTGGTCAATCCCTATCAGCACCGACCCTTCACTGGAATACGCATCATGAAGAGCACGCAGAATCGCCAGCGAATGCCCTCCACCTCCAAGAGTCCCGTCAACATAAATCCCCGGTTTTGTAACAAGAAAAGCGATAATTTCCGGAACAAGGACTGGTTCGTGATATGAATACTGTACCATCTGCGTTAAAAATATCTTCCTGCAAGAGACGCAAAACGCCCTGCATTCTCCTGCAGGACTGACAGAAGGCGCTCCGGATCCCAGATAATCATTTTTGTATCGGCGCCTATAATCACGACATCTTTTGTAATACCCGCATGCTCCAGAAACTCCCTTGACAGTGCAATTCTCCCCTGACGGTCGAGTTCTACAGTCTCCAGGCTTTCATACATCAAAGTCTTCAGCAGACGCTCTTCAGGATTGAAATCAGAAAGAGCAGAGATAGTTTTTCTCATGTCGGCCCAGATAAACGGCTCATAAAGCTCAAGGGAACGATCTGGCGCTTTCATAATATAAAGTCCTTCGGAATGCCCGGCAGCATTCTCATCGACATCCGCATAAGTGCCTTTACCAAAGCTCCTGCGAAACCTGGCAGGAATCATCAATCGCCCTTTCTCATCAATGGTATGTCTCTCCTTTCCAATAAAACCGGCCATGATGATGATAATTCAGTCAGTCCCCGTTATGCATGAATGCCCACCAAACCAGCTTATATCAACTGCGGCCGGCACAATAAAAGAAAAATATCACAGAGAAGAGTAAATCAACCCATTTTTTACCACAATTCACCACTTAAAATGTATAAAAAAGGATGCACTAAAAAAATATTCAGCTATTTTATCCGTTGGCAGCGATGTATATTTTAACGGCAGGGATCACCATGAGAACAGTACACCGCGAAATTGTGGTAGACGGATATAATTTAATCCATAAGCTGTTCCCTTCTCCTGCCTCAGCTTCGCTTGAAATTTTGCGCCACGAAACAGAAAAGCAGCTGTTCGCTTTTCAGCAGGATAAACTCTGCCCGATCACCATAGTTTATGATGGGAAAAGTGGCCCCAGAGAGAGTGCTTTCGGTGCTCCGCTGCATATTGTGTTTACCTCTGCCTCGAAAAGCGCCGATCTATGGATCATTGATTACGTAAAATCGTTGAACCCAAAAGTAAAAATGGTTACTATTGTTAGTTCGGACGAGGAGATTCGCCGGTATGCCGCTGCATTCGGCGCAAAGTGCATAACATCTGAGAAATTTGTGCTGCAGCTCAAAAAGACCGGCAATGCAGACTACCGGAAGAACAGACATGTTCACTCCGGACAACTCTCAGTTAAAGAGAATAAATTCAACGAAAAACTGTTAAGCGATCAGGAAATTGACCGATGGATGAAGCTCTTCACTCGCAACAAATCTTAAACTCATCCCGTCACATTTTCTAATATCGATCTCCATAAGCCTCACTTAACCACAGTCATTATGATGTCAGACAGCACAATAAACAATACCGCGCATTGGCAGGAGCTGGACGAATGGCGAAAGAAAATCGATGTCATTGACCAGCAGTTGTCCGCCCTCCTCTGCGAAAGGCTGCATTGCGCTCAAAATATCAGCTCCCTGAAATCAAGAATCGGAGAACAGGTGCTTCAGCCTGAACGGGAAAAAGAGGTGCTGAACAATGTGCTCATTCATGCCGACACACCACTGACAGCCTACACCCTGGAAAAAATCTACCGTTGCATTCTTGAAGAGAGCCGCCTTTTACAACAACAGTGGAAAAACAGTCAGCCAGGGATACATACCAGCTAACAGAGTCCCCTTACCATGACTTTTAAAAAAACATTTCCGCTTAAACTGTTGATATCTGTCGCCGCAATTCTCCTTGCGGCATTTGCGTACATGTTTTTTATGCCGGGGATCAATACAACCTCTCGAACGACACACCTTATTATTCGCCGGGGGATGGGCTTTAAACCAATTGTGGATGAATTGCACCGGAACGGCACTATCAAGAACAGGTGGCCTCTCCTTTTAACCGGTCGCATTATCCCCAGACTTCACAATATCAAGCCGGGCAGATACTCAATACCATCAGGGATGTCTAATTTCTCGCTTTTGTATTATCTGCACACCCGCAAGCAGGATGAAGTACGTGTCACTATCCCTGAAGGCCTGGATCTCCGGCATGTTGCCCGGCTCCTCTCCCGGAACCTTGATATTGATTCAACGGGATTCATGGCCGCAGCTGCCGACCGCCGACTGCTTGCCAAATTCAACATTACCGCAAAAAATGCAGAAGGCTATCTCTTCCCGGGAACGTATAACTTTTTATGGGCAAGCAGGCCTGAAGAGGCTGTGGATTTTCTTATAGGTCGATTCAGGCATTTCTATACTGCCAGATTAATATCATATGCCGATTCTGCAGGCTTGAATGAAACCGCTTTGCTGACGCTTGCCTCTATTGTTGAAGCCGAAACCCCTGTAGATCAGGAAAAGCCTCTGGTAGCAAGTGTCTATCTTAACAGGCTTAAACATAATTTGCGCCTTCAGGCTGATCCGACCGTGCAGTATGCAATAGGAGGAGCTGCCCGACGGCTCTTCTACAAAGACCTGGCAACAGACTCCCCGTATAATACCTATCGTCACAACGGGCTTCCTCCCGGACCGATATGCAGCCCCGGAGTGGCATCGATCCTTGCGGTGCTTAACCCTGCTGATACTAAGTTTCTCTATTTTGTCGCTACCGGAAAAGGAGGGCACAATTTCGCCGAATCGCTTGCGGAGCATGGTAAAAACATCAAAAAGTACCGAATCGCCCGTCGCAACATCTTGCGCTGATCTGGATGAGCAGCAAATACCCGCTCCCGCTGCCGGGTAAATTGCGGGTAAATTGATTATGTTATCGATCACATACATTAGAAGAGTAAATGTTTTTTTCAATCAATCTTAAGAGCAATGCAGAAAAAATCTCTGTCGGACATAGCAGTCAATGGCAAACGGGTAATAATGCGGGTTGATTTCAACGTTCCCCTCGACGACCATAAAAAAATTACTGACGACAAAAGAATCTTTGAATCACTTCCTTCCATCAACAAAGTTCTATCCGATGGAGGTCGCCTTATTTTGATGTCCCATCTGGGACGGCCAAAAGGAAAAGTCAACCCTGACTTTTCGCTTGCCCCTGTAGCATTGAGACTGGCCGAACTTCTTGATCGCCCGGTAATAATGGCAGAAGAGTGCGTTGGCTCCGAGGTCAAAAAACAGGTATCTGACCTGAAAGACGGGGAAGTGATCCTGCTTGAAAATCTGAGGTTTCACCCCGAGGAAGAAGCAAATGACCCGGATTTTGCCAAAGCCCTGGCTGAACTCGGCGATGTCTACGTCAATGACGCTTTCGGAACAGCACACAGGGCCCATGCTTCAACAGAAGGAATTACTCACTTCATAAAAACGGCCGTTGCGGGCTATCTGATAAAAAAGGAGCTGCTCTATCTTGGCAAAGCTCTGCATCAGCCCGAACGGCCTTTTGTTGCCATTCTCGGCGGTTCAAAAATATCAGGTAAAATCGATGTTCTTGAAAACCTTTTCAAAAAGGTTGATACCGTCCTCGTTGGCGGAGCAATGGTCTTCACCTTTTTCAAGGCACAAGGTTATCAGGTTGGAAAATCTCTTGTTGAAGAGAGCAAGGTCGAACTCGCCCTTAAAATTCTGGAAGAGGCAAAAAACAAGGGCATAAAACTGCTGCTTCCGTTAGATGTCATTCTCGCAGCTGAAATCTCGGCAGACGCTCCCTTCCATGCAGCAGACATTTCCAGTATCCCTGAAAATATGATTGGCGTTGATATCGGACCTGTCACGATAGAAACCTACCGCAACGAAATTCTTTCAGCACGCACAGTGCTCTGGAACGGTCCTATGGGCGTGTTTGAAATCGACAATTTTGCAGAGGGAACACTGTCCGTTGCTAAAGCATTGTCGGATGCAACGGCAAAAGGCGCCACAACAATTGTCGGCGGCGGCGACTCAGCTGCGGCTATAGCAAAAGCAGGTCTTTCGGATGAGATTACCCATATCTCAACAGGAGGAGGCGCAAGTCTAGAATTCCTTGAAGGCAAGGAACTCCCCGGCATTGCAGCCCTGAACGATTAACCGTTTCCGTACATTAGAGAAACACTTGAAGGAAGTAACTTTTGAGACGCTTATTCCCGCTGATTATCAGCGGGTTAAGCAGAACTTATGCAATTGATGAACTATTCCAACCAGCCATACAGTCCCGGAGGCTTTCAGGTTATACCTCCGGCAATTAAAACAATAATCTTTATTAACGTCGCAGTGTTTCTGCTGCAATTATCCCCGTTCGGCGAAACCATTCTTGCCCTTGGTTCGCTCTGGCCTGTCGGCTCCGGCAACTTCCGCATATGGCAGCCTGTTACCTACATGTTTCTTCATGGAGGAGGCGCGCACCTCTTCTTCAATATGTTCGCTCTCTGGATGTTCGGGGCTGAAATTGAAAACTACTGGGGCACCCGGCAATTCAACACCTATTACTTTGTCTGCGGCATAGGAGCAGCCATTATCAACCTGCTGGCCACCATTGGCGATCCCTATCCAACCGTTGGCGCTTCAGGAGCAATCTACGGCGTACTGCTCGCGTTCGGCATGATGTTCCCCAACCGCTATATTTTTCTCTATTTCCTCTTCCCCATCAAAGCGAAATATTTTATTGCCGGTTATGCGCTTATTGAATTTTTTTCGGGTTTCGGCAGCCGCTCTATGGGCAGCGGCAGCAATATTGCCCATTTTGCGCACCTCGGAGGCATGCTGATCGGCTTCATCTATATTTCCATCAAACGGGCCGAGTGGTCATTTTCCGGACTGACGGATAAAATCAGCTCCCTGGGTAAAAAGAAAACAGGGCCTCGCCTCCACCGGACGAACAGTATTGACCTTCCTGTTTCCGAAGCAGAAATCAATGCCATTCTCGACAAAATTTCAGCACACGGCTATGCATCATTAACTGCCGAGGAACGCCGCAAACTCCTGAAAGCCGGCGGCAAATAATCCTTCCCTGCTGTATCTCAGCAGGGACCTGTCCTTTCAAAGCATGCCACACTCTCAATATGGCTGGTATGCGGAAACATGTCGACCGGCTGCACCGATAAAAGGGTGTAGCCGTGTGCGCATATCTCCTTCCCGTCGCGTGCCAGGCTGGCTGGGTTGCAGCTTACATACACTATTCTTCTCGACCTGAGCCGGATCATCGTGGCAAGCGCCTTCGGCTGCATCCCTGCCCTGGGAGGATCGGTAATAATAACCCCGGGAATATCAAAGCGTTCAAGCGTCCCTAAAAGCGCATGTAAATCTTTGAGGTCGACCTTGTAAAAAGCTGCATTGGCAATGCCGTTCAACACCGCATTGGAACGGGCATCGCTGATGGAGCTTTCAACCACTTCAAGGCCGATAATCTGGCGGCAATGCTTTGCCAGATAGAGCGTGATAGTACCTGTTCCGCAATAGAGGTCATAGACAGTATCCTCCGCCTTAAGACCTCCAACCGCCAGAATGGCGTTGTAGAGCACCTCAGCCTGTGCCGAGTTTGTCTGAAAAAAAGAATTTGCCGATATCCTGAAATCAAGTCCGCCAAGCCGCTCGGTAATATACCCGTCGCCGCTCAGGGTAAACTCCTCATCGCCTGTGGCAACACTGTTCAACCGTTGCGTCACATTATTCAGCACCGTCATCTTCACGCCCTCCATCCCCGCATCAAGGTGCGCCCTGTATCGCTGCATGATATCTTCGTCATACCACGAAGTGACCAGGTTGACCATAACCTCTTCACGGTTCTCGCTGAACCGAACCACAAGATTGCGCAAATATCCTGTATGCGCTTTTGCCGAATAGGGCACAAGCGAATTGGCAGACACAAACTCCCTGGTCAGTTTAAGCACCCTGTTCATCGACTCCTTGGCCAGATAACAGTACTCTATGTCAATCACCTTTTCAAAATTTCCGGGCGTATGAAACCCCAGCGCAAAATCCTTGGGGCGGTCAAGCTTCTCCATCGAAAGCTCTTCCGCCAGCAGATAGCGCATGTTTGAAAACGAGAACTCTATTTTGTTCCGGTAGTGGAAAGGATCGGCACAGGCAATCGCAGGAGCAACCGGTGGAGCAATAAAGTCTCCTAAATGCTCAAGGGCATCCTTCACCTTTTTCTGCTTGTACTGCAGCTGCGCCTCATAGCGGATATGCATCAGCTTGCATCCCCCGCAAACCCCGAAATAGCAGCATAAAGGCTCGGTCCGGTCGGGTGATGGCTCAAGCACTTCAACGACAAAAGCCTCTATATAGCGCTGCCTCACTTTCTTAATCTTTGCCGATACCAGGTCGCCTACCGCAAGCATTCCGCTGACCATTACTCCCATCCCATTCTCAAGCCGCCCGAAACACTGATCTTTCTCCGCCTGATCAGTTATTCTCAACTCTATAATATCGTCTCTCTTTAATTTCGGTTGTTCCGTGATCTCCATAATACCTTGTATTTAGGTGCCTTAAGCGGCGTGTTGCCCGGCTTGGTTCAGTGCCTAGGTTATCAAATCCGCGTTCAATTCAATTTCGACAGGTGCTAAAGTAATAAAATAACTTCAGCCGAGCTATGCCCGATAAAGCGGAGTTGATTTGAGCCGATATGAAAAGCCCATCGTTTATAAGATGATAGGTATAGAAAAACGGGTTCTTGAGGCAGAAAAAGGGAGGATTTACTGGGGAGAGCATTGATCAAATGCCCTGTTAAATGACCGTTTTGCGAAATCAATATTTTCCTTTATCGGAACAAGTAAATACTGTTGCAGTATACGACACGATGCATTTCATTTATGGGAACAATGCCTCCATTTCTTCCCTGTCACAGGTGCATATAGAACTCTGTTGTAAGTCAGCAAGTTTTAACAGAGGGCGCCGTATTGATGAAGTTCGAAATGGTTTATCCAGCCCTTTTTTGATAGAACGTCAAGAGCAAGCGTAATCTGTCGTTTGGAAAACTGTTTCTTCTCATACCATGCATAAACAGATGTAATAACATCATCAATAGTCTGGACTTGTTCATTCTCTACAACCCAGTGCACAGTGGCTAACAATTCCAATCCGAAGGGAGATTCGAAGCCATCCACAAGGTCGCATACCCTATTGAAGTGCTCCTGTGTGTTGGTGACATCCTTCTCCTTGAGAAACAAAAGAGCATCATCCAGAGCCCCGGGTACAAGAGTCAATTGTTTGTCTGGTCTGTCTCCACCATCATCATAACCGGATACCAAATGCCCTTCGATAGCATGCAAAACGTGCCGAAGGTTTTCTGCATATGGACCATAAATACCCTTTGTAAATTTAAGCCGTAAATCCTGACCTGCACACTGCATGAAATACATCAGTTTATGTACCTCCAACAGGGAGATAAACGGATCCATCAAGCCGCCAAGATATCGGTGCATCAGTCCAACCAGTGCTGCTCGGCCAGGGGTTATCTCCGGAACATTGGTTGAAAGATTCAACTTTTTATCAACGAAAGTCTTATCCGGCTCAAAGATAATAACCTTAAGATCGCTAAACTCATGAAGAGCAGCTTCAATACGCTGACGAACTTCGCCCCAATTCAAGCCGCCTAACCCGCTCCCAAGCGGAGGAATAGCTATTGACCGGATATTCCTTTCCTTGATTTCTTCAGCCAAAGCAAAAAGCCCGTCATTGATATCCTCCATACGGCTTTTGCCTTTCCAGTGGCGCTTTGTTGGAAAATTAATGATGTAGTGCGGGTAAGTCAATTTACCGGTTTCAAAGACGAACATTTTCCCCGGACTGACCTCATTACGCTCGCAAGCAGCAACATAAGATTTGAAGTTCTCAGGGTAAAAGTTCTTAAACTGAAGAGCAATACCCCGCCCCATTATACCGACGCAGTTTACGGTATTGACCAATGCTTCAGCATCTTCAATCAGTATGTTTCCTTTCTTGAACTCGATCATATTGGCCCCAAGCTTTTATTAATATCAATAATATCATTCGGGCCTCAATTCAACAATAGGATTCTGACCGATACCTTGCAAAATCTCAAGGACTTGACGATGCACCCTTTGAGAGTGCACTCCTATACGCGAGACCAACTCAGGCGGAAACTGCTGCTCGACAAGAAATTCCGCCTGCTTGCCTTCTTTGCACCTCTTCCAGTTCTGAGCATTTACCGCAGCCCAGTCAATTTCATGCAAATGAGCAAGGTCGTACCTGCTTTCAACATAGTAAGCCCCTGCATTTGATAACGTAAATGCCCAGCGTCTTCCTTGTGTTTCTGCCCAAGAGACCGCCTGCTTCAGATCGGCCACCAAGTGAATAATATTTCCTTGACCACCTTGATAATCCAACCCTTCATGGTTCCCCATGTGAATCAGATAAAACATAACAGAACGAGGAGAAAAATAGAACGGAACGCATTCACCGACATGCAAATCCGGATATCTTTCAAGACATAATTCGTTGAGCTGCCTCTGTTTAATCGAACTCATGCCGATAGTAGTGCCGCCTGATGTACGCCTGCCAATTTCCGCATCAGACAATAACGATCCCTCAGCAACAATCGATGGCAGCCGGTCAACATGAACGATGTGATAAAT
>JABDHL010000058.1 GCA_012972825.1 Chlorobiaceae bacterium
GATACAGCCCGGATTTTCAGAATTGGAATAGTTATGATACCTTACCAATGATATGCCTTGGTATGGAATGCCATACAGCGGAAATATCAATACTGCCCCCTACTGTGCCATTGTTCTTTCACAGGATTGATTAAAGGTTATTGCGAAATAATGCGGTACTGATGAATCTGTCTTGATAAAGCAGGATACTCAATTATTCAAAATATGGAAAAGGGAGTTGTGAAAAATCTAAGAATAATGGTTGTTTTTGCCGTAACATTAATAATACATAAAAATGTTTTAGCATTTGATGTTTCAGGCCGTTATTCGTTTAAAGCAAAAGGGATGGTTGGGAAGATGATTGTTAAAGAAGTCGGTTCAAAAATTACTGTTGACATAAATACTGCAAATAACATACCTAATGTTTGTGATCTACAGGCGACAGGAAGCAGAGTTAGAGAAAGCAAAAAAAGTGTTGACGCATATTTTGATTATGATGAGGATAAGTTTGAAATTATATTTAATCCAACTGGGGCAACAATTAAAATGTTGACGGAGGTACCCAGTATTTGTTGTGGCAGAGGTGCTTATTATGACGGAAGGTGGTCAAAGGATCGGCATAGGAAGACAAAGAATAAACCCATTCTCCTTAGTTCTGTTACGGGGTAGTTTCTTAATAAATGAATATAGATATGCTGTGTTTATTCATGACTGAGCAAAAAAAACTGATATCTCTGTCGAACAGTCTTCTGGATCGGTTGAATGTGTCACTGATGATGGAACCTCCCACCGGCTATCATTGATACAATTGATCAGCATGCTGATCAATTCCCGTTTTTGATTCGATTTCACTCAAGAGCACAACTCCTGCATCGCCGGCGATACTGCCACCTTGGAAAACAAGGGTGACTTTAATGTCCTTCACTCTGATCTGGTTATATTCTGCGAAGAGGATTGTATGAATATCTCTGTTTATTAGTCGAGATTAACTGTAAATAATATAATAAATTACAGAATATTTTTCGGCCATTTTTTGATTGTTTGATGAATTTTTCAGGCTTAATGTTTCCTTTTTATGGCGTACTTCAAGC
Organism: Chlorobiaceae bacterium; assembly: GCA_012972825.1. GTDB lineage: Bacteria > Bacteroidota > Chlorobiia > Chlorobiales > Chlorobiaceae > Chlorobium. Next base: position 1,071 of record JABDHL010000058.1, read on the forward strand.
ATATTTGCTTTGTCGAGGCTCCGCAAGCTATTATCACTCCTTTTCCCAGGTATGTTACAGACTGTATTGGTATTCTGTACCTTGCAGCAGCAGTACAGGATATTGCTGAAGGCCTTGTTATTCCAGATAACTATTACAATGATCGTTTGTTTGAAAGCTTTCGCATGCTTCTGAAAAAACGTAGATGTGATCTTGTTGCGATTTCTTGCATGACAGGCGGATTCAACAATGCAAAAAGACTTGCTGAAATTGCTAAAAGTCATGGTTCATTTGTTGTGCTTGGCGGATTTCATCCGACTGCTCTTCCCGATGAAGTGCTCAAGCTTGAATGTGTTGATCTTGTTGTGCTTGGTGAGGGTGAAGCAACCTTTCGGGAACTTGTGCAGAAGGGTCCATCTCGTGAAGTCCTTGGAATTGCTTGGAAAGAAAATGGCACTATTGTTTTTACCGGAGAGAGGCCTCTCATAGAAGATATCGATTCCATTGCCTTTCCTTTAAGAGGTCTGAGGCCCTTACGATATGGGGAAAAAGGGAGTGATTACTCCATTGACACTATTTATACATCACGCGGGTGTCCCTGGGCCTGTTCGTTTTGCGCAAACAGCCGTATGCATCAACACTGGAGGAGCAGAAGCCCTGAAAACGTGGTAGAGGAAATCGCTCTTCTTCACAATTTCAAAAAGAAAAAACTTCTCAAAATCTGGGATGCCAATTTTTTGACCAATATCAAACGGGTTGAAACTATTTGTGATCTGATGATCGAACGGGGGCTGACGAATTTCAAAATTATGATGGAAACAAGGGTTAAAGATGTCGTCAGGGCAGAGCGAATCCTTGGAAAACTCAGAAAAATCGGCCTGAAAACAGTAGGTCTTGGTATTGAAAGCCCGAATCCCCGGACACTTGAGCTGATGAACAAAGGAAATGCCATGGGCGATGTTTCCCGTGCAATTAGCCTGATGGGTCAGCATGAAATTGATCCCGAAGGATATTTTATCATTGGGCATCATTCAGAAACTATGAAAGAGACAATGGCATATCCTGAATTTGCAAAAGCATTAGGTCTGTCCCTGGCTCTTTTCATGGTAATAACGCCTTATCCAGGCACAAAAATTTTCGATGAGTACCGTCATGATGGAAACGTCACCTCTTTCAACTGGGATCTGTACAATAATTTTTCTCCTGTCATTAAAACCGAGTATATGGATCCTGCAGCGCTCGTCAAGATGATGGCTTACTGCAATGTGGCTTTTTGCAGCTACCAGTCAATGCTGAAAAAAGAAAATAAGCGGGGGGTACTTTTTTCTTTTCTTTATGAGCTTTTTCAGACCGTATTTCTCATGCGGGTTAATATGAGTCTTGGTGAAAAAGAAATCAGTGAAGCGGTTTTTGATGCTTATCTCAGTTACCTTGGCACAAATCCTGTAATAGATTGCACAATTGCGGACTCTGGAACGAAACCTCAACAGGCGATTGTTGTTCGTCTTCAACATTCACCATCACGGGCGATAGATTGCGTCATCGAACAGAAGGGTGACAGGCGAACACTCTCCATGGTCACGCGGTTTGATGGAAAACCATCTATCGGTCCGATCATACGGCTGGACGAATTGGTTGCTGCTGTCTGTTCAGTGTCGATGGATACCCTGATGCATTTACTTTGTCGGGTTGAGCTTTTCAGTAATAATCCTGTGAGGCTGGCGGATCAGCTATTTCCTCTTTTTGGCGACAGGGAAGTGCGTAGTATGG
>JABDHL010000059.1 GCA_012972825.1 Chlorobiaceae bacterium
AAGGTAGGTGAACTGGCTGAAGCCGGACAGCATCATCCAAAACTTGTTGTTGAATGGGGAAAAGTAACGGTAATCTGGTGGACACACTCAGCAAATGGGTTGCATATGAACGATTTCATCATGGCAGCTAAAACCAGCGAATTGAATGCCGATTGACAGCTAACCACGACTTTCTCCTGAATTAGCCGTTGATTGTCAAGATCAGTGATGTTATGGATTTCGTGGTTGGCGTTATGCAGGTTAATTTTTTAGAGAATTTTTAATTTATTTTAACAATTGGCGATTTTTTTTAAATTTAAGAGGTCATTCCTTCAAACGGATTATACAGCCCGGTAAGGGTAAATCCTGAGTAGATATGCCGACAATCCTTATCGGGCATTGTTATCATCTCTATAATATTTGGTACTTAAGAGTTAAAGCACTGAAAGTCTTTTCGATACCCCCGTATCCCTTCCCAAAGAGTAAAGCAGTTCCATAGTAGTTGTTTCTTAGTTCATTAATTCATTAATAGAACATAACGCAAGGAGGAAACCAACCATGATGATTCAATATGGAAACACAACGAACTTTGTCGTCAGCTACGATAGTTCATTCACAGGTGGTGGACAGCCGGATGGAGCTTCTCTAGCTCAGGGTGTCCTCGACTACTGCGAATACGATTTGGTGCGGCTGATCATGCTGTTCGGCAACATTCAGCTGCCGGTATCGTCACTACCCATCCAGATTAACCTTGTTCCTGGTGGCGGTGGAGCCAGTAATAACCTGGTCAACATCATAAACTGTTACTGCAGTACGAGCACAGAACCAATAGCTTTACCAGGTTTGGTCGTTGCCGAAGCGGCTGAAATCTTCATGAATCTGCAGGCAAAAGGTTGGGTGGCTTCCTGGAGCAATGGTGAAGCTCTTTCGCGTGTTTGTGCTCAGATTCTTTACCCAAGTCGCGCTTGGCTATGGTCCACCGGCAACTCTTGGCTCAATGGTGAAAATACTTCGCCAAACGCGGCGCGATCAAACTGGGTAGATAATGTCTGGCATACTGACCAGGATTACGTCTCCATAGGTTGCGGATCGCTCTTTCTGAATTTTCTTGCTTATCAGTTGAATAAGAAATGGACGGATATTATTCAGGCAGGAGCTCCCACGACGAACACACTGGCTGAGACTGCCAACATTCTTGGAGTACCGAACAGCTGGCAGATGTTCTCAAATCTGATAACTGCCTATTTACCTCCCGGCACAAGTTTGCCTTCTCATCCGACTGAATATGGTCCGCAACCAACCGATGATCCTTACCCATTTGGGCCGCTTACTGGGCCAATACCTCTACTCTATACACGGCACAATGTTGCTGACGATGGAACCTCCCATACAGGTTCATTATCCGATAGCCCGGATATCATCCTGAAAAACAATCCAGTTGTCAATCCACAACAAACGTTCTCTACAGCAGCATCAGTCAACAGCGACACTGAAAGCGACCCTGATGTTCTTACTGGGCAACCTGATTATGTTTACCTGCGCGTATGGAACAGGGGATCAAATGCCGCCAATGTTTTTGCAACCGTCTACTGGTCACCTCCTGCGACACTGGTAACTCCGAATCTTTGGAAATTAATTGGCTCTTCCTATTATCCCGACGTTCCACAAGGAAGTGTTGTGGAAGTTTCGAATCCCGGTATTACCTGGCCGGCAGATCAACTTCCCGGTGCCGGTCACTACTGCTTTGTCTCGACGGTAGGAAACTCATATGCACCCGCACCAAATCCTTCGAGCTTTTCAACTTTCGACGACTTTGTGAACTACATATACGCCAATAACAATATCACTTGGCGAAATTTTAATGTTGTTGTGCCTTCTCCGCATCCTATTCCTCCTATCTGGGGAGAATTTATTCCTCTTAGCTTTCTGGTCACTGGAGCATGGGATAAACAACGTGCTTTTACTCTTGAAACTCTTGCCGAACTACCTGAGAATAGCCGTATGGCCTTACAGGTTCCTCATTGGATTGGTAAAGGTTTGAATCCGTCACATGTGAAATTGGAGACGTTTGAGGATGCTGTAACAGATCCAAAAAATCCTGAACGTTTACGTATCCCGCTGTCTCAACGAGGTCGTCAAGCTCTCGGTCACATCGAGTTACCCGCTGGGACTGCGGCCATCAGTCATATGCTTGTACACATTCCAACTGAGCAGCACCTCAAGGAGCATAAGATTGTTATTCGTCAACTGTATAAAGAAAAAGAGGTTGGGCGGATCACTTGGCTGTTTCGGCCGAAAAGGAGTCACAATAAGGGATAACCGTTAGCCTTATCCAAATGGCTCAGATTGTTGGGGTTACGTCACCACAACCAGGAATGAATAATATTTATTTCTCTGTTTCAATACAATGATTTGGAGGAAAATATGGAAAACTTCACAAACAGTAAAACGCTTGACGGTTTTAGCGTTAAACTATGGCGTGGTGAAAGTATGGTGCTCATTGGCATGGATGTCGACTACCCTGAACCTGATTTTGTAGGGTTCTCTATAGAGGTTCAGAGTCCGGGAAGCAATGGATTTCAGCCATTGCGAAATCGCCTTGCCTTCACATACCCGCAATCAAACGCTCTTGAAGCCGTCGATGGATACAGGAATTATCCATCGACGCAAGCTCCTTTTCAGAAATTTCGCTGGATTCATTTTCCCTATAATCCTGTATCAGGTGACTACATTTATAGAGTCACCAGGCAACACATGAATAATGACAGGTCACTGCGTCCCGGAACATCTGTTACCCTGGATATTTTACTGGGTAACAAAACTTATGATGGATTTCTTGATATAGGATTTACGCGTAATTATGCATCATCTCAAGCATACGCCGATAAGTATGATAACAATACCGTAATTATTCCGTCAGATCCATCTCAAGGTCTTGATTTTAAAAAAGTCGACAACGACGTTTACGAATGGCTTGGTTTCAAAACATATAAGCTTATAACGGATTTTCTTAACGATGTCATTGCCGATGATACTCTTGAACTTGATCTTTTTGCCTATGATCTGAATGAGCCGGATATAGTGACGATGTTAGAGCGGATTGGCCCGAGGTTACGAGCCATCATTGACAACTCCGGTTCCCACAAACCTGATGATAGTGCAGAATCGATAGCAGCAAATCGATTAGTCATATCCGCTGGTGCGGATCGAGTTCACCGAATGCACTTTTCTAACCTTCAGCACAACAAAGTACTCATTGCCAAGAGTAATGGCAGTGCGGAACGTGTACTTTTTGGATCTACAAATTTCAGCTTTCGAGGTTTATATATACAGGCAAACAATGCCTTGGTATTTCAGTCCAGAGATGTTGCCGCCCTGTTTGAAGAAATTTTTGAACTTGCGTTTGCCGGTGCAGATAAATTTAAGAAGCAGCCTGTTGCCAGCCAATGGCAGGTTGTTAATGCTGCTGATTATCCTGCGGTGCATTTCTGTTTTTCACCTCACTCATCTGCAGATCTCTCTCTGAATCCGGTTGGGGCAGCAATAGATCAGGCGTCGTCAGCTGTTCTCTTTTGTATCGCGTTCTTAAATCAGGCTACAAGTGGAGCAGTACGGGAAGCTGTTGATCGTTTACAAGCAAAATCAGTATTCAGCTATGGCATTTCAGATAAAGCCGGTGGTTTACAAGTCACAAAGCCGGATGGTTCAGTTGGTATCGTTGATTTCGAATACCTTGCAGCGAAAGCCCCCGAGCCATTTAAATCTGAATGGAGCGGTGGTGAAGGAATTCATGAGCATCACAAATTTGTGGTTACCGATTTCAACTTACCAACAGCAAAGGTATTTACCGGATCTTCTAATTTATCTATCAGCGGAGAGCAGGGCAATGGAGATAATCTGGTAATGATCGAAGATTCAAGGGTTGCTGCTGTGTATGCGATTGAAGCTTTGAGAATATTCGACCATCTTGAGTTTCGTACAAAAATGAAGTCGGCTAATGAGAATAAAAATCACAGTGCATTGACTCTTGGCTTGCCGACTTCCATCAGTAATAAGCCGGCCTGGTTTGAAAAATTTTATATCAAAGGAAGCCAGTTGGAAAAAGACCGACTATTATTTTCACATTAATTCATCAAGGATTGAGTGATGCATCTTACCTATGGATTCCTGAAATGTAAGGTTGGTTCAGAACCTCAATTATAAGCGTCCCGCCATAAAAATGAGATACCAAACCATTTACATATAACGTTGATAATGGCAGCAGATGATGGATCAACTTCAAAATGGGACAGCGCAATAAACGTCAGTACAAACGATGCAGATGAACTGATAAAATATAAGCTCTTCTCGACCTGAGCCCAATTATCTACACCATTTAATTTCAAGGAAACAAGGCAAGCGATGCCTGAAGAAAATGGCATCACAAATTAATTAATTAAAGAAGGATATTGTTGACGAGTGTATTTTGGCCTGAGAAGAGAATGTTGCCTATGTAATACGCAAAGCGAGATAAACAGGGTTTTCACTTATATTTTTCAAGGTCACTTTGTAAATTCATTGGGGAGTACTTATGTCTATTACCTATGATTTTTCTTGGCTAACTTACAATAGTTTGCAGTTTACACAATTTCTTAACCAAAATGACTCTAATTTAAATAGTGGATATTTCTATCAATCTGGGCAAACAGTTACATATTCTTTTTACACACTCTCGTCACCTCCTCCATCATCTTTTTTTAATTGTGTTCCATCAGGGCAGATCCCTGCGTTTACTCCTTTTTCAAATATAGAACAGATATTCTTCAACTCAATCACCTCTTTGTTAGGCGCAACCCTTAACTTAAAATTTCAACAAGTCGCAGCTGGTAAAGGTGACACTAACTTGGGGTTATCAAATCAAACAACAGCTGGATACTCAACCTACCCATTTCATGGAAACACCCTATCGATTAACGTTGATGGATCAAGCAATAATGCTTTTACCTCATATTACAAGACTGCCCTTTGGCATGAATTTGGACATAACCTCGGGTTAGAACATCCAAATTCATATACCCTAAATTCAGCAGCCAGCAGTGATGGTCATCTACTACTCAGTCTCGATACAACTTTACTAACGATAATGTCTTATGATGATTGCTGGGTGCAAGGAAATAATTTTGCTGGTAATGTAAACATGCAAGATTATGCTGCGCTTGACTGGTTCGAATTGGCTTCAAAATACGGCACAAATAAATCCGCTGTTATCGATTACTCAATCACGATCAATAATGCCGGGAGTATTGAGCCGGATTTCACTTTCAGTAACTCGTCATATACAGGTCAAGCTGATTTATTGAATCCATTTTGCCTGCCTTGTACAAATTCAAGTGATACCCTAAAAATTCATAGTTCTAGTGCAGTGACATTAAATGCAAATACAGGTCAGGTTTTGCTTTCTGCTGAACATGTGACAAGTGCTCAGGTCTTCAATTACACTAGTGGGAGCTGGGTTGCTCTCCCATCAGGAACAGGTTTCAGTGATATCAATTTGGTTCCGATAGACAATGTAAATTTTTTTCAACTTGGTCAAGTTACTCTGCCTGATTTCAATAACACCATTGTCGATGGAAATTATTTTAAAAAGATCGTTGCTGGAAACGGAAACGATTCATTCAGTGGTTTTTCCTCGGGACTGAGTATTGATGGTGGAGCGGGTACAAATACATTATCGATATCTGACAGTTCGCATTACTATAAATTTGTTGAATCAACTCCTGCACAATCTTCATTGACAAATTCTTTGAATCAAACCATGAGTTTGTCGAACATCACTAGCTTGATATTTTCTAATCAAACGCTTCAAACAAAGTGGTTTACTGAAGCTCTATCATTAGCGCAAATCAATCCCACGGAGTTCGCAACTTTAACGGAGATGTATCTCGCCTACTTCAATCGTGCGCCTGATGCCGTCGGTCTTGATTATTGGGCGAGCTCTATCTATGAAGGACAAAATAATTTACAAGTGGCGAGTAACTTTGCCCTCTCAACCGAGGCAGTGAGTACCTACGGCCAGATAACGGCGCAATTTTCTAATACAGCCATTACTAACTTTGTGAATGGAGTTTACCAGAATGTTCTGAACCGTGCTTCAGACGCAGGCGGTTTGGCCTACTGGGTTTCTCTGCTGCAGAACGGCTCAGTGACGCCAGCCAATTTTATCCTCGAAATAATCAATTCCGTGAATATCCAGACCGGCACGACAGATAAGATTTATCTCAGCAGCAAAGAAGCTGTTGGCGCACACTTTGCTATCACGGATGGCCTTACCGATGGTACTCAAGCGCATAACGTAATAACTGCGTTCAATTCGACCTATACAGCATCTGGGGCCTCAACAGCGATCAACGTAGCCAATGCTCTCGCTGATGGCTATCTGGCCCATGTATCAACAAACCCAGAACTTATAGTACAGCTGGTTGGTGTTAATGGTTTATCAGGGTAAATAAGCAACCATGTACAGTCAGTTGAGAGTTTCAGTAAAATGCCGCGAAAAGATATTAAAATCACCTGATCAGAGCATTGCACCTATGACATTCAGACGTTTTCGGCTATTGGCGTTAATCTTATGGTATTTGACATCAGTCTCCAAGCACTGCAGTTTGGCTGGACCAAATGCAAAAACAGCTTCACCCATATAGGCTATACTTTTGTTTAATGGAGTCCGTTCAGGTTAGAGCTTATGAATAGAGGGAAAATGGATTTCATAAACACAAAAGCCCGCGTATTGCGGGCTTTTGTTGATGCTAAATTATTATATTAATATAATTTAGACTTCTCCGCGGAGAGGGTGGGATTCGAACCCACGGTACACCGAAGCGCACAACGGTTTTCGAGACCGTCCGATTCAACCACTCTCGCACCTCTCCGTTTTATTCAACAATAAGCTAAAATCCAATCCTCAAACCAACCAGAATAGAGTTGTTTGATGGGGTATATTTACTCAATTTCCATCGCTAACTGCTGTTGTGGCAAAATAACGGTAACGTACATTAATCGCAGAATATTTATTTGATTCATTGATGTTCAGATCATTGGAAAGTGACCATCCAGCATTGCCGCTGATGTAAGAATTACTGGCATAAGCAGGAGCTTACAACAGCAAAAATGTCAGGATAGCACTGAAAAAAAGTGAATGCAGTTTTCTATAAGATGGTTCCATATCTCGAAATGTAAAAAGCCGCCGATTAAGGAGGCTTTCATGGTATTATTTACGTTTCCGAGCGGGAAACGAGACTCGAACTCGCGACCCCAACCTTGGCAAGGTTGTGCTCTACCAACTGAGCTATTCCCGCGTTATGAGGCATTAATATAAGGATATTTTATTTTTGTGCAACTCCCTCTAATCATTTTCTTCAAAATCTTGTTCCTTTAAGCAGTTAACTCCATTTTTTGCCTACTGCCTACTGCCTACTGCCTACTGCCTACTGCCTACTGCCTACTGTCTATAGCGCCAGTTCCTTCATGATTGTCTCCATGTCCTTGTCGCCCCTTCCTGAGAGATTAACCACAAGCACGGCATCCTTGGCCATTTCTGGCGCTCTGGTGATTGAGTAGTGTATGGCATGGGCTGATTCAAGGGCACAGATAATTCCTTCGGTTTCAGCAAGTCTCTTAAGTGCGGTAAGCGCCTCGATGTCTGTGACGGATGTGTAGGTTACCAGTCCGAGTTCCTTCAGATAACAGTGTTCAGGTCCCACGCCGGGATAATCCAGGCCTGCTGAGATGGAGTGCGCTTCCTGTATCTGTCCGTCCTCATTCTGCAGAAGCTTTGTCATGGCCCCGTGAAGTACTCCTGTTGTACCCAGGGTCAGGGATGCGGCATGACGCGCCATAAGGCCTTCTCCGGCAGCTTCCACACCAACCAGTTCAATTTCTGCCGCATTTTTTAAAAATTCATAAAACATGCCGATAGCGTTGCTGCCTCCTCCGACGCATGCGGTTATGACATCGGGGAGCTTACCTGCCTGTTCAATAATCTGTGAGCGGGTTTCCAGGCCGATAATGGCCTGAAAATCACGCACAATCATCGGGTAGGGATGCATGCCCACAACGGAGCCGATGATGTAAAAGGTATCTTCAGGATTATTCATCCAGTCTCTGATAGCTTCGCTTGTTGCGTCTTTCAAGGTTTTTGAGCCGCTGCCGACTGCACGGACTTCAGCTCCGAGGAGTTTCATTCTTGCAACGTTGGGCGCTTGACGCCGGATATCCTCCTCTCCCATATAGACGATGCAATCAAGATCGAAAAGTGCGCATACCGTTGCTGTGGCCACTCCGTGCTGTCCTGCACCGGTTTCAGCAATTACTCTTTTTTTGCCCATGCGGCGGGCAAGCAGTACTTGTCCAAGTGCATTGTTGATTTTATGGGCTCCGGTATGGCAGAGGTCTTCCCGCTTGAGGTAGATCTGTGCTCCCTTCAGCGTTCGACTGAGACGTTCTGCATGATAGAGCGGTGTAGGTCTGCCTACATAATCACGGAGCAGGTGGTTCAGGGTCGACTGAAATGTTGGGTCGTTTTTTGCCTTTAAATACTCCGCTTCAAGATCGGCAGCATTTTTTACAAGGGTTTCAGGAATGAACTTGCCTCCGAAACAGCCGAAATGTCCGGCAGAATCGGGTGCGGCATAGACTGTCGGCACCATGGAGAGACTCTATGTTAAAGAATTATTATAAGGATGGATACTGCAAGCAAAAAACGCCATTCTTCCTGCAAATATAAGGTTTTTCGTCAACCTTTCTGTAACCATATCTTTTTGAAAATCCACATAATCTTTCAGGAAAATATTCAGCTTCTCAGCACTATTGTCAATGAAGTGCCAAGCGGGGTGCTTGTAATCGGATTATTGTTCACAATCTTGTTGCACTTCCGTAACAATTCCTTAACACAACGATCTGTACATTATGTGGCGCATGAAAACATAAAACATAATGAAAACATAGAAAATGAGTTCGGAAATTGTCATCCAGTCAGGTGCGATTAAAGGCTACACGTTTTTTTTTGTTAACAGATATAACCCATAATGGAGACCACTCATGAAAAAAATGCTATCACTTGTTGCAATGTTTGCAGCACTGTCATACGCAAAACCTGCATTTGCAGACACAAACGTCAATATCTACGGTACACTCGATGCCGCTGTCGGTTATGTAAATCATCAATTGAGTGTTGATCCTCAATTTCCAGGATCAGTCAACCCTGTCAGTCCTGTAAAGACATCAGTTCCTTCTTCTGTGACCGGTTTGTTCAATGGCGGTATTTCTCCTTCGCGCGTCGGTATTAAAGGTGGAGCAGATATATGTGATGGAGTGAAGGTATTTTTCACACTGGAAGAGGGTTTCAACCTGCCTTCAGGCGAAGCCAGCAATGCAGCAGCAGCTCTGGCAGCCAACGGTGGAACCGCCACAACGTTATCTCCAAACAGCTCTGTTAATAACCAGTTATTCAATCGCCAGGCATTTGTCGGTATATCCGACAAGCAGTTGGGATCCCTTGCCGTTGGTCGCAACTACGCCCCTATCTATGACATCAGCGTCTCCTATGACCCTGTTCAGAACTCAGGGCTTTTCTCGCCTCTAGGCTTTTCAGGAAGCTACGGCGGTGGTGGTGGCTTGAGCGAAGATGCACGTGTTGACAATAGTTTGAAATACTCCAACAAAGTCGGTTCGTTAAATTTCGGTGCATTGTACAAGTTTGGAAATTCCTCAGTCGGTGATGGAGCAACAAAATCTGCTTATGCACTGAATGCCGGCTACGAAGAAGGTAATTTCGGAATTCAGGGTGCCTATCAGGCATTTTTCGATGCGTTGAAAGGTGGTGCTGGCAGCACGGCAAATACGGTTGCAGTGACAAACTATAATACAACAGCATGGATGGCTGCTGCAAAATATAAGGTCACAAGCGACGCCACACTCAGGATCGGTTATGAGCAGTTTACCCTGAGTCATCCCTCCGATCTTTTCAGCACAACTGCCGGTAACAACTTCTTTGTCAGCAACTACTACGGACAAGCCGTTTCCAGTCTGAGTAATTTCTCTCAGGCTGACCAAACTACACACATTGTGTTTGGCGGCGGTGACTATAACTTCTCCGACAAATTCAACGTTGCTGCAGGAATCTATGATGTGAGGCAGCATGCCTCAGCTGATTTAGGACAAAAGGCTAATGGACTGCTTTTTCTCTCATTGCTTGCTGATTACCACTTGACCAAGTCATTTGATACCTATGCCGGCATTATGTATGCTTCATACTCTGGAGATACTTATGGCGTTTCAGCAAATTATTATCCTAGCAACACCATTACTGCCGTTGGCATGCGCTACAAGTTCTAAAGTTTATTTGTGTGTGTTGTTCTTTCGTTGTTGTGTTGTGTGGCTGGTATACAGGGCTGTTCAAAATGCTGATGTACAGCCTTGTATTGCCGGTTTATAAACAGTAAATTTTATTTAAATCTTTTTAACTAAATCCTGAAAATAACCATGAAACTTTTCAAAAAAATCCTTCTAAGTGCCGCAGTACTGGGCGTTATGGCAGCCGGCAACGCTCAGGCAGCAGATAAAATCGTTCTCGACGGTTCAACCACGGTAGGCCCTATAGCTAAGGCGTTTGCTGAGCATTTTACCAAAGCTACAGGTGTAGAGGTTACGGTGAGCGAGTCAGGATCAGGGAATGGCGCCAAGAGTCTGATCAACAAAACCTGTGACATAGCTGATATGTCAAGACCAATGAAAGAGAGTGAAATAGCTGCTGCAAAAACCAACGGCATCAACCCTGTCGCGCACATCGTAGCACTTGACGGTCTTTCTATTGTCGTCCATCCAAGCAACCGTGTTAAAGGGCTGTCAAAAACACAGATCCGCGACATTTACTCTGGCAAGTATACCAACTGGAAAGAGGTTGGCGGACCAAATGCCAGTATTATTGTCATTCAGCGCGAATCGAACAGCGGTACACAGGACTGTTTTAAAGAGCTGTGTATGTTAGAGACTCCGATTTTCAATAAAGCTGAAACCCAGTCAAGCAATGGCGCCATCAAAAGCCGTGTTGCAACGACACCTGGATCAATCGGCTTTTTAGGTCTCGGCTTTGTTGACCGTTCAGTTAAGGCCATACCTGTTGACGGCATTAAGGCCACCGTAAAGACCGTCAAGGATGGTACTTACCCCATTCACCGCCCACTCTTCATGTACACCAACGGTGAGGCGACTGGTAATATCAAGAAGTTTATTGACTTGGCAAAAACTGCAGAAGGTAAACGCATAATCAGCGAAGTCGGTTTTATAAACAAATATTGATAGTTTTCCAAAGGCGTTCTTCTTTGTAAGAAGATCCGACGACAAAAAGCCGTCTCTCATGAGGCAGCTTTTTGTCGTTAAATACAAACGTTTGAATGTTGAAAGCTTAGTGCCTTAAACTGGAATTTCGTACTCTGTAATTGAAAACCACACTTCTATGTCGGCACCAATGCTTCTTGTTATAGAGGACGACCAGAACCTCTCGAAACTGCTCGAATACAATCTCGCTCGTGCTGGCTTTAAATGTCACCTTTCAAGTTCCGGTGAAGAGGGGCTTGAGCAACTTTCACGAAAAAGCTTTGATCTTGTTTTGCTTGATATCATGCTGCCTGGAATTGATGGCTTTGAAGTCTGCCGGAATATCAGACAAAATCAGCTATACAAAGATCTTCCCATCATCATGCTCACGGCTAAGGGAGAAGAAATAGACAGGATTCTCGGGTTTGAACTTGGTGTAGACGACTACGTTGTGAAGCCCTTCAGTCCCCGCGAGTTAAACCTCAGGATACGGGCAATTTTCAATAGAGAACGTCGCACAGGAGGAAAACTCCAGGAAGTGCTCAGGGTTGCCGGTCTTGAAATTGATTTAACGCGCCATATTGTCACGCTTGACGGCAATGAACTTGTACTGACTCTCATGGAATTCAAACTTCTTGTTGCATTAATCAAACGGAAAGGAGAAGCCCAATCACGGGAGATGCTGCTCAGCGATGTATGGAATGTCGATAAAACGCTCAATACGAGAACCATCGATACCCACATTACCCGAATTCGCGAAAAACTTGGAAATCTGGGAAGTATGATTAAAACAGTACGTGGACTTGGTTACAAGCTTGAGGAAAAAGAGGGTACCGTAAATGCTGAGTAAGCTTTTCTTAAAACTTACTGCGGTTATCAGCTTGATTGTTTTTGTCACCTCCGCCATCTGCTATTTCTCACTTGGCCGTCAAACTACCCTTATTCTTACCTCTGAAATAAAAAAAGAACTGCGTAAAGATCTTCTGTACAACAAACAGATCCTTGAACAGAATTTCCATGAATTACTGAAATCAGGAAACGCCGATGCATGGGCAAACCATGTTGGCAGTGCGCTTGATATCAGAGTCACCTTAATTGATCTTGACGGTCGGGTACTTGGAGATTCCTATATTCCGCATGGGAAGCTTTCTTTCATTGAAAATCATCGCGACAGACCGGAAGTCAAGGCGGCATTTGCTATTGGTTATGGTGAAGATACCCGTCTCAGTGAAACCGTAAAAGAGCAGATGCTTTACATAGCTGTTCCTGTAGGCTTTCCTAAGCCCTACGCTATTCTTCGATTTTCAAGGCCTCTTTACGATATAGGCCTCTTCAACATCGGGATGAGCAGAAACATTGAGCAAAGTTTTTTCCTGACACTTCTTTTTTCCCTTATCACTGGCTCCGTGGCGGCTTTTTTTCTTACCCGTCCATTACAAAATCTGAAAAAAATTGCTCAACAAAGAATTCATGGTGACTTTTCGGTCAGCATACCTGCCCATAACAAGGATGAAATAGGTATAATCACCCATGCTTTCAATGTTATGTCGGATGACATAAAAAAAATGCAGCGTCTTGAAGAGTGGTATCAGGCTGTTTTTTCAGGCATTAGAGAGGCTATCATTGTTACTGATACCGCCGGCGATATCATTCTTGTCAACCCTGCAGCTTCAAGAATGTTCCGGGTAGATGGTGCCATGTTTAAATCCCGGCCTATCAGGCAACTTGCCGACACAAGGCTTCAGGAGCTTTTCGCCAAAGTTCACAAAAACCGTATCACCCTGCTCAAAGAAGAATGGTCAGTGAAGAGTTCAAAAGGGGATCGTATTATGCAAATCAGTTCCATGCCGGTCATGAAGTATGGCCATTTTGATGGAACAGTTTTTGTGCTGAACGACATAACCAAGCTCCGCCATCTGGAAAAAATACGAAGAGATTTTGTTTCCAGTGTGTCACACGAACTCCGTACGCCGCTCTCTATTATCAGTGGCTATGCTGAAACGCTGCTTGATGGAGCAATGCATGACCCGCAACATGCTTCAGAATTTCTCACGTTTATTCTGGAAGCAAGTCAACAGCTTACGGCGCTGGTCAACGATGTACTCGACCTGTCAAGAATTGAGTCAGGGCAGATTGTTTATCAATTCATGCCGGTAGACATGGCAGGAGTTATTGCAAAATCAGTTACTCTTTTAAAACTTTCACTCGACAAAAAGCATATCAAGCTCGATATCCATATTCCTGAAGATCTTCCGTCACTCTATGCCGATGCTGTTTATCTGGAAATTGTTATCCGTAATCTCCTTGATAACGCCATTAAATATGTCGATGAGCATAATGGAAAAATAAGAATTTCAGCATTCAGGAGAGACAATACTGTTCATGTAAAGGTGGAAGATAACGGTATTGGGATAGCAAAAGAAGATCTCAACAGAATATTTGAACGCTTTTATCGTGTGGATAAGGCCCGCTCCAGACAACTCGGGGGTACAGGACTGGGGCTCTCAATAGTCAAGCATATTGTTCTGGCCCATAAAGGAGATGTCGAGGTTCGTTCAAGAGTAAACCAGGGTTCTGTATTCTGTGTTATTTTTCCCATTGCACCCGAAACTGTCGGTCAGGGAAACTGAAGGTATCTATTCTTTTCCGTTTAAGCTTCACTGAACCGGTTCATACAGGGCAGCATCCCTCATAATTTCCTGATGCAGAGGAATCCGCACTTCGGGAATGAGATGTTCCTGATAAAAGCCGGCATCAGACAGTTCATGATTGATCGTTATGGCATCATCGTCGACAACGACCCTGTAGGCAAGAACGAGCAGCGAACCATAGGGTTCTACCTGACGGGGATAGATACCAATAAGAGCATCTATTTTGCCTTCGAGAGAGGTCTCCTCCATCAGCTCCCGCAAACATCCCTCTTCAGCCTTTTCACCAGCTTCAATAAATCCTCCGGGAAGAGACCACTCATTACATGCAGGTTCGTGTGCTCTGCGTACCACAAGGAGTTCTTCGTTTCTGTTAACGGTATAGGCTATCGCTGCAGGTAAAGGATTAATATAGTGTACCCATGAACATGACAGGCACAACTGACGTTCACGTCCGTCAATCATGCCCCTTTCAAGCATTGTACCGCATACAGGACAAAAAGAATAAGCTTTCATTGCTTCTATAAGTGACCTTGATCTGGTTGTATCCCCAAATCAATATTACGCATCCGGTACTCTTCATAATCAGGTACAAGACGATTGTATTCCCCTTCCATTAACGGTGATGAAATCATAAAATCAGCCGAAGCCCGATTACAGGCAATTGGTATGTTCCACACTACCGCCATGCGCAAAAGAGCCTTCACATCAGGATCATGCGGCTGGGGTTCCAGCGGATCCCAAAAAAAGATGAGAAAGTCTATCTCATTGCTGACAATCTTGGCACCAATCTGCTGATCGCCTCCTAACGGCCCACTCTGAAGTTTCGTGATCTTAAGCCCTAACTGTTGGCCAAGAGCCTCTCCGGTCGTACCGGTAGCATAAACTTCATGATGAGCCAGTAACTCACGGTTAAACATGGCCCACTCGAGCAGGTCACGTTTTTTGTTGTCATGCGCGACAAGAGCAATCTTCTTATCCTGCACCATGACAATCTTTTTATGTGGCATAACCTTATTCCCTTATAAACATTAAACACCAATCATCAATACCATTAACAACTCAGTTTCTGCACAAAATGTTTTTTCTTGTTATAAAGAAAATTTTCGCAGACATTTCCAGCCTGTAAACCATGCTGTGTTTTTTCGATATCAAAATCAACTTCAACATTTTCGTGGATAAACTTGAAACGATGATCTGAGCAACAAAAGCCATACCCTTTTTTCTTGTTAAACCATTTGACTTTACCTGTAGCCATACCAATATTACTTATGGATTTTCTTTAACTCAAAGGTTAAGCTTCGATATCGACACACCCATAGAACACAATGACCTAATGTACGACTTGCTCTGTTGGGCAACTGTTACATGATGGTGAAGAGTGTACACCCTGCACTATAGTTTCAGGTCTGTTATAATCACAGCGCCATGAAACCTCCTGTCAGGAAAAACAACTCTTCCTTTGGAATTGATGACGAGATGGGGAAAGCCAGATTTCTCAAGCATCCGAAGCACTTTTACAAGATCTTTTTTCCCGGCAGGTTTTATAATGATATCAGCCTGCGCCTCTACTTTTTTGACATCATGCTGGTTAAGCTCCTCCTGCAAAAAAAACTCGCCTTTAATTTCAGCCTTTAACTCATCCAGTCGAAGCATACAACCTCTCCCTTGGTTATGATGTGGTAATCCGTTACACTTTTGGCTGCAGCACGCTCAGTTCTCGTAATCTTTTTGAAATTCTATTCTGACCTGTGGTTGCCTTACGCTCTATAATTGCCTTGAACCCATCAGTCAATTCACGGTAAATCCTGCTCCGGCTGTCCTTGATCCTGCTGTAGAGCTTCAGAATATCAAGGGTCAGAATAATTCTTGTCGAACTGCAGTTCAGTTCGCCGAATAAATGCTTCCCGACTACCTCAAAACCAAGCACGCGAGTATGAAAGTTGAGCGGTGAGTGCTTCTCCCCCTCAAAGACATCGGTAATAAAGTGAGTGTAATCACGTTCTATAACCTCCGCAGTAGCTGTGCGCATCAATCGGAGTGCAATCCTCGGGTTCTTGCGGAACTCTTCAAGGATCATGAATCTGCCGATTTCAACATATTTTCCGGCACTTTTCAGCTCTTCAACACTTATACCCGGCATAAATTTCACATCGTACTCTTCAGGTATGTCAAATGATGGATCATAAAGGAGACGAAGCACACCAGCCGGTCGACCGTTGATTGATGCCAGAAACCACGAAACTCCCTTATTCTCTGAAAGTTCATCGGGAATCTGTTCCTGCACCGTGCTGATCCAGTTTTTTTCAACACAGAAGACCCGCTTTATCACTTCGAGAGCAGCGGAACGATCGCCGGCGCTCTCTATCTTGTTCACTGTTACAATCGACATATTTGCTCCTTTGGCTTAATGGTTGGTTCAGGTATCCTTGTTCTTTTCTCAGCAAAGGTCTCGCAGTATCGCTTGCCGGACAGTTCAGCAAGAGAGAGCATTATTTCATGGGTGACATGTGCCGCCATTCTGTTAAGTTCACAAGAGTTATTGTTTTTGCGTTCTCCCGCAGCGAGTGCGAGATAGTGTTCTGACTGACGCCTGAAATCAAGAGGCTTGCCGATTCTCACTATTGTTCGCCCAAGCACCGGTATGCGTCCTTTTTTTCTTCTGCACTCAAAGTCAATTCCGACAGGCACAACCGCCACTCCTGTCTTTAAGGCTATATGACCTATCCCCGGTTTTCCCTTAAGCAGATTCTCGGGGTTCCTGTTGCGCGTTCCTTCAGGAAAAATCCCGATACTCTGACCTGCCCGAAGCTTTTCCGTGCACCTTTCTACAGTATTATCAGCAGTACCGGATAACCGTTTACTCTCAATCCAGCGCAAGGGGGAGCGTTTATGATAGACGTAGACGGGGTCCGTCATGTCCATCAAAGAACCGAGAACAGGTACCTTGCCATACATCCAGTCAATGACAAAACTTATCATGCGGCCACCAAGATGGTAGATGATTAATACCGGCACCATCAGAACCTCAAGTGAATTGTTGTGGTTGAAAGCATAGATGCGCGCACTCTCGGTACCAGCAAGATTTTCCAGGCCGTAGGCCTTGGTTAACAGAAAATTGGGGAGCATGAAAAATCTCAACAGGATCCCCCTGCCGAAGGGTAATAAAGGAAGTGGCTTGAATATTTTTTCCGCATATTGTTTCATGCGTTTCCTTCCGTTACCATTGGCATCCCGACGAGAACCAGTGAACATCACAATCGTAAGAAAACAAATTAGTGTTGGGGAATGGTTACGGTCATGCAACAATTCTGTAAAATCTCTTGTTGTTGTCGACTATTTCAGGTAAGCAGGTGAAGGCGGGTAAAAACATAATCAAGGGAATCTTCGTTCAGCACAATCCTTGAAAATCCGGTCGACCCCAGTTCCATTGGCTGCTGATCCCGGTCATCGATAAACGCAGGCCTTTGTTTACCATTAAACCAGCAGACAAGCCTGATGGTGCTGCCTTCAATTTCAAGGGCTGTTATTGCCCGTTTGCCAATAGTGCATCCCGAATTGAAAACGCTTGGAATAGGAAGGTTATTGTAGAGTCCGCTCCGGAGACCGATTATTTTACCTTTTTTGTAACAGGCGTCAAGTTCGTTTTTCAGTGCCATTATTTTATTTCCGATTTCCGGACGTTTTTCAGCGGCAGTCGATGAATAAATCCTGCAAAGATCCTCAATCCTGTAATTCAGATAATCCACTTTTGACAACGATTCAAACAATGGTCGGTGGGTATGGCCTATGATGGAAACAATTTTTGACTGGTTTGAAAATTCATAAATTGATTTTTCGATAGCAAACCTTCGACGACTGTTGTAGGCAACCGAAAAGTTCCTTATCCCGATAGGCTTGGCAATATAGCGGAGAAATAAGATGACTGCACGGCTCAGCATTGAATAGGTTTCCCACAAAAGTACCGATGCCTGATGACCGTGAAAAATCAGCAGGGTTTCATTGCCGTAATGAAAGGTAATCGATTCAACCAGTGATGACCGAAGCCGGTACTCCTTCTCATCAAGCAGTGCTGCGTCATGATTTCCATAAGTTTTCCAGAAAAAGCCGTTCTGTTTAAACTTCAAAAAAAGGTCATAAAAATCACCCCATTTCGAGGCAATGCTTTTCAGCGGAAACTTGAACAACTCCTCAATATCTCCATTAAGAACAAGGCTGTATTTTTCCTTCAGATAATAGTTTCCAAGTATGGTTTTCAGCAATTCAGCGTTTTGCCGAAACTCATCCAGCCTGCCCCCATTGCCCATATGGAGGTCACTGAGAATAAGAATCCGTGACGTATGATCAAGATGAACTGGTTTTGCTTTATGAAGCAGACTCTTAAGATGGGCATGTTTTTTTTCAAGAAAACACATTGTGCTTTTACTATAGCACATACCCAGAGTTCTCAATCCAAACATTAACGGTTATTTAAGTTTACCCCCACGGTGTTTACCCCAACGGTACGGAAATAACGCAACCGCTTCAGTATTTTGACCACTTGCATTCTGTTCGGACGTTTTTAAGCGCAACTTTCAAATTCACTTTTTAAAGTAGTGGATAATAAGCTCCATACTTCTCTCCCTATTGTAAATTTCCCGTGAATTCTGTTTTCGCCCTTCCTTTGCCTCCCTTTTACCTTTTAAATCCCTGTAAACTTGATTGTTAGGATAGTGAGATGTTACCGTGGACAATGCATTCCACCCATAAATTTTTTTACAACTCTTCATGCAATAAATGTTTCAAACA
Organism: Chlorobiaceae bacterium; assembly: GCA_012972825.1. Classification (GTDB taxonomy): domain Bacteria; phylum Bacteroidota; class Chlorobiia; order Chlorobiales; family Chlorobiaceae; genus Chlorobium. The sequence goes on from JABDHL010000059.1 coordinate 18,768, forward strand.
TGTAACAAAGCTGCCATTGCTTGCTAAGGTGAAAGCCTGTAGATTAGGGCATAAAAAAATCGGATAGCCGGTCACAGTT
>JABDHL010000060.1 GCA_012972825.1 Chlorobiaceae bacterium
TGCATTACAAATGGTAATTTCCCGTTACCCATTTTAATATAACACTTTAACCGTGAATATGGAGGCTTTTTTTATGGCAGATCGATCAACTTAGGACATAGTATATAAATCTGTAAATATTTCAAATATTTATTTTTTTCTTATAACCAGCCATGTAAGCTTTCCCTCAAGCGACTTTTCGCCGCTCTCGATAACAACCAGAACTATTGCAAATATCAAGAATCTGCTGAAATGCTTCACGCCTGTGCTGCATGGAAACCCGTTGGAAGATCGGTTCTGGACAAAAGCTTACAAAGCTCTTGCGGATTGAGATGCGCACAATATTGCACAGCTGTAAGGGTGCGCTGAAAAGGATGACGGGACATGACTTCCAGAGAGCATTGCTGCAAAATATAATGTGGTATATTAGTTATTATTTACCTTTCCTCCTCGTACTCTTTGGATCAACATGTATTCGTAACAGAAACCCCTATTCTACCTTTAAAGAATTATGAAAAAACTTTTTAGCCATAAAGGTCTTTTGGTAGCATATTTTACGGTTATCATGTTCAGTTGCAGCATGGTTTCGCCGGCTGCAGCCGCCGAAAAACTTGCCACCCCCAGTCAAGCTGCCGAAATATCCTCAAACGTGCCGCAGATTAAAACAATAGGCATTATTGGTGGAGTCAGCTGGGTATCATCGCTGGAGTATTACAGGCTTATGAATCAGATGGTCCGCGATAAACTGGGTGGATTGAATTCGGCTCAAATTCTGATGTATTCAATTGAGTTCGGTGAATTTTCCAGGCAGGAACGGTTGGCTGACAAGGGAGACTGGAGACCGTTGAGAAAAATAATGATTGATGCCGCTCAAAGGCTTAAAAACGGAGGAGCTGATTTTATTGTGATAGCCTCTAACACCATGAACTCAAGTGCCGAGGATATTCAGGAAAAGGTCAGGATTCCAGTCTTGCACATTGCTGACGCGACAGGTAAAAAGATTAAAGAAAAAGGCCTTACATCCGTCATACTGCTTGGCACGAAATACACGATGGAGAGTACCTTTTACCGCGACCGGCTTGAAAAAAAGTACGGCATCAAAGTCATTCTCCCCAATCAGGTCGAACGGGATTACATCAACACAGTTATCTTTGATGAATTATGTGCTGAAAAGATCAATAAAAACTCCAAAGAGCACTTCATTCAAATTATCAATCGACTGGTTAAAGAGAGCCGTGCGGAAGGTGTTATTCTCGGGTGTACCGAAATTCCCCTGCTGATTAAACAGGAAGATGTCAGTGTGCCGGTGTTTGACACGACGGCTATCCATGCTGAGGAGGCTGTAATGTATTCACTGGGATGGAAATAATACATCAATAGATACAGCAAGTCGAAAAAACCAGACCCGCAGTAGTTTTAAGCAAAATTTAAGAGCCTTTTAATGGCTGTTTAAGATGCCGAGGAGTATTATAACAATTGTGCCTTGAAGTCGCTTTTGCGATTGAAGGCCGTGTAACTTACTCACATCAACAGTCATATAAACGAGGTGACCAATGCAAAATCTATTACGCGTTCTTTTTATTGCAATAATTGCTTTGATGCTTTCAAATCATGTTGCATTTGCAGAAACCAATGCCATAAGCTTTCTGTTAAGTGGCGAAGAAAAGTTCAAAGCAAAAGATTACAGTGGAGCCATTGCGGACTACTCCAAGGCTCTGGAACTTAAACCGGGATTTCCAGAAGCTTACCTCAATCGAGGGTTTGCCAAGCGCACCATAGGCGATACCGAAGGAGCAAAAATAGACTTTAAAAAATCTATAGAAGTTGATCCCACCCCGAAAGATGCAGCAGCTTATTATCAACGCGCTCTTGCGAAATCAGCTCTTGGAGATAAAGATGGTGCCTTTTCAGACTTTAAAAGAGCGGCAGATCATGGAGATGGCAACGCCAAAGCATGGTTAAAAGAAAATGGTAATAAATAAGAGATACTGGTAAGGTACCCATATTCATCACCTTTATACTCGGCTTCGTTGATGGCAAAACGAAGCCTTTTTTATTGCTCAACCCAATGCAGACCCTCCCGTACACAACGTTCACTTCACTGACCTTAATCCATTTTTAAGTTTGGCTTAAGGTCAGTATAGTTTTTGCCTCATATCTTGTAAACGATTGCTATGAATATATAATGATACTGAACCATGTGGAATTCTGTCCTTATACAACGAACCTTACCGCTTACGATATCTTATCTGCTGCTGATTATAGCAGCAATATCTTTTGACTGCCTTTTGCATATCGCACATCTCGCATGGATAGGACGGTATCTGGGATTTACGGGCACTGCTTTTCTTGTTTTTTCCTTTGGCTATTCCGCCCGGAAAAAAAAGCTGATGCGCAACGGAACTCTGAAATTTTTTCTCTGGGTTCACTGCAAAGCGGGATGGATCGGTACCCTGATGATTCTTGTTCATTCAGGAATCCATTTCAATGCCCTTCTTTCATGGATGGCTACAGCTTTAATGCTGGTTGTGACAGGCAGTGGTCATGTCGGGCAATACCTGCTTAAGAAAGTCAGGGATGAAGTGAAGTTGAAAATGAAACAACTTGGTGCCGCAGTTACTGATGACGACTTTGACCGGCAGCAATACTGGGATATTCTAACTGTCAGAACTCTGGAGAAATGGCGAACAATGCATATGCCTATGGTTTCTATTTTGATGGCGTTAACCTTGATTCATATCCTGAGCATAACATTTTTCTTGAACTGGAGGTAACCTTTTGAGAATTTTACTATTGGTTTTTATCGCCTCAGCCATCATTTTCGCTGCTCTTGCCGCGATGTTCCCTGAGGTGCTGCTTAACCCCGGTACTCTGATGAACGCTCATCACTCCTTGCAGAAAGAGTGTCTGAGTTGTCATAAGCCCTTGGCAGGCGTATCGTCTGTGCGGTGTATCAAATGCCATAAACAGAGTGATATCGGTGTCAGGAATGTCGCAGGTGTTGTTCTTCCAAAAAACACCACTAAAGCTCAGTTTCATAGAGGAGTCAGCGCCAGCTCCTGTACAGACTGCCATACCGATCACCGGGGAGTTGACGCAGCAAAAGCAATCAAGCAATACAAGCATGAAGCTCTTTCAAGGTTCCAGCAAAAAGAGTGCATGGTATGCCATCTGAATAAAAAACCTCAAGATGCCCTGCATCGTTATACACTGGGCAATTGCTCAGAGTGTCACGGGACAACCAAATGGAAACCTGCGACCTTCGACCATGACAGGTATTTCAGGCTTGACGCTGATCACAGGGCAAACTGCGTTACCTGCCATACTGAACCGGGGAATTATAAAAAATATACCTGCTACAACTGTCATGAGCATTCACAGTCCCGTATGGACTACAAGCATCTCAAGGAGGGAATATCCAATTATCAAAACTGCATGAAATGCCATCGCGATGGAAACAAGGAAGAAAAGGATGGAGGTGTACGAGAGGGACAAAAAGGCGGTGATGATGATTAAACCAAAGAACGCATCCTATTCCGGCAGCTTGGCGAGCAACCAATTCGAGAGAATTCAAAACGGAAAAACAGGGTGCAGAAGTTATTTATTTCATACCGCACTTGTTGTGTGCTCGTATGATTTTAGCATGAGGAGATTATGCTAAATCATTATTTTAAGAGGATCTTGGCCTTACGATGTTTTATGCTATAAGTTAATTTTTTATTATTATCTTCAATTCCCTGATTCAGTTCTGTTTAGTGACAGCAGGCCCTTGTAGCTCAGTGGATAGAGCAGTAGTTTCCGAAACTAAAGGTCGGCAGTTCAAGTCTGCCCAAGGGCACAGAAATGAGGTATTTCGGGGTGTGGCTCAGTTGGTAGAGTGCTGCGTTCGGGACGCAGAGGTCGTGGGTTCGAGTCCCGCCACCCCGACACCAGAGGCGATTATGGCAGGTTCCATAGTCGCCTTCTTCCTTTTCAGCAATTCTGTTGTTTTCAACAAACTATACGTTCCCCCATTCTTCCTGGTGATTTATTGAGTGACGTTCCTCTTTTTTTTATTGCTAACTTTATAAGTGCTTGTGCTCTTGGAGGGTTGACAATGACAGACCATGAAAAATGCCATGACATCAGCGGGGCTTATAGGTCTGACGGAATCTGTCGCTGCTGAGCGATTGGCACTTGACGGTTACAATGAGTTGCCATCGGCCGGACGACGGAGCATTTTTTCTACTGCGTTAGAGGTCATTCGTGAACCGATGCTGCTGCTGCTTGTTTCGTGTGGAGCTGTCTATCTGGTGCTTGGAGATGTACAGGAGGCGCTCATGCTTCTTGGTTTTGTTTTTTTTGTCATGGGCTTGACTCTCTACCAGGAACGAAAAACAGAAAATGCGCTCGAAGCCCTAAGGGATCTTTCCAGTCCTCGTGCTCTGGTGATCAGGGATGGAGCAGAACGGCGCATTGCCGGGCGCGAAGTGGTGCAGGGGGATATTGTTATTGTCAATGAGGGTGATCGGGTTCCCGCAGATGCTCTTCTTTTATCCTGCCTGAATCTTTCGGTTGATGAATCGTTATTAACCGGCGAATCAGTTCCTGTGAGAAAATCTGATGATGAACCGGATGAAAAAGAGGTGCATCCTGGCGGGGATGATCTTCCATTCATTTTTTCAGGAACCCTTGTCGTTCAGGGGCAGGGAATTGCCCGTGTTACCTCAACCGGCATCAGGAGTGAAATCGGGAAAATCGGAAAGGTTTTGCGGGCCGTGGAGACGGAAGAGACCCCATTGCAGCAGGAAACAGGGGTATGGGTTCGTAATCTGGCATTTGTCGGGCTTTTCTTATGCGTTGTGGTGACTGTATTCTATAGTCTTAGCCGCGGCGATCTTCTGAACGGCATACTTGCAGGCATCACCCTTGCCATGTCAATTCTTCCTGAAGAGCTTCCTGTTATTCTGATGATATTTCTTGCCCTCGGGGCATGGCACATGTCAAAAAAACAGGTGCTTACACGACGTATGCCGGCGATAGAAGCACTCGGCTCGGCGACTGTTCTCTGTGTTGACAAAACCGGTACGCTCACCATGAACCGTATGACCGTAAGTAAACTCTTTGCCGGGGGAGAGGTTATTGATATTGGATCGGATCTGAACGGCTCTATGCCTGAAGGCTTTTGTAAACTTATTGAATTCAGTATTCTTGCCAGTCAGCTTGATCCTTTTGATCCTATGGAACAGGCAATAAAGCAGACAGGGAGTGACTATCTCACGGAGAGTGAGCATCTGCACCATGACTGGACGCTTGTACATGAATATCCGTTATCGAAAGAGCTGCTTTCACTTTCCCGCGTATGGAAATCATCGGATAGAGAAGAGTATGTGATTGCTGCTAAAGGGGCTCCTGAGGCAATCATTGATCTTTGTCATTTTGATGCCGGGCAGATAGAATTCCTGTCAACTCATATCAGCGAAATGGCCGACAAGGGTTTAAGGGTACTTGGTGTGGCAAGGGCACTCTGTCAGCAACCATTATTACCTGAACATCAGCATGATTTTGTCTTTGAATTTCTTGGCCTGATAGGGCTTGCTGATCCGGTTCGGCCAACGGTGCCATCGGCAATCTCCGAATGCTATAGTGCGGGAATCCGTGTGGTGATGATTACAGGTGATTATCCCGGTACTGCCAGGAATATTGCCAGCCAGATAGGACTGAATGATGCTGATAAGGTTATGACAGGCGCCGAAGTACAGGCTATGTCAGACACTGATCTGCAGAAGAGGATTGATGAGGTGAATATTTTTGCAAGGGTTGTTCCCGAAGAAAAATTGCGACTTGTCAGGGCATTGAAGGCTAATGGAGAAATTGTTGCGATGACGGGAGATGGAGTGAATGATGCTCCAGCGTTGAAAGCAGCTGGCATTGGAATAGCGATGGGAGGGCGAGGAAATGATGTTGCCAGGGAGTCAGCTTCACTTGTGCTCCTTGATGATGATTTTTCTTCAATTGTGCAGGCGGTAAGGATTGGACGCAGGATTTTTGACAATATCAGAAAAGCGATGGCCTATACTTTGGCGGTTCATGTTCCTATTGCAGGGATGCTGCTCTTTCCCGTGCTGTTTCACTTTCCGCTGGTTCTGTTGCCGGCGCATATCGCTTTTCTTGAACTCATCATTGATCCGGCCTGTTCAATTGTTTTTGAAGCTGAACAGGAGGAAAAAGATGTTATGAACCGTCGGCCACGTAATTCCAGGGAGCCCCTTTTCAGTCGTCAGACAGTTGCTGTAAGCATCATACAGGGCGTTGTTGTTTTTGGTGTTGTTCTCGGAGTATTTTTTTATTCCCTGAACAGGGGAGATAGTGTGCCGGAAGTGCGGGCATTGACCTTTACAACACTGATTATTTCAAATCTTGCCCTGATTTTGACTAACCGGTCATGGAGCAGCACATGTATCGCAACGCTGCGTTTTTCCAATTATGCGTTGTTGCCGTTACTTGCAGGCGCGGTTCTATTGCTTGCGATTGTGCTGTATGTTCCTTTTTTTGTCACGTTGTTCAAGTTTTCCAGTATACATCACCTTGATCTTGTCGTTTGTCTTCTGGCTGGGCTTGCAAGTGTACTCTGGTTTGAGGTAATGAAATGGTTCGGTTTTTTTCGAAATAACAGCAATACCGGATGAGCTATTCAGCAATGTTTGCTGTCAGGAGCAGTGGCAGGTGGTCGGAGTAACCGCCTCTGTAATGTCTTTTTTGATAGGTGGCATAGGGCCTCCTGCCTGAGTCTTCCAGCATTTTTGAAAACGAGAAGCAGCGGAATGCATTGTTTCGAGCGTAAAGGCCTTTCTTGTCAAGCATGCCGGCAGAGAGAAGAATCTGGTCAATGTGCTGCCATTTGTTATGGAAAGAGAAACTTCCGATTCCCTGATAGCCGCTCCAGCAGTTATAGAGGATCTCCCTGCTGTTTGCTTTAACCTTTGCAGCATCATTTGTTGAGCCAAGCACCTCTTTCAGGGAACGGTTTTCTGGTTCGTCGTTGAAATCGCCCATAACAATAATGTCGACTGCAGGGTTTGCGAGACGCAGACTGTCGAGAATATGTCTGGTTACCAATGCCGCCGAAATCCGCTTGCGTTCCGTCCATTGGTTATCAAATGACCGTGATGGCCAGTGGTTCAGAATAACATGAAACGGATGATAGCCGGCGGAAAATCCCGCAACGATAATCTTTCTTGTCGGCTTGCCTTCAAGAGGGACGGTATATGCTTTCGACAATCCAGCTCGGAGCGTTTGCGGATTGTAGGCTAAAGCAACATCAATGCCTCGCGGGTCAGATGACTCATAATAAATAGTTTTATAACAGATGCCTTGCAACGGAGTGAGTGTTCCTTTGAAGACGCGCTCGTTTTCAACTTCTGCGAACGCAATGATGTCCGGATACTTCCTGTAATCTGGGTGCGCCTTGATGACGGAGAGGGTATGGCGGATCCGCATCTGTTTCAGGAGGAGTTTCTTTTCAGTCCACTGCATGCTGCCTTCTGGGGTGAAATCATCATCGTCGGTTGCCGGATCGTTGGCAGGATCGAAAAGATTCTCAACGTTCCACCAAAGAAAGAGCACTGTTTTTTCAGGCTTTGGATTTCCTTTTGCCGGGCAGGTAATACCATATGCCATACTGAAAAAGAGCAAAACGCAGGAGAGTAATGTTCGCATGAGATCTTTCTTTGTAATGTTCCTCCTTGCCATTATGATGATCTATCAGCAACTCTTCGGTAGAGTATCCATGAATACACACATGAGAACAAACAACAAGACGGTTAGAGAGGGAATGGACATGAAGGGAAATGATAACATATTTATTATTCAGAAATCCATAATTTATGCGTAATATTTGTTCTGCTATTTATTCAGGACCGTTCAGGATATCAAATTTATTTCAGGCAGCAAGGTTTCACTGTGTAAATCATGCTCATTGGTGGACATAAGGCAAAAGCAGAAGACCCGGGCCCGGAGGTATTTCTTGAAGCTTTGGGCGATGTTGCAAGGGCAAAAGGTATGGCTGAGATGACGTTACCAACTTCAGTTATTGGATGTGCCGCTCGTATATGTATCAATTACAGCTTTTATGGTATATTGACAAGAGCAATACAGCATGAAGTAATCATGATGTTTTTCTTCGTTTTTTTAAAGACCAACCCGAGATATTCATGCTTGATTCAGTAATTGCTTATGTGCAGTCAGCCGATCCAACAGCAATATATTTGTTCCTCTTTTGCATTGCATTTCTGAAAAACTTTTTTCCGGTAGTTCCTTTTGATGCCCCAATCGCATTTACAGGGTATCTGCTTGTTTACAAAAAGCTTAGCATCGTTTTAGCTGTCATGTGGCCATCCCTTGGTTCAACACTGGGTTTTATGGTTATCTACTACATCAGCAGAAAGTTTGGCATGCTTCTTTATGCCAGAGATACCACAGCAATACTGCCTCGATGGAGTGAAAAGATTCATAGGTTTTTCCCGCCTGCAGAGATCGAGTTTATCCGCAAAAGGTTTGCGACTCACGGTTATTTGGCAGTTCTGCTCAACCGTTTTCTTATAGGATCCCGGGCATTCATTTCACCGGTTACCGGCATAATTGTGATCGGAAAACAAGAATAAGCCAAAAACGGAAAATAAGAATCACCCAGGGTTAGCGTAAAAAACACCCATAGCTCGTAGTTTGAAGGTGCG
>JABDHL010000061.1 GCA_012972825.1 Chlorobiaceae bacterium
AGCTATGATGAAATTGCCGACCGGCACGATATTGAAATCTTTACCACTGGCCAGAGCAAGCAAGACTTCTCAAAGGCAAGTGAAAAGCTGAGGAATCACATCTACGATTATGTGGTCACGGACTCGAAACTTGAAAAAGCTTTTGTGCATGAGCTTGATACCAGCACTGAGGTTGTTGTTTACGCCAAACTGCCTCGCGGGTTTCTGATTCCCACACCGGTAGGCGACTACAATCCGGACTGGGCGATATCTTTCAAAGAAGGCGCTGTCAAGCACATCTACTTTGTAGCAGAGACCAAGGGCTCAATGTCGAGCATGGAGCTGCGAGCCATTGAGGCCACAAAAATCGAGTGTGCACGAAAATTTTTCGATGAGATAAATCAGCGTGTTGAACGGGATAAAGTAAGATATGATGTTGTGACTGATTTTGGGAAGCTCATGGAGCTGGTTGGCGGAAACGGAAATGGCTCGATAATAAAGAGTAATAAGCAAACGAATTAAATTATAAAGAAATTACCTAAACGTTATAAAGACATAAGCATATTATGGCATCGCTCTTTTTTTCTTATTCCCATAAAGATGAGGAACTTCGAAACGAGTTAGAAAAACATCTTGCATTACTTAAGCGCCAGGGAGTTATTTCGTCTTGGCACGATCGCCGAATCACCGCAGGAGCTGATTTTGATCAGAAAATCAGTTCTCAATTAGAGTCATCAGAAATTATACTGTTACTTATCAGCTCCAACTTTCTATCATCAGACTATTGCTATGAAAAAGAAATGACCCGAGCCATTGAAAGGCACATTAATGGTGCCGCCATTGTAATCCCCATAATATTACACCCCTGCGACTGGAAAAGCTCTCCTTTTGGACACCTTAAAGCGACGCCAACCGACGGAAAACCCGTATCAATGTTCAGCAATTATCACGAAGCCTTTTCTATTATTGCGAAAGATATCCGTGAAGCCGCAACAACTATAATTAAAAATTATTTACCTCCATTAATTACTGAGAAAGAAATATTATCGACCACAACAAATTCTTCCCGAACAGACCGATCCAGTAATTTAAGGATCAGGAAAAAATTTGATGATCATGATCGTGACAAATTTTTGGAGGAATCCTATGAATACATTGCCGACTTTTTTGACAAATCTCTACAGGAACTTGCGATCCGTAACCCTCATATCGATAATCGGTTCAAACGATTAACTGCAACGAGCTTTTCAGCTTTTATTTATGATAATGGGCAAAGAGTATCACAATGCTCAATATGGTATGGTAGTAGTATGTTCAGCTCAATGGGTATATCTTACTCGAATTCTGGAGAAGCGCCGACAAACAGTTTAAATGAATCTCTTAACGTTGTAGATGACGGCTATACCCTTCAATTAAAACCTCTTGGCATGCAAATATTTGGGAGTCAACGCGACAGTATCTTAACACAAAATGGTGCAGCTGAATATTATTGGGATATATTTATTAGACCGCTTCAGCAATAAATATCATAACATTATTTATCGTTAACAAACAATAAACCTTAAACTTTATTAAATTCTAAAAATAATGAAATCTGAAACTCTTAATATCTGGGAAATCAAATACAATTTCTTTTTAAACAAAGCTCTTATCATAACATCAACAAATCAGCTCCCTAATTATATAAGAGGCAAATCCATTTTAATATTTAAAAACAGCACAAACGAAATACAATACATAAAATCAAAACTATTTCTGAATATTCAATACGGAACAAACGAAACGACACTGAACGAGATATGTAGTATTGTAAAAAAAGAAGTATTTGAATTAGCAAAGGATAATCTCTATCAATATTTCACTGAATGCGGAAAGTCATTTATGCTAAGCAGCAAAGCCGAAGAAGAAGAAGTTTTTGACACATTAAACCTTTTACTCAAATATCATGTTAAAGGAAACAAGTATGATGAAATCATGAAAGATGCTGAATACTATCTTGAAAACAGTCAATTTTCAGTACAGTACAATAAAATCAGCAAAATCAAAATTTCCAGAGATATTGAACCCTGAATTCTTGTTATTTCTTAACCATATCTTATAGTAATTACTGATCACTATTTAAATAGAAAAAAACCTAAAGTCATTTTTCGCGTTTCTGCAGCCAAGCCCGAAATCCCTTGTCCCTCTTGAGATGATTCCTCAGAATCGCCTCAAGTACCAGAGATTCATCGGCGCCTTTTGTTTTTTCCTGTGCGGCCTTCACATAGAGATCAAACTCCTCCGAAACCTCCTTCTTGAGCCGGAATCTTCGGGTAACCGGTTCGCTCTGCACCTGAATATTGAGATCGATCATATTCCGAATAGTCTTTAGTTTTCGTATGGGTCAACAATCACATCCTTGTTGACGAGTATGTTCACGGTATTGCCTGCCCTGATGTTCAGTGTCGGCTGAATATCCAGATTCATTTTTGTGATATGGCTTCATGTGCTGCTGATCTCTTCTCAGACATTGTCAGCTATGCGCTGCTGGGTGGTCATACTTGCTTCGTCGGTATAGGTTCCCTTCGATAGCGTAGCACCCATCGAGTGAACTTGCTGTTTAAAGCTTGGGGAAGTTATTGCGAGGGGAAAAAAAAAGCCCGCAACGTCGTTTCTTTGCAGGCCTTTAGGGTGTGTGTGGGTGGACGATAGTGGATTCGAACCACTGACCTCTACAGTGTCAATGTAGCGCTCTAACCAACTGAGCTAATCGTCCCATTCGAACGGGTCGAAATATAGAATATCATTTATAAAATGCAAAGGGAGGAAACCAATGTTTTGCACTTTATGCGGTTTTTTTCTGCTTCCTTGTGCCGTTCAAATACTCCGGTCCAGCCTTTTTATCGATGGTGTCGGCCGTAATAACGCATTTATGGATACCTTTCATCGAAGGCAGTTCAAACATGATGTCGATCATCACATTTTCAAGCACTGAGCGCAATGCCCTGGCCCCTGTTCCTCGCTCGATGGCAATCCCGACAACTTTGTCCAAAGCTTCGTCGGTAAACTCAAGCTCCACCCCGTCCATTTCAAACAGTTTCTTGTACTGCCTGGTAATGGCGTTTTTAGGTTCAACAAGAATGTTGCGCAATGCCTTCTCATCAAGCATATCAAGGGTGGAAATGACCGGCAGGCGACCGATGAACTCAGGTATCAGCCCATACTCATGCAGGTCGTCCTGCATGACAAGCTTGAGGATTTCAGGATCGTAGCCAGTCTGACCATGCTTCACCTTTGCACCAAAGCCCATCGACGATTTTGAGACTCTTCGGGCAATAAGACGATCAAGACCTTCAAAAGCACCACCGCATATAAAGAGAATGTTTTTGGTATTGATGTTGATCAACTGCTGTTCAGGATGCTTACGGCCACCTTTAGGAGGAACACCAACAACAGCACCTTCAAGAATCTTCAGGAGAGCCTGCTGGACTCCCTCGCCGGAAACATCGCGGGTAATGGAGACATTGGCGGATTTGCGGGCAATTTTATCAATCTCGTCAACATAGATAATGCCGCGCTCAGCACGCTCAAGATTAAAATCTGATGCATGAAGCAGACGGGCAAGAATAGTTTCAACATCGTCTCCCACGTAGCCGGCTTCAGTCAACGACGTAGCGTCAACAATGGAAAACGGAACTTCAAGCAGATTGGCGAGCGTCTGGGCAAGAAGAGTTTTCCCTGTACCGGTAGGCCCGATAAGAAGAATATTGCTCTTTTCAATAACAACGCCATCCTCATCGCGCGTCCATTCCTGTGATTCGATCCTTTTATAATGATTGTAAACCGCTACCGAAAGCGACTTTTTGGCTATTTCCTGACCGACAACATACTGGTCAAGGGAGTCCATGATGGCTTTCGGACTGACCAGGCGCGGCTGAAACGGTTTTTCTGAAGGTCGCTCCGGCTGCTGTATCGCGCTGAGCTCCTTGCGCAGAATCTCATAGGATGTTTTAATGCAACGGTCACAGATAAATGCTCTCGGCCCGGCAACCATACTCGTGGACTCCTGAGCACTTCTGCCACAAAATGAACAGAACACCTGATCATTACTGTTCCCGTTGCCACCTCTGGCTTTACCTTTTCCCGTTTCTTTTTCTCGTATCATGAAACACTCGAGCCTTCAAAATGTTAATAGTGCTGTTCTTTAAAATCCCATATTTGCCAGACTATCCAGTACATGCTGAATGGTCATACTCAGTTTGGGATGGCCGGCCTCAAAGTGATCAACAGCCTCTCTCATGCGCTCCATAAGAGATTCGTTCTCATGCATAGCGCCAACGTCTTCAGTAACCAGTTTGCTTATATCCTCTCTGAGGTTCGTTAAAACCTCCACCGTGTTTTTATCGACGGAATCAACCTGTTCGAGCTCCTGATGCAGCGTTTCGAGGAGCTCCCTGAGTTTTTGCTGTTCCATAAGCCAACTTGATTAAAAAGATATTCAATTAATGTATGCAATCAAGGTACGCCTTATAACACATGAGCCGCCTCAATCGTTTAGGGCAGACTTGTTTCTCCCATTAAAAACCGATCACACTCACGAGCGGCGGATCTCCCCTCATGAATGGCCCATACCACGAGACTCTGTCCACGGCGGGCATCGCCGGCAGCAAAGATGCGTTCGCGGCTGGTAAGATACTTATTTTTATCAGTTGACTTGATATTTGAGCGCTCATCCTGTACAACCTGAAGCTGCTGCAGAAGATGCTCATCGGGCCCGATAAAGCCCATGGCAAGCAGGACAAGCTCGGCAGGAATAATCTGTTCAGTACCTGCTACCGGAAGAGGCGAATATCGTCCATCAGCTTTAACCCACTCCACCTTTGAAACCTCAACAGCCATCAGGGCGCCCTTTTCGTCTGCAAGAAACTTTTTGGTCATCATGGAATACTTTCTCGGATCATCACCCTGTACAATCGCTGCTTCCTCCTGTCCGTAATCTACCTTAAATGTTTTTGGCCATTCGGGCCAGGGATTATCGAACTGACGTTCAGAAGGAGGTTTCGGCAGAATCTCGAGCTGTATGACGCTTCTGCATCCCTGGCGCAACGACGTGGCGACACAGTCTGTACCGGTATCGCCGCCGCCGATAACAACCACATTTTTACCTTCGGCTGAAAGAACCGGGGCACGCTCTGTCAGCAAAGCCTGAGTACTTGAACGCAGAAAATCCATGGCAAAATGGATACCCGGAAATTCGCGGCCTTCAGCGAAAAGGTCTCGGGGTTTTGTTGCACCTGTACAGAGCACCACTGCATCAAACTCTTCGAGAAGCTTATCGGCAGGATAATCAATACCAACCTCGGTGCTTTCCATGAAAATAACGCCTTCCTGTCTCATAAGATCAATACGGCGCTCAACCACCAGCTTCTTGTCAAGTTTCATGTTTGGAATTCCAAACATCATGAGGCCCCCTAGACGCTCATCCCGTTCGAAAACCGTCACGCTGTGACCGGCCTTGTTAAGCTGATCAGCACAGGCAAGTCCGGAAGGACCCGATCCAATAACAGCAACCCTTTTCCCTGTTCTATAGGCAATTGTTTTCGGTACTACCCATCCTTGAGAAAACGCATGCTCAATAATCGAGTACTCTATGTTCTTGATGGTGACCGGTGGCTCGATAATTCCAAGAACGCAGGAACCCTCGCATGGAGCAGGACAGACTCTTCCTGTAAACTCAGGAAAATTATTGGTTTTCATCAACCGGTCATAAGCCTCATGCCAGAACCCTTTATAAACATAGTCATTCCATTCGGGAATAAGATTGTGAATCGGGCAGCCGCTTGTCATCCCGCTCAGCATAAACCCCGTATGGCAGTATGGTGTGCCGCAATCCATACAGCGCGCACCCTGCTGCTGCAGATCCGCTGCGGGCATCTCCTTATGGAACTCCTGCCAATCTCTTATTCTCTCCAGAGGCTCCCTGTCAGCAGGCAATGCTCTCTGGTACTCCATGAAACCTTTAACTTTGCCCATATCAATAATTTAATCTTTTCAAGACAGGACTGTACCGCCCTTTTTCGATATCAATTCCCTGAAACACGTGCAGGATCATGAACATTTTTCTCAAATGATGCCATAACGGCTTCATCTCCGGTGATCCCTGCCGCCTCAACTTCCGCCATCGCATCAAGTGCCCTCTGATAATCATGCGATATCACTTTGACAAAGCGCTGACGGAGAACATCCCTGTCGTCAAGAATTGCCTGACCAAGTTCACTTCCGGTATACTCGACATGCCTTTCAATCATAGACTGAAGCCCTGCAAGCTCCATCGGATCATCAACCGAATAGAGGCCAACCATCTCACGGTTGCAGTTTTCGGCAAACGTGCCGTCCACATCATAGACATAAGCTATTCCTCCTGACATGCCGGCAGCAAAGTTGCGTCCGGTTTTTCCGAGAATAATCACGGTTCCGCCGGTCATATATTCGCAGCCATGATCACCGATAGCCTCAACAACAGCATTCAGACCGCTGTTACGGACACAAAAGCGCTCTCCAGCCATTCCTCTGATAAAGGCTTCTCCGGAAGTTGCTCCGTAAAAACCGACATTTCCGATAATAATGTTCTCTTCCGGCACAAAAGAAGAGCCTGTTGAGGGATAGACAACAATCCGACCGCCGGAAAGTCCTTTGCCCACATAGTCGTTTGCATCACCTTCAAGTTCGAGTGTCATGCCGCTGGGTATAAATGCACCAAAACTCTGCCCGGCAGAACCGGAAAATTTCAGATGGATCGTGTCATCAGGCAGTCCGGCAGAACCAAACGCTTTAGTAACCTCATAGCCAACGAGCGTACCGACAACCCTGTTGGTGTTCCTGATCGTAAGCGTACTGAAAACCTTTTCCTTTCTTTTGATTGCCGGCTCGCAAATAGAGAGCAGCATGGTACGGTCAAGACTTTCGTCAAGACCATGCTCCTGATCAATAGTGCAGTATCGGGTTTCCTGTTCGTCAGCCTCTGCCTTGTAAAGAATCTTGGAAAGATCGATGCCTTGAGCTTTCCAGTGATTGATCGATTTCTTCATGGAGAGCAGTTCAGTGTGGCCGACAAGCTCATTAATTGTACGAACACCGAGACGGGACATATACTCTCTCACTCCTTCGGCCAGAAAGCGCATGAAGTTTTCAACATGCTCCGGTTTGCCTTTGAAATGCCTGCGAAGCTCGGGATTCTGGGTGGCGACACCAACCGGACAGGAATCGTCCTGACAACAGCGCATCATAATACAGCCCATGACCACCAGAGTGGTTGTCGCAAAACCGAACTCCTCAGCACCAAGCATGGCTGCAATAACAATATCCCTTGCTGTTTTCAGCTGACCATCCGCCTCCACAACAATCCTGCTGCGCAGGTTGTTGAGAACAAGAGTCTGATGCGCTTCAGCAAGACCGAGTTCCCACGGCATGCCCGCATGCATGATACTCGAAACCGGCGACGCGCCGGTTCCACCATCATGACCGCTGATAAGCACTACATCAGCATGCGCCTTTGCAACACCTGCAGCAATAGTGCCCACACCAACAGTGGAAACAAGCTTGACGTTGATGCGCGCTGTATGGTTCGCATTTTTGAGGTCATGTATAAGCTGGGCAAGATCCTCGATTGAATAGATATCATGATGGGGCGGTGGCGAAATCAACCCGACACCAGGGGTTGAATGACGAACCTTAGCCACCCATGGATAGACTTTAGAGCCTGGAAGCTGACCGCCTTCCCCTGGTTTTGCGCCCTGAGCCATCTTGATCTGGATCTCATTGGCACTGGCAAGATATTCACTGGTCACACCGAATCTCCCGGAAGCAACCTGCTTGATGGCCGACATTCTCGAATCGCCGTTGGCATCCCTTTTGAAGCGTTCAGGATCTTCGCCGCCTTCACCGGTATTACTCCTTCCTCCAAGCCTGTTCATGGCAATGGCAAGAGTTTCATGAGCCTCCTGACTGATGGATCCATAAGACATCGCACCGGTTTTGAATCTCTTCAGAATGGCTTCAACCGGTTCAACCTCCTCAAGCGGCACCGGATGCTTACTGAACCTGATATCCATCAAGCCGCGGATTGTACAAAAATGCTCGCTCTGGTCGTCTATAAGGTTCTCATATTTTTTAAACAGCTCGTAATTGGCCGTTCTGCATGAGTGCTGCAGAACATGGATTGCCTCAGGGCTGAACAGATGATATTCGCCGTTGTAGCGCCATTTTCTTTCACCTCCGGCTTCAAGGCCGCGATTAACCTTGTTGCCCGTAGGAGGAAAGACCGATTCATGGCGTTTGCGAACCTCTTCAGCCACTATATCAATGCCAATGCCCTCGATACGGGTCGGCGTCCGGGTAAAATAGGCGTCAACAAGCTGGGTATTGAGACCGACAGCCTCAAATATCTGGGAACCTCGGTAACTCTGGATTGTTGAAATACCCATTTTCGCCATAGTTTTTACAACACCCTTGACGGCAGCCTTGATATAATTTTTTACGGCACCCTTCTCATCCAGTTTTATCTGGCCCGATGCAACGAGAGAATGAATTGTTTCAAAAGCCATGTAAGGATTGACGGCACCTGCGCCATAACTGATCAACATGGCAAAGTGATGCACAGCCCTTGGTTCAGCCGATTCAAGCACAAGACCGATCTTTGTCCTTATACCTGCATTGATAAGGAAGTTGTGCAGGCCTGAAACAGCAAGCAGAGCCGGAATCGGTGCACGGTCTTTTTCAATCTCTCCCTTGTCGGAAAGAATAATAATATTCACGCCCTTGCTTGCCGCCTGTTCAGCGTGGCGGTAAAGATCCTGCATGGCAGCTTCAATCCCCTTGCCGCCTTGAGAAACGTCGTAAAATATCGGAAGAGTAACCGCTCTGAAGCCGGGTTGTTCAATCCCACGGATTTTTTCAAGGTACTGATTGGTTAAAATCGGATGGGGCAACCTGATTCTGCGGCAATTCACCTCGGAAGGCTCAAGCAGCTGGCCTTCGGTGCCGAGCATGACCGTTGTTGATGTTATAAGCTCCTCCCTGAGTGAATCAATCGGCGGATTGGTCACCTGGGCAAAAAGCTGCTTGAAATAGTCGTACAACAACTTCGATTTATTTGAAAGGACCGCCAAAGGGGTATCGTTACCCATCGACCCAACCAGCTCCACCCCTTTCTCGCTCATCGTCTTTATCTGCAGGTAGATATCTTCCTGTGTATAGCCGAAAACTTTCTGGCGTGCGGTCAGACTGTACTTATCCTCATCAGGGTTTTTAAGCTGAGGGTGATCTTCCAGTGCCTCCAGATCAATCATATTCCGGTCAATCCATTCTCCATAAGGCTGTTCACCGGCTATGGTCTGCTTGATCTCCTCATCGGAAATGATACGCCCTTCAACAGTATCGACCAGAAACATTTTGCCGGGCTGAAGACGGTCCTTTTTGAGAATCCGTTCCGGTGCAATATCAAGCACTCCGACCTCTGATGCCATAATGACAAGATCATCCTTCGTGATATAGTAACGAGAAGGACGAAGTCCATTGCGATCAAGAACGGCGCCAATCTGAGCCCCATCAGTAAAGGTTACTGAAGCAGGCCCGTCCCACGGTTCCATGAGACAGCTGTGAAACTCGTAGAAGGCTTTTTTCTTCGCAGACATAGCAGTGTTGCCTGCCCATGGTTCTGGAATAATCATCATCGCTGCATGAGCCAACGAACGACCTGAAAGAACGAGAAATTCAAATGTATTGTCAAGAATGGCCGAATCACTGCCATCCTCAAGGATAACCGGTTTAATATCTTCAAGGGCATCACCGAACACCTCTGACTGGATGGTCTTCTCCCTTGCATTCATCCAGTTGACGTTGCCCCTGAGCGTATTGATCTCTCCATTATGACTGAGATACCTGTATGGATGCGCCCGATCCCAGCTCGGGAAAGTATTCGTACTGAAGCGGGAATGTACCATGGCAATGGCACTTTCCATATCAGGATCATGCAATTCAGGATAAAACTCTCCTACCTGCTGGGGAAGAAGCATGCCTTTATAAATAACAGTCCTGCCGGAAAGACTTGAAATATAGAAATAGCTGCTGCCGAGCAGACCTGCTGTATATTTTACCCGTTTTGTGATGCGGCGACGGATGATATAAAGCTTCCTTTCGAATTCAAGTTCAGAAACTATATCTTTTCCCCAGCCCACAAAAAGCTGCTTGACAACAGGCTCTTCAGATCGTGCTGTTTTACCGAGGGTATCGTTGCAGGTCGGCACTTTTCTGAAACCGAGAAATTTCTGACCTTCAGCCTGAATCATCAAACGACAGATATCTTCAATAGCACGTCTCTGTGATATATCCGGAGGCAGGAAAAGCATTCCTACGCCATACTGTTTGTTCAGGGGAAGTTCGATGTTTCTTTCTGCACATGCTTTGCGAAGAAACTTGTCCGGTATCTGAAGAAGAATACCAGCTCCATCACCGGTATTCTTTTCACATCCGCAGGCTCCGCGATGTTTCAGATTTTCATTTATTTTCAAGCCCTGCTCTACAATGTCATGGGATTTGATGCCTTTGATATGGGCAACAAACCCTACACCGCAGGCATCATGCTCAAACTGAGGATCATAGAGCCCCGCATTTAAGGTAACGTTCATATTTTCAGGCACAACTTTTCAAACAGTTTCAAAAAAAAGGCAACCGACAGATCAAAGTGCAGAATATAAAAGTTTTTTAACAAAACCACCTAAAGACGCATTCCCTCTGCCGGACTATGCTTTTCCCTGGCTGGCAACTGCGTCGACAGCCTTCTTCAAGGCATCCTGATCGCCAAGGTAATAACTTCTTACAGCTTTGAGATTATCATCAAGCTCATAGACCAACGGAATACCCGTGGGTATGTTGACGCCAACGATATCATCTTCGGAAATATTATCAAGATATTTAACCAATGCGCGTAAAGAGTTTCCGTGAGCTGCAATAATGACCTTCTTTCCTTTACGGATTTCAGGCGCTATCGTTTGATGCCAAAGCGGGAGAAACCTTTCAACAGTATCCTTGAGACATTCACTAAGTGGTATCTCCGTTTCGGCAAGGTCTGCATAGCGTGGATCTGCACCGGGGTAGCGCTCATCATTTTTCTCAAGCACAGGCGGCGGAGTATCATAGCTTCTACGCCATACAAGCACCTGTTCTTCACCATATTTCTGAGAAGTTTCAGACTTGTTGAGTCCCTGAAGGGCACCATAATGGCGCTCATTAAGCCGCCAGCTTTTCGAAACAGGGATCCACATCAAATCCATTTCATCAAGAACACTCCACAACGTCCTGATAGCACGTTTCAGAACAGAAGTAAAAGCAAGGTCAAAAACAAACCCTTCTTCCTTAAGGAGTGTACCAGCGTATGCAGCCTCTTTCCTGCCTTGCTCGCTCAAGTCAACATCATACCATCCAGTAAAGCGATTTTCACGGTTCCATTGACTCTCTCCATGCCGCAACAAGACCAGTTTTATCATAGTTATGATCCCCTTTTTCCGGATTTTTTTATTTCTGAAATATTTTGCCCCCTATAGCTGGCCTGCAATTTAATATTCTCCACACCTTTTCTCAAACTTCAATCAATCCTTACCTAAAATGTTCACTTTAAGAAAGCTCCAGAGAGTTGAACAGCATGGCTTTTTTCTAAGAATTGCCTATAGATTTATAAATTGAAATATGATATCTTAAGTAATTTTTGGCGAAGGACACCCACGGCTTTGTTTCAAGGCACCATCACTCAGTCGTCATGATGGTCTGTAAATGCTCTTATACTGATAAAAAGACAATGAACGTAGACAATTTCAGGTTACAAATAGGCGGAAAAGAATATGTACCTATCATTATCGGCGGCATGGGAGTTAATATCTCAACAACCGAACTTGCTCTGGCAGCCGAAAAACTCGGCGGAATAGGTCATATTTCCGATGCCTTGATCGGTTATGTCTGCGACAGAATATTCAAAACATCCTATGTCAGTCGGAAAAGGAAAAAGTACGCAGCATACAGCAGCAACCCTGATAAATCCGCAGTCCTGTTTGACCTGGAAGAGCTGGCGGAAGCACAAAAGAAGTATATCGAATATACAGTCTCTCAAAAGACCGGTAAAGGATCGATTTTCCTGAACTGCATGGAAAAACTCACCATGAACAACGGCATCGAAACCCTGAAAGTAAGGCTTTGTGCTGCCATGGATGGTGGAATTGACGGGTTGACCCTTGCTGCCGGCCTCAACCTCCGCACTCTTGATCTTATTCAGGCACACCCGAGATTTCGAGATGTTAAAATCGGCATTATCATCTCTTCAGTCAGGGCACTTTCAATTTTTCTGAAACGGGCAGTACGCCTTGATCGTCTGCCCGACTACATTGTTGTGGAGGGACCGCTTGCAGGCGGCCACCTTGGCTTCGGGCCAGACGACTGGCAGAAAGTTGATCTTCAGACCATCTTCACCGAAGTTCTCGCTTTTTTGAAAAAAGAAAATCTGAACATTCCGGTAATTCCAGCAGGAGGCATTTTTACAGGGACTGATGCTGTTGATTATCTGAAAATGGGAGCTGCAGGCGTCCAGGTTGCTACACGCTTCACCATCAGTAAAGAAGCCGGTCTGCCATCTGAAGTGAAGCAGCACTATATCAATGCACGTGAAGAGGATATTGTTGTCAATATGGCTTCAACCACTGGCTATCCAATGCGGATGCTCACTGAATCGCCAACCTTGCGCTATGCAATAAAGCCAAACTGCGAAGGACTTGGCTATCTTCTTGAAAACGGCGGATCATGCACCTATATCGAAGAGTATTACCAGGCCCTTGCTGCGAGAAAACCTGGAGAACCGCTTGTTATCAAAGAGAAGACATGTCTCTGTACCGGCATGGCTAATTACGACTGCTGGACATGCGGCCAGACAACATACCGGCTCAAGGAAACCACAAACAGACTTGCAAACGGAAAATGGCAGCTTCCATCAGCCGAAGATATTTTCCTTGATTATCAGTTCAGCCGTGACCACTCTATAAAACTCCCGAAACCGGAAACTATTTCATAGGGGATTTTACGGCAGGAAAAAAGAGTACCTTACGGGAAACGAACTTCTTTTCTGATGGCTAAACCCCGTCACAAAATACTGCCGATATGAAAAGAAAAGCCACTTCATTTTTGTATACCGCACTTATAGCGGCCTTGCTCCTCTTGATCGTCATCATCATCAATCAGTTACATGCTGCAGCCAGGCTCCTTGATTCGTTGAACCCTTATGCAGGGATGGTTTTCCTTTTTTTGAGCTCTGGAGTTATGCTCGCCGCTCTTTACACTGGCAGCCGTTTTTTTTCAGTTCCGAAAACTCCACTCTTACCGGAACATGAAAAATCCAGTGAAATGGTGGTTTATACCGCCTGGCTTGCTGAAAAACTGCCGGTACACTCCATGCATCCGGATGGATCAAAACAGCAGAAGGATCAGCGCTGGGTAAGTACCAACCTCAAATTTCTCGAGGTTGACTCACTCAACATCACCAAGCAGATAGCCACAAAAAACTTTTTTGTAGGAGCTTTTGCCCAGAATACTTCCTACGGCACAACCACTTCCCTGCTGAACAACGTCAAAGTAATATGGAATATCTACACCATCCACAACCGTGAGCAGTATCTGAGAGAGTTCTTCGGACTTGTTCGCTCCGTATATGCATGTCTGCCGCTTTCCGATTTCAGAAAGGAGGATATACCAGCCCACATCAAACCGATTATACAATCATCGTTCAGCAATACCCTCTCGTCACTGCTGCCGGGAGGAAATCTGCTGACCCCGTTTTTTCTCAATCTTTTTCTTGCAGGCTCAACCAACACCTATCTCACCTGCCTTGCCGGCATTATCGCAACCCGCCAGTGCCAGGTCATGACGGAAAAAGACAAAAAGGAAATTATTAAACAAAGCATGTTTGAAGCATCATTCATGCTGAAAGAGATCGTCAGGGAGTGCAACCCGATTCTGTCAGTCACCATCAGCAAGGCAGTCAAAAACGCCGGCATGGATAGCCTCGACACCATACCGCCTCCATCAACAGGAGCCGGTATGGCTCAGGATATTGTTTCCCACCTTGCAAGCTCTTTGAAACAGATTATCAGGGAAAACATAACGACTAAGCAAAGCGAAGAATAGTTCCTATAGGTCATAGAAGACCTATAGGACTTATTTTCACTATCACTTACGGCTTTGCCGAAGCTCCCTGAAAAAATCCTGAAGCAGACTCCGGCATTTGTTCTCCATAATGCCCCCGTAAACCTCTGGCTGATGATTGAGCTGCCTGCACCCCGTAACATTTATAACTGTCCCTGAGGCTCCCATTTTTGGATCATAAGCACCGAAAACAAGCCTCCCCACCTTTGCATTGACTATGGCTCCGGCACACATCGGGCATGGCTCCAGGGTAACAGCAAGTGTACAATCATTGAGATACTTGCTTCCAGCCGTTGCCATTGCCGAAGTCAACGCAATCATTTCTGCATGAGCTGTAGCATCGCATAGCGCTTCCACCTGGTTATACCCTTTCCCGATAATGTGACCATCACTGTCAAGAACAACCGCACCAACAGGAACCTCCTTTCGTTCAAAAGCTTTTATTGCTTCACGGAAAGCAAGCTCCATGCAATACTTAACTTCCATCATAATAATTAAAATAAATATTGTTGAGCTGGTGCTCCATTACTTTATCATAATCCTAATTTTCATTATAATGTGCTCTTTGCGCAATTCCCGTTTTTCATGCATTATATTTAAAAACTGTTGCCCGTTAACCAAGACCAAACAATATGAACATTCATGAATATCAAGGCAAGGATATCCTGAGAAAATTCGGGGTTGCCGTACCAAAAGGAATTGTAGCATATTCGCCTGAAGAAGCTAAACAGGCGGCTGAACAACTTTTTAGCGAACAGAACAGCCCTGTTGTCGTTGTTAAAGCCCAGATTCATGCAGGTGGCAGAGGAAAGGCCGGTGGGGTAAAGCTGGCAAAATCACCTGAGGAAGCCTTTGATATCGCCCAGGAACTGATTGGCCAGACTCTTGTCACCCACCAGACCGGACCCGAAGGCAAAGAGGTCAGACGCCTGCTTGTGGAAGAGGGTATGAACATTGAAAAAGAGTTTTATGTCGGCATCACCCTTGATCGGTCTACCTCAAGAAATGTTCTTATGGTTTCGACTGAAGGCGGTATGGAAATTGAGAAGGTAGCTGAAGAGACTCCTGAAAGACTCCTGAAAATCCAGATTGATCCACTCTACGGAATACAGGATTTTCAGGCACGGGAAGCCGCATTTTTCCTTGGCCTTAAAGACGAACAGTTCAGGAACGCCGTCCGCTTTATATCCTCGCTTTATTCGGCATATACTTCGATTGATGCAGCACTGGCAGAAATCAACCCGCTGGTAGTCACCAAAGAAGGTAAAGTACTGGCCCTGGATGCAAAGATCAATTTTGATGACAATGCACTTTTCCGCCATAAAGATTTCCTTGAACTGAGAGATATCAGCGAAGAAGATCCTTTTGAAGTAGAAGCATCAAAATCAAATCTCAACTACGTCCGCCTTGACGGCAATGTAGGCTGTATGGTGAACGGTGCAGGGCTGGCAATGGCCACTATGGACATGATCCAGCTTGCCGGCGGAAAACCGGCCAACTTTCTCGATGTGGGTGGTTCAGCAAGCCCTCAGACAGTTGAAGAAGGATTCAAGATTATTCTGAGCGACAAAAACGTCAGGGCAATCCTCGTCAACATCTTCGGAGGCATTGTTCGCTGCGACCGTGTAGCAGGTGGCATAATCGAAGCCGCCAGAAAAATAGGGCTTCACCTCCCGGTCATTGTAAGGCTCGAAGGAACCAATGCCCCAATTGCACAAAAAATGCTTGATGATTCAGGCTTGAATCTTGTTTCAGCCAACGGCCTGCGCGACGCTGCTAAAAAAGTGCACGAAGCATTGGCCGCATCCTGACCTGAAACACCATTATTAATGTATTAATACAAAACACCTCGATGACCTTCTACGGGGTGTTTTTTGGTCTGTCGCCTTCAAATAAGCTGTCAAGCTGTTAAATTTCAGTGCCGCATTATTTCATGTTTCTGCTCATTATCGGGTTACAGGTTTTCCGGATGTAATAAATTAAAATAGCGAAGAGGGGAAAAGCTCCTCTTCGCTATTCAAAACAACAACGTGTCAGGTTTCAACCTATCAATCATCAGTCATTTTTACTACCCTGAATCATCATCAGTCACACACACGACCAAACCCGACCAGTTGCTGCCATCTTTTTCGAACCCTTAAACATAAGATCATTGTGCACCTTCCACATGTGTTCGAAAAGTATGACGCGGTTTCTGTCGGAATCATGCGGTAAAAACAAGGATTTTTTTTCAACGCTTTCTATTCGTATCTGAGAGCTTCAACGGGTTTCAGTGCTGCAGCTTTTTTTGCAGGCCAGAGACCGAAAAAAATGCCGGTAAGTGCGGAAAAAGCCGTTGCAAGCACAACCGATAAGGGTGATGTGATTACAGACCAGCCGGCAAAATACGAGAGAATGAGGGAGATGCCGATTCCCAGAATAATACCGATAAACCCTCCACTGACCGTCATACCAACCGACTCTACAAGAAACTGGAGCATGATATCGTTTTTCCTGGCACCAATGGCCTTGCGCAGTCCAATCTCACGTGTGCGTTCGGTTACGGAAACCAGCATGATATTCATAATACCGATGCCTCCGACAACCAGAGAGATGGCGGCTATGGAGCCAAGCAGAAGGCTCATGGTCTGTGTCGTACTGCTGAGCATCTGCTGAATTTCAGTCATATCCCTGATATTAAAGGAGTCGTCACCCTCTTTCAAGCGGTGCCGTTTGATAATCAGCGCACTGATTGCAGTTTTCGTCTTTTCAATCAAGGCAGGAGAGGCTACTTCAACAAAAATTCCGCTGAGATAGGTTTTGCCAAGCACACGGTACATGGCGGTGTTGACCGGAATAATCACAATGTCATCCTCGTCCTGCGGCCCGGAAAATCCCTTCGCAGGAGCAATACCGATAACGGTGAAATTAATGCGGTTGATTTTAACGGTCTTGCCCAGCGGATTGGTGGTACCGAAGAGTTCCTTCACAACCGTCACTCCGATAATGGCCACCTTTTCACGGGTCTGAATCTCTTCAGGGGTAAACCATCGCCCGATCAAAGGGATCGCTGCACGCATCGCACCATAATCATAGCCAACCCCGGTCAGGTTTGTGCTCCAGTTGTTGTTTCCATACACTATTCGTCCAGCTCCGTTGACGACACCGCTGGCATTTTTCACCAGGGTATGAAGCGAAGCAATTTCATCAATATCAGCAAAGGTAAAGCGGGCGACAGCACCTGCTCCCTGGGCAGCGCCCCTGATTTTGGCCGATCCGGCCCTGATCGAGAGCATGTTGGATCCCATCGATTTCAGCTGTTCCTGCATTGATGCCTTGGCTCCCTCGCCAAGTGCCATCATGGCAATCACCGACGCAACCCCTACAAGAATACCAAGGACAGAGAGAAAAGAGCGCATTTTGTTGGCAAGAATTGCCTGAAAGGCCTGTGTTATAAATCCAATAAAGCGGCCATCCTGCCATAATGACCCTTTTCCTGCTCCATTGATGTCAAACCCCACCTCTCCTGCAACGGCAATTGAGGATTCCTTTCCAGGTTTGCGCTCATCGGCGACAATGACACCATCCCTCATGGTAATGACACGTTCTGCATACCTGGCAATATCGGTTTCATGCGTGACCATGAGAATGGTTTTTCCCTCTGCATGAAGTCCTTGCAGAATTTTCATGATCTCGGCGGAATTCTTCGTGTCAAGATTGCCGGTCGGTTCATCGGCAAAAATGATCAATGGATCACGAACCAGTGCCCTTGCTATGGCAACACGCTGCTGCTCGCCTCCGGAAAGCTGATTGGGTGTATGATCAATTCTGTGTTCAAGACCAACCATCTTGAGACGCTCAATCGCATCCTTACGAAAGTTTCCTTTCAGACCGCTGTAGATATAAGGAAGGCGGACATTATCGACAATGTCCATCCGCTTGAGCAGATGAAACTGCTGAAACACAAAGCCGGCTACATTATTGCGCACACCAGCCTGTTCATCCTCCGTCATGGTGTTGACATTATTGCCGAAAATCCGGTACTCGCCTTTGTCGGGGTTGTCCAGAAGTCCGAGAATCTGCAGCAGTGAGGATTTGCCGGACCCAGAGGCTCCCATGATTGCCACAAACTCACCCTGCTCAATGGTAAGGGAAACACCGCGCAAGGCATGAACAGTGCTTTCACCGATCAGGTATGTCCGGTGAACATCGACAAGCTCAAGCATGCTTTTCATGGTTTCGGTCTGCGCTGCTGTTGGGGCGAGAATGGGTTGGCTCCCGCTTTGTTTTTCGGTAACACAAAAGATGTGTCAGGCATCAAAACAAGAGAGTTGTCAGTTAACCCATCAAGAATCTCGATATTGGTTCCATCCTGCAACCCCGTCTCAACCTGCTGGTACCGCTTTCCTTTTTCAGCATCGTCACTTTTCTGGCGCACATAAGTTTTTCCGTTTCTATTCTGAACAGCGCTGACCGGCAACAGGAGTGCTCCACTCTTTTCCTGAACGATAATTTTGATATTGGCGCTCATGCCTGAACGGAACACATCGGGAATGCGGTCAGGAATAATATCGACATTGTAGATGTTCACGTTGTTCTGCAGATGTGACTCGTAGTAGATATGCTCAACAGCTCCGGTTACCCGGATGTCAGGATAGGCGTCAAGCCCTATCAACGCCTTCTGCCCGATTTTTACTCGTCCGATATCGGTTTCGTCGACGAACGCCTTGACAATAAGACGATCTGAGAGCACGAACAGTGAATCACTCGTGGTCACCGTCTGGCCAGGATCGACACTGCGCACAATAACCTGACCGTCCATTGGCGCAATGACTGCCGTTTTTTTATAGACATTGTTCCAGTAGCTCTCTTCACTTTTGCCCTGCAGCTTTGCGGCATCAAGCAGCGCAGCACGTTCAGTCGAGCTGAGCATGGCAAGCACAACTCCCTTCTTCACCAGCCGGCCTTCCTCAACAAGAATCTCCTCGATCCTTCCCCCGACCGAAGACTGGATTTTAACACGGTTCTGCGGCTCAACCGCACCGGTTGTCGAGATTACTAACCGAATAGTCCCTCGTGAAGGATGAATTTCAGCAAATTGTTTCCCGGCAGGCTGGCTTCCCTTGAACACAAAGAATCCTGCTATACCGAGAACAAGAACTGAAACCACAACTCCCCATACCAGTTTATTCCTGCTGACCTTCAAGCGTTCCTCCTTTTGACTGGATCCATTGAGCCTCGGCAAGCAGCATATCTGCCTCAGCATTGAGTAAATCCTTTTTTGCGTTCACCAGATTGTTTTCAATAATCACCCAGTCGTCAAAGGTCACGAGACCATTCGAGTATTGGGCATTGGAGATTTTAGAGCGCTCGTTTGCTGCCTCAAGCTGCTTTTTCTGTACAACAACCAGCTGCCGGGCATCCTGAAAACTCTTCCAGCTTTGTTCGAGTGCGTTGAAGAGGAGAAGAAACCCGCTCTTTTCCTGTGCATTCTGCTGGCTCAGGAATGCTCTTGCTTTGGCAACCCTTGCCCTGCCACTGCCACCTTCATAGATTGGGACGGATATGGTCACCCCGGCACTCCAGTCCACCGCATCGGTCGGCAGGCGGTCAAAAGCACCTCGACCAACCGAAGAGTTAAGATAGAGCTGCGGTGAAAAAGCACTTCTGGAAGCATCAAGATCAAAACGTGCAGCTTTGCTTCTGGTATCAAGCTGCTGAAAAAGCGGATGGTCTTTAACAAGCAGGGCAAGATCGGGTTTGCTGGTCGAAAAGTCACTGACGTTGAATGTTCCCTGAACCTTGAGCGGTTGATGAGTATCACGTCCGAGTGCTGAGGCAAGGTTTGTCTGGGCCAGGATAAGGCCTCGTTTAGCCTGGGAGACTTCAAACTGCGCCTGAGCAAGATCGGCCTCAGCCTGGCGAAGCGAGCCGATGTGTTCGCGTCCGCCCTGGTAGCGCAGACTGATCAGGCGGACATTATTCTGCCGTCTGTCGGCAATCTCAACAGTAAGGCCCACAAGATCCTGTGCCTTGAGCAGTTGGGTGAATGCTGAACGGAGGGTAAAACGGAGATTGGCGGAAACTGCATTAACATTGTATTGAGCCGCCTTGATGGCCTCTGCATTACTGGCGATCTGGCTTGACGTTTTCTGTCCGTCATAGAGAAGCTGCTGTGCCGATAACGAATAGGAGAGTGCTGAAGATGACCCTGCTCCTTTTCCAATGCTTCCGCTCTCTGAAGAGTTCACACCAAAACTGAGCTGAGGCAATAGTGCTCCTTTCGTGATGCTTTTATCGGCTTCGGCCTGCTGCAGAACAGCAAGAGCCGAATAGAGGTCCGGATGAGCCTTCACAGCTTCGCTGACGCACTGCTCCCAGCTCACACTCTC
Organism: Chlorobiaceae bacterium; assembly: GCA_012972825.1. Classification (GTDB taxonomy): domain Bacteria; phylum Bacteroidota; class Chlorobiia; order Chlorobiales; family Chlorobiaceae; genus Chlorobium. The sequence goes on from JABDHL010000061.1 coordinate 20,568, forward strand.
TTCAGCATGCAGGGGGGTGAGTGCAATGAGAAAAGCCCAGACAACCAACAGATTGATTTTTGCCCTCATACCGAAACGACCCTTTCTCTTCGTGAAAATATCTTCATTTTCCATGTCTTCCCATCTTTGACGACTTTCCAGCTAAATCCTTGCTGTTTATAACGATAATAATTTATAAAAATTTGACTTATCCAACATGGAAATGATGCTCAGCAGATAAAAACAACAACTATTCACAGAAAGAACATCAAATCTATCGGTTCAGTAAAAAAGTCCCTGTTGCGGAAAGAACCAAAAAGCAGTCGAAACAGGGCTTTCCTTTTTGTCAGCCAATCAATACAATCATACTCACTGACGCTGGCAAGCATTTTTTCAACAAGAAACTCTGAGACAGTCTCTACATCATCAGCCATGCGATTATAAAATTTTCTCCTGGCAACCTCATTTGAACCTGACAGTGTATCCATGAGCATTCCGGTTATCACCATCCCCGGCCTCAATACACCTATCTGAACGCCACTGCCTTTTGCCTCATGCGAAAATGCTTTGGTAAAATAGTGAACGGCACTTTTCGATGTTCCGTAAATACTCATTCTGTCAATAATCGATCCGCCACTGCCATGACCTTCCATATTGAATATTTTACCTCCGCCCTGCCTGCTCATACCATGATATGCAACAACAGTTCCGTTAATGACTCCGCGCAGATTAACATCCAATATATCCCTGACCATCATATCATCAAGTTCCCATGCTTTTTTCAAAGGATGCCCTTTACCCGCATTGTTAATCCAGATATCAATATTTCCAAACCGTTGACTTGCAGACTGAAATAAATGCTCCATAGCATCTCTGTCAGCAACAGTTCCTTTGACTCCAAGAACTCTACTTTTATAGTGGCTCAACCTACGAAGCGCCTCATTAAGACCTTCCTGACTGCTTCCGTTCAAAATGACCGCATGGCCTTTTTCAAGGAATTTTTTTGCAAGCCCGAGACCGATCCCCCTGGTACTCCCGGTTATAACAATGTTTTTCATGGCAATATATGATTCAAGATAGCCGTAAGGTATTGAGTGTTTTATACAATACGATGAAGAAGCGTGAAGCTTTGGTGAAATATTGTATCTTTTCACCCATGAATAAAATTTTTTCAACAATGCTGATCCTTTTCATAAGTCCTCTCTATCATGCTTGAAGCAAGAAATCTCTCCCTCAGTGTTGGCACCAAAGAGCTCCTGAACAACTCCTCATTCCGCGTAGGAGACAAAGACCATGTCAGTCTTGTCGGTCTTAACGGTACTGGAAAAACAACTCTCCTGCGCCTTATCAGCGGCCCGAATACCGACTCGGCGCTCATTATTACCGGGCAATTTCTTAAATCGGCTGAAACCACGATCGGGTATCTTCCACAGGAAATATCTTTTGATGCTGATCTTGAAAAAACGGCCCTGCAATATGCCCTTCAGGCAAACGTAAGGCTTTTTGAGCTGTCTGATACAATAACCCGCATGGAGCACGAGCTCGCTCTGCCTGATCAGGATTATGAAGGAGAAGCGTACCACCAGCTCATAGAACGGTTTTCGGATGCGATGCATGAATTTGACCATCTTGGAGGCTACACCATGCAGTCTAATGCAGAAAAGGTTCTCGGTGGACTCGGGTTCAGTGAAATAGATTTTCATAAAAAAGTCAAGGATTTTTCGGGTGGATGGCAAATGCGCCTGCATCTGACAAAACTGCTGCTGCAGAACCCGACTCTGCTGCTGCTTGATGAACCGACGAACCACCTTGATATCGACTCACTTCGCTGGCTGGAAAATTATCTGCTCAACTATGAGCACAGCTACATCATCGTATCGCATGACCGCTTTTTTCTTGACAAGCTTACCACTAAAACTCTGGAAATTGCATTCACGCAGATCAATGAATACAAAGGCAACTACTCCTATTACGAAAAGGAAAAGGCTGAGCGGTACGAGCTGATGATGGGCAAATATGAAAATGACGTTAAAAAAGTGGCGGAACTGAAGGCTTTTGTCGACAGATTCCGCTATAAGGCGACCAAAGCCAGACAGGCACAGAGCCGGCTGCGTCAGATGGAAAAAATGGAAAAGAATATGCAGTCGCCGGAAGAAGATCTTTCAAGAATCTCCTTTCGTTTTCCAAAGGCAAATCCGTCAGGACGTGAAGTCATGCGTCTTGATGGGATCCAGAAAGCCTATATACTTCCGGACGGCACAAAAAAACAGGTCCTTAACGATATCGATCTGGAAGTGATGCGTGGCGACAGGATTGCTGTTGTCGGCTCAAACGGAGCGGGAAAAACCACTTTCTGCAAAATTCTGGCCGGACAGATCGACTTTGAAGGCAAGCTTACCATTGGACACAATGTTTCCCTGAACTACTTTGCACAGCACCAGACGGAAAACCTCTCTCCCGAAAAAAGCATCTATACGGAAATGGTCGATTCTGCCCCGACATCTGAAGCCCAGAAAAAGGTCAGGGATATTCTTGGATGCTTTCTTTTCAGCGGCGATGCCGTCAATAAAAAGATCAAGGTGTTGTCGGGGGGAGAAAAATCAAGGGTGGCACTGGCTAAAATTCTTCTTCAGGCATCGAACCTTCTGATTATGGATGAACCTACCAATCATCTGGATATGCGATCAAAAGAGATGCTGATTGACTCTCTTGAATACTATGACGGCACGCTGCTGATCGTCAGCCATGACCGCTATTTCCTTGACAGCCTCGTCAACAAGGTGGTAGAAATCAAAAACGGTTCCCTCCAGCTCTACCTCGGCACCTATGCCGAGTATCTGGAAAAAGCTGAAAAAGCCCTTGAAGCTGAACGTCAAGAGGAAGCTGCGGAAAGGCAGAAAAAACAAAGCGCCCCTCTAAAAATCAGTGAGAAAGAAAAGGAGCAGACAAAGAAAACCGCAGCGGCGAAAAAAGACAAAAAAAGAATCGAGGAGGTCGAACAGAAAATCAACCGGCTTGAGCAAAAGAAAGAATCACTCGAAACCATGATGGCAACTGAGGATTTCTATAAAAAAAGCCAGGAGGAAACTGCCGGGATCCTTGAAGGATACCATACGCTATGCAATGAACTGAATACGCTTTTTGCCGAATGGGAACAAAACAGTTAATGGCAGGAAAGGCTACAGCCATTTATTAAGAGTCTCAAGCAGAAGAGAGGGCACGATAGGTTTTGAAACATAGTCGTCCATACCGGCCTGCATGCAAAGCTCACGATCACCCTGCATTGCATGAGCGGTAAGAGCAATTACCGGAACGTGGTGATTAAGCACAGCCGAGTTCGGGTTCCTGATTATTCGGGTTGCCTCAAGACCATCCATTTCCGGCATCTGCACATCCATGATGACAAGGTCGTAGGGCAGTCCTGCAAGTGCGTCGATGACTTCCCTGCCATTGGTAACAACATCAATATGATAGTTTAGCTTCCGAAGAATACCTATCACCACTTTTTGATTAACGCTGCTGTCCTCAGCAAGGAGTATTCTGAATTCTCTGGAAACAGCATCCTTGCGCCATTGCGGGAGGGGCTGAAACTTACTGCCGGCCTCGGCAACATCTGCGGCATCCTGCCCGACGTTCAACGGAACTTTCTGTTTTTTGAAAGGAAGAACAAACCAGAACTCCGACCCTTTGTTTTCAAGACTTTTCACCCCTATCTCGCCTCCCATAAGCTGAACAAGCTGACGACATATAGCCAACCCCAAACCAGTCCCCCCGAACCTGCGAGTTGTGGAAGCATCAACCTGGGTAAAACTTGAGAACAGTATTTCAATTTTCTTCTGAGGAATGCCGATACCTGTATCTTTGACCGAAAAACGAAGCCAAACCTCGTCATCATTGCTCGAAACCCTCTCAACAAATACTGTAACCTCTCCCTGATGTGTAAACTTTATGGCATTACCTGCAAGATTGTTGAGCACCTGGCAAAGTCGAGCGGGATCTCCTCTGAGAAACGGCATAACCTCTTGAGAGAGCGTACAGATAAATGTGAGTTTTTTTTCACCTGCTCGATGGACCATGATCGCAGCGAAATCATCAAGGACCTTGCGCAGGTCAAAATCAAGCATTTCAAGATCAAGTTTACCTGCCTCAATTTTTGAAAAATCAAGTATATCATTGAGCAGGTTCAACAGAGACTCCGCACTTGAGAGAACAGCCTCGGCATATTCCTTTTGAACACTGGTCAAGCTGGTATCAAGCAGAAGAGCGGTCATGCCGATTACACCGTTCATCGGTGTCCGGATTTCATGGCTCATATTGGCCAGAAATTCGCTCTTTGCACGGTTGGCCGTCTCAGCGATAAACCGTGCATTAAGCAGCGCCGTTTCATTACGGTGGCGAACCTCAGCATTGGTAATGAGTTCGGAAAGAATCCGAAGCAGGGCAATTTCCTCGTCACCCCAGGTTTTCTGCTTTCGAACAGAAGAGAACCCGACAAAGCCGAAACACTCTTGGGAAAAATTCAATGGAATGGTAATAAGCGACTTTATCCCTTTACCCTCAAGTCCAGTACGAAAAACACTATCTTCCTTTAATCCCTTTACATCCGGAATATACACAACCTCTCCTCTCCGATGGATGGAAACCCATTCCAGCAATTCCTTATATGGCACATCCTGAAGATTCTGAATGTCAGCAGGGATCCCTGAGGCACACCACTCATGGGTATTGCTCATGGTTTCATGTTCATAGTCATAGTTAAAGAGATAGACACGGTCCACCCCTGAAAACTCTCCGATAAGAGCAAGCACCCTGTTTATGGAGTTGTCGAGATCATTCAGTGGCTTATTGACAAAACCGACAGCAAGATCTATAAGCAGCATTTGAAATGCAGACCTGTGTCTGAGCTCCTCTTCACGACGGTTTATGCTCCTGTCCACACGGCTTAAAACGACAAACAGAAAAGAGAAAAAGAGAGCAAGAATTACAATGCAGGCAATACCGGCAATTGCAACAAGACGGTATGCCGCCCACTTGTATGCAGAAATATCCTGCATCAGAATCATTTTGCCGACTACTCTGCCTGAGGCTTCCTTTAGAGGATTGGAACTGATTTTCCACGACCTTCCATCCAGATCGAACTCTAAACCTTCCGAAGCATCGGCGGCGGAAAGCACTGCATTAAACTCCTTAGGAAAACGCCCGAACGAGGAAAACGCCAGTACATCATTTCTGAAAAGCTCCCATGGCGCATTACCCCCAGACAGCTTCTGTCCCTCTTCCCACCCGGATCGCTGAAGAACTTTCTTGTTGATAAAAAGCGCCAGACCACGTCCTGATTCAAGTTTAAGCTCCTTGAGAATGTTGTCGGTATCTTTTCCAATTTCAATGTAACCGAGAAGACGACCATTAACGACAACAGGTACATCAATCCAAAGAGTAAATGCACCAAACTGGCCAAGTTCAATCCCGCTTGAAGACTCTCCAGTCCTTTCCGCCTCACCTAAGGTAAACCTGTCAATCCGGTCATCACTGTCAGTCGGTTTTTGCACACGCAGGATAGAAACACGCTTCGCATCAATAAAATTTAATTGTGTTATCCCGTAAGAACGCTTAAGTCCCTCATAGAGTGATGAACTGGTTGATAAAAGCTTTCCTTTATCACGAGAAAGCATTGCTTCCGTTATATCGGTGTCGTGAATGAGTGACTCAACGATAATGCCAAGAGCATACTTCGACCCATCAAGACTTTTTTGAAATGCACCGGATATCTCGGTTTCAGAGCGATGAACAGCCTCATTCATTCTCTGCTTATGCTGCTGCCACAGAACTATCCCCAATGAGAGAATAATTATTGAAATCAGAGCACCGAGGGGAGGAACAAGACGTCGACGAACCATGCCGGGCATCGCCTCTACACCACGAGAAAGAAGATAAGCGCTGATCAGGGCAATCAGCATCAGCATCATAAGACCTATAGGTATGGCCGAACGGGCTGCGATGTCGAATACCCAGTCTGAAGCATCGACATCCATACCAAATACCGCCAGGAGCCTGCCGTTGTGAGAATCAACAAGAGGAACAAAGCCACTGACCCACGTACCCCAGCGATCAGGAACAGGCCCTTCTGTATTTGCTTCTCCAATAATGAATACCTTCTGGAGAAGATCAGTAGCCTCATCGTAGATCTGACCGGCAGGAGAAGAGTCTGGTGAATTCGATGGCTCGGAATCAGCATAAAAATAAACTTTTCTGTTGCTGTTCCTGCCGAGAAGATAGACAAAACGGCACTTATACGCTGCACTTCTCGCCCTCGCAAGCTGTTCCTTAAGTTTGCTGTAAACAGGTTTTCCAAGGTCGGCTGGCGAGCCTTCAAGTGTTTTCAGTTGTTCAATATCAATGCCCTGAGTTGCCAGTCGAACCTGTTGGAGCAGTTGTTCCCGCATCTGATGATCAGCGGAGATAACTGTCCACCATGAAAGGAGAGGAGCGGCAATAAGGAACAACCCTATAAAAAGTAATAAATTACGGTTCTTTTTCATTGAAACTGGGTGCTGTGTCTTCCGCAACTCCATAATCTTTCAATAAAAGGTTAATCCTTGCTCAATACAATATCAACAATGTACACTCATCCCCTGCAGAGCAATAAACTGCCCGGCAGAGAAAAAGCAGAGGCTGAAAATATTGACCTCCATCTTTTTACGGGTTGTCATCTAAACCGTAAGGTACCATTTTTCAAGAGTTAAATTTTAACCCAGCTGCGAAGACGATTGGAGTCAATGCCTGCCTTCAGCACTTTCTGGATCATAAGGCCATCGGGAAAACCCGCAGCATCGTGAACTGTCTTTTCCTGATTACGAAGCGCCTTGACTATCCGGTGGGCAAGAAAGGCAAATCCGACTGCAAAAATACCATGAACGGCAAGCGATGAGTGCCTGATTTTTTCCTGCAGAACCAGTTCATCCCATGGAAGCATCGGTTCAACCTGCTTCCATCGAGGAGCATCAATAAGACTGCGCCCTCTTTTGGCTGTATCGTTTGCGACTTCCCACAATTTTCCTGCCCCGTCAAGCCTGATGGTTTTAAGGCTGCCTACTACTTCGAAGGAAAACCAGGTATAGGCTCCAACCGTTGTAACGTGCATGAGTGACGAACTTCCAAGCGCAACGGAAGAGGGCCCAAACTTCATCATCATGGCGAAATTATCGTCTGAAGTAACAGCACAGGGCTTTCCTGATGTATCGGGCCGATAAGGGATACTTGTTGACAGACTACATGTGACTTCAGCTATTTCGCCAATAAGGTAACGGTTCATGTCAATCAGATGAGAGCCAATCGCATAAAGGGCACCGCCTCCTTTTGCAGCATCACACCACCATGACCAGGGCATGTCGGGCCTGTTGCGGCTGGCAAGATTGACTACAGTACGGACTTCATAAACTTTGCCAATTTCACCCCCGTCAATCATCTGTTTCATAGTCCTGACCGACGGGTGAAATCTCAGTTGATGATCGAGAAGCGCAAAACCGGGTGAAGCAGAGGCAACATTGGCCATGGCTGCTGCATCTTCAATATTGAGTGCAAAAGGCTTTTCACACAGGACGCTTTTACCACTTTCAAGGACGCCTGTCACCATGGCAGCATGAAGAAAGGGAGGGGTCGTAACGCACACAAGATCAAGATCGCACTTCAGCAGATCGTGCCAGTCTGCAAAACCTTTAGCTATATCGAACATCTTCATGAACTTCTGACGATGCAGTTCGGTAGGGCTTGCCACCGCTGACAACTCTACATTTTCCATGAGGGAAAACGCAGGAGCCTGTGCGACTTTTGCCCAGCCACTACCCAAAAAGCCTATTTTTATTTTTTTTTTCATTGAATTTGACATAAAAAAAGGGTGACCGAAATCACCCTTTTCATTGGACTGAATCTTTGGATCAGCCAACCTGCTGAGCTTTAGCCAGGCGGGCTTTCTCAATATAGGTTTTCTGGATATCCCGTGAGACATTATACGCTTTTGACAGGCTGTCAGAGTTCCAGAGCCTTGCATCGAAAGCCATGCAGATATTTCTGAGAAAAGGTATACCGACTTCGGTCACACGAACTCCTTTATCAAGCAGAACAACCAAACCATCATTTTCCATATCCTCAAGACGGTAAAGAGCAATATCAAGCTCGTCACAGTATAGTTTCGGGTCTTCCCATGAGGTTTCCTGCCTGCACATCAGATTGAGGATATGACGGCGAAGCACAAGATCCTCATCAGTCAGCAGATGACCACGATGCAACGGGAACCGTCCTTCATTCACAGCTTTGATGTAGTCGGCATCGTCACGCTCATTCTGTGCAAAAGCATACCAGGTATCACTGATTGAAGATGAGCCGAGTGCCAGCATCATCTGTGTTGTATTTTCTGTATAACCCATGAAATTGCGGTGCAGTGTCCCGTTTTTCGCCGCTACATACAAGGCGTCCCCTTCGATAGCGAAATGGTCCATGCCGATCTCATGATAACCTATGGATTCAAGCATTGCACTGCCTTTATCGTAGAGCTCCTGTTTGACATCACCTACAGGCAGATCCTCCTCCTTGAACTTCCGCTGACCTTCATACATATGGGGGTTGTGTCCATAAGCATAAAAGGCAAGACGATCAGGCTTGAGCTCCATAACCTTCCGGATGGTATCGGTAATGGTCGCAAGTGTCTGCCTGGGAAGACCATAGACAAGATCAAAATTAATTGAGGTAAAACCTATCTCCCGGGCAAGATCAACCTTTTCTTTTACCAGTTCAAATGATTGGATACGATTGATTTCCTGCTGTACGACCGGATCGAAATCCTGGATCCCGAAACTCATGCGTCGGAAACCGACATTGTAAAGCGCTTCAAGATGTTCCTTCGATGTTGAACGCGGGTTGGTTTCGAAGCTGAACATATAGTTGTCCATTCTATTGACGTCCCTGCATATACCATCAATAAGCCTGGTGAGATTTTCCGGGCTGAAAAAAGTAGGTGTGCCGCCGCCGATATGCAGTTCCTTGACATTGAGCCTGCCAGGAAAAACATCGATATACATCTGCCATTCCTTGAGAAGTGCTTCAAGATAGGGCTCCTCATAGGAGTGATCCTGGGTTCGATGAGCGTTGCAACCGCAGAAGTAACAGTGATTCTCACAGTAGGGAATGTGAATATACAGACTGATTCCGGTGGTCTCATTGCTGTCATTAAAACCTTTGACCATCGCATCTTTCCACTGCTCCTGAGTAACACCATCGGTGCTCCATGAAGGGATGGTAGGATAGCTTGTGTAGCGAGGTCCGGGATTACTGTACTTTACTGCAAGATTAGTTGCCATTGTTAATCTTCCTCTACAAGTATTATTTTTTTAAATTCATGTCACGTGAAAATACATAAAACTCGGGAATTTCATAAATCATTAGCCTGGAAACAGACGACTCAGCCGGCAACAAACTATCCTTTTTTATGATTAAAAACCTTCCAGACAAAAATATACCTGTTGTCGGCATCCTCATGGGTTCGGACTCCGATTTCGAGATCATGAAGGAAGCAGCGCTGGTTCTTGATGAGTTTGGTGTTACCTCCGAGAGTTCCGTTATTTCGGCACACAGAACACCACATGACCTTGAGCAATATGCCTCTTCAGCCATAGAACGCGGCCTTAAAGTCATTATAGCCGGAGCTGGCGGAGCTGCGCACCTTCCCGGTGTAACGGCTGCCATGACTGTTCTTCCCGTTATCGGAGTACCAATATTCAGCAGCAAACTCAATGGACAGGACTCGCTTTACTCCATCGTGCAAATGCCTGCAGGTATTCCTGTAGCAACCGTCGGCATTGACAATGCCCGTAATGCAGCACTCCTGGCCATTCAGATCCTTGCTCTTTCCGACGAGACATTGATGGCTGCCCTGATTGAGTTCCGTCAGAAACTTGCCGATGCTTCAAGGCAGAAAACAGGAAAAATCCGTGAAAAACTCTATGCAAAAAGCTGATTTCTGGATAGATCACCTGCAGCTCGGACGCCATCCTGAAGGCGGCTACTACCGAGAAATTTACCGCAGCAGTGATTCTTATGCGTTCGATGATGCGACTCCCTTCAATGGTTCGCGTTCCTACGCGACTGCCATCTACTATCTGCTTAAAGGAACAGATCGCTCAAAACTGCATAGAATTCATTCAGACGAACTCTGGTTCTTCCATACAGGTGATCCGCTGAAGGTGTACATGTTTCCAATACATGGTGAACCATCAAGCTTTACGCTTGGACTGGACGCGGATAACGGTGAGCGCCTGCAGGAGACCGTGCCTGCAGAAATCTGGTTTGGAGCCTCTCTTGAAAATCCTGAACGTGAAAGTTATACATTAGTAAGCTGCGTTGTTGCCCCTGGATTTGAATTCAGGGACCTTATGTTTGCCGACAGACTGACGCTGCTGAAAAAATTCCCTCTACACAGCGACATCATTGAGCGCCTCACCTGAAATAAGTAAAACCGCGGCAAAGACGATGAGCTGATTACGGCTTAATTGTTTCTTCTTTTTCAGCTCTCCTGCAGCAGATTCAACAACAAATCGCAAAGAACCCGCGGGAATTTCTTTCTTTTTTTTACTTTTCCCCATTTGCTGTCGTAATTACCACTATTTTGCAGAATAGAGAGAGAAAGCATCAACGCATTTAATTGAATGGTAACACTGGATATGAAAAAGCAGGTTGTGATTGTGGGAGGAGGCTTTGCAGGACTCAATGCTGCCAGGATACTTGGTAATAAGGAAGATATTGAGATTACCCTTATCGACCGGAAAAACTACCACCTTTTCCAGCCCCTGCTGTATCAGGTGGCAATGGCGGCCCTTGGAGAAGGAGATATTGCTGCTCCACTGAGAAATATGCTGTCAAATTACCGGAACATAACCGTTTTCAAGGGTATTGTCGAAAACGTCGATATCGAAAAAAAAATTGTCATGTCCGATTTCGGCGATATCCCTTACGACTACCTGATTCTCGCCTGCGGTGTGCAGCATCACTATTTCGGCAACAACCAGTGGGAAGAGTTTGCTCCCGGACTGAAAACCCTTGCTCAGGCAAAAGAGATCCGTCGACGCGTCATGGAGGCTTATGAAAGGGCTGAGAGAACCAAAGATCGCGTTGAGCGCAAAAAACTGCTGACGTTTGTCATCGTCGGCGGCGGGCCGACCGGAGTTGAACTGGCTGGTTCAATCGGTGAAATGAGCCGATATACTCTCTCTAAATTTTATCGCAACATTGATCCCAAGCTGACCCGGATTTTTATTGTTGAAGCTGCACCGCGCATACTTGGTTCATTCGCCCCGGAACTTGCAAGCAAGGCAACACGATCTCTTGAGAAACTTGGCGTTCAGGTCTGGACAAGCAGCATGGTCAGCAACGTTGATGCCAACGGGGTGCAGATAGGCAAGGAACGCATTGAGGCGGCAACTGTGCTCTGGGCTGCCGGCGTTACAGCTATAGAAATCGGCAAAACCATCGGACTGGAAACCGACCGGATCGGACGTATCATTGTCGGAGAAGACCTGAGTATTACTGGTCATCCTGAAATATTTGCCGGCGGCGACCTTGCCCATTTTATGCAGGAGAACGGAACGACATTGCCTGGACTTGCTCCTGTCGCCTTGCAACAGGGACGAACCATTGGTAAAAACATTCTCCTTGATCTGAAAGGAAAAACAAGAAAACTTTTCCGGTATCGGGATAAAGGCCAGATGGCCACAATCGGCAAAAACAAGGCTATCGTTGAATTCGGAAGCCTTAAGTTTGATGGCATTTTAGCATGGTTCACCTGGCTGCTGGTGCATATCTACTTCCTTACCAGTTTCCGGCATCGGGTATTTGTGCTTATGCAGTGGGGGTGGTCGTATTTCACCTTCAGCTATGGCGCGCGGTTGATCGTCAACAAGGAGTGGAGGTTTTATCCTGACCCCGACACGTGTGAAAGCCATAGAAAAAAAGAAGATCAGGAATGATAAAACAGAGTCCAGCATCGATGATCACGGGCATACTTCTCTCGATGACCTTTATCGGTATTGCCATTTTTTTACTTTTTTTCACAGATAGATTGCCTCAAGTATCAAAAGATGATTTAAGGCTTTACGCCCTGCTGACAGGAGCTTATGGCATATGGAGGTTTGTCCGTGTCTTTCTTGTCAGAAAAGAAGCAGGAAAAAATGTTTGAAGGCATGGCACATCGCTGTTCGTACCCGCATGAACTTCAACTACCTCCAAATCACATTCCTTTCTCAATGTATCATATGAGAACACAGGGGAAGATATAAGGAAGTTCCCATCACCAGAAAAGTCAAAAAGATATATAGCAATATATAAGACATTTTTCTTATACTCATGTAAAACGAGTTAGAGATACTTATATTTAGCTATAAAACCATCTTGTTATGGATAAAATCCGCAATCCATTTTCTCCCGGAGCCGGTTCACCCCCTCCTGAACTTGCCGGACGTGGTGATATTCTGGAACAGGCAGTTGTGCTTTTTGGTCGTGTAAGGGAAAAACGACCAGAGAAAAGTATGTTGATGACAGGGCTCCGGGGAGTTGGAAAAACCGTGCTGCTCAATAAAATGGAGCAAATGGCACAAGATGCAGAGTATCGAACTCTTTTCGTTGAGGCCTATGAAAACAAGCCTTTAGCCTCGCTTCTGGCACCACTGTTACGCAAGCTGCTGTTTGAACTTGATCGAATGGCAGGAGCTGGCGACAAGGTTCGACGGGGACTCGCTGTACTGAAAAGCTTTATCGGGATGGTGAAAATCTCTGTTGGGGATTTCGGTCTGGATATCGAACCTGAAAAAGGAAGTGCTGACAGTGGAGATCTGGAAGTTGATCTTTCGAGTCTGTTTATTGCTGTTGGTGAAGCGGCTGAAGAGCGCCAAAGTGCTGTTGCTATCCTGATTGATGAAATTCAATACATCTCTGCTTCCGAGTTGAATGCCTTGATCATGGCGATGCACAAAATGCAGCAATACCAGCTTCCGATTGTTCTGGTCGGTGCGGGATTACCAATTCTGCCAGGACTGGCTGGTGATGCAAAATCATATGCGGAAAGGCTGTTTAATTTTCCGGATATCGGACCACTTGATGAATCTGATGCCATTTCTGCACTTCGTGAACCTGTCAGGGATGCCGGGGCAGAATTTGACGATGAAGCGCTCCATGAAATTTACCGGTTGACACAAGGATATCCGTACTTTCTGCAGGAGTGGGGATATCAGGCATGGAATCAGGCTGAATCATCACCGATCACGCTTCGGATTGTTCAGGAAACGACCCCGCTGGTGATTAAACGTCTCGATGAAAATTTCTTTCGGGTTCGTTTTAACCGACTTACCGATGCTGAAAAACGGTACCTGCGAGCAATGGCTGAATGCAGTTCCCTGCCCTGTCGTACTGCTGGAATTTCTGAACTGCTTGGAGTGAGCAGTGCTGCTGCACTCAGCCCCGTGCGTTCAAATCTCATTAAAAAAGGGATGATTTACAGCCCGGCTCATGGCATGATGGCTTTTACAGTACCGCTCTTTGAAGAATTTTTGCGGAGAACCATTCCTGATTTGCAATCAATATGAACGGTATTATTATTTCTAAACAGGACGAAAACTCTGGATTATAAATCTCAGGAAGAAGTTTACCTGTATCCAAAAATTGATTTTTTCCGTAGATTCACCCTTGTATTGATCTTTCTTGCTTTGTCAGGACGGCTATTTAACCCATTGAGTGCAAGGAAATTATAGCAATCAGACTCAAGAAAAGATTCACAAATAATGTTATAAAGAAGAAAACAGAGCATGAAGCCACTGCCCATAAACCAGGAAAGCGAACAGAAGCTTTTTTTTCATAATTATGCCCGTTTTCCCATTGCCGTCAGCCATGGTGAGGGAGCATGGCTGGTCAGCGATAATGGAACCCGTTATCTCGATATGATTGCTGGAATCGGTGTCAATGCACTCGGCTATGGCGATAAACGACTCGTCGAGGCAATCAGCGCACAGGCGGCAAAACTGATCCATGCGTCAAACCTGTTTATGATGCAACCCCAGTTTGAGCTGGCTGAAAAACTGCTTGCTCTTTCAGGACTATCGAAGGTCTTTTTTGCAAACAGTGGAACAGAAGCAATTGAGGCCGCCATTAAAATGGCAAGAAAATGGGCTGGCCGATCAGGTGATGAGCATAAAAAAGAAGTGCTGTCATTGAGCAACTGCTTCCACGGAAGAACATACGGTGCCATGTCCCTGACGGCAAAAGCTAAATATGTCGATGGATTTGATCCTCTGCTTCCCGGAACTGGGATGATAGCCTTCAACGACATCGAAGATCTTGAGAAGAAAGTTTCTGACAAAACTGCCGCTGTTTTCATTGAAGTAGTTCAGGGCGAGGGGGGTATTCACCGGATTTCACAGCCTTTTATTGAAAGACTCAAAGAACTTCGGCTGCAATACAACTTCCTGATTGTTGCTGATGAAATTCAGGCCGGATGCGGAAGAACCGGAAAGTTTTTCAGCTATATGCATGCGGATGCAGATCCCGATCTGATATGCCTTGCTAAACCGCTTGGCGGGGGGCTGCCACTGTCTGCCGTCATCGGTAACGAAAAAGTTGCAGATGTCCTTACCTACGGCAACCACGGAACAACGTTTGGCGGAAACCCGGTAGCATGTGCAGCAGGCATTGCCATGATAGATGCCATTGAGCAAGATCTGCTTATGAATAACGCTGAGATAATTGGAAAATATATGCTTGACGAGCTTCAGAAAGCAGCAGCCCGTCACCCGCAAATTCTCGATATCCGTCAATATGGCCTGATGATCGGCATAACCGTTGATAAAGAAGCTAAATATTATGTGGAACAAGCGCTCAGGAAACATGTTATCCTCAACGCCACAAGCCAGAATGTGATCAGGCTTCTCCCGCCACTGAACATCACAAAGGAAGAGGCTCAACAATGTATACTTGTCCTTGATGAAATCTTTACCGAAGAAACAGCAGGTTAAAACTGCTGAAAAAGCAGCAGAGATGCCTCTGGGAGCTGTCAACTATATCATGATAGCTCTTGGGGCACTTGTTATTGCAGGAAGCTACGGGATAATGTTTCTCGAAAAGGAAGTGGACGGATTTTTCGCTCTCTATGTCACGCCCATCAGCCTTGTCGCTGCCTATGGATGGATTATATTCGCCATACTGCACCGCCCTGCTCAGCGAAACAACAGCTGATTCAATCAAGCTGGAACCTGATCGGTACAGTAAACCAGACCTTTATAGGGCTGCCGTTCTGAATGCCTGGATAGTATTTTGATTCCATAACGGACTTTATCGCAACAGCATCAAATACATCACAGTCAGCAGGAATACGTTTCATAACCTTTGCCTTGAGGGGATGGCCATCTTCTCCAATCAGCACACTGACAAACACCTTTCCCGTAATACCGGCAATTCTTGCCATCTCGGGATAGGCAGGTTTTTTCTGGTCAAGAAATCCGGGCATTTTCTCACAGGGAACAAACATCGGCACCTCATCACCTGTTGAAGCACTTCCGGATCCGGAACCGGTACCCTGCGTCTGAATTGCCTGTTTTAACTCTTTCTGCGTAGCTACAGTCTGTTCACGAGGGACTTCCTCCTCGTTGACCTTTTTAATTTTTCCGACATTAGGGGGTGCCACCGTAGATGAAGGAGTCACAGGAGCCGGCTCGGGAGCAGTAAGAGGAGGAGGGGGAGGAAGCTGCGTCACGCTGGTTACAACTTCGTAGCACTCGACCATCGGATGAGTATCTTTGTCGAACAATCCTGTCAATGATGCAATACGCTGCCAGTTCGCTGTAATAAGCCAAAAACAAGAGAGCAGCACAATTGCTGTAATGACTCCATGGCTGAGAAACAGATGTGCCTGCCGGCGTAGAACAAGATTGCCGTAATGCAACTTCCGTAAATTGTCCGTATCAAGAAACTCTTCACCAAACGACCATGAAAGAGCTCTTTTGCGAAAAGATTCCTGATGGATTTTATCAAATTTTGAAGACACCTTAACGAACTCCTTTGTTTATTCGTGCCTTAAACAGCTCTTTTAACTTCCAGTGCATCCTGTTCAGTATAATCATCAAGGCTGAACCGGTCGATTTTCATCAGATTCAGCTCGTCAATAATATCGACAAGCTGTTTATATTTTGCCTTGTCACTGAGCTTAACAACAATAACCATTTTTTTGTTAGACGCAGTCTGCTGCTTCAGCAGAGAGCGCAACTGCGGGCTTAAAGAAAGCTGACGGTTATCTTTAGTGTCATAAAGAGAAATTCTTTTCGGCACCTCATTACCGATAGAACAATACGCCATTCCATCTCCGGCAATCCGCATCGTCATGACATTGTTCTCTGCAACCTTGACCTCCAACTTTTCAGGCGGAGTATTGATCTCCATGGTATTGGATTTTGAAAAGGTTGTTGTCAGCATAAAAAAGGTCAAAAGAAGAAAAGCCACATCAACCATCGGAGTCATATCAAGACGAAACCCGATTCGTTTAGAGCGATGTTTCCCCTTTTTTTTAACGCTGCTTCCGTTTGGTGAATCAACAATACCCATATTTCAGCGGACCTCCTTTTTAAGAACAGTAATCAGGTTAAAGGTCAGCAGATTGGCTTTTTTATAAACCTTGATAACATGGTTCACTGCTTCAAAACCGGCATCGGCATCGGCTCTGACTACCGGACGAAGCTTCGGATCTGCAAAACGAGCCATGACAACAAATTTGTGAAGCTCATCACGATCTACATGAAAGTTTTCAGCAAGTTTAAATTTTTTCAGTGAATCTGCAACTGCTCCACCAGACATTCCCGCGCTTGTCAGCTTGGGTTTTATAACTGAGTTGAAAATTTTTTCCCGGGACTGCTGTGAAGATACGCCCATGAAAAAAGTGTTTTGAGAGCTCACCGTTACCGTCAGAACATTTGATTCAGGAAGCTTCTGTACCGAATGTGAAGAGGGAAGGTTGATCTTTACCACTTCAGGAGGTCGAAACTTGGTTGTAAGCATGAAAAACGTCAACAGAAGAAACGCGACGTCCACCATTGGCGTCATATCAATGCGGAATCCAACCCTTTTTGCCTTGATCCTCGACATCAGCAATTATTCCGATTTACCTGTTCCAAGAGTGTGTATGATATAGAAAGAGGCTTCATCAATCGCGTAGCTGAACCGGTCAACCCGGCTGGTAAACACGTTGTATGCAACAATCCCCATAATACCGCCGACAATGCCAAGAGCTGTATTAAAAAGAGCTTCAGAAATACCAAGTGAAAGCTGCACTGCGTCAGGAGCTCCGCTTGTTGCCATAGCGGCAAAAGCGCGAATCATACCGAGGGTTGTCCCCAGAAGCCCAACCATGGTGGAAATTGAGGCAATGGTAGAAATGGATACAAGATTTTTTTCCAGAAGAGGCATTTCCATAATTGTAGCCTCCTCAACAGCCTTTTCCATTTCGCTGATCTTTTTCTCCCGATCGGTCACATTATATTGTGAGAGTTTTTTATACCGGTCAAGCACTGCGCGAAGCACGGCTGCAAGAGAACTCTGATGTTCATCACATTTCACTATAGCCTGATCAATAAAGCCGTTGTCAATATCCTGTTTGAGGCCATGGACAAATTCAGGAATATTTCCTTTCCCCGAAGCCTTGTTCAGAGCAATGATACGTTCCACTGTATAGGCAATCACCATTAAAATCAATGACATGAGTACCGAGACAACAAGTCCCCCGTTGAAAACGGCATGGAACATTGAACCTGGAGGAGTAGTGCCCATCCAGAAATAAAACCCAAGAGAAACCGCGTAAGTTACGGCAATAAGCAAACCCGTAAAAAAACCATGTTTCATAGATTTTCAATTGTTTTTTTCAATCAAGGAGATAATCGAGGCATTATGAACCACTCTGTATTTTGCTATACTTATTAAGCATATTTCACAATAACAGTATGCACTGTCGGAAGCAAAGATGGATTTAACAGACCAGCACTGTTTACCAGACAGGACAGTTGATAGCAAAGCAACAAAAACAAGTACTGCAACAAGTTTTGAATTTAGTAAATAAGCTTGTGATTTTTCAACAGTAATCGATGACTGAAAAAAATAAAACGTGTTCCTGAAATAACAATTTATAGACCGGAACGGGCACATGATCCCTCATTCGATCGTTGATGATGTCCGGCAGGCAGCAGACATTGTTGATATTATCTCTGATTATCTGACGCTTCAGCCTGCAGGGCGCAACTATAAGGCACTCTCTCCTTTTACAAAGGAAAAAACTCCTTCATTTGTCGTTTCGCCCGACAAACAGATCTTCAAGTGTTTCTCAACCGGCAAGGGAGGCAACGTTTTTTCTTTTGTCATGGAAATGGAAAAAGTATCCTTTCCCGAAGCTATCGAACTGGTTGCCAAACGATCCGGTATCGATATAAGCCGGTTTACTGAAAAAAAAGAACGCGATCCGGCACTTGAAGACAGCCGTACTGAAACGCTTCGCTGGGCATCGAAGTTCTTTGAAAGAACCCTGGAAGGCAAGTCGGGAAAAATTGGCTATGACTATCTCATAACCAGGCGTGCACTTTCGGAAAAAACTATTAAAGCCTTCAGTCTCGGCTATGCGCCAGACTCATGGGACAGCCTCTTCAACGAAGCAAAGCGAGCAGGCATACCACAGAAACACCTTGCTGATCTTGGACTTGTAACACTGAATAAACAAAGAAACTCCTGGTATGACACCTTCCGCAGCAGGATCATTTTTCCTGTGTTTTCAGTTGGGGGGCAGGTGGTTGGATTTGGAGGGCGAACCTTGCTCGATGACCCTCAAACTCCGAAATACCTGAATTCGTCTGAAAGCCGACTGTTTGAAAAATCAAAACTGCTGTATGGCCTGAACGCGGCAAAACATGAAATCCGCCGGATGGAAACCGCAATCCTTGTTGAAGGGTACATGGATGTCCTTGCTCTTCACCAGGCAGGAATAACCAATGCTGTAGCATCATGCGGCACGTCACTGACCCGTTACCAGGCAAAAATTCTGCAACGCTACACGAAAAGTGTCCTGTTCATGTATGACGCAGATTCTGCCGGTAAAAAATCAATGATGAGCGGTCTCGACACGCTGCTTGCGGAAGGCATTACCCCTTTCATCGTCATGCTTCCAGCCGGTGATGATCCTGACAGTTTTGTCCGCCGTGAAGGAAGGGAAACATTTCTTCAGTTTACCGAAGAGAACCGGCTGCTGTTTCAGGATTTTCAAATCCGTTTTTTCATGGAGTCGGAAGATTTCTCAAACCCTGAAATAAAAGCAAAAGCCATAAGGGAAATGGCACATACAATCTCGCTGATCCCCGACCGCATCCAGCAGGAACTTTACCTTCAGGAATTATCGGATAAACTTTCAATCAGCCAGCATGCCCTCCAGGAGCTGCTCGGCAAAGAGAATGCTGTTCAGGCAAAAAAAATATCTTCATCAGAAAACCATTTCTCTGTTTCACCTCCACGTCAGCAGCCGGCAAGCTTATCTGTTCTTGAAAAAACCTTTTTGAAAGCACTGCTTGAAAGCACAGCATATGGAAATGCGGTGCTGGAATTTGCCGCGTCGCACGAAGCTATGCTGGAGTTGCCTCACAGGGAAGCGCAGCAGATATTTACCCATATAGTCAACCGCTACCATGACATTGCCGGCAATCCGGAAGAACATATCGACATTACAACAGAAATAAGCCTTTTCACCAATCCGGAATCGAGGGATCTTGCGTCCGGCTTACTGCTTGACCCGCCAGTCAGCAATAAATGGCTCGAACAATCTGATGTACACTCGGATAATGCAAAACGATGCCTGACGATGTTCCTTGACGCCTTCAAAAACCTTGTCATCGAACCGCTGATGCGTCAGAAAAAATTGATCACTGAACAAATCCGGGTTGAAACTGATACCGACAAAGAGATTGAACTCCTGAAGGAAAAAATTGTGCTTGACAAAAAAATCCGTAAAACTTCGCTTGATCTGAAAGCGATGATTGCAACTATTCTTGCAAACAGCTGACCCTTCACGCTGGCTCAAGAACGCCTCAGAGCACTTAAGGTAAAAGTGTCATAATCCGGGTGCTGTAAAAAAAAAGCCCGCCAGAAATGGCACGTACAGTCAATATAAGAGCTAAAAACCGGACACGGTTTTTTTAGCAATTTTTTTTTTGCAGACCCTTTATTCATAAGGGTTTCGTGACGTTTTTCCTCTCTTTTCAGGATATAAAATCGGACAAATCGGACACTTGAAAAAAGGGGCTCACGCAAAGTACAATAAAATCCATGGTAGCGTAATATTTATTTCGATTGAGCGCGCTTAACAAGACGATATTTTTACTTTTATTACACGTATTTCAGGCGATTTAATTTATTATATTACAGTAAGGCATTGCCTGCTGGGGACGGAGCATTTATCAGTATTCCCGATTGTGCCGATCCTTGAGAAACATTTTTAATAGATGCCCAAGCAAGTGAAGGCGTCGCTGACTTTGGAGTCGTCATAAAATAAAGTGTAAATTTTATCCGCAAGTATCGTCAGGCCTGAAAATCAGTGGTACACTTTCACCG
>JABDHL010000062.1 GCA_012972825.1 Chlorobiaceae bacterium
TCGTTCTATATGGGACGCAGGGTTGGTGCAGACTATTCCAAAACAGCAACACTCTCATTTACAGCAGCAAGCAACAACTTTGAACTTGCCATTGCCGTGGCCATAGCAGTGTTCGGCATCAACTCAGGAGAAGCCTTTGCTGCAGTGATCGGCCCGCTGGTTGAGGTTCCAGCCCTGATAGCACTCGTCAATGTCGCCCTCTTGTTCAAGGACAAATATTTCAATGAAAAAATAGAAGCCTGATAACAACCCATCATTCAATATTCTATTATGCAAAAAAAACAAAACGTGCTTTTTCTCTGTACTGGCAACTCCTGTCGCAGTCAGATGGCTGAAGGACTGCTTCGTTATCTTGCTGGTGAGCGCTTCGAAGCATTGAGCGCAGGACTTGAGCCTGGCAATGAAGTCCATCCTCTGGCAATACAAGTTATGGCGGAAATTGGTATCGATATCAGCTCTCAACAACCGAAAGCTGTAGATCTCTACCTCGGAAAGATCATGATTCATTACCTGATTGTTGTATGTAACAAGGCACAAGCAACATGCCCTCGAATCTGGCCAGGGCTTCCAAATGAAAAACGGTATTACTGGCCGGTCAATGATCCGGCATCAATAACCGGCACAACAGAAGAACGACTTGCAGTTTTCCGTGAGGTTCGTGACGAACTTCAGGAAAAAATAACCTCATGGCTTAACGAAGTTCCCAACGTCAGTTTCAATTAACATCTAACCAAGGTTCAGCATGAAAAAAATACAGATATATGACCCGGCTCTTTGTTGCTCTACTGGGGTGTGTGGTGTCGATGCAGATCAGGCATTGATCAACTTCTCAGCGGATGTAGACTGGGCAAAACAACGGGGGGCTCTGATTGAACGATTCAATCTGGCACAACAGCCGATGGCTTTCGCGGAAAATCAGACTGTAAAAGCATTCCTTGAGCTCTCAGGTCAGGATGGCCTTCCGCTTATTCTTCTTGATGGCGCAATAGTGCTGGCGGGACGATACCCAGGCAGGGAAGAGATAGCCCGTTGGGTCGGCATGCCGCTGTCTGATGCTGAAGAGAAACCCGCAAAAAGTTGCTGCTCAGGCAGAAGCTGCTGCTGAAAACCCTGAAAATAATGCTTTTTCTCGAACAACCACCGCGCTTCCTTTTCTTCACCGGAAAAGGGGGCGTCGGAAAAACCTCCATAGCATGCGCAACGGCAATGCAACTTGCTGATGATGGAAAGCGTGTGCTCCTCGTCAGTACCGATCCGGCCTCCAACGTCGGTCAGGTTTTCGGTGTCACTATAGGCAATCAGATTACAGCCATTCCTGCCGTTGAACGTCTGTTTTCCCTGGAAATTGATCCACAGGCAGCAGCTCAGGTATACCGCGACCGCATCGTCGGCCCGGTACGCGGACTGCTCCCTGAAAACGTGGTTAAAAGCATTGAGGAGCAACTTTCAGGAGCCTGTACAACTGAAATCGCTGCTTTCGACGAGTTCACCTCGTTACTGACTGACACAGCGTTGCATGCCGACTACGACCATATCATTTTCGATACAGCACCGACCGGCCATACCATCAGGCTGTTGCAGCTCCCCGGTGCCTGGAGCAGTTTTATTGAGGAGGGAAAAGGCGATGCTTCGTGCCTCGGTCCGCTTTCCGGACTGGTAAAGCAACGTGCACAGTATAAGGCTGCGGTTGAAGCTTTGGCCGACCCCCTGCGCACACGCCTGATATTGGTCTCCCGGGCCCAGAACGCAACCTTGCAGGAAGTTGCACGCACAAGTCAGGAGCTCGCTGCCATTGGCATTTCACAACACTATCTGGTCATCAACGGACTGTTGCCCCAAAGCGAAACCCTGCAGGACTCACTCGCCAAGGCAATTTTTGCCCGCGAACAGGCGGCACTCGCAGCAATGCCTGCTATTCTCAGAACATTGCCTTGCGATCTTCTGCAGCTCAAACCCTTCAATCTTGTCGGCCTTGAGGCCTTGCGTCAATTGCTCACCATCCGCGTTTCGCCGTTGACGCTCAAAGCAGATAAACCCATCACCATTGACGCGCCAAAACTTTCAGCAATCGTTGATGAAATCGCTGCCGATAGTCATGGTCTCATCATGTTTATGGGTAAAGGCGGGGTTGGTAAAACCACCTTGGCCGCGGCAGTTGCCGTTGAACTGGCACATCGAGGCCACTCGACTCACCTGACGACTACCGATCCTGCAGCTCATCTCACCGGAACACTGACTGGCAGTGTTGAAAACCTCCTCGTGAGCCGGATTGATCCTGCAGTTGAAACCGAACGCTATCGTGAGCAGGTGTTAAAAACCAAAGGTGCTCAATTCGATGCTGAAGGATTAGCCTTGCTTGAAGAAGACCTGCGTTCGCCATGCACAGAAGAAATCGCTGTATTCCAGGCATTTTCACGGATCATCCGTGAGGCAGACAAAAAATTTGTTGTTATCGATACCGCTCCAACAGGTCATACACTGCTGCTGCTCGATGCGACAGGCGCATATCATCGCGAAGTCAGCCGTCAGGCGGGTGGTCCCGGCTTGCACGATGTTACACCAATGATGCAGCTGCAGGACACGAAACAGACAAAGGTGTTGATCGTCACCTTAGCTGAGACGACTCCTGTCCTGGAAGCCGTCAATCTCCAGGCGGACTTGCGCCGAGCCGGTATCGTACCCTGGGCATGGATCATCAATCAGAGTATAGCAGCTGCGCCCGAACTTTGCTCTCCACTCCTGAAACAACGTGCACAAAATGAAGTCGATGAAATTGATGCTGTAGCACATCGACATGCCACTCGCTACGCCGTGATCCCCTTGATGAAGGAAGAGCCCGCAGGCAAAGAGCGCCTTCGTCATCTTATCCAGACATGATGATGAAAAGCTGAATGCGGGCGCTCATGATTAGTCATATTTTATGAATTATTTTTCACTCTTGAATCACAACGGAATGGATACTTACCGAACAGAGAAAAAATATCATTCGCAACATCCTCGCGTACTTCGACGTTCCAGACACTTGGCCAGCCCGAAGCGTTCATCCAGTTCAGGGTGGGCCTCATAGACAGCGACGGTGATAACAGCGAGGAGAGCCGGCCCTTCTTCCCCCAAACCCCTATAAATTCAAATCTCTTGCATATATTTGCATTAACGCTCATATCCCGTATAACCTGAATCCCTTTTACTTTGCCGCTTCCGCTAAACAACATCGAATGAACGAAGTCACTCATAACAAAATTGTATCATTTATCTGGGGTATCGCCGACGACGTCCTGCGTGACCTTTTCAAGCGGGGCAAATATCCTGATGTCATTCTTCCCATGTGTGTCATCCGCCGGATGGATGCTGTGCTTGAGCCGACTAAAAAAGCCGTGCTCGACACTAAAAAGCTGCTCGATGATGCACGAATCACCGAACAGCGTGCAGCACTCTGTGAAGCGTCAGGGCAGGCATTCTACAACACCTCTCAGTTTACTTTGCGTGACCTCAAATCGCGCGGCAGTCAGCAGCATTTGCTTGCCGATTTTGAAGACTACCTTAACGGCTATTCACCGAATGTTCAGGATATTCTCGAAAACTTCAAGTTCCGCAACCAGCTCTCCACACTCTCCAAAGCTGATGCCCTCGGTACATTGATCAACAAGTTCCTCGACCCTGAAATCGATCTCACTCCTGCAGGCATCGATAACCACGCAATGGGCACGGTGTTCGAAGAACTTGTCCGTAAATTCAACGAAGAGAACAACGAAGAGGCCGGTGAGCACTGGACACCCCGCGATGCCGTACGCCTGATGGCCAATCTTGTCTTCCTTCCGATTGAGGATAACCTCAAGTCAGGCACCTACATGCTTTATGATTGTGCTTGTGGTACGGGGGGGATGCTTACTGTTGCCGAAGAGACTGTTTTATCCATAGCTGCAAAGCATAAGCAGAATATACAATGCCTTCTTTACGGGCAGGAAATCAACCCCGAGACCTACGCCATCTGCAAGGCCGACATGCTGCTCAAAGGCGAAGGAAAAAACGCCGATAATATCATTGGAGGAGCAGAATGGTCCACGCTCTCACACGATGCATTTCCATCCAGCGATTTCGACTTCATGCTTGCCAATCCACCCTATGGAAAAAGCTGGAAAAAAGACCTCGAAACCCTTGGCGGTAAAGAGGATATGCGCGACCCCCGCTTCAGGGTGATGCATCAGGGCGAAGAGCTCTCACTTGTCACACGCTCCAGTGACGGCCAGTTGCTCTTTTTGGCAAATCTGGCCTCCAAAATGAACCATACCTCATCGCTCGGCAGCCGCATCGCCGAAGTCCATAACGGCAGTTCCCTCTTTACAGGCGATGCCGGACAGGGCGAAAGCAACATCCGCCGCTGGCTTATCGAAAACGACTGGGTCGAAGCCATCGTTGCCCTCCCGCTCAATCTCTTTTACAACACCGGCATCGCCACCTACATCTGGGTGCTCACCAACCGCAAGCCTGCACACCGCCAGGGCCATCTTCAGCTTATCGACGCGACCCAATGGTTCAAGCCGCTTCGTAAAAATCTCGGCAAAAAAAACTGCGAACTCTCCGAGGAAGATATCGACCGAATTCTCAACACCTTTCTTGATTTTGAAGAGACCCCTGAATCCAGAATCTTTCTCAATGAAGCGTTCGGCTACTGGAAAGTAACGGTTGAGCGCCCGCTTCGGCTCCACAGTCAGCTCACCATCAAAGCCATAGAGAGCCTGCGCTTTGCCTCCGGTGACGAAGAGATTCGCTCCGCACTTTACGAAGAGTATGGTGACGATCTCTTCACCAGCTTCAGCATGATTGCGCCAGAGCTTGACAAGCGTCTTGCCGATTGGGGCAATGATGATGAAGCCAGTGATGATGAAGAAAATGGCAGCAAAAAAGGGTTGCCTGAAAAAAAGAAAAAGAAACTGCTCGACCCGAAAACATGGGAACGAGACGGCAGGCTTGTTGAAACCGCTTATGCCTTACGTGCAATACTTGGTGAAAAGCTTTTCGAAGACCATAACATCTTCCGCCAGAACAGTTATGCAGCACTCATGGAGGCACGCATCACGTTGCCAGCTGTCGAGCTGAACAAAATTCTTAAAGTAGTAAGCTGGCGAGTAGAAACCGCCCCGCCAGTCATAGCCAGAATGTACACTCCAGGCAAAGGCAAAGTCAAAGCCGAACCGCTCTACGGGCTTTTCGATGCTACTTCCCCCACAGGAAGGCCCGTGATCGCCGAGTACGAGCCCGACCCCGAACTGCGCGACACCGAACAGGTTCCACTCCTCGAAGAGGGAGGTATTGAAGCATTCATTCGTCGCGAAGTGCTGCCCTATACTCCTGACGCATGGATAAAGAACAGCGCCACCAAAATCGGTTACGAAGTAAGCTTCACCCGCCACTTCTACAAACCTCAGCCGCTGCGCACGCTCGAAGAGATCACGGCCGACATTTTTGCCATTGAGCAGGAAGCCGAAGGGCTGCTCGACGGATTGCTGAAAGGAGGTGCCCTATGAGTGACGAGTATGGGCGCGGATTCAGTTATGCCGAACTTGCTCGCATGGATACAATTCTTCCAGCTTTTTCCAGAGAAGGCAATTGTCGTGACGCTGTCACAACAATTGAATCTGTTCTACTTCCATGGTCTACTGAAGTGAGCAACTCACAAGGAATTTTTGTCAGTTCGTCAGGAATGCAACCGACAGGTCAATCGAATGAGAGTACGTAGAATAGACTGTTAATTAAACAGAGCCTTTAACAAGGCGATATTTGAAGTCTATATTAAAGGCTGTGTTTACTATGTGGCTCTTGGTAACCTATAATAAAGGAAGCGTTACAGATGAGGATTCTTGAACATCCCTCTGAAGAGGCAGAGTTATGATTGCAGACCTAAAGCCATATCCGGAATACAGGGAATCCGGGCTGCCGTGGCTCGGGAAAGTGCCGGAGCACTGGGATTTAATTCCTAATCGAGGACTAATGCGTAGACGAAAAGTCCTTGTAGGGGATCACCACACCGAATACAAGTTACTCTCTCTTACCAAGCAAGGTGTGATTGTACGTGATATATCATCCGGCAAAGGGAAGTTTTCATCGGATATGGGAACATCACAGGAAGTGCGTAAAGGAGATCTCGTTTTTTGCCTTTTTGATGTGCCTGAGACACCTCGAACGGTAGGCTTATCCCGTTATGATGGCATGATCACCGGTGCTTATACAGTATTCGAGTGGTTAGGGCGAGGATGTATTGATTATGTGGAATTGTTCTATCGTGCAATAGATGATCGAAAACTATTAAGTCCGCTTTATTCCGGTCTTAGAAATACTATTCCTGCAGAAAGGTTTCTTGCGACGAAGACTCCACTTCCCCCGCCCAACGAGCAGACAGCAATAGCTCGTTTTCTTGGCTGGTCGAACGGGCAACTGGAAAAGGCTATCCGTGCAAAGCGCAAAGTCATCACGTTGCTCAACGAGCAGAAACAGGTCATAATCCATCGTGCCGTCACCCGTGGTCTCGACCTCTCCGTTCCCCTTAAGCCTTCTGGCATTCCCTGGCTTGGCGACATTCCGGAGCATTGGGAAAAGAGCAGGTTAAAAATCATAGCATCCAATGTAACAGAACAAACTTCGTTCATGAGCGAAGTTGACGTTTATGTTGCACTTGAAAATGTTGAAAGTTGGTCAGGTAAGGTAACTTTTCAACGCAAGCAGGATGGAGATCTTTTTACTGGGCAAGTAAAGAAATTTCAGAAAAATGATGTTTTGTTTGGCAAACTTCGCCCCTATTTGGCTAAAGCATTTACAGCATTAGTCAGCGGTGTATGTGTTGGAGAGTTTTTTGTGCTTCGTACTAATTCATTTCTTTGTTCAAAGTTTTTGGAACATGTACTCCACACAAAAGCAGTTATTGATGTTATAAATAGTTCAACTTTTGGAGCAAAGATGCCCAGAGTAGATTGGCAGTTTATGGGAAATTTACAGATACCGGTCCCTCCGATTTCAGAACAGAAAGACATAATTCAGAAAATTGATATAGACACACTGCCGTTGCATGTTGCAATCTCCCGCTTTGAGCGTGAGATCGAACTGCTCCGGGAGTATCGTACACGCCTTGTCGCTGATGTGGTGACCGGCAAGCTTGATGTGCGTGAAGCTGCTGCAAAACTGCCCGACGAAACCATGTCTGATCTGTCAGATAATGATAGTGTTGAAGCTCTTGAGGACGAACCCTTTGAGGAGGAGGCTCTTGTATGACAACCGATATCAGCGAAAAAGGGCTCGAAAGCCTCATTATGCGCTCAATGACCGGTGTGGATGGTCTTGTTTCAACCACCGGTCAGGTTGAACAACCTTTAGAAAGTTATGGAGGCACCGGATATGTTGCCGGTTCTCCAAAAGAGTACGACCGTTCTTATGCGCTTGATTTCTCACAGCTCTTCTCATTCCTTCGTGCTTCGCAGCCTGAACCATTCGGAAAGCTTGCCATGGCTGATGCGAATGACCCGGGGGATATCAATCGTCTCAAGTTTCTTGCCCGTCTCTCCGGTGAAATCGGCAAACGTGGTGTGATTGATGTGCTGCGTAAGGGCATTGAGCACGGGGCCCTTCACTTCGACCTCTTTTACGGTACACCTTCGGAGGGCAATGCCAAGGCTTCCGGACTGCACGGGCTGAACCGATTCTCCATCACGCGCCAGCTTGCCTACAGCCCTGATGAAACCCGCCGTGCGCTCGATCTTTGCCTTTTTATCAACGGTCTTCCCATTGCCACGTTCGAGCTGAAGAACAGCCTCACAAAACAGACCGTGGCCGATGCGGTTGAGCAGTACAGGCGTGACCGCGACAAGCGTGAGCGGCTCTTTGAGTTTGGCCGTTGCGTGGTGCACTTTGCCGTGGACGACAGCGAGGTGCAGATGTGCACGGAGTTGTGCGGCAAGGGTTCCTGGTTCCTGCCCTTTAACAAGGGCTATCATGATGGTGCCGGCAATCCGCCAAACCCGAGCGGCATCAAGAGCGACTATCTCTGGAAAGAGTTGCTTACCCCCGCAGGGTTGACCAACATCATTGAGAACTACGCTCAGATTATTGAGGAAAAAGATGGGCGTACCGGTAAGAAGAGACGCCGTCAGGTCTGGCCCCGTTATCATCAGCTCGGCGTGGTGCGTCAGGCACTGGCTGATGTGCAGCAGAATGGTGCAGGGAAGCGTTACCTCATCCAGCACTCGGCAGGAAGCGGCAAATCAAACTCGATTGCCTGGCTTGCGCACCAGCTTATTGGGCTGAAGCGGGAAGGCAGGGAGGTGTTCGATTCCGTGATTGTAGTGACCGACCGTCGAATCCTCGACGA
>JABDHL010000063.1 GCA_012972825.1 Chlorobiaceae bacterium
AAGGTAGGTGAACTGGCTGAAGCCGGACAGCATCATCCAAAACTTGTTGTTGAATGGGGAAAAGTAACGGTAATCTGGTGGACACACTCAGCAAACGGGTTGCATATGAACGATTTCATCATGGCAGCCAAAACCAGCGAGCTGAATGCAGATTAACTTTTCCACACCGCTGATTCGGCTAGCGTGCATGAACTTGCAATGGAAAAACGGTCACCCCGGCCATACCACGGCAGGCTGATGGAATCCATTATCTGCATAACCTTTCCATCGATTTTCTTTTTGAAATATGATGTTTTTTAATTACTCTTTAATAATTGACGCCCCCAATAAAAAATCTATACAGAAAACGGATTATATAACCAGTGATTGGTACATCAGGGACATTGAGGCCAAAATCACTTATCCGGCATTTTACGTCTCCTTCCTCCGACAGTTTCAATAGCTGTTATCAGATGGCGTGACAATTCTGCCTGGTTGTAGAGTCCATTGTGCTGCCTGTGTTCAACACCAGTCATGATTACAACTATAAGGAGGTTTTATGCCATTATCACGAATAGCCGATATCGACATCACAGGAATTGTTTCGCAAACAGACTATACCCCGTCTCCAACGGCGTGGGAAGACCAAGTGTTCTATTTCCTGTTGGTCGACCGCTTTTCCGATGGGAAAGAAATCGGATACCGGGGCAACAATGGTGAGATCGTAAACGGCAATGGTACACCACTTTTTTCGCAGGAACATGCTGGCAATATCTCCCATGAGCAGTGGGTTGCAAATGGTCAAGGCTGGAAAGGCGGGAATTTGAAAGGGTTGATCGAAAAACTCGGATATCTCCAACGTATGGGAATCACCGCACTGTGGGTCAGCCCTGTCTTCAAGCAGGTTGAATTTGCCGCAACCTATCATGGATACGGTATTCAGAATTTTCTGTCGATTGATCCACATTTCGGTACCGAGGAGGACCTTATAAATCTGGTGAAAACGGCACATGAAATGAAGATTTTTGTTGTGCTGGATATCATCATCAATCATAGCGGCAATGTATTTTCATACAACCCGAATCGATACTTTACGACGGACAAGGATGGGATTTCTTATATAGATCCACGCTGGGATGGCAATCCTTACGAGATCGCCGGTTTTAACGATGCCTTTGGAAAACCGTCCATTCCTTTCAGTTCAGCGGCAACGCAAAATACGAAAGAGGCAATATTTCCGCTGGAGCTACAGGATCCTAAAACCTTCACCTGCAAAGGGCGAATCAATAATTGGGATTATGACCCTGAATTTCGCGAAGGTGATTTCTGCGATTTAAAGGATATACATCATGGGTCTGGTCCCGATGACAATTACGAGCCCTCCAAAGCTCTCAAAGTGTTGACCGAGGCTTACAAATACTGGATTACAGTGGCTGATATTGACGGCTTCAGAATTGATACCGTAAAGCATATGGATACAGGCGCTACGCGGTATTTCGCATCGGTGATTCACGAATTTGCCCAAACGCTTGGTAAGGAAAGATTTTTTCTGATTGGAGAAATCACGGGCGGAAGAACCCGCGCCTTCGATACGCTCGAAACAACGGGACTTGATGCTGCACTCGGTATTGATGACATTCCCGACAAAATGGAATATCTTGTGAAGGGCTATCGGAATCCGTCGGATTATTTCGACCTGTTTCGCAATTCGACACTTGTAAACAAGGAATCACACACCTGGTTCCGTAACAAGGTTGTGACTGTTTTCGATGATCACGATCAGGTGCGCAAAGGGAATTGGAAAGCTCGTTTCTGTGCGCCGCTTGAGAATGAAAAAGGATGGAAATTCCTTCTGAACGCCCTTGCCCTCAATGCGTTGACCTTAGGCATTCCATGCGTCTATTATGGTTCAGAACAGTATTTCAATGGTCATGCGACAAAAGATTGTGATGGAAATGATGTTTTTCTGCGTGAATCTATGTTTGGCGGAGACTATGGCTCATTCGAAAGCTCAGGGTATCATTTTTTCAATGAAAAGTCGAATGCCTATATCGAATTTGCAAAAATAATCACCATCCGAAAGTCGGAACTTGTTCTGAGTCGAGGACGACAGTACCTGCGTGAAATTTCGGGTGATGGAGTCAATTTTGGTCTTCCGAAAATGTTCGGGACGGAAATCCGTTCGGTGGTGCCATGGTCACGCATACTTGATAAACAGGAAATTGTTGTTGCAATCAATACCAATTACAACGAAAGTGTCACTGCGTGGGTAACAATCGATAACGATTTACACGATGTGGGAAGTTCGTTCTCCTGCATATACTCGACTGATCACAACCAGATACATTCAACATTGAACGTAGCTGCTCTGAATGGCAAGTCGATACAGATAACTGTACCTGCCGCCGGATGTGTTATTTTCAAACCAGTGTAAAAAGATCGAGATTTTTGCCAAACAATAAACCAGCATGGTACAATAGAACGGTTTATCGATACCGGTGCAGGAACTGTGCTTTTTAAATTATTGAGGGGAAACATGAAACTCTGGATGTTATTTATGCTGCACATAAGATTCCTCAGTTTAAAAATTACCCTGTCGATGAAATATATACCGGAAAAAATCACCCATTGGTTATGGATTCGTTCGGAAAGAGTTTTAGAACGTGGCTACGTGATGCTATTGAGCATGAGAAACCTGATTTTGCCGGTCATTTCATAGTGGTAAAATGGGGATGCGGTACTGGGGGATGCAATTCAGGCGCCGTAATTAACGCGAAAACAGGCAAATTTCACTCGTTTCCCCTTGCGACAGGTTCAGCATACTCCGAAAAAAAGGTGTTTTCCCGGATTGGGGTATGACCCGGGCAATTTAACCCAATTTCACCATGAATAAACCTCTTGACCCGTTTGGCGTATGCTTGCCGCTTTCCCTGAAAAAGAGAGAGATTTTCTGCTATTCCCTTCAAGCACTTGACAAGATCTGGCCAGGCTCAGGGGCTTATCCGAAAACCATAAAGGTACTCCTTGAAGCCGCATTGCGGAATTTCGATAATTACACGATACGCACGGCCGACATCGAGGCAATAGCGAATTGGGGCTCTTCGGCAAAGCCAAAGGTCGAAGTTCCGTTTAAACCGGCAAGAGTCGTTTTGCAGGATTTTACCGGTGTACCTGCCATCGTCGATCTGGCTGCTCTGCGTGAAGCGTGTGCGGCTCTTGGTGGCGATGCTTCACGGATCAATCCCCTCGTTTCCTGCGATCTCGTTATCGACCATTCCGTGCAAGTTGATTATTTCGGGACACCCGATGCTTTTGAGAAAAACCTCGAAAAGGAATTTGAGCGTAACTTGGAACGCTACGAGTTTCTTAAATGGGGTGAAAAGGCGTTCAGCAATTTTCATATTGTTCCTCCCGGTACCGGTATTGTACATCAAGTGAATCTGGAATATTTTTCCGATGTAGTACATATCGAAAACGGTGTCGCATATCCGGATTCACTTGTTGGTACTGACAGTCATACCACCATGATCAACGCGCTTGGTGTGCTTGGCTGGGGAGTTGGCGGCATAGAGGCCGAAGCCGTCATGCTCGCTCAACCCATATACATGCTGCTGCCCGAAGTTGTCGGAGTCCGGTTGACGGGTGAACTGACTGAAGGAGTATGTGCAACCGATCTCGTACTGACCCTGACGTCAATCTTACGACGAGCTGGCGTTGTCGGTTCATTTGTAGAGTTTTTCGGAACAGGCCTTCCTTCGCTTTCCCTGCCTGACCGCGCAACGGTGGCAAACATGGCTCCGGAATATGGTGCGACTACAGGCTTTTTCCCCGTCGATGAAGAGACCCTCGACTATCTTGCCCTCAGTGGGAGGGAAGATCGCTGCGACATTGTCGAGCGCTATTGTCGCCATCAGGGACTCTGGCACGAAGCAGCTGATACACCCTGTTTCAGCAGGGTTATAGAGCTTGACATGACAACGGTTCGTCCATCGCTGGCTGGCCCGAAACGGCCACAGGATCGGATCGACATGACGGCGATGAGCAGCCAGTGGATGAAAGATCTCTCAACGGTTTTCGCTAAACCTTCCATTCTGGAGCTCGGTGAGATGGCTTCCGAAGGTGGCGTTGCCGTTGCATCACATCCCGATCCGGTCAGTCAAGGCATCGATATCACTATGCAAGGCCAGCAGGTCTCCCTCCGTGACGGTGCCGTGGTTATTGCTGCAATTACCTCATGTACCAATACCAGCAATCCGGAAATCCTGATTGCCGCCGCACTCATGGCAAGAGCAGCGCGTAAACGCGGGCTTATTCCGCAACCTTGGGTCAAGACTTCCTTTGCGCCCGGTTCACGGGTGGTCATCGATTACCTTGCATCTGCCGGATTTATGGATGATCTTGAAGCGCTGGGATTCAGTAATGTGGCTTTCGGCTGTACCACCTGCATCGGTAATTCCGGCCCATTGCCCGAGCCTGTTGCTCAGGCTGTCAGGAAAGGCGATCTCGTCGTTGCCTCTGTGCTTTCTGGAAACCGCAATTTTGAAGGAAGGATCAATCCGCTCGTCAAGGCGAACTATCTGGCAAGTCCGGCTTTGGTCATTGCCTATGCTCTTGCCGGTACCATTGCCATCGATTTTGAGCGCGAGCCCATTGGAACTGACAGCGAAGGCCAAGAGGTATTTCTCCGTGAACTTTACCCCACTGACAAAGAGGTTCGCGAGATCGCCCGATCTGTCGTTCTACCAGAGTATTTCGAGAAGCGTTATGCCGAAGTTCATAAAGGGCCGGAACACTGGCGGGCGATCAAAACAGCCGGCGATGCTTTTTATCAGTGGGATCCTGATTCGTCATATATCCGCAAACCGCCGTTTTTCGATGGCATCGGGCCCGATCCAGAGGGGGTTGCGTCGATTAGCCGAGCACGTTGTCTCGCGTTGTTCGGCGACAGCATTTCAACCGATCATATCAGTCCGGCCGGGATGATCCCGCCCGGTCAACCGGCTGGCGCATACCTTCTGTCAACAGGGGTTTCTGAGAAGGATTTTAACACTTTCGGGTCAAGGCGCGGAAATCATGAGGTGATGGTTCGAGGCACCTTCGACAATATCAGGATACGCAACAAACTCGTGCCGGGCACTGAAGGAGGATATACGACCCGGTTCCGCTCGGATAGTGATGGTGATGGAGAGGTGAGGAGCATCTACGATTCGGCCATGAATTATCAGGAGGCCGGCGTCCCGCTGATCGTTATTACCGGAAAGGATTACGGGATGGGAAGCAGCCGTGACTGGGCGGCCAAGGGTACGGCCATGCTTGGGGTACGTGCGGTCATCGCCGTGAGTTTCGAGCGTATACACCGTTCTAATCTGATCGGTATGGGTGTTTTACCACTCCAGTTCCACGATGGTGAGGACGCCGCCAGCCTCGGTCTTTCGGGGCGTGAAATTTTCGATATAGCCATCACTGATTCCCTCAAGCCGGGTGAACTTGTCAAGGTTATTGCGACCGATCCGAAAACTGCAAAGACGATTTCCTTCACCCTGCAATGCAGGATTGATACCCCTGTTGAAATGGAATACTTCCGCAACGGCGGGATATTACAGACAGTGGTTCGGCGGATTGCGGTCGAAGGACGATAACTTAACTCTCTCGAGGGTGCTGTCAAGTTGCGAAACAGGCTAATGGACTTACAATGGAAAAACGGTCACACCAACAAGCATTGTTCACGGTTATTGATGACTGATAACTCATGAGTCTAAATAAGACGGCTTCTTGTGTTTATCACTTCAGGGAACCTCTATTGATTGATATACCTTCATAAAATATAATAAGTTAGTGTACGCTCATATTTCTCGTGTTTATTATTTATACTTCATGTAGTTACTGTATTTATTGTTCCAAACGTCATGGTTTTTATCAACAAATAATCCAGATATCATGGAAAATATCATCATTAATGACTACTGTTTCAAAAGGGTGTACTTCTGGATGCAGTATACTCCTGAAGATCTGAATTTCACAGAAATAGCCATAGATGTGTATTATCCAAAAGATCGAAAGGCGAATGGTCTGGTTATGTTCAATCATGGATTCTTGATCGGTACCGACCTCCTCTATCTTCCGAAACGACTGCTTGCCGGCATTTTCAACAACGAGCAGGCTCCGCTGTTTGACAACTATCCTTCCTATTACTACAACTATACATCAGCCATTGTTGAAAAGAACTGGGCAATGGCTTTCGTAACCTCGACGCACGAGCAAACTGAATTCACTCCCACGACTGATTTCGGCGGGAATCCCAGGGTTGGACAGGAAGCGTACATGGCAGCCTCCTATCTTATCCGTTTCGGAGCTACCAGTACATTCTACAATGCAAGCCACTCAAAGCTGTTTCAGTTCATGAACTCAAACAATGTCATTTTTGCAGGTCACTCTGTCGGAGGAGCGCATGCACAGGTGGCCGCAACTGGATTTGACAACCTTAATGCGATCGGAGCAACAACAAACAAGAAGTTTGACCCCATTGTGTACGACAGGATCATCTTTCCAAGAGTTACCGAGAAGCTTTCGACCTGGGGGGCGGATAGCCGGGCCAATCCCGTCGGCCTTGTTCAGCTTTCACCCGTAGATATGAAAAATCCGCTTTTTGGCGGCATGGAACTCTACCGGCAAAAACTTGCAAAGATACCGATTCCGAACCTGATGATTATCGGCCAGTGCGATTGTGCCTGCCTTGATACATCGCAGCCACCTGCATGGGCCTCCGATTCAGCGGTTTCCACAGAGTTTAGCCAGATGGCTCCCGCCGGGAGTGATTCGTGGGCGGCTGTCGCCAATGTTGAAAAAGGCAGTCACTGTGGATACCTGACCGAGCCAAATTTGCTTTGCTCTACGGCCGACAGCGCCTCGCAATGCAAGCGCTGTCCGAATACAGATAAATACCAACCGCAAGGCATGGAGACAGACTTTACCACAGAGATTTTCAAACACTTTATCAGCATATATCCTGCCAATTCGGGATTTAGAGGTACACGCAAAGAATGGCTGGAAAGCAGTTGCCTGAAGTGGCTCAACAACCAAAAACCAGCTGACACATCCATCAACCTTGTTCAGTTCAATGGTGGTGAATACGTTCATCACGTAAAGCAAGCAACGGAAACCTGCTGATGAAATGAATGAGTTGGCAGTTGGCATGTTTGGATTGAGAGAGAAAAACGATTTCCGATGGAATTACACTTAACACTACTGGTTGTTTTTGCTTCTGCCTTTTTGGCAACTTTCTTCTTTGTTGCTTTCTTTTTCCCGGCTTTTGCTTTAGGAGGAGGAGCATCTGCTTTTGCCTCCGTTGTTACTGCCGGCTTTATGTCTGCAGCTTTGTCTGCGGCAAAAGAAACACCACCAGATAGTCCGATCATCGCAAGTGAAACGATAATGCTGACAATCGGATTCTTTTTCATGTGTCTGTAGTGCAAGTGTGTCAGTTAAGCGGAAGACAGAATTTTTCGGCTTCATTTTTTCGGCATTTTCTATTTGAAGCTGTGAAAGATAAAAAAACAAGCAGTAATTTTTTACGTACTGTCAAGCTGGTGAAAAGGCTGACATTTTGCAGGCCAGCTGGAAGTGAAGAGGACTCTGAGCGCTGCATGAATGTTCCTATATTCTTCTTGAAGAAGAAATTTATTCTTCTACGATATTTTGCCTTCCTTTTTTTTGATAACTTGGCAGTCCCCATATGATGGAATGCCATGCAGGGGAAATATCGATTTTGGCCCAGACAGCACATTTATCCTATCGCAGGATTGATTAACGAAATGGAACGATCGCTTTTTAAAGGAAGCAGCTTTATTGATGTACATGGGTTCAATGTTCATTACCGGCTGGCTGGCGGAAAAAAAACACTTGTTGTATTGCTGCACGGCAGTTTTTTGAGTCTCAGGTCATGGAGGCTTGTTTTTGATGGACTGGCGGAAACCGCATCGGTCATGGCATTCGACCGCCCTGCGTTTGGCCTGACCTCCCGCCCTCTGCCGTCAAAGGCAACGGGGGTAAGTTACACTCCTGAAGCACAGAGTGACCTGGTTATAGCACTGATAAAAAAACTCGGGTTCAGCAAAGCTGTACTGGTTGGCAATTCAACAGGGGGCACTATGGCGCTGCTGACTGCATTGCGCTATCCGCAGCATGTTGAGGGGCTGGTGCTTGTAGATGCAATGATATACAGCGGCTATGCTACCAGCGAGATACCTGCATTCATAAAACCGGCAATGAAAGCCTTGACCCCTCTTTTTTCCCGTTTAATGAAGCTCCTCATCACCAGACTTTACGATAGGAATCTTCGCAGTTTCTGGTACAAAAAGGAACGGCTTGATGGCGAAATTCTGGCTGCGTTTCGCAGTGACCTCATGACTGGAGAGTGGTCAAGGGCGTTCTGGGAGCTTTTTCTTGAGACACATCATCTTCGGCTGGATGATCAACTAAAAACCATTCGGCAGCCATCCCTCGTCATTACCGGTGAGCACGATATTACGGTTAATACAAAGGAGAGCATCCGGCTTGCCGGCGAACTTCCGTTTGCTGAACTGGTGGTTATTCCTGATTGCGGGCATCTTCCACAGGAAGAGCAGCCAGAAGCCTTTATTGCTGCTGTAAGGAAATTTCTGAAAGAATTGTGGAATCATGGTGAGCTTCCTGCATAACCCTCTGTGCTAGAGTACGGGATACTCTTTGCATTACCTTGATCGCCGGCTGATTATGTTGTTCTCAAAATAGTTTATCATTATGATGGAAACGGTTCAAACATATTTTTCAACCATATTATCATGACAATGAAGAAAGTACTTGTGGCCGGTTCGACCGGCTATCTCGGACGCTATGTAGTACAGGAGTTAAAAAATCGCGGTTATTGGGTACGTGCATTGGTGCGCAACCCGGAGAAGATCAACATACCCGGACCTTATTTCGCACCGGTTCTCGACAATCTGGCT
Source organism: Chlorobiaceae bacterium (assembly GCA_012972825.1). Classification (GTDB taxonomy): domain Bacteria; phylum Bacteroidota; class Chlorobiia; order Chlorobiales; family Chlorobiaceae; genus Chlorobium. The sequence continues at coordinate 8,964 of JABDHL010000063.1, forward strand.
GATGAGTATTTCATCGGCGATGCCACGAAGCCTGAAACCATCGCTGAAGTATGCGATGGCGTGGAGGTTGTTTTTTCATCGCTTGGCATGATCAAGCCGGATTTCGTGCATTCGATTTTCGACGTAGACTACCAGGCAAACCTGAATCTGCTGAATCTGGCTCTGAAGGCTAAGGTAAGTAAATTCGTTTACGTATCGGTCTTTGATGCACATCGGATGATGAATATTCCGAACATACAGGCTCATGAGAAGTTTGTCAGGGAGCTGAAAGCCTCGAACATTGACAGCACCATTATCCGTCCAACAGGCTATTATTCGGAGATCGGACAGTTTGTAGCAAGGGCTCTTCGCGGATTCACCCTGATGGTTGGGGATGGTTACCAGCGGTCGAATCCCATTCACGGTGCTGACCTTGCCAAAGTTTGCGTAGATGCGATCGAGGGAACGGCAAAAGAGGTTGAAGCGGGAGGCCCTGAGGTTTTCACTTACTGTGAAATGGTTGATCTTGCTGCCGAAATAGCCAAAAACTATCCTTTCGTGCTCTCTCTGCCACTATGGCTGGCTGACGGGTTGGTTGCAGCAATCGGCATCTTCAATCGCGATGTCCATGATGTTGCTCTGTTTGCGACTACTGTAAGCAGAATAGATACCGTTGCTCCTCTTCATGGCACGCACCGATTGCGGGATTTTTTCGTACAATGCAGAACGCTTGAAAAATAGGAAATGGTAACCAATCAGATTGTTTCTGCTGTGTATTCTGTCCGAAAATAAGTCATCCAGTACCGGATTTTTGGAAGCTCACAACCAGCTAACTCATGTGGTGATTTCCCCCCCTCGAGTCAAGAACTCGGATGAGGACAATCGATGAAATCTCCAGACGAGTAAGATAAGTTTCAGCAGTCTATGGATATTGTCATTTTTCTTAAATCTTACAAAATGAACGAGGCAGACGGACATGAAGCTGTATCGAATTCCCGAACCCGGTGCGATCGAGAACCTCACGCTTGCAGAGGCGCCCGACCCCGCACCGGGGGATGATGAGGTTCTGATCCGCGTCCGCGCGGTTTCCCTCAACTTCCGCGATCTGATGGTGGTCCGCGGTACGTATGGGCGCGGCCGTCATCGACCGAATCTGGTACCCTGTTCCGACGGCGCAGGCGAGGTGATCGCCATCGGCAATCAAGTCTCGCGAGTAAAGGTGGGTGACCGCGTCGCCGGCATTTTCATGCAGAAATGGATCGCGGGTGGCGTCACCGCCGAAGGGGCGCCGCAAGCAGGCGCCAGCGCGCTCGGCGGCGCGATCGACGGAATGTTGGCCGAGCAGGTGGTTCTGCACGAAGATGGCCTGGTTCATCTGCCGGAGCATCTCTCATACGAGGAAGGCTCTACCCTGCCCTGCGCCGCTGTCACCGCCTGGCACGCGGTGGTGGATTTCGGCCGGACACGCGCCGGCGAGACGGTACTTGTGCTCGGCACCGGCGGCGTCTCGATCTTTGCGTTGCAGTTCGCGAGAATGCACGGCGCGAGGGTCATCGCGACGTCGTCTCATGAGGAAAAAATCCGCCGTGCTCATGCGTTGGGCGCCGACGCAACGGTGAACTACAAATCCTTCCCGGAGTGGCAGCATGGCGTCCTTGAGGCAACCGCCAAGCGCGGCGTCGATCTGGTCGTCGAGGTCGGCGGCGCGGGTACGTTGCCGCGTTCGATCGATAGCGTGCGGTTCGGCGGGAAAATCGCGCTGATCGGCGTGCTGACAAGCGGGGAAATCAATCCCGCCATGTTGATGCGGAAATCAGCAACGCTGCAAGGAATTTATGTCGGATCGCGTGAAATGTTCTTGGCGATGAATCGCGCAATCGCATTGCACAAGATGCGACCCGTCATCGACCGCGTGTTCGAATTTGATCAGGCCCAAGAGGCGTATCGCCACCTCGCCAGCGCGAGTCATTTCGGAAAACTGGTGATCAGGGTCGGATGATGGGCCGAACCATTCGAGACACCCGTCGACGGTCTATCTTCGTCTATGCTGATTTTTCCGCTGCAACCAGCTCATCTGTGGACAATTAACGATTAGTCGGTATATACGTCACATACTCTGAAAAACTTCAAAATGACAACAATGCTGGATTTCGAAATAAATAAACTGAACTGTACTCGTTGCGGTCAGTGCGTCGCTGATTGCCCGTCAAGGATAATATCTCTGTCGGAGGATGGCTACCCGACCATTGCTCTTGAAAAAGAAGGCAGTTGTTATAAATGCCAGCACTGCCTTGCAATCTGCCCGACTGGATCAGTCTCAATCCTTGGTCTGGATCCAGCAGCCAGTACTGTTCTTGCCGGCGGATATCCTGACCCCGACAAACTTGAAACACTGATCAAAGGGAGAAGATCAGTGCGTCGCTACAAGGATGAAAATCTTGATCCGGCACTTTTTCAACGACTCCTGAAAGTTGCCTGGCACGCTCCTACCGGTGTGAACTCACGTCAGGTTCGCTTCACGGTATTGGATAGCAAGGATAAGGTTGCACAATTGCGTGATGAAGTGATGACTGGACTGGTAAGACTCGTCAAAGAAAATGCTCTGCCGAAAGGGAAGGAATCTTACGGCAACTTTGTTCGGATATGGCAAAACCATCAAGTCGATATCATTTTCCGCAGTGCTCCTCATCTGCTTATTACCTCAACACCTATGAACCTGCCCTCACCGATGCCGGACTGCCTGATAGCCCTGTCGTATTTTGAGCTGTTTGCTCAAGCCAATGGGGTTGGCACCCTCTGGAACGGTCTTGCAAAGTGGGCTATCAACGACTTGTTGCCAGAAACCCGTCACTTACTTGGCATTCCAGATGACCATCTGATTGGCTATGCCATGGTGTTTGGCTACCCTGATGTACACTTCACCCGTACGGTACAACACAGTTCTGCCCTGATACATAGGGCATTGTAGTGTATGAGCCGTGGAGTCATTGACAGGGATTGACAGAATGTTTGTGGTCACCTCCTGCAATAAAATGAGAGAATTGGCCGTCAAGATTGTTTGAATTGAAATCAAGGACGCTAATCAACCAACATAAAAATTACTGCCATGTTTACCATTGACCTTTTGCTACGATCAGTTGCTGAGTGGAATGATGCCCGTAAAGCACATCCGGAAATAGAGATAGATCTCCACGACGAAGCCTTGCCAATGCAGCTCTTTGTGGCGCTAACCTCAGTGAAGGAGACTTTAATGGTGCAGATTTCAGCGAGGTAAGTCTTAATGGAGCCTATCTCACCGATGCAAACCTCAGCGAGACCGATTTTTCAGCTGCTGACCTCAGCGGTGCCGATCTTAGCGGAAGTGACTTTTGTTTACCACATGCATTATACAGACGGAGAAAATTATTTCCATGCCCCCGGAAAAATCAACCTTTCGGGTTTGCGAATAAAGGTCCAATAGATGACGGCAGAAGATGACCTCGTCGGCTATGGATTAATGAAACAGGGGGTGCGGCGTAATCTCAGAAAGACCAACGTCTTGTCATGCAATAGCTTTACGTAGAATAACATCATTGTTTGTTACGAAAAGAGTTCTGCCAATTTTGGCTTTTCAGAATAAGAAAGGATATAGTCCAGGCCGGCGTAGACACTCTCTGCAGAACGATTCAATGTTAATTGTGCAAGAATTTTTGCAAGTGGATGCAGCTTGCCGACAAATGTCTGGTTTTTTGACAGATACTCATGAAGAGGCATATAGACATCGTCACGTATTGATTTGCTATCAATATTGACAAATCCGGCATTGGAGAGTTTATTATTATAAGATGGGATTACATAGTAGTTTTCATGCGGAATATTAAATTTTCCTGCGACAAGGCTCCATGAAATCCATTGCTCTATTCGCCTGAAGAGGTTATCGGAGTTTTCTACTGGTAAAATGTCCGCTGTCACAAGCCTTCCGCCTGGACGCAAAACGCGGTACGCCTCTTTGAAAAAATCCTCACGGGTTCTATAGTGGAAAGCACTTTCCACGGAAACAACCAGATCAATGGATTCATTTTCAATTGGCATCTCTGTTGCCGAACCTTCTCTTAAATCTATTGATTTATCGAGTCCCGCATCGGCAACATTCATCCGGGCCCGCTCAACCTGAGAATTCGTAATATTCAGCCCAATGATTTTTTCGGGGTTCAGGTTCCTTGTCCAGAGGATGTCCTGATCGCCAAAACCATACCCGCAATCCAAGACAGTATCACCTGGACCCATGCCGCCTCTTTTCGCCACCAGAAGAGCAAGCTCTTCACTGGCTTCATCAATGGTATCCACATCACGCCAATAGCCAAGATTCAGATATAACGCATTCTCAGTAAGTGAAGAGGTGCCAATCAAATCATAGACTTCCGTTGTCTTCAACCCATGGAATGGATTGAAAAGCCAATTCAGATATCCGAAAAAACGATCTATTGTGTTGTCTGACATGGTGATAATTTGTTTTCCGCTGAAGACATCCGCATCATGTTCACCGTGCGTCGATGAGCATCTTAACCTTTGAATGCGCTCGGATAATCGGGTGCAGATCGTTGTTGTCAATCAGAGCGAGAAGCGGTTTCCATGCAAAAGGGTTTCAGTAATAAGGAAGGTATGCTTTTTGTGCTGTAATACCACGAAATATCGTCAATCTCGGTACTGTCAAGTTATCAATAAAACATAAGGCAGAATATTATAGACCACGTCACATCCTGCCAAGTCATAAAAGCTTGAAGACGTGCAGTTCGATAGTGAGGGGCGGTTTTATAACGATGACGAATTCGAAACAGGATACCAACATGGGCGTGAACCGACCGTAACCGTTGCGCCTGCTTTAGTGATTTGAACTTTCGCAGCTGCCGTTCTTTTTACCGGGTAGGTTGGTGCGACAATTCGGCTCGGTTATTGAGTAACTTGTGCTGCAGCAGTTCAACACCGGGCAGGATTTATCGTTTTGCCGCACCGTAGCTTCTCAGTTTATCGGTAATGATAACACGGGGAACATAGGCCATCCGTTTTAAAAGATTGCGGAAGAAACGTCTGGCTGCATTCCGATTGCGTCTGGATATCGAGCGTATAGCCACTCTGATCCACTGCCCGCCACAGGTAGTGGTGTTGACCCTTGATGGTGAGCACCATCTCATCCAGATGCCATATATCCCCGCGGGGGGCTTGTTGTCGACAAAGTGTGTTGGCATAATCTTGCCCGAACTTGATTGTCCACTGGCGGATTGCTTCATAGGTGACAATCACCCCTCGATAATCAAATATTTCTTCAATATCACGAAAGATCGAGGTGAAATGGAAGTAAAACCATACCGTGTGACTGATAATCTCGGTCGGATGCCTGTGGCTGGCGTAGGGATTCGTTTTCTTTTCCATACCTATACCCTACCAAATTTCAGCTTTTTCGCAACTTGACATTACCGGTCGGCACGTGTGGTAATGCGCAATCATCTCAGCAAAAACAAGCTGATGATAACTGCTTTGTTTGGCAAATTACATTTTGTTTATTACTTTTTTTACTCTTGTTAAGAGAGTATTGAACCCTACAATAACTCCGAAAAGATCATGTAACCTTTTCAATCAGTTGGCTATTAATTTTCAGAGATCATAAGTGCTGGTCGCAGCTCTTTCTATCCGATACCAATTGGTGTCCCATCCAACCTTATACAATTAATAGCTCTCGGCTTTCTACTTCCTAAGCAAATCGATGAAAATGAGATAATAACACGCAGCAGAGCTACATGGAGGTACTTTTTCAAAAAAAAGAGAACTTATGGCCAAAAAGCTTGCAATAACCATAGCGGGTGCTGTATCGCTCGGAAGCTATGAAGCCGGGGTATTATACGAAATCATCCGTACAATTAAACATCATAATACTATCGAGCAAGATGAAAGCAAAAAAATTGAGATAGATGTATTAGTTGGTGCCTCCGCAGGAGGGATGTCCGCTACCATAGCGGCGCAGAAATTACTCTTTGAGGCATCATCGCTCGATGAACCCTACGACAACTCCTTTTATCATGCTTGGGTTCAGGATGTAAGTTTCGACAAATTAATCAATTTTCAAAAAGGCGACGATCCGACGCATTCAATTCTATCTTCTAACCTTATTGACGACATATCTAAAAAACACGTCGATGACTGTTATGCTGGTACCGGTAAACAACCAAAAAAACACTCCGCGGCTGCTGATACCTTATGGCTAGGTCTGGCTCTTAGTAACTTGAATGGTGTGGATTATGTTCGTTCCCTTATTACTGGCGGATATTTTTGTTATACTCGCTTTCAGGATAGAATGATAAAAATTTTTGACTCAGGCAAACCGGGTGATGTTTGGGTTGATATCCGGAATGCCGCCGTCTCCTGTGGTGCATTTCCATTCGCTTTCAGGGTTAAAGATTTAAATCGTCAGTTTAAGGAGTCTGAAAACAAATCGAAATCTATACATCCTATTCCTAATGGCATTTTTAAAGAGTCAAAACAAACCTTTACCTATACAGACGGTGGGGTATTTGAAAACGAGCCTCTTGGAATGGCTAAAGATTTAGTTGATAAATTAGATCCTACCCATTCCTTACACGATGAACGATTTTATCTTTTTGTATCCCCACAAAGCCTTAAAGGTCATTCAAATCCTAATTTCAACGAAAAAAATGCCGATTTTTTTAATACTGCTAAAGCTATTATTCCCGCCATCTATCATCAAGCTCGATTTCATGATTGGATAACAGCAGAACAAGTTAACGATCAAATCAAGATTCTGGATCAACGTGCAAAAGGTTTAAGCGATGCAATAATCGCTAATAAAATCAACTCAACCCAACTCCAGAATCTATCGACTAATTTGCTTCCTCTTCTTTTTGGTGACGATCAAAAATCGCAAGCAAAACAAACTGAAGAACAAAACAGGCTGCGGATTCAGTATAAGAAAGAATATTCTGATCTCACTCAAAACTGTGGCCTTTCAGCGGCTAATATCTTTATTGATATTATTTTGGTATTAGAAAAAGCTGCCGATCTCGGTGAAAAGGATGATATGAAAATATTCGGTATTACAGCTGAAGACGATGATCTTGCTGGGGGTAAGCTTACAGCATTCCTTGGTTTCTTTGACCAGTCTTATCGAGATCACGATTACGATGTTGGCAGAAAGAAAGCTCAAGAATTCATTAAAGGACCGGGTAAATCATGGTTTCCGCATTATCCCGGAAACAACCAAAAAGTCAAATCAGAACCATGGATGGAAATACATCCAATATTAGAGAAGTTAAACGGCAGCAAACTTAAGTTAACAGATGTACCAGAAAACTTACGAAAGAAATTCAAAGAACGCCTATCCAACAGCGCAAATATTTTTTTAAGTGAAATGGGTATTCCAAGGTTAGGCCGCATAGTAATTAAATTCTTTTTTATCAAACATCAACTCAACAAACTGCTTGGTTTGTAATAATGTGTGCTCTGCGCTACCAAGATAGACATCTTTATTTCTATGTCCAACCATTTAAACGTTTGAATCAAATCGGCTACATGATATTGTGACCATTGCAGTATATATATTGTTATTGATTTTTCTTGTGGATCCACAGCTACAGAATAGTCTCTTGATAAATTTGGTTTACCGTGAGAAACATAAGAAACTGAAAAGTTGTTCAACTCACGGATGTTCAACTCAAGGGGTTTTGGTGGTAACAAATTTTCGAATGCTCTGCTTTTATTATTTCCTGAATATGCTGCCGGGTGGATATTATTACGCCAATTTAGGGGGATGTGTCCGTGATATCCCTAATGTTCAGATCAATCAACACGGCACTGTCAAGTTATTGGGAATGCTCTTCAACCTACATGAATACACGATTGAATAGCTCGAATCTATTGCCGTAAAGCAGTTTAAATCTATGGAGGGCTATCTTGTGAGGAAATTTGTGATAGTCAGGTTGTGGGTCATGCTGACTTTGGGAAGCCTTCCTGTCGGTAATGCCAATGCTGCGGATTCCGGAAAAAGCAAAGAAGAGGATTCCAGTACAAGCAAAACGGAGGCACTTGTTGCCGATGTCTCGATCCTGTCGTCGATGAATGAAATCAGCGATTACCGCCCTGGCTTCATCTACATCATCGTTAAAAACCGTTCTGATTCCCTCATCACGGTCAAGAAAATCGATATTGCAGAATACCCTGAATTTCTGCACATCCGACCAGCATATCCGAGGGCGTTTTTCCTGACTCCTCCTTACAATGACACTAGCAAGACTCAGCCAAGCACAAAGAATTCTCTGCTTTATCCGGACAGCATCCCGATTATTCCTGGCTCCTCAGGCACATATGGCATTTATGTAGAAGCTCAAAACCAGCTTCGTCCCGGCAAACATATGCTATTGTTCAACGTGTTCCTGGCAAAAGGAAAACAAGGGAAATCACTCAGTACCAGCATACCGATCTCGCATGAGTTTAAGGTTAATGCATTTGGGGAAAACGAGATTCTCGGAGCATTGCAGAACGCGGTTACCTTTCTGGTTCTTCCAGGTTTCATCATACTGATCGCGGCAGGCTTGACTTGGCCCTGGATCGTACCTGAACCTTATAAAAAGAGTTATCCGGAATGGCTCAGCAACGCCAAGAAAGACGATCTCAGGTTCTGGGTCGTGGCGATAACCTTTTCGCTCGCCATGGTTTGGGTGTTATATCCGATTTATATGAGCTTCACCACGTTCGGAAGTAGAAACTTTCTTTTTGGGTACGGCTTTATGGATATTACCATGATGTGGACGTTTTCGTTGTTCACAGGCCTTCTCATATCAGCCACAGGATGGCTCGGTGCCTATCTGATGATACTAAAGAACCGATGGAAAATCAGTCCGCTTGATATTCCAGAAACCCTTTTGCCAAAGGTCGTGCATTTCAGACCCCAGAGTACGTCATGGTTCAAGATCGCAACGTTGCAAGACCCACCCAATCTCAAAGGATTTCAGATACCAAAAGAAAATGCAGAAGACGATTCTGTATGGCTCATCCCATTTGTCAAGGTACTGTTCAATAAAGAAGACGATAAACTATACGACAAATTCAATGAAAAGATTAAAGATATTACCCTTGCTGACTTTCTCGATGATTTCATAAGCGGCAGATCGTCTAAAGAAAAAGGCTCATTAATTCAAAAAATCGAATGGTACTCAGATGATAACATAATAACTATAAAAAAGCCGATGTTGGTAAAAGAAGATAAATTAGAGGATATTCAGAAAGAGCAGAGCGTGTTTTACCCTTTCCAGTCGTCGTAGTGACCAAAAAAAGCGGATTCCGAAGAATCCGCAGTCGGACGAGAATACATCTTGAATGGATGATGCCAAGATAGTGGCGACTCTCGTGAATGGGTAATTACCCACCGAAGTCGTTTAAATGTTAAACAAAAATCCGTTAAACTTCAAATGAAAATCAAAAAGTTACGTATCTCTTTTATTTGGATTCGTACCTCGTTTCGTCTCTTCGAACCAGTTGTGAAGGCAACAGGAAACGACTCGTCCTCCTTCCCTTATCCCCTCAGGGTCAGCGACTTCAAAGACACAATCAGGACGCTCTACAGTGAAAATAAACTGCCGGTTAAGCTTCCCTGGAATGACGAAAGCAAGGGTAAAAAATACAACTGGTTCTGGAGATATTACTTACAGGGCAATGACCCTCTGGATGGTTATCCCTCTATCTCTTCGGATACGATTGGCAAGATATCCAATCTCTGTGCCAATCTCATCATTCCGTTCCGTGTCTCCCTTAACCAGAATGTCAAGCTGGTTCCCTGTGATTCCTGGAAACAATCAACCACTTATTCATTCGAAGGTTACCTCTATCGGCACGGTGCCGCGCTGATTACCACGTTCAACATTGTTAACTGTGTCGACAACGAAGAGGCTGTCGGTTTGGCTCGAGCCGTCCGGTTCGACTCTGTGTTTCAGTACAAAAGCAATCCCGTGACCACCCTCAAGTCGCTTGCAGACGAATTGCTAAACGAGCTTTGCCAAATGATGAAGGTTCAAGACGGAATCAACGAAGGCCCCTTTTTAATAGCTGCGATTGATGCCGGTGATCCCGACCTTCTCCTGCAACCCGTCCAGCAGAATGACCAAGTGCACAAGACACTCGATGCGTTGGTCACATGGAACTACAAATGGAATGAGGTCTGCTTTTCCAAACTGGCCGACCATACGATCGACATGCAAAACACCAAGCAAGGCGACGTCATTTACGGCGATGAGCACAGCCGGGTACTCTGGTTGCCAAGATTGTTTGCTCCCGAGGATAAAAATGAAAAAACCTTTGCTCTGCGATGGTATTACAGGAATCTACTTCTTGCCTCAATGCAGGTATCAAGCCTTTCAGCATTCGTGGCAAAGGCGGCATCGTACCCAGACATTGGAAACAACATGAACTTCAGGAACTATCTTATTCGTGTTCGTGAAATCATCTCTAGGCTGCAGGCTGGCTCGAAAGACACCTACCGCAGCATGAGCATCATGAAGCAGATAAATGATCGCAAGATACTATAAACCTGATATCTTGTTCTGTGGGCTTCAGTTGCTTGTACAATAATCCGCTATGTGTATGTAAAAGTAAGCCAGAATCAGGGAACCATTTGGTTGTGGAATTCACATCATTAAACAATGCGGCTCTCTATTTTTAACTTGCGTTATTGTTTTAATACTTTTTACGAAGCTCGCCAAATTTTTTGTTGCCTTTGCTGTTCAATAGGCGCCAATATATAAACCAGTATTGAAGCAGATCCCTTTTCAATGAAGTTTATTCCCTTTACTTGGGCTCACGTCCCTTAAAATAACATCATTGTTTGTTACGAAAAGAGTTCTGCCAATTTTGGCTTTTCAGAATAAGAAAGGATATAGTCCAGAAAGGTTCAGCTATGGAAAAGAACCCGAACCCTCACACTGCCACCACTATCCAGCCAAGGTCATCCGTCATGCAGTGTTGCCATACTTCCGCTTCAGCTTTAGCTTTCGTGATAGAGAAGAAATGCTTGCTTATCGAGGGGTGATTGTCACCTATGAAGCCATCAGACAATGGACACTCAAGTTCGGGCAGGATTATACCAACACAATGCGTCAATCGCAGCTCCGGCCCGGGTCAAATGGTATCTGGATTTTAAATCGGTTCGTCTACGATAATCTTCCTTCCTTATTTTCGATAAGTTGAGAATACCCTTTGTTGCACATGTTCTATGTCAGCACTCATGAACGATGACTACCGGAGGAGGGCTGTTCTTAGATCTTCAGGTTTATCGTCATCCATAATCTTAAATCATTGGTAATAGAACTGGATTTGAAATGAAGCAGTTCCGCAAGAGCACTAACCGCCTTTGGTCGCAAGTTCATGGAAAAAATCCTTGAGATGTCTCGTGCCGATTGCCGGGGCAACGTTGTTTATGCGGCTGACAGACAGAGCGAAGGACAAGATGTTTCTCAGGGGTTTGTTGACAAGGCCCATCACGAAAAGGTCGATGTCGCCGAAGCCATATAGGCACGTGTCTGATTTTCGGCTCCATGCCGAGGGCCTCGAACGCCATTGACCATTATCAGTGGAAGCTTTCTGGTTGGAGTTTGCAGGTAAAGCGGTTCATGGCGTAGTTGGCAAGCCAGATCCAGTTCAGCGGTTTACCTTTCATACGCTGCATAATCGCACGGCCTTTATAGACTTCTC